>NZ_JBIWPL010000018.1:0-144647 GCF_044768255.1 Kitasatospora sp. NPDC101157 | reverse complement strand
CGGCCCCCCCCGGGGGGGGGGGGGGGGGCCGGGGGGGGGGGGGGGGGCCCCCCCGGCGCCCCCCCCCCCCCCCCCCCCGGCGGGGGGGGGGGGGGGCCCCCCCCCCCCCGCGTCCGGGACGGGCTCAGAGCCGGGCCAGGCCGGCCAGACGGCCGAGGTCGGCCTGCTGCACCAGGCCCGCGGCGGTGCCGGTGGCCGTCTCGGTCGCGTTGGTCTGCTGCAGCACGCCGGCGGCCGTCGCGGTGGTGGTGTCGGCCAGGTCGTTCACCGCCTCGGTGGCGGAGAGCCGCTGCTGGTCGCCGCCGAGGCTCGCGGTGGCCCCGGGAACGGTCTGCACGGCGGCGGGCACCAGCCGCGGGTCCACCTCGTCCACCCGGAGCCGGCCGTCGGCGAGCTGGCCGGTGCCGTCCTGCACCAGCGCCAGCGGCTTGCCCACGTCCAGGCCGGGGGTCCTGGCCTGCAGCGGCGCCGCCGGGGCCTCCAGCAGCACCTCGCCGAGGTCGGCGCTCTGGTCGACCAGCGGGAGCGGCAGCTGGGCCTTGGCGCTCGGGCCGAGCTTGCCGGTGGTCAGCTGGGGCACCAGGTGGTCCGGGACCAGCCCGTTGTCGGTGGTCCGGCCGGGCGCCGGCGGCATGACCAGCGAGGTCGGGATGCCGGCGGTGAGGTGGCTGCCCAGCGGCGTCAGCGGTACGTCCGCCGGGACCTGCTGGGTGGACAGCTTGTCCTCCAGGGCTCCGACCTGGTCGGGGGTGACCTTGGCGGCGGAGGCCGCTCCCTGGGAGGCGAGCACGCCCGCACCGACCGCCAGCAGCATCGCGCCGGCCCGCTTGGAGAACTTCATGCTTTTCACCGTTCTGCCTGTCCGTACTGGGGACGTCCTGGGGATCCAGGACTGTGGATCCATCGGGGAGGGCTGCGGGGCCGCAGCCGGAAAGCAATCTGCGCAACGAGTGACCGTGAGTTCGGATTGCGGGCGTTAACCGATTCGGCGTAATAATCCGACCGGAAACCATCCCCGGACGCGCCTCCCGGACTCTTTTCAAAAATCCCCGTAACCTTCCGTGCCGTCATTCTTTGATCTGGACGTCAGTGACTGCAGACCGGGTCTGAGCGTTCGACGCGTTGCTACGCACGGAAACCGAAAGCATTTCAGAGAGGGATCTCCCCATGATCCAGAAGTCCTTCGCCGCCGCCGGCCTGGCCGTCGCCGCGCTGGCCGGTGCCGCCGCGCCCGCCTCGGCCATCGCTGACGCGGACGGCGCCGCCGCGTCCATCGAGGGCAACGGCGGTACCAACTTCACCGGGACGGTCGGGAACAACAGCCCGAACTTCCACTTCCTGGACAACCCGAACATCTGCCTGCCGGAGATCCACAACATCGCCGTCGCGGTGCTCGGCGTGGCCGTCCCGGTCGAGGTCCCGGTCGCCAACAGCGGCGGCAAGCAGTACTGCACCGTCGGCCAGGGCACCCAGAGCCACGGCGACGGGGGCGTGTCCCACCTGGTCGGCTGACGACCCCACAGCTCTCCCCCGCACAGCTCCCCCGAACCACCCTCGAATCGCTCCCCGATTCATCCTTGAGAGGAAAACCGGAAATGATCAAGAAGACCATCGCCGCCGCCGGCCTCGCCGCCGCCGCCCTCGCGATGTCCGCCGGCTCGGCTTCCGCCATCGCCGACTCGGACGGCGCGGCCACCACCGTCCAGGGCAACGGCGGCACCAACCAGACCGGCACCCACGGCAACGGCAGCGCCAACTACCACGCCCTGGACAACCCGAACATCTGCGTGCCGGAGGTCCACAACATCGCCGTCGCCGTCATCGGCGTCGCGGTTCCGGTCGAGGTGCCGGTCCTGAACGTCAACCCGAAGCAGTACTGCAACGTCGGCCAGAACACCCAGTCCGCGGGCGACGGTGGTGTCTCGCACCTGATCGGCTGATCAAGGGGCATGGCACGGACGGAGGGCCCGGGGAGGAAGGTCTCCCCGGGCCCTCCGGGCTTACCGAAGAAGAGCACGAGTCAGAGCACGAGTCAGAGGCAGAGCGCCCGCGGGGCGCTCCCACAGAGAGGGCAGATCCATGAAGAGCACGCTGGCCAAGGCCGTCCTGACCGCCACTGCCGCGCTGGCGCTCGCGGGTGCCGCAACCCCGGCGTTCGCGCACGTCGGCCTGGAGGGCGGCGGCGGTTTCGTCGCCACCGCCGACCAGCCGTTCCTGGCCGGGGGTGAGTGGGGCGTCGCCCACACCTCCGACATCATCGCCGGCGGTGCCGTCGGCGGCGCCGCCACCTCCACCGACCTGGCCGGCGGTGGCGGCGGCTTCGCCCACATCAACGGCTGGAAGTAACGGCACGCCGGAAGGCCGGGCCCCGCACTGAGCGGGAGCCCGGCCTTCCGTCTGCGCCACGGCGCCGTGCCTACTGCTGCTTGAGCATCCGGGCGGCCTCGACCGCCCAGTAGGTGAGGATCTGCTCGGCACCGGCCCGGCGGATCGAGGTGAGCGTCTCCAGGATGGTGCGCTCCCGCTCGATCCAGCCGTTGGCGGCGGCGGCCTCCACCATCGAGTACTCGCCGGAGATCTGGTACGCGGCCACCGGCACCGGCGAGGCGTCGGCGACCTGCCGCAGGACGTCCAGGTACAGCATGGCCGGCTTGACCATCACCAGGTCCGCACCCTCGGCGAGGTCCAGCTCCAGCTCGCGCAGCGCCTCGCGGGCGTTCGCCGGGTCCTGCTGGTAGCTCTTGCGGTCGCCCTTGAGCGAGGAGTTGACGGCCTCGCGGAACGGGCCGTACAGCGCGGAGGCGTACTTGGCCGTGTAGGCGAGGACGCTGACGTCCTGGTGCCCGGCCTCGTCCAACGCCCGCCGGATCACGGCGATCTGACCGTCCATCATCCCCGACGGGCCGACCATGTGGACGCCGGCCTCGGCCTGGACCACGGCCATCTCGGCGTAGCGCTCCAGGGTCGCGTCGTTGTCCACGCTGCCGTCCTCGGCCAGCACACCGCAGTGGCCGTGGTCGGTGAACTCGTCCAGGCAGAGGTCCGACATGACCACCAGCCGGTCGCCGACCTCCGCGACCACGTCGCGGATGGCCTGCTGCAGGATCCCGTCCGGGTTGGTGCCCTCGGAGCCGACGGCGTCCTTCACCTCGGGCAGGCCGAACAGCATGATGCCGCCCACGCCCGCCTCGGCGGCCTCCACCGCGGCCTTCCGCAGGCTGTCCCGGGTGTGCTGGAGCACGCCCGGCATCGAGGCGATCGGCCGCGGCTCGGCGATGCCCTCGCTGACGAAGGCGGGCAGGATCAGCTCCGCCGGGTGCAGCCGGGTCTCGGCGACCAGTCGGCGCATCGCCGGGCTCTGCCGCAGACGACGGGGGCGAACGTACGGGAATTCAGCGGACACGGCTTCTCTCTCCGAACGGTTGTGCAGCGCTGGGGGCGGCGAACCGCCGCCCCCTGCGGGATGGTTGGCGACCCTCAGCGGGCCTCAGCGGGCCTTGCGGCGGGATCCCGGACGGCGCTCGCTGGGCCGGTAGACCGGCTCGCCCGCGGCCGTCGCGGTGTCGCGGCGCTTGGCTCCGAAGTCTGCCAGCGCCTGGGCCAGCGCGGCCGCCGACGGCGCCGGGGCCATCACGTCGACCCGCAGGCCGTGCTCCTCGGCGGTCTTGGCGGTGGCCGGGCCGATGCAGGCGATGACCGTGACGTTGTGCGGCTTCCCGGCGATGCCGACCAGGTTCCGGACGGTCGAGGACGAGGTGAACAGCACCGCGTCGAAACCGCCGCCCTTGATCGCCTCGCGGGTCTCGGCCGGCGGCGGCGAGGCGCGCACCGTCCGGTACGCCGTCACGTCGTCGACCTCCCAGCCGAGCTCGACCAGGCCGGCCACCAGGGTCTCGGTGGCGATGTCGGCGCGCGGCAGCAGCACCCGGTCGATCGGGTCGAAGACCGGGTCGTACGGCGGCCAGTCCTCCAGCAGCCCGGCCGCGGACTGCTCGCCGGAGGGCACCAGGTCCGGCTTCACGCCGAAGTCCACCAGGGCCTGCGCGGTGGTCTCGCCGACCGCCGCGACCTTGATCCCGGCGAACGCCCGGGCGTCCAGGCCGTACTCCTCGAACTTCTCCCGGACGGCGCGCACCGCGTTCACCGAGGTGAACGCGATCCACTCGTACCGGCCGGTGACCAGGCCCTTGATGGCCCGCTCCATCTGCTGCGGGGTGCGCGGCGGCTCGACCGCGATGGTCGGCACCTCCTGCGGCACCGCGCCGTACGAACGCAACTGCTCGGACAGGCCGTGGGCCTGCTCCTTGGTGCGCGGCACGAGGACGTTCCAGCCGAACAGCGGCTTGGTCTCGAACCACGAGTGCGAGGCCCGGTGGGCGACCGTCTCGCCCACCACGGCTATCACCGAGGTCGCCGGGTCCACCGGGGCGGACACCGGCGAGGGCAGCACCCGGGCGGCCTTGAGGTCGGCCGCGATGGAGGACAGCGTGGAGGTGAAGGTGCGCTGACGGGTGGTGGTGCCCGACAGGGTGGCGCTCAGTGCCGAATCCGGCTTGCGGCCGTTGGACACCAGCGCGCTCGCGGTGGCCGGCAGCTGGCCCAGGGTGGTGCGCACCACCAGGGTGGTCTCCGGCGCGCCCAGGTCGACCGGGGCACCGGACAGCAGCTGGACGCCGTCCACGAAGCGGACGTCGGTGCCGGCCGCGCCGCGCAGCGGGACACCCGCGTACGCCGGGACGCCGACCGACTGGGCGACGCCCGGGATCACCTCGAAGGGGATCCCGTCACCCGCGCAGCTGAGCATCTCCTCGGCGGCGCAGCCGTCCAGGCCCGGGTCGCCGTCGACGGTGCGGACCACGTGCTTGCCGGCCCGGACGGCCTCGGCGACCAGCTTGGCCAGGTCGAAGTCGGCGCCCTCGGCGGCCGGGGAGTGCACCTGCACGCCGGCCGGGCAGTGGGTGCGCACGGCCGCGGCGGTCAGCGGGTCGGCGACCAGGACGTCGGCCGAGGACAGCACCTCGACCGCGCGCAGGGTCAGCAGGCCCGGGTCCCCCGGGCCCGCCCCCAGGAAGGTGCACCGTCCGGTGGGCTGCCCGGCCGGGAACAGGGCGTCGGTGGCGGCGGTGGGGCTCATCGGGCTCGCTCCCCCATCAGGGTGGCCGCGCCCGCGTCGAGCAGCCGGGCGGCCAGCGCGTGGCCGAGGGCCCGCGCCTGCTGCTCGGCGGTCTCGTCGAGGACGATCGGACCGTTGGCGGACATCTTCAGCAGGGCGGCGCCGTCGGGGTCTCCGACCACACCGTCCAGCTGCAGTTCGTTCTCCCGGCTCCAGGTGGCCAGTGCGGCCACCGGGGCCGAGCAGCCGGCCTCCAGGGCGGCCAGCAGGGCGCGCTCGGCGGCCACGGCGACCCGGGTGGGGGCGTGGTCCAGCGCGGCGAGCGCGGCGGTCAGACCGGCGTCGGCGGAGTTGCACTCGATCGCGAGCGCGCCCTGGCCAGGGGCCGGGACCATCAGCCCGGGGTCGAGGTGCTGCGAGATCTCGGCGCCGCGGCCCAACCGGTTGAGGCCGGCCGTGGCCAGCACCACGGCGTCCAGCTCGCCGCCGGACACGTAGCCGATCCGGGTGTCCACGTTGCCGCGGATCGCGACGGTCTCCAGCTGCGCCCCGCGGGCCCGGACCCAGGCGTTCAGCTGGGCCATCCGGCGCGGCGAGCCGGTGCCGATCCGGGCCGCGCGCCCGGCGCCGGCCAGCTTCTCCACCAGTTCGTCCAGGGTCAGGCCCTCGGCCGCGACCAGGGCGTCCCGGGCGTCCTCGCGCTCGGGGACGGCGGCCAGCGCCAGGCCCTCGGGCGCGGCGGTCGGCAGGTCCTTGAGCGAGTGCACGGCGAAGTCGATCCGGCCCTCCAGCAGGGCGTCCCGCAGTGCGGAGACGAACACGCCGGTGCCGCCGATCTGCGCGAGGGCCTCCCGGGAGGTGTCTCCGTAGGTGGTGATCTCGACCAGCTCGACGGGGCGGCCGGTGAGCCTGGTCACCTCGCGGGCGACCATGCCCGACTGGGCCATGGCGAGCGCGCTGCGCCGGGTGCCGAGCCGCAGGGCGGCGGCCGGAGCCTGCTCGGTGAGCGGTTGACCATTCATGAGGTGATCGTCCCGGTGGTACTCGTGGGATGGCTGACGGTTCATCTGGTGCCCCCGCCCGAGGGCTGGGGCCGGCCGCCGACGGGCGTGCCCGACACGGCGTGCACGGCCGCCGGGTCGAGGTCGAACAGCTCGCGCAGGGCGTCCGCGTAGGAGGCGCCGCCGGGCTCGGCGGCCAGCTGCTTCACCCGGACGGTCGGGGCGTGCAGCAGCTTGTCGACGACGCGGCGGACGGTCTGGGTGATCTCGGCGCGGGAGCGCTCGTCGAGGTCGGGCAGCCGGGAGCCCAGCCGGCCCAGTTCGGCGGCGACCACGTCGGAGGCCATCGCCCGCAGCGCGACCACGGTCGGCGCGATCCTGGCGGCCCGCTGGGCGGCGCCGAAGGCGGTGACCTCGTCGGCGACGATCCGGGTGACCTCGTCGACGTCGCCGGCGCCGGGGCTGGCGGCGTGCGCGTGGGAGAGGCTCTCCAGGTCGACCAGCAGGGCGCCGTCGAGTTCGTGCACGGCGTGGTCGACGTCGCGCGGCATGGCGAGGTCGAGCAGGGCGAGCGGTTCCGGGGAGGTGCGGACGGCGACCGCGGCGGCCACGTCCTCCGCCCGGACCACCACGCCGGCCGCGCCGGTGCAGGAGATCACCAGGTCGACGTCGGCCAGGGCCTCCGGCACCTTGGCGAGGTCCAGGGTGCGGGCCACGTCCGGCCCGAGGATCTCCACCAGGCGCTCGGCGCGGGCCGGCGTCCGGTTGGCGATCAGCAGGTCGGTGACGCCGGAGCGGACCAGGGTGGCGGCGGCCAGCGAGCTCATCGAGCCGGCCCCGACCACCAGCGCGCGCTTGCCGGCGATCTCGCCCGCGCCCGCGGCGACCTGCTCCAGGCCGAAGGTGACCAGCGACTGGCCGGCCTTGTCGATGCCGGTCTCGCTGTGCGCCCGCTTGCCGACCCGCAGGGCCTGCTGGAACAGCTCGTTCAGACCGCGTCCGGCGGTGTGCTCTTCCTGGGCCTTGGCCAGCGCGTCGCGCAGCTGGCCGAGGATCTGGCCCTCGCCGACCACCATCGAGTCCAGGCCGCAGGCCACCGAGAACAGGTGGTGGACGGCACGGTCCTCGTAGTGGACGTACAGGTGGGAGGTCAGCTCCTCCAGGTCCACCCCGCTGTGGTGGGCCAGCAGCAGCGACAGCTCGGCGACGCCGGCGTGGAACTTGTCCACGTCCGCGTACAGCTCGATCCGGTTGCAGGTGTTGAGCAGGGCGGCCTCGGCGACGGTCGAGGACGCGGCCGCGTCGTGCAGCAGCCGGGTCGGCACCTCACCGGTCAGGGCGGCGCGCTCCAGCACGCCGACCGGCGCCGTCCGGTGGCTCAGTCCGACGACGAGAAGACTCATGCCCGCCCCCCACAGCTCTCGGTGTTCATGCGGGCATCACCGCGGACAGCTCGCCCTCGCCGCCCTTGGCGGCCTTGCCCTTGGCGGCCTGCTCGGCCTGGTCCTTGGCCACCGGTTCGGCTCCGGCGCGGCCCTTGCCGCTGCCGCCGGCCGCCCGGCGCAGCTTGGCGGCGGCCGCCCGGACCGGACCGGGGGCGCGGTCCAGCACCGACTCGGTGCGGTCGGGCTCCTCCCCGGCCTTGCGCTGCTCGTGGAAGGCGAGGATCTGCAGCTCGATGGAGAGGTCCACCTTGCGCACGTCCACGCCGTCCGGAACGGTCAGCACGGTCGGGGCGAAGTTCAGGATGCTCGTCACGCCTGCCTCGACCAGCCGGTCGCAAACCTGCTGGGCGGCGCCGGGCGGGGTGGTGATCACGCCGATCGAGACGTGCTGGCTCTCGACGATCGACTCCAGCTCGTCCATGTGGCGCACCGGCAGTCCGGCGGCGGTGGAACCGACCACGTTCGGATCGGCGTCCAACAGGGCGGCGACCCGGAAGCCGCGGGAGGCGAAACCGCCGTAGTTGGCGAGGGCGTGGCCGAGGTTCCCGATGCCGACGATGACGACCGGCCAGTCCTGGGTCAGACCGAGCTCGCGGGAGATCTGGTAGACGAGGTACTCGACGTCGTAGCCGACGCCGCGGGTGCCGTAGGAGCCGAGGTAGGAGAAGTCCTTGCGCAGCTTGGCCGAGTTCACGCCGGCCGCGGCGGCCAGTTCCTCGGAGGAGACGGTCGGCACCGAGCGCTCGGAGAGTGCGGTGAGGGCCCGCAGGTAGAGGGGGAGCCGGGCGACGGTCGCCTCCGGGATGCCCCGGGCACGCGAGGGTCGGCGCGCGGCGCCCTGGTCAGGCGTCTGCGAACTGCTCTGTGGTGATCGGCCGATTGCCACGGTGCTCCTGTGGGTGAAGCTGGGCTTTGGCAGCCAGGCTAAGCGTTTGTGAACGTGTGCACAAAGATGGTGTCCGATTTGTCCCCGCACAGTGATGCGCATCACGCCGTCGAACACATAGCACCGGCCTGCGTCAGGACGAGCTCCGGGGCCGCGGAGCCGGGCAGCCAGGGGCCGTGCGGCGCCTCCCGGCGCAGCAGTGGCACGGGCCCTCCGGACGGACGGGAGCGGGCCCGGCCCAGCCGCGGCCAGGGCACCCGGGCGGCCTCGCGCAGCGGGCCGGCCCAGTCGTCCGGCGGACAGGACGGGGCGCCCACGCAGTGCCGCAGCAGCTCGGCGGTCACCCGGGCGTCGCCGAGCGCGGTGTGCGCCGGGTACCAGCCCAGACCGGCCGCCTCCGCGCAGGCCGCCAGCCCGTAGCCGCGGATCTCCGGCAGGTGGGCGCGGGCCAGCCGCATCGTGCACAGCAGCGGGACGGGCGGCAGCGGCACCCCGATCCGGGCGAACTCGCGGTCCAGGAAGGCGTGGTCGCAGCTGACGTGGTGACCGACCAGCACCCGGCCCGCCAGCAGTTCCAGCAACCGGGGCGCGATCTCCCGGAACCGCGGGGCGCCCTCGACGTCCGCCTGGCGTATCCGGTGCACATGGGTCGGGCCGACCGGGCCCAGCGGATCCAGCAGGGTGGCGAACTCCCCCTCGGGGCCGAGCCGCTCGTTCAGCAGCACCACCGCCACCTCGACCACCCGGTGCCGCCACGGGCTGCGGCCGGTCGCCTCGACGTCCACCACGGCGAAGCCCCTGCCGCCGGGCAGGGCTTCGGGCGTAGCTGGGGTCGGGCGGGGAAGCATGGCGGCACTCCTCGTGTGCTCAGCCCCCCACGGGCGCAAACGCGTCCGATCGTAAGCCGACCGAGGCGCCCCGCCCCAAGCCGGAACGGAGTGTCTTCGGCAACGATTCGGCGAACCGCCCCCGCCGGTCGGCGGGGGTGGTGGCACACGGACGAACGGCTCCTCAGGCGCCCAGGGCCTTGCGCAGCCGGCTCTCGTCGACCCGCCAGAAGTCGTGCTGCCGGCCGTCGACCAGGGTGACCGGGATCTGCTCCCAGTAGCGACGGTAGAGCTCCTCGTCCTGGGTGATGTCCTTCTCCTCGAAGGCCGCTCCCAGCTCCGCCGCCACCCGGACGATCACCTCCCGCGCCTCGTCGCACAGGTGGCAGCCGGGCTTGGCGACCAGGGTCACGGTACGGTCCGCCGGCTCGGGGCTCTTGCGTCGCAGCAGTGGGCTCACCCCGTCATTGTGCGCCAGTGCGCCTCGCCCGCCGCCCCCGGGACACCCCGGGGGTGGGCCGGGGGAGCTGTTCACCGCACGGGCACGGCTCCGTCACGGCCGCTCCCCTCCCGGCTGGATATGCTCGATGACATGGCCGTGCTCCGAAGGCTCACCCAGGCGAGGCGCTCCTCCACCGAGCGGAGCGCCCTGGCGGGCGAGGCCGCCGCCGCGGCCGCCGAGGCCGCGCTGCGCGCCGAGCCGCTGTCCCCCCTCGCGACGGACGGCCCCACCGCGGACACCCCCGGGCCGGCGACGGCGGTGAGCACCGGGGCCCCCGCCACCGGCAGGCCCGGGAAGGCCCCCAAGGCGCCGGCCGGGAACCACACCCCGGACCGGGACGACCCGCGCGCCGCCGCCTTCTTCGACTGCGACAACACCATCCTGCGCGGCGCGGCCATCTTCTACCTCGGCGTCGGCCTCTACCGCCACGGCTTCCTCACCCGCCGCGACATCGCCCGCTTCGCCTGGCAGCAGGCCATGTTCCGGCTGCACGGCACCGAGGACCCGGACCACATCTCGGACGCCCGCAACACCGCCCTCGGCATCGTCGCCGGGAAGCGCACCGCCGACCTGGAGGCGATCTGCGAGGAGGTCTTCGAGCAGGTCGTCGCCGACAAGATCTGGCCCGGCACCCGCGCGCTGGTCCAGATGCACCTGGACGCGGGCCAGCGGGTCTGGCTGGTGACCGCCGCCCCGCTGGAGGTCGCCCGGATCATCGCCCGGCGGCTCGGCATGACCGGCGCGCTGGGCACCGTCGCCGAGGCCCGGGACGGCCACTACACCGGGCGGCTGGTCGGCGACCTGCTGCACGGGCCGGCCAAGGCCGCCGCGGTGGGCGCCCTGGCCCGGTGCGAGCGGCTGGACCTCGACCGGTGCGCCGCGTACAGCGACTCGGCCAACGACATCCCGATGCTCTCGCTGGTCGGCCACCCGTACGTGGTGAACCCGGACGGCGCGCTGCGGCGGCACGCCCGGGCGCAGGGCTGGCGGGTGCGCGACTTCCGGACCGGCCGCAAGGCGGCCCGGGTGGGGCTGCCGGCGGCGGCAGCGCTCGGGGTGGCGGCCGGCGCGACGGCGGCCGCGGTGGCGCTGCGGCGTCGTCGCCGACACGGCTGAGCCACCCCCGGAGCGGGCCGGACGGCCTCCCGACTCCCGTCCAGGGAACCGTTTCTGCCCCTCCCCCCGGTGGGTGACGGAGCGTCAATCAGCGGTCTGACCTGCCCCCTCGTACGAGCGAACTGCCCGGCGCCGCCCGGCCGCCCGAGCCCGATGCGCGAACTTGTCTCCCCATGACCGGTTCTGATTGTTCGCCAGTCCGGGAAAGTCGGGGGTTGCCGGGCCCCAAGGCTGGGAAACCGCCCGCAGTACCCCCGAATTGGTCACCCTGGGCGCCCGAACGGTCACGTTGAGCCGGAGGAACGATGACATCTCCGGTCAGTGTCAGCCGAATATGCACAACAAATGGATCCCAAACGACCACTTCGACCACACGGTGTAGCTGTCATTGCACAAAGCGTTATTCTCTCCTGGATGCACGTCACCCATGCATCCCGCTCGAACGGGTGCCATGGGGAGTGCTCTCCGCGCAGGCGGAGGTGATCCGTCCACAGTTCTGCCTCTGGGAGTCCCGTGTACCCACCCGTCCGGAACGACGCGCCTGCACCCTCCCGCCCGTCGTCCGCGCCCCTGCGCCCCCGCACCGGCCTCCGCGGCCGCCCGACCGCCGAGCGGCAGATCTCCACCGGCCTGGACCTGCTGCGCACCCTGCTCCGCAGCCAGCTCGCCGCCTCACCCCAACTCGTGCCCGCCGGCGTGCCGTTCGGCCACCAGCACGGCCCGGGCCTGGCGCTGCGCACCACCGCCGCCGGCTCCACCGGCACCGGCTCGCGCGGCCGCACCGGCACCACCGGGGTCGGCCGCAGCCGCACCCGCACCGCGCCGAGCCCCGGCTACGAGACCGAGCACAACCCGATCATGGAGCTGGTCGAGCGGGCCCAGGCGGGCGAGAGCGAGGCCTTCGGCCGGCTCTACGACCACTACGCGGACACTGTCTACCGCTACATCTACTACCGGGTCGGCAGCCGGGCCACCGCCGAGGACCTCACCAGCGAGACCTTTCTGCGGGCGCTGCGCCGGATCGGCACCTTCACCTGGCAGGGCCGGGACTTCGGCGCCTGGCTGGTCACCATCGCCCGCAACCTGGTCGCCGACCACTTCAAGTCCAGCCGGTTCCGGCTGGAGGTCACCACCGGCGAGATGCTCGACTCCAACGAGTGCGAGCGCAGCCCGGAGGAGTCGGTGCTGGAGTCGCTCTCCAACGCCGCCCTGCTGGACGCGGTGCGCCGGCTCAACCCGCAGCAGCAGGAGTGCGTGACGCTGCGCTTCCTCCAGGGGCTCTCGGTGGCCGAGACGGCGCGGATCATGGGCAAGAACGAGGGTGCCATCAAGACCCTCCAGTACCGCGCCGTGCGCACCCTGGCCCGGCTCCTCCCGCCCGACGCGCGGTGAGGCGACGGTGACCGAGGGGGAGACAGGGCCCGGACGGGCCCTGGTCCGGCGACGGCCCGGCGGCCCGTCACCCCGCGTACCCGACCGACACGTCCGGGTGAACGGTCGGTCCGATGATCAGCCGTGCGTAACCGACCGCCCGTACCGCTCGTTGCCCAGCGTGCAAGCCCCCACCAGGCGTACGGTCAAGCCGAATTGCGACCTGTCACCCGATGGAGTGGCTTTGGCCCGCCGGGGCAACCGTCCGGCAGGCCGGGGTGTCGACAACGACGAAGGGAGGTGTGGCCCGTGACGGCAAACGTGCTGGAGCACCGGCGGGCGAAGGCCTTCGCCGAGGCGCTGGAGGCCCACCAGGCGGAGCAACGCCGCACGGCCGGCGCCGATTCGGCCAACACCGCTTCCGCCGAAGCGGGTTCGGTCGCGATGGCCGAACTGGTCGGCCTGGCCGACGCACTGGTGGCGCTACCCGGACCGGCCCTGGACCAGGAGGTCCGGACGGTCCAACGAGCCCAGCTGATGGCCGCGTTCGAGCAGGCCTTCGCTGGCGGGCCGGGCGCCGCGGTGCCCCGCCAGCGCCGCCACCGGGCCATCCGGACGGCGCCGCGCGGCCGGTGGAGCCGCCGCTTCGCGATCGGCGGGCTGGTCGCCGGGCTCGCCGTCGGCAGCCTGGCCGGGGCCGCCGCCGCGAGTTCCAGCGCCCTCCCCGGGGACACGCTGTACGGCATGAAGCGCGGCCTCGAAGGGCTCCGGCTGGACCTCGCGGGCTCCGACTCGGAACGCGGCCGGCTGCTGCTCGACAACGCCGCCACCCGGCTCGGCGAGGCCAACGCCCTGGTCGGCCAGACCGGTTCGAGCACCGTGCTCAGCCCGGCCACCGTCGACCGGGTCCGCCAGGCGCTGGACGACATGCACGCCGACGCCCTCAAGGGCCGCGACCTGTTGCGCTCGGTCTACCGCAGCAACGGCTCGCTGGACCCGATGCGCGCGCTGGCCGGCTTCGCCCACGACGAGGACGGCCGCTGGAGCGAGCTCCAGGGCCGACTGCCGGTCCAACTGACCGAGCAGGCACACCTGGTCGACCAGCTCTTCGACGACATAAGCGAGGACGTCGCGCCCCTGCGCCTGGCCCAGCCCCCCGCCAAGAGCGGTGGCCCGGCCGGCACCGGAGCGGGCGACGCCTCGTCCTCCTCGACCGGCGGCTCCCCGGCCGGATCCGACGCCAACGGCTCCGGCGCCGCGACCGGCTCCGGGCAGTCCCAGGGCAGCACGGGCAACCGTCCCGGTGCCGACCACGCCCCGGCGGGCCCCGGCAGTACGGCCGGCACCGGGAAGGGCGCCGGCCTGCCGAGCACCCTGCCCAGCAGCGCCCCGGACGCGGTCAACGGGCTGGTCGGCGACCTCACCAGCGGGCTCTCCGGCGCGGGCAGGCCCTCGCCGAGCGCCGACGCGGCCCCGCCGCAGGTGCCGCAGCCGCCGTCCGGCCCGCCCAGCACGCCGACGGGTGCCCAGCAGGGGGTGGACGTCCCCCCGCTGATCCCGGGTCTGCTGCCCGGGCTGCGGATCCTCGGCGGCAGCTGAGCGGTGCGGTGTGACGGTGCCCCGGCGGAGCGGACTCCGCCGGGGCACCGTCACACCTGGGCACGTCGGATCAGAAGAACACCGACCGACGCTGCACCAGCAGCTGGTACAGGGTGTGCTGAATGGTCTCGCGCACCTCGTCGGCCAGGTCGAAGACCAGCATCGGATCGTCCGCCGCCTCCGCCGGGTAGCCGTCGGTGGCGATCGGCTCGCCGAAGCGGATCGTCCACTTGGTCGGCAGCGGCAGCATCCCGAGCGGCCCCAGCCACGGGAAGGTCGGCGTGATCGGTACGTACGGCAGGCCGAGCAGCCGGGCCAGCGTCTTCACGTTGCCGATCATCGGGTAGGTCTCCTCCGCCCCGACGATCGAGCACGGCACGATCGGCACCCTGGCCCGCAGCGCCGAGGAGACGAAACCGCCGCGGCCGAAGCGCTGGAGCTTGTAGCGCTCGGAGAACGGCTTGCCGATCCCCTTGAAGCCCTCCGGCCAGACCCCGACCACCTCGCCCCGCTCCAGCAGCGCCTGGGCGTCCTCGTTGCAGGCCAGGGTGTGGCCGGCCTTGCGGGCCAGTTCGTTGACGCCCGGCAGCACGAAGACCAGGTCCGCGGCCAGCATCCTCAGGTGCCGGTGGTGCGGGTGGTGGTCGTGGATGACCACCTGGGTCATCAGGGCGTCCAGCGGGAGGGTGCCGGAGTGGTTGGCGACGATCAGCGCGCCGCCCTCGGCCGGGATGTTCTCGATCCCCTGGACGTCGATCCGGAAGTACTTCTCGGCCAGCGGGCGCAGCAGCGAGAGCAGCACCTCCTCGGTGAGCTCCCGGTCGAAGCCGAACTCGTCCACCTCGTAGTCGCCGGTGATCCGGCGGCGCAGGAAGGCCAGCCCCTCGGTGGCCCGCCCCTCCCAGCCCTTGCCGAACAGCCGGGTGGCCGCCGGGCCGAGCTGCCCGGACAGCGCCCCGCCGACGGCTCCGGCGAGCCGGTCGGCCAGGCCGGGGCCCTCGGGAGAGCTCCAGCTGGGGGCGGACTCGATCGGGATGACCTTGGCCTCACCCGGCACGTTCTCGGCGGCGGCACTCATCGCGGGTCAGCTCCTCGGTCGGCGGGGGCGGTTCGGTACGGCGTTCGGAACGGCGGCCCCGGCCTCCGGACCGAGCAGGGCGGCCAGCCGGTCGGTGGCGGCGGCCAGCCGCTCGGGCGGCAGCAGGCCGGGGCCCTGGGCGGCGGCGAAGTCGGCGAAGGCCTCCGGCGTGCTGAACTCCGGGCGGTAGCCGAACACCTCCCGCAGCCGGGTGGTGTCCACCACCCGGCCGTGGGTCAGCAGCCGCAGCTGCTCCGACGAGACGTCCACCAGCCGGGTCTGCCGGGCCAGTCCGGCCATCCAGCTGACCGCGGGCAGCAGCAGCGGCAGGGTGGGGCGGCCGAGCCGGCGGGCGCACTGGGACAGCAGCAGCACGCCCTCCCCCGCCACGTTGAAGGTGCCGGTGTTGACGGTGTCCGGAGCGGGTTCCCCGGCGGCCCGGCAGAGCACCGCGACCGCGTCGTCCTCGTGGACGAACTGGAGCCTGGGGTCGTAGCCGAGCACGGTGGGCAGCACCGGCAGCGCGAAGTACTCGCTGAGCGGCGTGTCGGCGCCCGGGCCGATGATGTTGGCGAAGCGCAGCACCGTCACCGCGACGTCCGGGCGGCGCCGGGCGAAGCCGCGCACGTAGCCCTCGACCTCGGCCGCGTCCTTGGCGAAGCCGCCGCCCGGCGGGTCCTTCGGCTGCATCCGCTCACTGAACACCGCCGGGTCGCGGGGCGCGGAGCCGTAGACGCCGGTGGTGGACTTCACCACCAGCCTGCGCACCCCGGGGGCCTTCTGGCAGGCGCCGAGCAGCTGCATGGTGCCGATGACGTTGGACTCCTTCACCGCGGAGCGGTTGGTGGAGCCCAGACCGGTGGCGCTGACGCTGAGGTGCACCACGGTGTCCACCCGGTGCTCGGCGATCACCCGGGAGACCGCGGGGCGGCGCAGGTCGAGCTGGTGGAAGGTGTACGGCGCGGCGGGACCGTCCGGCTCCTCGACCGGCAGCCGCGGCGGCTGCACGTCCACGCCGACGACCCGGTCCACGCCCGGCCGGCGGCGGACCTCCGCGGCGAAGCGGGCACCGAGATGGCGTGCCACGCCGGTGACGAGCACGACCACGCCCACGGTGCTGCACCCCATTCCCTCGACCCGAGCGGCCTGCTGGAACCGTACCGCGCCGCCGCGCCGGGCCGTGAAACGACACCGCCCGCCCCTGGCCACTCGGGCCGGGACGGGCGGTGGAAGCGCTGGGCTCGCTGGGCGCGGCCGGGGGGCGCTTACTTCTTGTTGCGACGCTGGACCCTCGTGCGCTTGAGAAGCTTGCGGTGCTTCTTCTTGGCCATACGCTTGCGACGCTTCTTGATGACAGAGCCCACGGAACAACCCTCGCTCACTGAGACTCTCGTCCGTGAGAGACGGAGTCCATACGACTGACGTGAGGGCCTAGCCTACCGTCCGCCTGGCCGGGCCTGTAAATCGCACTCCCGGCAGCCGGGAAACTCCCGGGAAATCCGGGGCGAACGGGGGCGCGCCCACGGCTGCGGACGCGCCCCCGCCCGACCCGCCGGCTACGCGCTCTCAAGCCGCACGTAGGACTCCTTGAGGTACTCGTGCACCGCCTGCTGGGGCACCCGGAAGGACCGTCCGACCCGGATGGCCGGCAGCTCTCCGCTGTGCACCAACCGGTACACGGTCATCTTGGACACCCGCATGACCGCGGCGACCTCGGCCACGGTCAGGAAGACGACTTCCTGCAGGGGACGCTCGACGGAACTCATGACCATCACCCGACCCTTAACCCGTGTGCAAGGCACCGGCTTCCCCTCCGGTGACTCCACCGGCACACGTGTATCCCCAGAGTAGTTATGGGTGGTACCAGTGGGAAGAGGGGAGATGCAGTCCTCGTACCGTGGGAGATAGCACCGTTGCAGTATGTAGCCACCCGGCGGATGGCACCGGTCGGCGTACGCACGGCCCGCCCTGTGCCTGGCCGGGGCGGCTGATTCAGGCCAGCAGTCCGTGGTGGGGGAACACCGCGCGGCGGCTCGCGAGGATGGCCTGATCGAGTCGGTCCGCCGGATCGTAACCCGCTTCGAAGTCGCGCCAGGCCGGGCGGGCGCCGTCGGTCATCCGCAGCGGGGCGGGGCGGCGGGTGCGGCGGTAGACCTCGGCGCGCCAGCCCTCGGGGGTCTCGGTGGCCGGGTCGACGGGCCGGCCGGCCGCGGTGGCGACCAGGTGGGTCCAGGTGCGCGGGACGACGTCCACCACCGCGTAGCCGCCGCCTCCGGTGGCCACCCAGCGGCCGCCGGTGTGCCGGTGGGCCAGCTCGTGCAGCTCCTCGGCGATCAGCCGCTGGGCGTCCACGGTGACGGCGAGGTGGGCGAGCGGGTCCTCCAGGTGGGTGTCCGCGCCGTGCTGGGTGACCAGGACCTGCGGCCGGAAGGCTTCGAGCAGCTCGGGCACCAGGGCGTGGAAGGCGCGCAGCCAGCCGGCGTCCCCGGTGCCGGCCGGCAGCGGCAGGTTGGCGGCGGAGCCGGGGGCCTCCGGGCCGCCGGTCTCGGTGGGCCAGCCGGTCTGCGGGAAGAGGGTGGCCGGGTGCTCGTGCAACGAGATCGTCAGCACCCGGGGGTCGTTCCAGAAGGCCTCCTGGACACCGTCGCCGTGGTGGACGTCCACGTCGACGTAGGCGACCCGTTCGGCGCCGAGTTCGAGCAGCCGGGCGATCGCCAGGGCCGGGTCGTTGTAGACGCAGAAGCCGGAGGCCTTGCCGGGCATCGCGTGGTGCAGTCCGCCGGCGAAGTTGACGGCGTGCGGGGTGTCGCCGCGCCAGACCGCCTCGGCGGCGGCGACCGACTGACCGGCGATCAGCGCGGAGGCCGAGTGGACCGCGGGGAAGGACCAGTTGTCGTCGGTGCCCAGCCCGTGCCGGGGATCCGACAGCTCGGGGTGCGCGGCGGCGTGCTTGACCGCCTCGACGTACTCCCGGGTGTGCACCAGTTGCAGGGTGGACTCCCCGGCGGCCGGCGCGGAGCGGACGGTCACCCCCGGCCCGGTGTCCAGCCCGAGGGCCTCGACCAGGCGCATGGTGAGCGCCAGCCGGGTCGGGTCCATCGGGTGGCCGGGGCCGAAGTCGTAGGCGGTGACGGCCTCGTCCCAGAAGAGGTGCAGGCCGCAGGGGGTGTCACGCTCGGCTTCGGGCATGGCCTCCACCGTAGTGGGTGGCGGCGGACCTGCGGCGGTCAGGGCACGCCGACCCTTCGCGGACGGTCCCGGGCCGTCACGCCGCGGCGGGCGCCGCCACCGGGGCCGGGGCGAAGCGCTCGGCCAGCGGCAGCACGGCGAGCACCAGCAGCATCGGGGCGAGCAGCGCCCAGCGGTACGAGCCGGCGTCCGCGATCGCCCCCACCAGCGGTGAACCGATCAGGAAGCCCACGTAGTTGAAGAGGTTGAGCCGGGCCACGGCGGCGTCCGAGTCGGCCGGGAAGAGCCGCCCGCCGGCCGCGAACACCTGCGGGATGACCGCGCAGATGCCGAAGCCGAGCACGGTGAACGAGGCGATGCCCGCCCAGGCCGTGGGGGCCACCGCGGCAAGTCCGAAGCCGAGCGCGGCCAGCGCCGCGCCGCCGCGCACCACCGCGACGGCGCCGAAGCGCTGCACCGCGCGGTCGCCCAGGGCCCGGCCGAGCAACATCGCGACCATGTAGCCGAGGTAGGAGAGCTTGGCCAGGTCCTCGCGGCTGCCCAGGCCGTCGGTGAGGTACTTGACGCTGTAGTTGGAGACCGAGGCGTCCGCGATGTAGGCGAAGGCCATCGCCAGGCACAGCGGCAGCAGCGGGCGCCACGGGATGGACCGGGCGGCGGCCTCGGCGGCCTCCCGGACGGCGTCGCCGAGTTCGGCCGGGCCGGCGAACCGCGTGCCGGTCAGCACCGCGAGCGGGGCGACCACCGCCCCGGCCGTGCCGAACAGCACCGGCAGCCCCAGGTCGTAGTGCGAGCCGAGGCCCGCGATCGCCGCGCCGAGGATGCCGCCGAGGCTGAACGCGGCGTGGAACCCGATCATGATCGAGCGGCCGTAGCGGTGCTGCAGCCCCACCCCCAGCATGTTCATGCTGGCGTCCAGAGCGCCCACCAGCAGCCCGAACGCGCCCAGCGCTAGGGCGAGTTGCCACAGCGAACCGCCCAGCCCGGCGCCCGCCAGGCTGAGGCAGACCGCCGGCTGGACCACCCGCAGCACGGCCCGGGCGCCGGTGCGCTTCACCAGCTGCTCGGAGAGGATCGAACCCACCCCGGCCAGGACCGGCACCGCGGCCAGGAAGACCGGCAGCAGCCCGTCGCTCAGCCCGTACCGGTGCTGGATCTCCGGGATGCAGGTGACCAGCAGCGCGAAGGTGGTGCCCTGGAGCAGGAAGCTGACGGCGAGCGCCGCCCGCCCGACGCGCAGGCCGCGCGCCATCGGGGACGGGACGGGCTGCACGGACGGCGCGGCACTCATGCGGGAACCTCGCTACTGGCCGGTACGGACGACGGTGGCCGAGAGCGTAGGGGCTGCGCCGCGATTGCGGGAGGGGTCGCGCGCGATCACTTCCCGCCGGAGGCCAGCTCCCGGGAACGGTCCCGGGCCGCCTCCAGGGCACCCAGCAGCGCGGCCCGCACCCCGTGGTTCTCCAGCTCGCGGATGGCGGCGATGGTCGTCCCGGCCGGGGAGGTGACCGCCTCCCGCAGCTTCACCGGGTGCTCGCCGGAGTCGCGCAGCATCACCGAGGCGCCGATCGCGGACTGCACGATCAGGTCGTGCGCCACCTGCCGGGGCAGGCCGAGCAGGATGCCCGCGTCCGTCATGGCCTCCACCAGGAAGTAGAAGTAGGCCGGGCCGGAGCCGGACAGCGCGGTGGCCGCGTCCTGCTGGGACTCCGGCAGCCGCAGCGCCTTGCCGACCGAGCTGAAGATCTCCTCGGCGCGTGCCAGGTGCTCCTCCCGCGCGTGCGAGCCGCCGGAGATGACGCTCATCCCCTCGTCCACCAGCACCGGCGTGTTGGGCATCACCCGGACGACCGGGGTGCCGGCCGCCAGCCGCTCCTCGAACCAGGCGGTGGGCACGCCGGCCGCCGCCGAGATCACCAGCCGGTCCGGGCTGATGTGCGGGGCCAGCTCCTCCAGCAGGGTGCCCATGTCCTGCGGCTTGACCGCCAGGATCAGGGTGTCGGCCAGCTTGGCGGCCTCGGCGTTGGAGACGGCCACCACGCCGTAGCGGGCGGCGAGTTCGACCGCGCGCTCGGGCCGACGGGCGGTCACCAGGACGTCCGACGGGGCCTTGCCGGCCCGCAGCAGACCGGAGAGCAGGGCCTCGCCGATCTTGCCGGTGCCCAGGAAGGCGATCTTCTGTCCGTGTGCTGCGCTGCTGCCCATGGTCCGCTCCTCACCTCGGTACTGCGGCCATCCTCGCACCGCTCGGCAGGGCCCGTCGGGACCGTCCGGTCCGTGGTCGGCGGCCCGCCGGGAGTCCGTTGACCGGCGGCCAGGAACCCCGGTGCCCCTAGGGAGAAAACTCGGGGGTTTCCCCTATGGCCTGCGGGGCCGGGCAGGCGCACCGTGGAGCCATGGCACACGACGGAATGTCCCGACGAGAGAACCGGCAACTCGCCGTCGCCTCGGCGACGGTGGGCCCGTGGCGGACGGCCGCGGGAGTCGGTGCGGTGGTGGGGGCGACGGCCCTGGGGATCGAGGCGATCTCCGGCGACTGGTCGCTGAGCATGCTGGCCGGACCGGCCGGCTGGGGCCTGTTCTTCTTCTTCCTGGTCGGCTGGGCCGGCAACCAGCTGCGCGGGGACGGCGGCGACCGGCGGCTCAGGCGGTGGGCCCGGGAACACCCGTGGCAGTCGGCACTCCCGGCGGCCGGCGGGCTGCTGGTGCTGGACACGCTGGCGCAGATGTTCCTCGGCGACGAGGGCCTGTTCGGCGCACTCCTCCTGTCGCTGCTCCCGGCCGCCGTCCTGCTGGGGATCGCCGGGGTGGTGCACGGGGTGAAGCAGGCCCGCGGCAAGGGCTGACGGCGCCTTTCCGGACAAACGGTGGTGAACCCCGCGACCGCGCACACGGGTTCACCACAAGGCGCGCCCCCGATCGACGGATCGTCACACCCCGTCGGCATACTGGCGCGATGCCAATCGCCGAAGATCCGGAACCGCGCCCCTCCGAGGGCGGTGAGCCGGGCGGGTCCTTCCCGTCCGGAGCGGGCGGGAAGGACCCGTTCGCAGACCTCGTGCTGGACGAGGAGTTCGTGCGCTCCGCCACCGTCAAGGAGCAGTCCGGCCGCACCCGGATGCTGGCCGCCCGCTGGAAGCACACCCCGCCGGTCGACCCGGGCGGCCGTCGTTCGGTCAACGACGGCCCCGCGGCGCCCAGGCGCCGGTTCGGGCGCAGGCCGAAGCTCCAGGTGGTCGATCCCTGGGGCAACCCGCGCCCGGCCAGGCGCCGGGGCGGCCGGTGGCGCACCCCGCTGCTGGTGCTGCTGGTCGTGGCGGGGCTGCTCGCCTCGCTCAACGTCAACGCGATCAGCAGGTGGATCTCCGACCACGGCTCCTCGAAGGCCGACGCGCCCGTGCCCACCGTCGCCCCGGAGACGGCCCGCCCGACCACGGCTCCGCCGTCCGTCGACCCCGGGCAGCCCACCGTCGCGCACCCCTGGGCCGGTTCACCGGCCGAGGGCTGGCCGACCGGCGCCGCGGGCATCGAGGTGCCCCGGGCGAAGGCGATCGGGGTCTTCGACGAGGACCAGGTCGCCGCCCAGTTGAAGCTGGTCAAGGACTTCCTGGTGGCCTCGAACCTGGACCCCCGGGTGACGGCCGGCGGGCGACCAGACGCGGCGCTCGCGATGCTGGACACCAAGGCACGGGAGAAGCCCGCCCAGAGCCTGGACACCCCGTCCGAGGAGACCAACCCCACCAGGTGGTTCTCCCGTTTCGACGCTCGTGACGCGATCCCGGTCGACGACACGGTCAAGGTCCAGGGCTGGACCAAGCTGGACGAGGACGGCAACGGCGGCGTCCTGGTGCACACCGACTACACCTTCGTGTACGCGCTGCGCCCCGGCCCGGACGCCGCGAAACTCGCGGCCGAGGAGCCGACCGATGCTCCGCGCCCTGGCACGTCCCCGGCCCCCGCCGGCGCCACCGCGAAGCCGGTGAGCTGGACGGTCACCTCGGCCGCGGACGTCGCGGGCGACACCTGGACCGCCCGCACCATCATCCGCCGGACCGCGGACTTCCGGTTCTACGACCCGGCCAAGTACCGGGCCGACCCGCAGAAGATCAACATCAGCAAGAGCAACAGCTTCGCGGGCAACAGCTCCTGCACGCTCCACGACGGGTTCTTCCACCCCGCCTTCGCCCAGTTCGACCGCCCCCACCCGGAGCGGACCGGGCCGACCGCCGACCCGTACGACCACAGCAAGGACCTGGACGGCGGTTCCGCTTGCAAGACGCTCAGCCGCGAGTAAGGGATCAGCGCCTGCGCTTCGCGCCGGGTCGGCCGCTGCGGCCGGTCCGGCGCTTGCCGTACTGCTCGACGGCCCGCTCGTGGGCGGCGCGCTTGACCCCCTCGCCGGGGGCCTCGACCAGGCTGCGGGCGAAGTAGGCGGCCAGGCCGCCGGCCCCGCCGATCAGCCAGACGGCACCGAGCGACCGGTCCTCGGCCATCCAGCCGGTGAGCTGGTCCTTGCCCTCGGTGAGCACCTTCCAGGTGCGCCGGACGGACATCATCGAGCAGACCGCGATCGCGGCGGTCAGCAGCCCGTTCAGGAAGCCCCCGTTGTCGGAGAGCGCGACGCCCTCGACCCCGAAGCGCAGCACCAGCGCGGCGGCGGCGGTGGCGGCCAGGGCGCCGATCGAGACGCCGATCCGGCGCAGCCAGTAGCCGTTGTCCCGGTTGACCCAGGTGGTGCCGAAGAAGCGGATCGGCTCCGGCTCGGGGGCGCCGGCGGGCTTGGGGGTGGGGGGCTGCTCGCTCACGTCGTCGATTATCACCCGAGCGGCACATGCGACGGAGGAGCCGTCCCGGTCGGCGGGACGGCTCCTCCTGGGAGTGGTCGGGCTCAGCCGAGCTTGCTGACGTCCCGGACGGCGCCCTTGTCGGCCGAGGTGGCCATCGCCGCGTAGGCCCGCAGGGCCTGGCTGACCTGGCGGTCGCGGTTCTCCGGCCGGTAGCCGTGTCCGGCCTCCAGGGCGCGGCGGCGCTCGGCGAGGACCTCGGCCGGCACCTCCAGGGAGATCGTCCGGGCCGGGATGTCGATGGCGATGGTGTCGCCGTCCTCGACCAGGGCGATGGTGCCGCCGGAGGCGGCCTCCGGGGAGGCGTGGCCGATGGACAGGCCCGAGGTGCCGCCGGAGAAGCGGCCGTCGGTGATCAGCGCGCAGGCCTTGCCGAGGCCGCGGCCCTTGAGGAAGGAGGTCGGGTAGAGCATCTCCTGCATGCCCGGGCCGCCCTTGGGTCCCTCGTAGCGGATGACGACGACGTCGCCCTCCTTGACCCGCTTGGCGAGGATCGCCTCGACCGCGTCCTCCTGGGACTCGCAGACCACCGCCGGGCCGCTGAAGGTCCAGATCGACTCGTCGACGCCGGCGGTCTTCACGATGCAGCCGTCCTCGGCGAGGTTGCCGTACAGCACGGCGAGGCCGCCCTCGACGGAGTAGGCGTGCTCGACGCTGCGGATGCAGCCCTTGGCGGCGTCGGTGTCCAGCGACTCCCAGCGCTCGGACTGCGAGAAGGCCTCGGCGGAGCGCTTGCAGCCGGGTGCGGCGTGCCACAGCTCGACGGCCTCGGCCGAGGGCGAACCGCCGCGCACGTCCCAGGTCTTGAGCCACTCGGCGAGCGAGTCGGAGTGGACGGTGTGGACGTCCTCGTTGAGCAGGCCGCCCCGGTACAGCTCGCCGAGGATGGCCGGGATGCCGCCGGCCCGGTGCACGTCCTCCATGTAGTACGAGCCGTTGGGCGCGACCTTGGAGAGGCAGGGCACCTTGCGGGAGATCGCGTCGATGGCCCGCATGTCGAAGTCCAGCTCGGCCTCCTGGGCGGCGGCGAGCAGGTGGAGGATGGTGTTGGTCGAGCCGCCCATGGCGATGTCCAGGGCCATGGCGTTCTCGAAGGCGGCGCGGCTCGCGATCGCGCGGGGCAGCACCGAGTCGTCGTCCTGGCCGTAGTGGCGGTTGGCGATCTCGACGACCGTCTGCCCGGCCTTCTCGTACAGGGCCCGGCGGGCGGTGTGGGTGGCGAGCACCGAGCCGTTGCCGGGCAGCGAGAGGCCGATGGCCTCGGTGAGGCAGTTCATCGAGTTGGCGGTGAACATGCCGGAGCAGGAGCCACAGGTGGGGCAGGCGTTCTCCTCGATGATCGCGATGTCCTCGTCGGAGACGTTCTCGTTGACCGCCTGGGAGATCGCGTCGATCAGGTCCAGCTTGCGCACGGTGCCGTCGACCAGGGTGGCCTTGCCGGCCTCCATCGGGCCGCCGGAGACGAAGACGGTCGGGATGTTGAGGCGCAGCGCGGCCATCAGCATGCCGGGGGTGATCTTGTCGCAGTTGGAGATGCAGATCAGCGCGTCGGCGCAGTGGGCGTTGACCATGTACTCGACCGAGTCGGCGATCAGGTCGCGCGAGGGCAGCGAGTAGAGCATGCCGCTGTGGCCCATCGCGATGCCGTCGTCGACGGCGATGGTGTTGAACTCGCGCGGGATGCCGCCCGCCTGCTTGATCGCCTCGGAGACGATCCGGCCGACCGGCTGGAGGTGGGTGTGGCCGGGGACGAACTCGGTGAAGGAGTTGGCGACCGCGATGATCGGCTTGCCGAAGTCCTCGCGGGCTACGCCGGCGGCCCGGAGAAGCGCCCGGGCGCCTGCCATGTTGCGACCGTGGGTGACCGTACGGGACCTCAGCTCGGGCACTGTGCTCCACTCCTTCGGGGCTGTCGCCGACGCCCCGCCGGTGGGGAGGGCGCGGGGGCCGTTGTGGCTTACGAGCCTACGCCCGACGTCCGGCCGGCGGACGGCCCGTCCGCGATGCGGGCAGTCCTCGGGGGCCGGCGGGTCAGCCCCGCTTGACGGCGACGGTGACGTCCAGGACGAACGGTTCGACCACCACGCCGTCCGGGAACTCGGCGAGCATGGCGCGCCGTTCGGCGGCCAGTACGGGGGCGCGCTCCTCGGGGGCGAGCGAGGCCAGGTAGGAGCGGGAGGTGAGGTCGGTGAGCAGGTGGTCGACGGTGAGCCGGCGCTCCCAGTGCAGCACGGCCCGTTCGACGGCGAGGCCGGCCGGGGCGAAGTGGCTGGTGTGGGCGTTGATGCCGCCGTAGCCGTGGTAGCGGTCGGGGAGGGCGGCGGCCATCCGCTCGCCCCGGGCCCGGACCCACGGCACGGTCTCGTCCTGCACGTTCCACCAGGTGGCGACCGCCCCGCCGGGCCGCAGCACCCGGACGGCCTCGGGGACGGAACGCTCCGGGCTGGTCCAGTGGAAGGCCTGGGCGTAGGTGACCAGGTCGGCGGAGCCGTCGTGGAAGGGCAGGTCGTCGCCGTTGCCGCGGACCAGCGGCAGGGTGGGCGAGGAGAGCAGGAACTGGGCCGCCATGCCGTCGCTGGGCTCGACCGCGACGACGTCCGCGCCCCGGCCGGCCAGCAGCCGGGTGGCGATGCCGGTGCCGGCGCCGACGTCCAGGGTCCTGGCGCCCTTGAGGCTCCGGCCCCAGAGCCGCTCCACCGTGTCGAACAGCTCGTCGGGGTAGGTCGGCCGGCCCCGGTCGTACTCGGCGGCGACCGCGCCGAAGCTGACCGCGACCTCGTGGCGGCTCGGACCCTTCGTCATCTCTCCCCCTTCGTACCGCAGTTCGCGCCCTGGCGGGCCCCGCGTTCAGCGTACGCGCGAGGGGGTGGCGAGGTGCAAGCGGGTGAAGGCGAGGGCCTCGGCGAGATCGGCCTCGCGTTCGGCGGGGGACGCGGAGCGGCGGGTGTTGACCTCCAGCACCACGTGGCCGTCGAAGCCGGTGCGGGCGAGGTGCTCCAGGAACTCGGCGCAGGGCTGCTTGCCCCGGCCCGGGATCAGGTGTTCGTCCTTGCCGGAGCCGCTGCCGTCGGCCAGGTGGACGTGGGCGAGCCGGTCGCCCATCCGCTCGGCCATGGCGAAGGCGTCGATGCGGGAGGTGGCGACGTGCGAGAGGTCGATGGTGAAGTGCCGGTAGTCCTCGTCGGTGACGTCCCAGCCGGGCGAGTAGGCGAGCACCTCCCGGTCGCGGTAGCGCCACGGGTACATGTTCTCGACGGCGAAGCGGACGTCGGTCTCGCCCGCCATGCGGTTGATGCCCTCGACGAACTCCCGGGCGTACTGCCGCTGCCAGCGGAACGGCGGGTGGACGACGACGGCGCTCGCGCCGAGCTTCTCGGCCGCGGCCCGGGCCCGGACCAGCTTGGTCCACGGGTCGGTGGTCCACACCCGCTGGGTGATCAGCAGGCAGGGCGCGTGCACGGCCAGGATCGGCAGCTGGTGGGCGTCGGAGAGCCGGCGCAGGGCCTCCAGGTCCTGGCTGACCGGGTCGTTCCAGACCATCACCTCGACGCCGTCGTAGCCGAGCTTGGCGGCGAGTTCGAAGGCGACGGTGGTGCTCGCCGGGTACACCGAGGCAGTGGACAGCACCACCTTGGTGTCCGGGATGTGCAGGGCCGGGTGCCGGGGCAGCACCAACCGGTCGGTGGTGCGCAGCAGCGGCGGGCGGGCGGCGTCGCGCTTGGCGGCCTTGACCGAGCGGACGGACTGGACGGCGGCCTTGGCGGCGCCGGCGGCCCGGGCGGTGCGGGTCTCCCTGGGCGGCTGCCGGGTGTGCTCGGCCTTCTTCGCGGCCTTCTTCGCGGACTTCTTCTCGGCCGTCTTCGCGGCGGTCTTCTCGACGGCCTTCTTCGCGGTGCGCTGGGCCGCCTTCACGGCCTTGGTGGCCTTGGCGGCAGGAGTGGCCCTGGCCGCCTTGGCGGCCGGTGCCGACGCGGCGCCCTTGACCGCCTTGCCGAGGCGACCGCGCGGGACCGTCGGCCGCGACTGCCCGTCCGCTCCGGGAGCGCGGCCCTCCTGCGTTCCGTCCTCGCCCGTTGGTTGCACCACGGGAGACAGCGTAAGCGGAGCACGCGCCGAACGGGGCGGGTTGCCCGGCGGAGTGACCATCGGCACGCCGGGGCGGCGGCGTCCGGGTGGGCCGCGGCCGGGGCCTGTCCGCCGGACAGGCCCTACGGGGTGAGCGCGGGGCGGCGCTCGGTGGGGCTGCCGTTCATGGCGTCCAGCTGGCGCAGGATGATGCCCTCGCGCAGCGCCCAGGGGCAGACGTCCAGCTCCTCCAGGCCGAACAGGTCCATCGCGGCGTCGGCGACCAGTGCCCCGGCCAGCAACTGCTTGGCCCGGCCCTCGGAGACGCCGGGGATCTGCGCCCGTTCGGCGACGGTCATCGCGGACAGTCGCGGCAGCCAGGCGGAGAGCCCGCTGCGGGTGAGCCGGCGGTCGGCGTACGGGCCGGCGTCGGCGGGGGCGGCGCCGGTCATCCGGGCCAGCTGCTTGAAGGTCTTGGAGGTGGCGACGGCGTGCCGGGGCGGCCCGAGCCGGGAGATCTCGCCGACCACGTGGGCGATCTCGGCCCGGATGTGCCGTCTCAGTTCGCGCAGCTCGTCCGGGTCGGCGACGTCCCCGGGCAGCCAGCGGGCGGTCAGCCGGCCGGCGCCCAGCGGCAGGGAGCAGGCGACGTCCGGCTGCTCGTCCAGGCCGCAGGCGATCTCCAGCGAGCCGCCGCCGATGTCCAGGTTGAGCAGCCGGCCCGAGGACCAGCCGAACCAGCGGCGGACGGCGAGGAAGGTGAGCCGGGCCTCGTCCTGCCCGGAGAGCACCCGCAGTTCGACCCCGGTCTCGTCGGCGACCCGGCGCAGGACCTGCTCGCCGTTGGCGGCCTCGCGCACGGCGGAGGTCGCGAACGGCAGGATGTCGACCACGCCCTTGTCCTCGGCGACCCGCAGCGAGGAGGCGATGTGCCCGATCAGCCGCTCGACCCCGGCCTCGGTTATCGCGCCGGACTCGTCCAGCAGCTCGGCGAGGCGCAGCTCGGCCTTGTGCGAGTAGGCGGCGAGCGGGGCGGCCCCCGGATGGGCGTCCACCACGAGGAAGTGGACGGTGTTGGAACCTACGTCGAGCACACCCAGTCGCATAACTCTCCACGCTACGCGATTCGAGCGTCGAGGCGATCGGTTGTGCCGGTATTCGCGCTGGTCCAGGTCGTTCCCGTCCGTTCCCGACCGTTCCGGGTGCGATCGGCGCCGCCGGCCGGTGCCCGTCACCCGGCGCCCGCCGTCCGCTGCCCGTCGTTCAGTGGCCGCGGGCTCCGGCCCGGCGCTCGGTGCGGCAGTTGGCGTCCACCCAGCGGCGGGCCGGCCCCGGGGTGTCGGTGATCAGGCCGTCGGCGTCCCGGGCGGTCATCAGCTCCCAGGCCTCCTCGCCGTCCAGGGTCCAGACGTAGACCTCCCGCCCGGCCTTGCGCTCGGCGGCGATCCGGGCGGCGCTGGCCAGGCCGGTGTCCAGGGCGATGCCGTTGAGCTTCAGGTCCTTCGGGTCCTCGGCGATCGCGCCGCTCTGGATCAGCACCACCGGCAGGGCGGGCGCCACGGCGTGGGCCTGGCGCAGGTGGTCGACCGAGAAGGAGTAGAGGACGACGTGCGCCTTGCTGCCGGCCGCGATCCGGGCGATCCGGGCGACGTCCTCGGGGCGCTGCCACTTGATCTCCATCAGCAGCGTGGCGCTGCTGTCGGAGAGCCGCTTGAGCAGTTCCTCCAGGGTGGGGACGGGCTGGGCCGGGCCGGGGCCGACGGTCACCCGCAGGGCGGCGACCTGGGCGGCGGTCAGGTCGGCGACGGCACCCTTGCCGTTGGTGGTGCGGTCCACGGTGGGGTCGTGCATCAGCACCGGGACGCCGTCCCGGGTGGTCTGGACGTCGGTCTCCAGCCAGTCGGCGCCCTGGTCGAGGGCGGTCTCGAAGGAGGCCATGGTGTTCTCGGGCGCGTTGAACGGCGCACCCCGGTGGCCGATCACCACCGGCGACGCGCACACCGCCGGTGCGGCGACCGAACGGGCCTGCAGCGCGGGGCCGGCGCCCGCGGCGCAGCCGGCCGCCAGGACCGCGAGCGCGGCGAGGACGGCCGTACGGGCGGCGCGGGGCGGGGCGGTCACGGGCTCGGTGCTCCAGCTGCTGCTCGGTTCTGCTCGGTGGTCGTCTGATCGTTCTGACAGCTCCGCGGTGGTGTCCGGTTCCCGGCACCGCCGCCCGAGGTTCGGATCAGAGCAGACCGTCCCACAACTGTTCCACGATGACGGCCCACCAGTTCTCCGGATCGCCGAAGACCGTACCGTCCAGCTCGGCCAGGCCCCGCTGCAGGGCGTCCACCGCCGCGCCCGCGGCCGCCGGGTCCAGCCCTCGCAGGGCGGGCCACCAGCCGGCGAACAGCTCCAGGCAGCGGACGAAGACGCGCAGGTCGGCGTTGCAGTGGCGGACCGTCCCGTAGTCGGGGTCGACCGCCAGGACGGCACCCGACCCGGTGTCCAGGGTGATCAGTGCCCAGCCGTCCGTACCCAGCACCAGCTGCCCGGCGAACGCCGACCGCTCGCGTTCGGCCACCCGGGTGCCCCGGCCGAGCGCCGCGAGGTGCGGGCCGAGCGGCGGCAGGACGGTGCCCGGGCGGGAACCGTCCGCGATCGCCTCCGCCCCCGGGTGGTGCAGTGCGAAGAACCCGTCCACCGCCTTCGGCACCCCGGCGGACAGCAGCAGCGCGGCCGCGTCCCCGGGCAGCTGCGCGCGCGCCGTGTCCGCCGGATCGAAGCGCTGCACGCCCGCCGGGCCGAAGCGCCGCACCAGCCGCTCCGCCAGGGCGGCGTCCGGCTCGCCCGGCAGCGGCGGCACCGCGCGCGGGAACGGCACCCGGTTGCGCCCCGGCCCGTCCGGCGGGGCGGGCAGCTCCCGTACGGCGACCGCCCGGTGGTCGGAGCGCGGGCCGTACGGCAGCTCGAACTCCAGCCGGACGTGCGGTAGTTCGGCGGCCAGCGCGTACGACCAGTAGCCGCCGGGCAGCGCGCTCAGCCGCAGGTCGGTCCGCACCGCCAGCACGTCCTCGGCCGGGACGCCCTGCTCGCGCAGCCACCACCAGCCGCGCAGCGCCGGGTGCGGCAGCCCGGCGGCCGAGCGCAGCGCCAGCGCACGGGTCGTGCCGGTGCCGTCCCGGTAGGTCAGCTCGGCCCGGGCGCCCCGGCCGGTGGCCGGCGGCCTGGTCGGGTCGTAGCCGCCCGCGCCCACGAAGTCCCGGTAGAGCCCGACCACCTCGTCCACCGGCACCGAGGGCCACACCGTGAACCGCCCGCTCTCCCGGTCCACCACGGCACACGCGGCCCCCACCTCCCCCGGCGCCCGCCGCTCACCGCTCCGCGGATCCACCTCCACCCGCGGCGGCTCCGCCCACACCACCCATCCGAGCTCGAACTCGTGCGCACAGACCCGCCGCACCGCCCCGGCCCCCTGCGGCAGATCCCCGTTGATCCACCGATGCCCCGCCTCCACCGCCTGCGCCCGCGAGATCACCCGTCCACCCCCGTCAACACCCACTCCGACCCCACCATCATCCAGCCCCCGCGGTCGGTTCGCGCCGGTCACCCCGGTGCCGCACGTCGCGGCACCGCTCCGCGGCCCGCGGTGGCATCGGGCTCAAGCCGTCATCAGGTCCAGGGGCCGGCCCTCCGGGGAGAGGGCGACGGCCCAGAGGCCCTGGGTGGCGGGGTGGAGGGGGGTGGGGCTGCAGCGGGCGAGTTGGTGGTCGAGGTAGGTGACGGTGTCCTGGTGGTTGACGGCGTTCCAGGCGTGGGGGCGGCCGTAGGCGTCGAGGGTGAGGAGCACGGCCTGGGCGCCGTGGCCGGCCCGCCGGAGTTCGTCGGCGAGGCGGGTGAAGGCCTGGCCGCCGTCGCCGAGGTCGCGGAAGGGCGCTCCGAGTTCGCGTTCGGCGCGGTCGCGTCCGCCGCGTTCGCCGGCGTCGCCCTCGGTGGGGATGCGCGGGGCCGCGCAGGTGGGGCGGCCGGTGTAGGTGTCGACGGCGGAGAGGGCGATCTCCAGGCTGTTGTTGGCCCGTCCCGGCTCGCGGTGGCCGCCCGCGTTGAGGGCCTCGGGCCAGCCGCCCACGGCCGGGTCGGGGTGGCGGAGGGGCAGGCCGTCGTCGTCGCGCGGCACCCTGCGTTCCAGTTCGGCCTGGTGCTCGGGGTCGACCGGGCCGAGGCCCCCGGGCAGGCCGTACGGGCGGCTGTCGGCGATGGTGCGCAGCCGGGGTTCCGGGTCCTCGGCGAGCGGGCCGCGCCGGGCGCGCAGCGCGAGGCGGAGGGCCATGGCGTGGGCGGTGGCGACGGGAACCGCGCCCCAGGCGAGGGTCGGGTCGGCGAGGGCGGCGGCGCTGTCCCGGCGGCGGCCGTCGGCGTGGTGGGGCTCGGGCCGGCCGAGGACCGGGGTGGTGCCGACGATCGGCGGCTCGACCGGGGCCGGAGCCGGGGCGGCCGGGCCGGGGGCGACGCCCACCGGGGTGCGGGGCGCGCCCGGCCGGGGCTCGGCGCCGGGCTGGGGTCCGCCGGCCACGGGGGCGCCGCCGACCGGGGAGCCGGCGCCGGACCCGGTCGAGCCGGGCGTGCCCGCGACAGGCGCGCCCGTCCCGACACCGCCACCGACGCCACTGCCACCGACACCGGCACCGACGCCACTGCCGAACGGCACGGCCGTGTGCACCGGGGCGCCACCGCCGACCGCCAGCGGGCCGGGCCCGACACTGCCGACCGTTCCCGTCCCCTGGTAGCCGCCCGAGTAGACCGGTGTCCCGAACTGCCCGGGCACACCGACCACCCCGACCGGCCGGACGACCGGCGACGCATCCGCGGCCGGGACGTACCCGGACCCGTATCCGGGGCCGTACGAGGGACCGCCGGCGGCCGGCGGCGCGGTGGGCGCGGGCGGCGCGCTCACCGAGTCGGTCCGTACGGTCACCGGCCCGCCGCCACCCCCGCCGCCACCGTGATGGCCGGGCGCCTGGAGCGGGTAGTCCCCGTCGGACCAGCTCGCCGCCACCGCTCCGCCGCCCTGGTACGCGGCCGCCCGTACCGGCGGCCCGTCGTCCCGCGCGGGCGGCGACCAGTCGGCGGCGGCCGTCCCGGCCCGGTGCGAGCCGCCGTACGAGGGGCCGGAGGTCGTGGCCGGCGCGGCGGCGGCCACCGGATCGGCCACCGGATCGGCCACCGGGACCGCGGACGGAACGGCGGAGGAGACCGCGGACGGAATTGCCGGTGGGTCCAGGACGGAATCCGCGCCGTGGAGCGGGGCGGAGAGCACGGACGGGACGGCCGTCGGGTCCACCGGCGGCACCACGGCCGAGGCCGTCACCGCACCCGGCGCCTTGGGATCACCCGTGGCCCCGCGCGGATCGGTGAGGTCGGCGAGCGGCAGCCCGTGCAGTCCCTTCAGCTCCTCGCCCTGCTGGTCGGTGAGCACCGGCTGCCCGTGCTCGTCCAGCCGGACGGCCAGGTCGGCCACTCCGACCACCGGTTTGCCGTCCGGCCCGGTGACGACGAGCAGCCCGGCGGCGTCGGCCACCGGGGTGCCGTCGGAGCGCAGGATGACCGGCTTGCCGTCGGGGCCGAGGACGGGCTGCCCCCGGCCGTCGAGCTTGACGCTGAGCCCGGGCACGCCGACCAGCGGCTTGCCGTCCTGCCCGGAGAGGACGACCAGGCCCGTGCCGTCCCGGCCGAGCACGCCGGGCTCGCCGAGGGCGGCGGGCAGTCCGGCGGCGAGCGGGTCGAAGCCGCCCTTGGTGCGGTAGGAGGCGGTGGTGACGCCGGTGCCGGACGCGGTGCCGAGCCGCAGCAGGGCGACGGCGGCCGGCTCCTTGAGCGCGCCGGCGAGGGCGTCCTTCATGCCGCGGCCGAGTTCGGCGAGCAGCCCGGCGATCTTCAGCGCGGCGGTCTCCACCGCGACGGCCTCGACACCCGCGGCGACCTGGGTGGCGGCCGCGTTCTTCACGCCGTCGGCGAAGCCCGCCACGGACTTCTCCAGCCCGCCGAAGACCCCGGTCTGCCCGGTCCGCGCGCTCGGCCCGGCGTTGGCGGCGACCACGGCCGCGGTCTGCTGGACCTTGGCGGCCTGCTCCTGGGCCTGCTTGAGTTCGGCGGCCAGGTTCTGCAGGGTGGCGATGATCTCGGCCTTGCAGCCGTCGACGGCCTGGGCGGCACCGTCGAAGGCGGTGGCGACCAGCCCGACGGCGGTGTGGGCGTCCTGCAGGCGGCCCTTGCCGCCGTCGCTGTACGTCCGCCAGTACGCCGCGAACGCGTCGACGGCGTGGCCGGAGTTGTCGGCGCCCACCCGCTGGACGGACTCCCCGCCGCGGCGGGTGATCCGGTCGGCCTCGGTGGCGAACTCCCGCCAGTGCGCGGCCGCTCCGCGCAGGGCGTCCTCGTCGGCCTGCGGCCACGGGTGGCCGGTCCTGGCCAGGAGCGGGACCAGTTCCTCGGGCAGTTTCCGGGACATGCGCTTCTCCCCCTTCGAGCCGGGCCGTTCAGACCGACATGTCCTGGGGGACGGCCGGTGCCGCCCCCGGGGTTGCCCCGGTGCCCGGGTACACCGCCGGCCGGGCGACGGAAGCAGGGGTGCCCGCCGTGGGGGCCGGGCTCGCCCCGAAGCCGTCCGCCGTCGAGGTGTCGGTGTCCGTGGTCCGTTCCGCCATCGTGTGCAGTCCGGCACCGACCTGTCCGACCTGGCCGGCCAAGGCCCGCAGCCCGCCGATGAGTTCGCCGTGCGCGGGGCCGTAGACGGCGGCGAAGGCGCTGCCGGGCTGGTCGGTGCCCCAGGGCGTGCCGAGCTCGGCGAGGCCCTTCTCCAGGGCGCCCACGGCCTTGCCGAGTTCACGCCCGAGCTTCTCGAACTCCCGCGCCTCCCCGTGCAGTTCCCACGGCTTGAGGACGAACCCGCCACTCCCGCCGTCGGACGCCCCGGTGCTGCCGCCTGCCATCCCCGTACCTCCCCGTAGCGGACTGGCCGCCATCCTAGGCACCCGCCCGGCCCGGCCCGCACGGACAGCGGGACCCTTCACCCCGCCTTCACCGCACCGGGGACCGGCCCGACGCCCGGCCCGAGCGCGCCCACCGGCCCGTACGCCCCCGCGAAGCTCTACCCTTGCCGGGTGGCACCAGCAGAAACGTCCAAGAAGAAGGCCAAGGCGAAGCCCGAGGCCTCCCCCGCCCCCGTCGACCTCGCGATGCCGACCCTGCGCCGCGAGATCCCGCGCGACGAGGTCCCGCTCGACTTCCCGCGTGCCTGGGTCGAGTTCGCCGACCCCGCCGACGACGAGCAGGTCTTCCGCTGCGACCTCACCTGGCTGACCTCCCGCTGGTCCTGCGTCTTCGGCCAGGGCTGTCACGGCATCCGCGAGGGCCGCGGCGAGTCGGACGGCTGCTGCACGCTGGGCGCCCACTACTCGGACGAGGACGACGAGAAGCGCGTCCTGGGGCACGCGGCGCGGCTGACGCCCGAGCTGTGGGAGAACTTCGCCGAGGGCACCGACGCCAAGGGCCGGATCCGGTCGGACGGCGGCGTCACCATGCTGGACGAGGACGGCGACCGCCAGACCCGCCGGGTCAACGGCGCCTGCATCTTCGTGAACAGCCCCGGCTTCGCGGGCGGCGCCGGCTGCGCCCTGCACGCGCTCGCCCTCAAGGAGGGCCGGGAGCCGCTGGAGACCAAGCCGGACGTCTGCTGGCAGCTGCCGATCCGCCGCACCTACGACTGGATCGACCGCCCCGACGACACCCGCTACCTCCAGGTCTCGATCGGCGAGTACGACCGCCGCGGCTGGGGGCCGGGCGGCCACGACCTGCACTGGTGGTGCACCGGCGCCCCGGCCGCCCACCAGGGCGCGGAGCCGGTGTACGTCAGCTACCGCCCCGAGCTCACCGAGCTGATGGGCAGCGAGGCGTACGAGGTGCTGGCCCGGCTGTGCGAGGAGCGGATCGCCACCAAGGGCGACCGCAAGGTGGCCCCGCACCCGGCGGACCCGGCCCGGAAGAAGAAGTAGCGCCCCACCGGTCGGTGGCGCCCCACCCGCCGGGACCGGCCCGCCCGCCGGGACCGGCCCGCCCGCCGGTACCGGCCTACTTGTCGATGTCCCCGACCACGAAGAACATCGACCCGAGGATCGCCACCATGTCCGCCACCAGCGTCCCCGGCAGCAGCTCGGTCAGCGCCTGGATGTTGTTGAAGGACGCCGAGCGCAGCTTGAGCCGCCACGGCGTCTTGTCGCCGCGCGAGACCAGGTAGTAGCCGTTGATCCCGAGCGGGTTCTCGGTCCACGCGTAGGTGCTGCCCTCGGGCGCCTTGAGCACCTTGGGCAGCCGCTGGTTGACCGGGCCGGGCGGCAGGGCGGCGAGCTTGTCGAGGCAGGCGTCGGCGAGGTCCAGCGAGTTGAGGGTCTGCTCCAGCAGGCACTCGAAGCGGGCCAGGCAGTCGCCCTCCTCGCGGGTGACGACGGTGAGCACCTGCCGCAGTTCCTCGGAGCCGTACGCGAGGTAGGGCTCGTCGCGGCGCAGGTCGAGGTCGAGGCCGCTGGCCCGGGCGATCGGGCCGCTGACCCCGTACGCCTCGGCCTGGGCCCGGGTGAGGACGCCGACGCCGGCGGTGCGGGCGCGGAAGATCTCGTTGCCGAGGACGAGGTCCTCGAAGACCGGCATCTGCGAGCGGACGGTGGCCACGGCGGTGCGGACCCGGCCGAGCCAGCCGGCCGGGAGGTCCTCCTTGAGGCCGCCGACCCGGTTGAACATGTAGTGCATCCGGCCGCCGGAGGCCTCCTCCAGCACGTGCTGGAGGTCCTCGCGGCCGGTGAAGGCGTGGAAGATCGGGGTGATCCCGCCCAGTTCCAGCGGGTAGGAGCCGAGGAACATCAGGTGGTTGAGCACCCGGTTGAGCTCGGCGAGCAGGGTGCGGATCCACACCGCCCGCTCGGGGACCTCCATGCCGAGCATCCGCTCGACGCCGAGCACGACGCCGAGTTCGTTGGAGAAGGCGGAGAGCCAGTCGTGCCGGTTGGCCAGCATGATGATCTGCCGGTAGTCACGGGCCTCGAACAGCTTCTCCGCGCCCCGGTGCATGTAGCCGATCACCGGCTCGGCGGTGACGATCCGCTCGCCGTCCAGCAGCAGCCGCAGCCGCAGCACGCCGTGGGTGGCCGGATGCTGCGGGCCGATGTTGAGCACCATGTCGGTGGTGCCCGCCTCGCCGGTGAAGTTCTCGGCTCCCGCCCCGATGCCGACCGTGGTCTCCCTCATGACCCCAGAGTCTGCCATCCCGGCAGGGCCTCCAGGCTCCGCGCCCTCCTGAAGATGTCAGGGGGCGGCATGCGGACGGCCTGCAGGACCCATCCGAAGCCGCCCAGCCCCGCCGGGTCGGTGAGCTCGGCCCCCTCCCCCGCCCCGCCGAGCGCCCGCAGGTACGCCGCCGGGTCGAGCGAGGCGAGCGCCAGCGGCGGGCGCTCGCCGCTGATCCCGAGCGCGCGCAGGGCCTCGCGCTGGGTTGTCCACAGGCTGTGGAGACCGGGCACGGCGATCGCGTCCAGTGCGACGTGCGCGGTCACGTCGCACGAGCCGTCCGGCACCGGGGCCACCTCCCGGCCGTCCCGGAAGCCGGTGAAGGTCCCGAACGAGGGCCGCCGCCCCGCCGTGTGCCCGTAGTCGACGGCGACGGCCAGTCCGCGCTCCAGCCCGGACACGGCCCGCGCCCAGGCGGCGTCCCGGGACCCGCCGAATTCCACCACCTCCCCGGCCTCGGTCACCGGCCACCAGCGCTCGGCCCAGGCCGCGTCCGCCGCCGAGACCGGTTCGCCGAGGCGCTCCCGACCGGTCGCGGGGTCCACCTCCCGGTAGCGCAGCACCCCGTCCCCGTCCACCTCCCCGGCGTCCAGCGGCACGTTGTCCAGCCATTCGTTGGCGAACAGCAGCCCGGTCACCCCGCGCGGCGGCTCCGTCGTCCACAGGACTGTGGACGGAAGGCCGTCGGGCCGCCGGGCGATCTCCACGCCGTACGGGCGCAGCCGGGCGAGCACCTCGCCGGGCAGTTCGGCCAGCACCCCGGCCAGCAGTTCGCCGCGCCCGGCCCCGACGTCGACCAGGGCCAGCTCCTCCGGACGGCCGAGGGCCTCGTCAACCTCCAGCAGCAGTCGGGCCACCGCTCGGGCGAACCCGGGCGAGGCGTGCACGGAGGTGCGGAAGTGCCCGGCCGGGCCCTCCGGCCTGTGGTAGAAGCCGCCGTCCGGGTCGTAGAGGGCCCGTTCCATGGCCGGCGCCCACCGCATCCAAGTCATGGGGCGGGACGCTACCGGGCCTCGGAGGACCCCTCCCAACCGGAACGGGCACGTCTCCGACCTACGGAGTAGGACGGATCGCCCTACCGGCGGACCTGGGCACCTCGCCCGACTGCCTAGGCTGGAGAGGTGCATCGACTCAACGCCTGGCTCCGCCGTCACCCGATGGTGGTCGACGCCGCCTGGGCGTCGATCGTGCTCTTCCTCGGCCTGCTGCCGGACAGCAACCTGCCCGAGAGCGGCTGGCGGCTCAACTCCGCGATCCTGATCGCGGTGCTGCTGCCGCTGCTGATGGTCTTCCGCCGACGCCAGCCCGACGTCACCGTCGCCGCCGCGACCGGGGTCGCTCTCGGCCAGGTGGCCGCCGACATCGACCCGGGCGCCTCCTCCATCGCCTATCTGGTCTTCGCCTACACCGGCGCCGCCTTCGGCCAGAAGTGGACCTCCCGGCTCGCGCTGGTCGCCGGGCTCTGCGCCGGGCCGCTGGTGTACTGGCGGATGCACCCGGTGAAGACCTCCACGGACCACACCGGGATCTACGTCTCCCGCCCGTACGGCCTGGGCGAGGCGTTGGTGATCACCCTCCTGATGAGCACCCCGTTCATCCTCTGCTGGGCCTGGGGCCGGCTGACCAGGGTGCGCCGCGCCTACCTGACCGAGCTGGAGGACCGCGCGGCCCGGCTGGAGCGCGAGCGGGACGCCCAGTCCAAGGTGGCGGTCGCGGCCGAACGGGCCAGGATCGCCCGCGAGCTGCACGACGTGGTGGCGCACAACGTCTCGGTGATGATCGTCCAGGCCGACGGCGCCGCGTACGTACTGGACAACTCCCCGAAGCAGGCGAAGGAGGCGCTCGGCACGATCGCCTCCACCGGACGGCAGGCCCTGGTCGAGATGCGCCGCCTGCTGGGCGTGCTGCGCACCGCCGACACCGCCGAGGAGTACGTCCCGCAGCCGGGCGTCGAGGAGCTGCCGGACCTCCTGGAGCAGGTCCGCACCGCCGGGCTGACGGTGGACTACGCGACCTCCGGCCACCCGCGGGAGCTGCCCCGCGGCGTCGAGCTGACGGTCTACCGGATCGTCCAGGAGGCGCTGACCAACGTCCGCAAGCACGGCGGCCCCGACGTCCACGCCCGGGTCGCGGTCGACTTCGGCGAACGCGAGCTGGCCGTCCTGGTCGAGGACGACGGCCGCGGCAGCACCGACGAGCAACTGACCGCCGGCGGCGCGGACGGTCTGGGCCACGGCCTGATCGGCATGCGCGAGCGGGTCGGCATGGTCAGCGGAAGCCTCGACGTGGGCCCCCGCCCCGGCGGCGGCTTCCGGATCCGAGCCGTCCTCCCGCTCAAGGCGGCGCACTAACCCCCCGTCCCCTGTTAGGAGCCACCTTGACCATCCGCGTGATGCTCGTCGACGACCAGGAGCTGCTGCGCACCGGCTTCCGGATGATCCTCCAGTCGCAGGGCGACATCGAGATCGCCGCCGAGGCCGGCGACGGCGCCCAGGCCATGGAGCTGCTGCGGCACACGCCGGTGGACGTGATCCTCATGGACGTCCGGATGCCGCGCCTGGACGGGGTGCAGGCGACCCGCCGGATCTGCCTGGCCGAGGACGGCAGCCCGTTGCCGAACGCCCCGCACGTGCTCATCCTCACCACCTTCGACCTGGACGAGTACGCCTTCGCCGCACTGAAGGCCGGGGCCAGCGGCTTCCTGCTCAAGGACGTCCCGCCGACCGAGCTGGTGGCGGCGATCCGCGCGGTGCACGGCGGGGACGCCGTGGTCGCCCCGACCACCACCCGCCGGATGATCGACCGCTTCGCCGAGGTGCTGCCGACCCCGCAGAGCGCGCCCGGATCGGACGTCCTCGGCCCGCTGACCGAGCGCGAGCGGGAGGTGTTCCTGCTGGTCGCCCAGGGGCTGTCGAACGGCGAGATCGCGTCCCGGCTGGTGCTCTCCGAGGCCACCGTGAAGACCCACGTCGGCCGGATCCTGGCCAAGCTGGGGCTGCGCGACCGGGTCCAGGCCGTGGTGCTGGCGTACGAGGCCGGACTGATCCGGGCCGGGGCGACGGACTGATCCGGCCCGGGGCGACGGACCGCCGCGCCCGTACACTGGGGCGGTACGTCCGGTACCCGAAGGTGGACCGGAACGGTCATTCAGGACAAGGGTGGGCGCGTGAGCGAGCGCAGCGAGCGATCCATCAAGAGGTGCGTGTGGGCGCATGCCCCTGCCGAGCGGAGCGAGGCGGGCGCGTGAGCGAGCGCAGCGAGCGATCCACCAAGAGGTGCGTGTGGGCGCATGCCCCTGCCGAGCGGAGCGAGGCGGGCGCATGAGTCCGTCCGACTTCGCCGACTTCGATGAGTTCGCCCCGCTCGGCGACCGGGCCTTCGGCGATCCCGGCGACCCCGGCAACCGTCCGGCCCGGCTCGCGGTGGGCGTGATCGGCACCGGCCGGGTCGGCCCGGCGCTGGGCGCCGCGCTGCAGCTCGCCGGGCACACCGTGGTCGCTGCCTCCGGGGTGTCCGCCACCTCCCGGCGCCGCGCCGACGCGCTGCTGCCGGGCGTGCGGATCGTCACCCCGCCGCAGGTCATGGCCGCCGCCGACCTGGTCCTGCTGACCGTCCCGGACGACGCGCTGGCCGACCTGGTGTCCGGCCTGGCCGCCACCGGCGCCGTCCGCCCCGGCCAGCTGCTGGTGCACACCTCCGGCGCGCACGGCGTCGGCATCCTGGAGCCCGCCACCCGGGCCGGGGCGCTGCCGCTGGCCCTGCATCCGGCGATGACCTTCACCGGGACCTCCGTCGACCTGGCCCGGCTGGCCGGCTGCCCGTTCGGGGTGACCGCCCCCGAGGAGCTGCGGCCGGCCGCCGAGGCCCTGGTGGTGGAGATGGGCGGTGAGCCCGAGTGGGTGCCCGAGGAGGTCCGCCCGCTCTACCACACCGCCCTCGCCCACGGCGCGAACCACCTGGTCACCCTGGTCGCCCAGGCCATCGAGCTGCTGCGCACGGCCGGGGTCGCCGAGCCCGGCCGGATGCTCGGCCCGCTGCTCGGCGCCGCCCTGGACAACAGCCTGCGCTCGGGCGACGCGGCCCTCACCGGCCCGGTCGCCCGGGGCGACGCGGGCACCGTACGGCGCCACCTGGCGCAGCTCAGTACGGTGTCCCCGGACATCCCGGCGGCCTACCGCGCGATGGCCCGCGCCACCGCGCAGCGGGCGCTCGCCAACGGAACGATCGACGACGTGTCGGCGGCGGCGCTGCTGGACGTACTGAACGAGGAGAGGCAGTAATGGCACGCGGCAAGCAGCCGAGCAAGCCCCAGCCGACGCCGAAGGTCCACCGGGCCGTCGTCACCCACACCGTGGACGACTTCGAGGCCGCGTTCTGGCCGGACGAGAGCCCGGTGGACAACGCGGTGGTGATGACCATGGGCGCGCTGCACGAGGGCCACGCCGCGCTGATCCGGGCCGCCCGCAAGCAGGTCGGCCGGGAGGGCCGGGTCGCGGTGACGGTGTTCGTCAACCCGCTGCAGTTCGGCCCGTCCGAGGACCTGGACCGCTACCCGCGCACCCTCGACGCCGACGTGAAGCTGGCCGAGGAGAACGGCGCCGACGTGGTCTTCGCGCCGTCCGTCGAGGAGGTCTACCCGAACGGCGAGCCGCAGGTGCGCCTGGCGGCCGGCCCGATGGGCGACCGCTTCGAGGGCGCCACCCGCCCCGGCCACTTCGACGGGGTGCTGACCGTCGTCGCCAAGCTGCTGCACATCACCGACCCGGACTACGCCTTCTTCGGCGAGAAGGACGCCCAGCAGCTGGCGGTCATCCAGCGGATGGTCGCCGACCTGGACTTCGACGTCGAGATCGTCGGCGTGCCGACCGTCCGCGAGGAGGACGGCCTGGCGCTGTCCTCGCGCAACCGCTACCTCTCCGAGGAGGAGCGGGACCACGCCCTCGCCCTGTCCCGGGCCCTGTTCGCCGGCCGCGACGTCGCCGCCCAGGGCCCGAAGGCCGTGCGCGAGGCCGCCTCGGCCGCCCTGGACGGCGCCGAGGGCGTCACCCTCGACTACCTCGCCCTGATCGACCCGCACGACTTCTCGGAGGCGGCGGACGACTTCCAGGGCGAGGCGGTGCTGGCCGTCGCCGCGAAGGTGGGCTCGACCCGCCTGATCGACAACGTCCGCATCATCGTCCGCTAGTCAGCACCCCCCTCAGGCATGCACTCACAGGAGGCGTGACCACATGCTCCGCACCATGCTCAAGTCCAAGATCCACCGGGCCACCGTGACCCAGGCCGACCTGCACTACGTCGGCTCCGTCACGGTGGACGAGGACCTGCTCGACGCCGCCGACCTGCTCCCCGGCGAGCTGGTCCACATCGTCGACATCAACAACGGCGCCCGGCTGGAGACCTACACCATCGCCGGTCCGCGCGGCACCGGCGTGATCGGCATCAACGGCGCCGCCGCCCGCCTGGTCCACCCGGGCGACCTGGTCATACTCATCGCCTACGGGCAGATGGACACGGCCGAGGCCAAGGGCTACGAGCCGAAGGTGGTCTTCGTGGACGAGCACAACCGGATCACCGGTCTCGGCGGGGACCCGGCCGAGGCCCAGGAGGGCACCGGACTGCTCCGCGGTGACGAGGCGTACCGTGGCGAGGACGGCGCGGCCACCGCGGCCACGCGCTGAAGGAGCCACTGAGCCATGTCCGTTACGCACCGCCTCACTGCCCCGGCCCCCGGTTGGACCGCCACCACCGACGTGGTCGTGGTCGGCTCCGGGGTCGCCGGGCTCACCGTCGCCCTCAACGTCCGCAAGGCCGGCCTGCGGGCCATGGTGGTCACCAAGGCGGTGCTGGACGAGGGCTCGACCCGCTGGGCCCAGGGCGGCATCGCGGCCGCCCTGGGCGAGGGGGACACCCCCGAGCAGCACCTGGACGACACCCTGGTGGCCGGCGTCGGGCTCTGTGACGAGGAGGCCGTCCGCACCCTGGTCACCGAGGGCCCGGACGCCGTCCGCCGGCTGATCGCCACCGGCGCCCGGTTCGACCGGGGCGAGGACGGCGAGGTCCTGCTGACCCGCGAGGGCGGCCACCACCGCCACCGGATCGCCCACGCGGGCGGGGACGCGACCGGCGCCGAGATATCGCGAGCCCTGGTCTCCGCCGTCCGCGTCGACCCGGACATCGAGCTGATCGAGCACGCGCTCGTCCTCGACCTGCTGACCGACGCCGAGGGACACGCCGCCGGGCTGACCCTGCACGTGATGGGCGAGGGCCAGCGCGACGGCGTCGGCGCCGTCCGGGCCCGCGCGGTGGTGCTCGCCACCGGCGGCATGGGCCAGGTGTTCTCCGCCACCACCAACCCGGCGGTCTCCACCGGCGACGGCGTGGCACTGGCGCTGCGGGCCGGCGCCGCCGTCACCGACCTGGAGTTCGTCCAGTTCCACCCGACCCCGCTGTGGGTCGGCCCGGACGCCGAGGGCCAGCTGCCGCTGATCTCCGAGGCCGTGCGCGGCGAGGGCGCCCACCTGGTGGACGCCGACGGCGTCCGCTTCATGGTCGGGCAGCACGAGCTGGCCGAGCTGGCCCCGCGCGACATCGTCGCCAAGGCGATCACCCGGCGCATGCAGGAGCAGGGCGCCGACCACATGTTCCTGGACGGGCGGCACTTCGGCGCCGAGATGTGGGAGCACCGCTTCCCGACCATCCTCGCCACCTGCCGCGCGCACGGCGTCGACCCGGTCACCGAGCCGATCCCGATCGCCCCGGCCGCGCACTACGCCTCCGGCGGCGTGCGGACCGACCCGCGGGGCCGCACCAGCGTCCCGGGCCTGTACGCCTGCGGCGAGGTCGCCTGCACCGGGGTGCACGGCGCCAACCGGCTGGCCTCCAACTCACTGCTGGAGGGCCTGGTCTTCGCCGAGCGGATCGCCGCCGACCTGGCCGGCCGGCACGCGGCCGGCGAGCTGCCCGAGCGCACGGTGGACGTCGCCGCCGCCCGGGCCGCACGGCCGGTGCCGCTGCCGCCGTCCGAGGCGCGGGCCGAGATCCAGCGGCTGATGTCGCGCGGCGCGGGCGTGCTGCGCTCGGCCGCCTCGATGGCCGACGCCGCCGCCGGGCTCGCCCTGATCGCCGAGCAGGCCCGCTCGCACGTGGCCGAGGAGAAGCCGGCCGACCCCCGGGTGGAGACCTGGGAGGCCGCCAACCTGCTGCTGGTCGCCACCGCCCTGGTCGCGGCCGCCGCGCAGCGCGAGGAGACCCGCGGCTGCCACTGGCGCGAGGACTTCCCCGAGCGCGACGACGCCCACTGGCGGCGCCACCTGATCACCACCCTCGCCGCCTCCGGCGACCCCGTCAGCACCCCTGAGGAGCAGTAGAACCATGACCCACTCCCACGAGGAACTCCCCCTGGCCGACCAGGGCGGCTGCGGCGACGGCTGCGCCTGCGGGGACGGCGAGGGCTACGAGACCGGCCTGGACCCGCAGCTCGCCGAGCTGCTGGAGCAGGCCGGGCTGGACCCGATCGAGGTCGAGGACATCGCCACCCTGGCGCTGGCCGAGGACCTGGCCGGCGGCGAGGACGTCACCTCGGTGGCCACCGTGCCCGCCGACGCCGTCGCGACCGCCGACTTCACCGCCCGCCAGGCCGGCGTGGTGGCCGGTCTGCGGGTCGCCGAGGCCGTCGTCTCGCTGGTCTGCGAGGAGGAGTTCGAGGTCGAGCGGCACGTCGAGGACGGCGACCGGGTGGAGGCCGGCCAGGTGCTGCTGTCCGTGCGCTCGCGCACCCGCGACCTGCTCACCGCCGAGCGCAGCGCACTCAACCTGCTCTGCCACCTGTCCGGCATCGCCACCGCGACCCGGGCCTGGGCGGACGCCCTGGAGGGCACCGGTGCGGTCGTCCGGGACACCCGCAAGACCACCCCGGGCCTGCGCGCGCTGCAGAAGTTCGCGGTGCGCTGCGGCGGCGGCGCCAACCACCGGATGGCGCTCTCGGACGCCGCCCTGGTGAAGGACAACCACGTGGTGGCGGCCGGCGGCGTGGCCGAGGCCTTCCGGGCCGTCCGGGCCGCGTACCCGGAGCTGCCGGTCGAGGTCGAGGTGGACGCCCTGGAGCAGATCCCGCCGGTGCTGGACGCCGGGGCGGACCTGATCCTGCTGGACAACTTCACCGTCGAGCAGCTGAAGGAGGCCGTCGCGCTGGTGGCCGGCCGGGCGAAGCTGGAGGCCTCCGGCGGACTGACCCTGGCCGACGCGCGCGAGGTCGCCCAGACTGGTGTCGACTACCTGGCCGTGGGCGCGCTGACCCACTCCTCGCCGATCCTGGACATCGGCCTGGACCTGCGCGCCTGACCGTCAGGTCGCGAGCAGTCCCTGCCCCGGCCCCGTCCCGACTCGCAGAAAGCGTCCCCGTGCTCCTCACCATCGACGTCGGCAACACCCAGACCACGCTCGGCCTGTTCGACGGCGAGGAAGTGGTGGAACACTGGCGGATCTCCACCGATCCGCGCCGCACGGCCGACGAACTGGCGGTGCTGCTGCAGGGGTTGATGGGCAACCACCCCGCGGCCCGGGACGCCGCGGTGGAGGGCCTGGCGATCTGTTCGTCCGTCCCCGCCGTGCTCCACGAGCTCCGCGAGGTGACCCGCCGCTACTACGGCGACGTCCCCGCGGTGATCGTGGAGCCCGGCGTGAAGACCGGGGTGCACGTCCTGATGGACAACCCCAAGGAGGTCGGCGCCGACCGGATCGTCAACGCGCTGGCCGCCAACCACCTGTACGGCGGCCCGTGCATCGTGGTCGACTTCGGCACCGCGACCACCTTCGACGCCGTCAACGCCCGCGGCGACTACGTCGGCGGCGCGATCGCCCCCGGCATCGAGATCTCCGTCGAGGCGCTCGGGGTCCGCGGCGCCCAGCTGCGCAAGATCGAGCTGGCCCGCCCGCGCAACGTGATCGGCAAGAACACCGTCGAGGGCATGCAGTCCGGCATCCTCTACGGCTTCGCCGGACAGGTCGACGGCCTGGTCGAGCGGATGGCCCGGGAGCTGGCCAAGGACCCGGACGACGTCCAGGTGATCGCCACCGGCGGCCTCGCGCCCCTGGTCCTCGGCGAGGCCACCACCATCGACGTCCACGAGCCCTGGCTGACCCTGATCGGCCTGCGCCTGGTGTACGAGCGCAACCGGCCCAGCTGACCGGCTCGTTCCGTCGGGCCGATCGTGCGGAATTCCGCGCGACGTTACCGACAAATCGGATATTCCTCACGTAGTGTCAGCCCATGCCTACGCCACACGGATCGCGCGGCGGCATGGCCTTCAGCGCCGACGAAGTCCGCGTGCTGCGCCGAGCCCTCGCCCAAGCCCTGCACCCCGCCGTCCCCGTCCACCTCCAGGGGCCCGACCGGACGGCGTTCGCCGGGCCGGGCGCCGAGCTGTGGGCGGAGGACGTCCAGGACGCCCTGCGCCTGACCGAGGCGATCGACGAGGCCGTCCAGGAGGGCGGCCGGCTGCGCGCCTTCCTGCTGGCCGACCTGGGCCGCTACCGCTCCGCCCTGCCCGGCAGCGCCCCGGGGTACCTGGAGCGGCTGGAGGAGGCCGTCACCGACGGCTACCTGCCCGGGCCCGAGGACCTCACCGCGCTGCGCGGGCTGACCCGCCAGCCCTGCGGCCACGGCGAACGGGCCCGCCGCTCCCGGCTGGCCGGGCGCTGCCACGCGCTGGCCGAGGCAGCCGTGCGCGAGTGGCTCGCCCTCACCGCCGGGCCCCCGCGCCACCTGGTGGCCGTACCGAACCCCGCCGCACCCCCGAGCAGTCACCCCACCCCTGTAGGAGGACGGACCACGATGAGCAGCACCGACTCCCGGGACTCCCGCCCGGAGCAGCCCGCCGCCGCGCCGACCCCGCCCCGCCCGCACCGGATGCCCACCCCGGCCGAACTCTTCGGCCGCCGGCCCAAGCCCCCCTCCCGCCCGGCCGAACCGGCCGAGGAGACCCCGGACGAGGTCGAGCTGCGCACCGGCACCGGCTGACCCCGCCGGACCCCGGAGGGGAGGCCGTCGCCCCGACGGCCTCCCCTCGTCCGTGTCCCGGCCGTCCATGTATCGACAATCCCGTGATTCCAACCCGGAATGTCGGTCACATTCTCATAACCTTCCCTCACATGCAGGGCCGTTCGGTCCCGGACTGTACGAATTGATGCGGGATCACCCTGGTTGACGCTCGGGAATCCGTCCCCAAAAGTCGCGTGGTCACATCACTCGACACGGGGGATCCACGTGAACTCGACACGCACGCGCCGGGCACTCGGGGCGGGCTCGGCCGCCGTCGTGGCCGCCCTGGCCGTCGGCACGGCCGCCCTTCCGGCGCACGCCGCCGACCACCAGCTCAAGATCTTCGTGGCCGGTTCCTACCAGCTGTCGACCGAGCCCGTCGCGCAGCCCCAGTGGGGCGAGAACGTCTTCATGAACGTCGGCCGCACCGGCACCGGGCCGGTCGACGGCGTCAAGCTCACGCTCGACGTCTCCGGCCTCGACAACGTGGCCACGCTGAGCGCCAAGGGCAGCTGCACCACCGCGGGCAAGACCATCACCTGCGACATCGGCCGGCTGGACCACGACAAGATCAACATCACCGGCAACCTGTGGCTGAGCGCCCTCCCCGGCACCAAGCCGGGCGCCAGCGGGACGGTCCACGCCACCCTCAGCGCCCCCGGTGCCCAGAACGGGACCGCGGACTTCCGGGTGGACGTCGGTGCGGCCGTGTTCCGCACCAAGGCGCCTTCCGAGAACAAGGACGTCAAGGTCGGCAGCAAGCTCCCCGCGGCCCTGGAGTTCGCCAACCACGGCGCGCTGCCCGCCAAGCGGGCGATCGTCGACGTCTACCTGACGCCCGGCCTCAAGGTCGACACCTGGCCCTCCAACTGCGAGTACGCCTTCGACAAGGGCGACTGGGGCAACAAGGGCTTCGGCCAGCCGATGCCCACCACCCACGCGATCTGCGCCATCGACGGCGAGATCGCCCCCGGGCAGGCCGTCAAGCTCGCGGGCCTCGACCTCGGCATCGGATCGCAGGCCTACTACGACATCGCCGGCTACTCGGTGTTCGCCGCCGAGGACGCCTACGGCAACGACGGCGCGGACCTGCGCAAGCGGCTGTCGTTCCAGCACGGCACCGGCGCGCCCGCCACCCTGGTCAAGTCCACCGGCGAGGGGATCCCGGCCGGGCTCGACGTGAACGGCTACAGCACCGAGCAGGAGGTCGTCGCCGACAACGGCGCGGACTTCGAGGCGACCGGCGCGTGGGCCCCCGGCGCCTCCGGCGCGGCCGGCACCTTCACCGTCGGGATGGGCAGCAGGGGCCCGGCCTCGATCTTCGACCGCAGCGGCGGCGAGGCCGCCCCCAACGTCGTCGTGCAGTTCCCCGAGGGCGTCACCGTCACCGACCTGCCCGCCACCTGCAAGGCGAACGACTACGTCCACGGCCAGAAGTCCGACAAGCCCCTGAACAAGTTCGCCTGCGAGGGCATCGGCAGCAGCTTCATGCCCACCGGCGCCACCGTCGCCCACAAGCTGGGCCTCAAGCTCCCCGCGGGCACCGGCGCGCTCACCGCCACGGTCTCGCTGCAGAACGAGCAGAGCGAGTTCCAGGACGGCCACCCCAGCGCCGTCATGCCCTGGGACCACAACCCGGCCAACGACCTGGTCAAGGTCACCCTCCGGGGCGGTCCGAGCGACGGCGGCACGGGCGCCCCCGCGCCGACCGGCACCGGGACGCCCGCCACCAAGCCCACCACCGCCGCGCCGTCCGCCACCACCCCGGCCGGCGGCAACGGGACCGGTTCCGCGTCCCCGACCGCTGCGGCCGGCTCGACGGGCAACGGCGGCGGCTCCACCGGCTCCCAGGCCGCCGGTGGCAGCCTGGCCAGCACCGGCAGCTCCGCCACCCTGCCGCTGGCGGCGACGGGTGCCGCCGCCGTGGTGCTCGGCGCCGCCGGCGTGGTCACCGCCCGCCGGTTCCGGGCCCGCCGGAACGGCTGAGTCGACCCACCGGGGGGAGACCGCGGTCGCGGTCTCCCCCCGGTGGCAATCCCGACGCGGAGCACGGTGTACGGCTGGCTACCCTTGTGGGGTGAGCGATCAGAGCGTGATTCCCGCGACCGACGACCTTCCCGAGCAGATGCGCGTCCGGCGCGAGAAGCTGGACCGGCTCCGGGCGGCCGGCGTCGACCCGTACCCGGTCGGCTTCCCCCGCACCAGCACCATCGCGGACCTGCGTGCCAAGCACCCGGACCTCGAACCCGACACCGCCACCGGCGAGCGCGCCGGCATCACCGGCCGGGTGATCCTCTCCCGCACCGGCGGCAAGCTCTGCTTCGCCACCCTGCGTGACGGCACCGGCGACCTCCAGGTGATGCTCTCCCTGGACAAGCTCGGCGCCGAGCGGCTGGCGGCCTGGAAGTCCGACATCGACCTCGGCGACCAGGTCGGTGTCGAGGGCGAGGTGATCACCTCCAAGCGCGGCGAGCTGTCGGTGATGGTGGACCGCTGGGAGCTCACCGCCAAGTGCCTGCGCCCGCTGCCGGACAAGCACAAGGGCCTGACCGACCCGGAGGCCCGGGTCCGCCAGCGCTACGTCGACCTGATCGTGAACCCCGAGGCCCGGGAGATCCTGCACCTGCGCAGCAAGGTCGTCCGCTCGATCCGCCGCACCTACGAGGACCGCGGCTACATCGAGGTCGAGACCCCGATGCTGCAGCCGGTGCACGGCGGCGCCAACGCCCGTCCGTTCAGGACGCACATCAACGCGTACGACATCGACCTGTACATGCGCATCGCCCCCGAGCTGTACCTCAAGCGGCTGGTGGTCGGCGGCGCCGAGAAGGTCTTCGAGATCAACCGCAACTTCCGCAACGAGGGCGCGGACTCCACCCACAACCCGGAGTTCACCTCGCTGGAGTCGTACGAGGCCTACGGCGACTACAACACCCAGGCGGAGCTGATCCGCGAGACGATCGTCAACGCCGCCCGGGACGCCCTGGGCACCACCGTGATCCGGGGCCTGGACCCGCACGGGGTGGAGCACGAGATCGACCTGGCCGAGCCGTGGGAGGAGGTCAGCGTCTACCCGGGCATCTCCGCCCACCTGGGCGTCGAGGTCACCCCGGAGACCACCGTCGAGGAACTGCGGAAGCTGGCCGCCGAGCACGGCATCCCGTTCGAGAAGAACTGGGGCCACGGCCAGATCGTGCTGGAGATGGTCGAGCGCCTGCTGGAGGAGAACGCCGTCCGGCCGACCTTCATCAAGGACTACCCGACCGAGGTGTCCCCGCTGACCCGCCAGCACCGCTCGGTCGCCGGCGTGGCCGAGAAGTGGGACCTGGTGATCTTCGGCACCGAGATCGGCACCGCCTACTCCGAGCTGGTCGACCCGGTCGAGCAGCGCGCCCGCCTCACCGCACAGTCCCTGCTGGCCGCCGGCGGCGACGTCGAGGCGATGCAGCTGGACGAGGACTTCCTGCGCGCCCTGGAGTACGCGATGCCCCCGACCGGCGGCCTCGGCCTCGGCGTGGACCGCCTGATCATGCTGCTGACCGGCAAGAACATCCGGGAGACCGTGCTCTTCCCGCTGGTGAAGCCGGAGCCGAAGGCTGCCGCCGCGACGGCGGAGAAGACCGAGGAGGAGTGACCTGATGGACTACGTCAGCGCGATCGTGCCGCCGCTGGTCATGGCGATCGGCTTCGGATTCCTGGTGCGGGCGATCATCCGCAGCCAGGGCGGGGCCCAGAAGGCCAAGGAAGACGTCGACTGATCGACTGACGCCGTCCGCCGCTCCGAACCACCCGTGCGCCGCCATTCCCGTTTCCCGGGGGTGGCGGCGCGCCGGTTTGGCGCACTTCACAAGTTTTGCCCCATTCACTCCCTATCCTGGCCGCACTATGGTCCGGCAACTCGGCGAACTTGAGAACGCCATCATGACCCGGGTGTGGCGGTGGAACCGACCGGTGACGGTTCGCGAGGTTCTCCTGGATCTGCAGTCGGAACGCGAAATCGCGTACACCACGGTGATGACCGTCCTGGACAAGCTGCACCGAAAGGGCTGGCTGCGCCGCGAGCGGGCCGGCCGGGCCTATCGATATGAACCGGTGTCCTCGCGCGAGGCGTACACGGCGGCCCTGATGAACGACGCCTGGGCCACCAGTGACAATCCGGCCGCGGCCCTGGTGCACTTCTTCGGCCTGATGTCCCCCGAGCAACGCGAGGCGCTGCGGGACGCGTTGCGGGTGGCCGCACTGTTCCCGTCCGATCCGCCGGGCGCGGAATCCGCCGAGGACGGCCCGGATACCGGCGGAGCGGATACCGGGGAGACCTCACCTGGCGCGACGCGATAACGTCCCGCCATGGAGGTCACCATCCGCCGCGCGCGGACCACGGACGTACGGGCCGTACGCGGGCTCATCGACGCCTACTCGCGCGACGGCATTCTGCTCGACAAGCCCACAGTCACACTGTTCGAATCCGTCCAGGAGTTCTGGGTCGCGGAACGCGACGACAACGGCGCGGTGGTGGCCTGCGGCGCCCTGCACGTGATGTGGGAGGACCTCGCCGAGGTCCGCACGCTCGCGGTCGATCCGTCCTGCCGGGGCTTCGGGATCGGGCACCTGCTGCTGGAGAAGCTGGTGCAGACGGCGCGCTGGCTGGGCGTCCGTCGGATTTTCTGCTTGACGTTCGAGGTGCCGTTCTTCGCGAAACACGGTTTCGTCGAGATCGGCGAGGTTCAGGAAACCGATGATGGTACGACAGACCCGGCGGCGATCGCTACGGATGTCTATGAAGAACTCCTCCGCTCGTACGATGAAGGTGTCGCCGAGTTCCTTGACCTGGAGCGCGTGAAGCCCAACACACTGGGCAACTCGCGCATGCTGCTGCACCTCTGAGCGGGTCCGGACCGGTCAAGGGTTTGTGTTTTCCGGAGAAAGGCGCTTTCCTTTCCTTAGGCAATGGGTCGTTTAGCGGAAAGGGAAGCCCGTGGCACAGAGGGTGCAGGTCATTCTTGAAGACGATCTCGATGGCGGTTCGGCGGACGAGACGGTGACGTTCGCGCTCGACGGCGTTGCCTACGAGATCGACCTGAAGAGCGCCAACGCGGACAAGCTGCGCGGTCTGCTGGCGCCGTACGTGGAGAAGGGCCGCAAGCAGAGCGGCCGGCTGGCGGGTGCCCGCCGCCCGGGCCGCGGCACGGCGGCGCGCCCGTCCGGCAGCGCTCCCGACACCGCGAAGATCCGCGCGTGGGCCAAGGAGCAGGGCATGGACGTCAACGACCGCGGCCGCGTGCCGAGCAACGTGCGCCAGGCCTACGAGGACGCCAACGCGTCCTGAGCCCGGCGCCGCCGGCCCGCCGGAGCGGATGCGGGGCCCCGGCGGCCGCGTACGGCACCGGCGACACACGCGCGGGGCGCGGAGGGAACCCCTCCGCGCCCCGCGGCGCGCGCCCGGAGGGCCGCGCCACCGGCGCCGGGACCCCGGCCGGAACGACCGGCCGGGGCGGCGGGCTCGGGCGGCGGAACAATCACGAGCTGTGCAACGCTGTAGGAGCGAAGCGGTAACGCGGCCACCCCGGGACGGCGTACGACCGACCCGACCGCCGTCGAACCACCGTCACCGCGGCCCGACTTCTCGCCAGGCGAACACCGCCACCGCGGAAACTGCGCGAGAAGCGCCCCGATACCGGGTATGAATGCAGGTGGCCGGGTTCTTCGACCCGTCCAGGGGCAGCATGTACGACCGGCCGAAGAGGGTCCGGCTCCGCCCCGGCGGCTCTTGTTCGCCGATGGCGTAGCGGTTTCCGGTGCATCCGGCCCACCTGTGGGAACACCGATTCCCAGCATCAGGTTGGGATTGGTGTCGGCTGGTCGCGCAGCATCTCGCTCCTCTACCGGGGAGTGAATCCGTGGGCCGCGCCGCTGAGCGGGACTAGCATGCGGAAGGACAGGGCGGGGACGGACCCCGAACTGCCCGACCGCTCTGAGGAGCGATAAACGATGTTCGAGAGGTTCACCGACCGCGCGCGGCGGGTTGTCGTCCTGGCTCAGGAAGAAGCCCGGATGCTCAACCACAACTACATCGGCACCGAGCACATCCTCCTGGGTCTGATCCACGAGGGCGAGGGCGTCGCCGCCAAGGCCCTGGAGAGCCTCGGGATTTCTCTTGAGGCCGTACGCCAGCAGGTCGAGGAGATCATCGGCCAGGGGCAGCAGGCCCCGTCCGGTCACATTCCCTTCACCCCCCGGGCGAAGAAGGTCCTGGAGCTGTCGCTCCGGGAGGCCCTGCAGCTCGGCCACAACTACATCGGCACCGAGCACATCCTGCTCGGCCTGATCCGCGAGGGCGAGGGCGTCGCCGCCCAGGTCCTGGTCAAGCTGGGTGCCGACCTCAACCGGGTGCGCCAGCAGGTCATCCAGCTGCTCTCCGGCTACCAGACCGGCGGCGGCAAGGAGTCGGCCACGGCCGGCGGCCCCGCCGAGGGCACTCCGTCGACCTCGCTGGTCCTGGACCAGTTCGGGCGCAACCTGACCCAGGCCGCCCGCGAGGCCAAGCTCGACCCGGTCATCGGGCGCGAGAAGGAGATCGAGCGGGTCATGCAGGTGCTGTCCCGCCGCACCAAGAACAACCCGGTCCTGATCGGGGAGCCCGGCGTCGGCAAGACCGCCGTGGTCGAGGGCCTGGCGCAGGCGATCGTCAAGGGCGAGGTCCCGGAGACGCTCAAGGACAAGCAGCTCTACACGCTGGACCTGGGCGCCCTGGTGGCCGGCTCGCGCTACCGCGGTGACTTCGAGGAGCGCCTGAAGAAGGTGCTCAAGGAGATCCGCACCCGCGGCGACATCATCCTGTTCATCGACGAGCTGCACACCCTGGTCGGCGCGGGCGCCGCCGAGGGCGCCATCGACGCCGCCAGCATCCTCAAGCCGATGCTGGCCCGCGGCGAGCTGCAGACCATCGGTGCCACCACCCTGGACGAGTACCGCAAGCACCTGGAGAAGGACGCCGCGCTGGAGCGCCGCTTCCAGCCGATCCAGGTCGCGGAGCCCTCGCTGCCGCACACCATCGAGATCCTCAAGGGTCTGCGCGACCGCTACGAGGCCCACCACCGGGTCTCCATCACGGACGCCGCCCTGGTCGCCGCCGCCACCCTGGCCGACCGGTACATCTCGGACCGCTTCCTGCCGGACAAGGCGATCGACCTGATCGACGAGGCCGGCTCCCGGATGCGCATCCGCCGGATGACCGCGCCGCCGGACCTGCGCGAGTTCGACGAGAAGATCGCCGACGTGCGCCGCGAGAAGGAGAGCGCGATCGACGCGCAGGACTTCGAGAAGGCCGCGTCCCTGCGCGACGACGAGAAGCAGCTCCTGCAGGCCAAGGCCAAGCGCGAGAAGGAGTGGAAGGCCGGCGACATGGATGTCGTCGCGGAGGTCAACGAGGAGCTCATCGCCGAGGTCCTGGCCACCGCCACCGGCATCCCGGTCTTCAAGCTGACCGAGGAGGAGACCTCCCGGCTGCTGCGCATGGAGGACGAGCTGCACAAGCGCGTCATCGGCCAGAAGGACGCCATCAAGGCGCTCTCCCAGGCCATCCGGCGCACCCGTGCGGGCCTCAAGGACCCGAAGCGCCCCGGTGGTTCGTTCATCTTCGCCGGCCCGTCCGGCGTCGGTAAGACCGAGCTGTCCAAGACACTCGCCGAGTTCCTCTTCGGCGACGAGGACGCGCTGATCGCGCTCGACATGTCCGAGTTCTCCGAGAAGCACACCGTCTCCCGGCTGTTCGGCTCCCCGCCCGGGTACGTGGGCTACGAGGAGGGCGGCCAGCTGACCGAGAAGGTCCGCCGCAAGCCCTTCTCGGTCGTCCTCTTCGACGAGGTCGAGAAGGCCCACCCGGACATCTTCAACTCGCTGCTGCAGATCCTGGAGGACGGTCGACTGACCGACTCCCAGGGCCGCGTGGTCGACTTCAAGAACACCGTCATCATCATGACGACCAACCTCGGCACCCGGGACATCTCCAAGGGCTTCAACCTGGGCTTCGCGGCCACGGGTGACACCCAGACCGGGTACGAGCGGATGAAGGCGAAGGTCGGCGAGGAGCTCAAGCAGCACTTCCGCCCCGAGTTCCTGAACCGTGTCGACGACATCGTGGTGTTCCACCAGCTGTCCGAGGACGACATCATCCAGATCGTCGACCTGATGATCGCCAAGGTGGACGAGCGGCTCAAGGACAAGGACATGGGCCTGGAGCTCAGCGTCGAGGCCAAGAAGCTGCTGGCCAAGCGCGGCTACGACCCGATCCTGGGTGCCCGTCCGCTGCGCCGCACCATCCAGCGCGAGATCGAGGACCACCTCTCCGAGAAGATCCTCTTCGGCGAGCTGCGGGCCGGCCACATCGTGGTCGTCGACGTGGAGGGCGAGGGCAAGGACGCCAAGTTCACCTTCCGCGGCGAGGAGAAGTCGGCCGTCGCGGACACCCCGGCCGCGGTCGCTTCGTCCGGTCCCGACCTGACGAAGTAAAGGCAACATTTAACAGACAACTTCACATCCACTGAGCCCCCGGCGTTCGCGCCGGGGGCTCGGTGCGTTCCGCCTCCCCGCAAACGCCCCCGACCTGCGGTTTTCCAACTGTCCGTCAACTGACGGAAAATCGGCGAGCATAGCGCCGTGGCCATGTCAGGGTCAAGGTCTATCTTTTCCAGCCCCACTTCGGTCAAATGACGTCCACCTGTCTTTCATATTGGTTTACCGGGCCTTGGCCAAGAGTCGGCTCGGTCGGGGAGGGCGTCACAACGTTGAAGACCACCAGGAGAGCCGCAGCGGTCACCACCGCGGCGGCGGTCATCGTCACGCTCGGCGCGGGGCTGTTCCCGAGCAGCGCCGTGGCGGCCGGTTCGGCACCGGTTCCGAAGGACCCGGCCGACGCGGTCCAGGCCGTCAACACCGAGCACAACATCCCGGGCCCGCTGACCGCCAAGGTCGACGCCGAGAAGAAGGCTGCCACCGAGCAGCTGCTCAACGGCACCGCCCAGGTCGAGCAGCACAACGGCAGCACCAGCGTGAAGCTCGGCAAGGACAAGTACGTCGAGCTCGCCCGTGAGCGCACGGACAAGATCTTCACGATCCTGGTCGACTTCGGCGACCAGGTCGACAACACCACCAAGACCGCCGACGGCAAGGTCAAGTACGGCGGCGAGGCCGGCCCCAAGCACAACGAGATCGCGGCGCCCGACCGCGCCACGAACAACTCGACCGCCTGGCAGGCCGACTACAACCAGCAGCACTACCAGGACCTGTACTTCTCCAAGGACAAGCCCTCGCTGAAGACCTTCTACGAGAAGCAGTCCTCGGGCCGCTACTCGGTCGACGGCGTGGTCTCGGACTGGGTCCGGGTGCCGTGGAACGAGGCCCGGTACGGCTCCGACTACTGCGGATCCAACGTCTGCGCCAGCGCCCAGGACCTGATCCGCGACGCCGTCGACATCTGGTACAAGGACCAGCTGGCGAAGGGTCAGACCGAGGCGCAGATCAAGGCGACCCTGGCCCAGTACGACCAGTGGGACCGCTACGGCTCGCACCACGACGGGAACTTCAACCAGCCCGACGGGTACATCGACCACTTCCAGATCGTGCACGCCGGTGAGGACAAGTCGGCCGGTGGCGGCAAGCAGGGCAGCAAGGCCCTGTGGGCCCACCGCTCGTACGTCTACGGCAACCTGACGGGCCAGGCCGGCCCCGAGGGCAACAAGCTCGGCGGCGTCCAGGTCGGCAACACCGGCCTCTGGATCGGCGACTACACCATGCAGCCGGAGAACGGCGGCCTCGGCGTCTTCGCCCACGAGTACGGCCACGACCTCGGTCTGCCGGACCTCTACGACACCGCCGGCAAGGGCATCGACAACTCGGTCGGCTTCTGGTCGCTGATGTCCTCCGGTTCCTGGCTCGGCGAGGGCAAGGACAGCATCGGCGACATGCCGAACGACCTCGACGCCTGGAGCAAGTACCAGCTCGGCTGGCTGAAGGTGGACCGCGCCAAGGCGGGCACCGAGTCGACGCACCACATCGGCCCGGTGGAGTACAACTCCAACCTGCCGCAGGCGCTCATCGTCGACCTGCCGAAGAAGAGCATCACCACCGACATCAACAAGCCCTTCGCGGGCAACAGCGAGTGGTGGAGCGGCAGCGCCGACAACCTGAACGTCACGCTCACCCGTGACATCGACCTGACCGGCAGGACCAAGGCCAACATCAACGCCAAGGCCTGGTACGAGCTGGAGCAGGACTTCGACTACGCCTTCGGCGAGGTCTCCACCGACGGTGGCAAGACCTGGACCGTCGTGGACGGCACCTGGAACGGCGCCGCCCTGCCCAAGGAGAACGGCCGCCCGGCCCTCAGCGGCCTCACCGCCGCCTGGGGCGACCTGTCCTTCAACCTGGACGCCTACGCGGGCAAGAAGATCCAGTTCCGCTACCGCAACACCACGGACGGCGGCCTGCACTACCGCGGCTTCGCGCTGGACAACATCTCGGTGGTCGCCGACGGCGCCACCGTGTTCAGCGACGACGTGGAGAACGGCGACAACGGCTGGACCGCCGCCGGCTTCACCCGCTTCGGCGGCTCGTACACCAAGGACTACGCGCAGTACTACATCGCGGAGAACAAGCAGTACGTGTCGTTCGACCAGACGCTGAAGACCGGCCCGTACAACTTCGGTTCGGCCGCCAAGCCCAACTGGGTCGAGCACTACTCCTACCAGCCCGGTCTGCTGATCTGGTACTGGGACGAGTCGCAGACCGACAACAACGTCAGCGCCCACCCGGGCCACGGCCTCGTCCTGCCGGTCGACTCGCACCCGGCTCCGATGAAGTGGTCGGACGGCAGCCTGATGCGTCCTCGCATGCAGGGCTTCGACTCCACCTTCGGTTCGCGCCGCGTCCCGGCGCTGACGCTGCACAAGGCTGACGTCGAGACGGTCATCCCGAAGTCCAAGGGCGTCGACGAGTTCAACGACCTGAAGTCCTGGTGGTCCAAGGACGACCAGTACGCCGGTGTCGACGTGCCGAAGACCGGCACCAGCATCGAGGTCGAGAACGAGTCCGCGAACTACCTGGAGACCTGGATCCGGGTCCGCCCGGTCGACAACTGATCGTCCTGACGGTCAGGCCGTGATCGCGCGGCACTGAAGTCTCCACGTCCGGCCCGCCCCCGCCACCCCGCGGGGGCGGGCCGGACGCTTTTCCACGCCCCTTGCGCGGCTCCCGGCGAGGGCTCGAAGGCCGCCGCCGGGTGGCGGTGGTCACAGGGGCTCCGCCCGGGACGGCCAGCCCTAGCAGACCGGTGTGTCGGTCTAGCGGGCGAGCGGGCGCCGGCGGGCGAGCGGGTCGGACTCCCCGGGAACACCGACGGCTCGACCGGTCCGCACCTGCACTTCCAGATCCGCACCAGCAACCGCTACGGCGCGGTGGTCGACCCGGTCGCCCACCGCTCCGGGCAGGTCGTCACGGCGTTCCGAGGCCCGGCGCCTCAGCCGGCCGCCGCCCGGGCCGGGTGGCTGATCCGTCCGCCGATCTCCAGCGCGACCGTCCGGGCCGCCTCCAGCGCCTCGTCCAGATCGGCCACCGGCACCTTCTCGCCCCAGACGTTCTCGGCGGGGACCGGGTCCTTGCCGTCCTGCTGGAGCAGGAACATCGACGAGTGGATGGTGAACAGCGTCATCGCGGCGCGCAGCCGGTCCTGGAAGCTCGCCTCCGGCCCGTGCACCAGCTGCATCATGGTGATGATCCGCTCCCGGAAGGCCAGTCCGGCCGGGGACTCCCGCAGCGCGGGCTGGTTCTCGTGGAAGAAGCGCAGCAGCGGGGCCCGCTCGGCCATCCCGTCCGCGAAGCGGCGGATCAGCTCGTCGCGGGTCTCCGGGCTCCACTCCTGTTCCCGGCCCCACGCGATGGTCTCGTCGATCGGCGCGGCCATCCGCTCGACGATGCCCAGGACGATGTCGTCCTTGGTCTTGAAGTGGTAGTAGAGCGCGGCCTTGGTGACGCCCAGGCGGTCGGCGATCTCGCGCAGTGAGGTCTGCTCGTAGCCATGCTCCGAGAAGAGCTCCAGCGACACCTCGATGATGCGAGCCCGGGTGTCGCTGCGGGGGCTGTGCGGAGTGCCCATGGCCTGCCTCATGACTGCGTCGGTGACTGCTGCGGACCCCAGGGTGGGAGTCCGCCCCGGGCCCATTCTCCCTGCCCAGGGGGCCGGTCTTAAAACTGGCTTGACGACCGGCTAGGAAACAACCTACCGTGCCGACGATCGATAAACTAGCCGGGCGACAAGTAAGTGAGCCGCCGCCTGGCGCGACGCTCGTCCGAACCACCTCCGGGAGACCCCACCCCATGTCACAGTCCAAGACCGCCGGCCCGGTACCGGAGGACAAGTCGGCCGAGGAGGAACAGCCGCGGTCACCCCGCGAGATCCGCCTCGTGATGGTCGGCTTGGTCGTCACGATGCTGCTGGCCATGCTCGACAACCTGATCGTCGGCACCGCCATGCCGACCATCGTCGGTGACCTCGGCGGCGCCGAGCACCGTTCCTGGGTGGTCACCGCCTACACCCTGACCACCGCTGCCTCCACCCCGATCTGGGGCAAGCTCGGCGACCTGTACGGCCGCAAGGGCAGCTTCCTGACCTCGATCGTGATCTTCCTGGTGGGATCGGCACTGTCCGGCCTGTCGCAGAACATGACCGAGCTGATCGGCTTTCGCGCCATACAGGGCCTGGGCGCCGGCGGTCTGATGGTCGGCGTCATGTCGATCATGGGCGCGCTCGTCCCGCCGCGCGACCGCGGCAAGTACCAGGGCATGTTCGCCGCCGTGATGGCCCTCGCCACCGTCGGCGGTCCGCTGGTCGGCGGCTTCATCACCGACCACCTGAACTGGCACTGGACCTTCTACATCAACCTGCCGCTCGGTGTGGTCGCGCTCGCCGTGGTCATCGTCACCCTGAAGCTGCCGAAGGTCCGCAGCACCGCCCGGATCGACTACTGGGGCGCAATCCTGCTCACCACCGGCATCACCTCGCTCGTGCTGCTGACCACCTGGGGCGGCCAGCAGTACGCCTGGGGCTCCAAGGAGATTCTCGGCTTGGCCGCGCTCGCCCTCGCCTCGCTGATCGGCTTCTGCTACGTGGAGCAGCGGGTCGAGGAGCCGATGCTGCCGCTGAGCCTGTTCAAGAACCTGAACTTCACCCTGGTCTCGATCATCGGCTTCATCGTCGGCTTCGTGATGTTCGGCTCGACCTTCTTCCTGCCGTTCTACCAGCAGATCGTCCAGGGCGCCTCGGCGACCAACTCCGGTCTGCTGCTGATGCCGTTGATGTTCGGCATGCTGGTCGTCTCGCTGGTGGTCGGCCAAGCCGTGACCAGGACCGGCAAGTACCGGATCTACCCGATCATCGGCACCATCGTGATGACCGGCGGCCTGATCCTGCTCTCCACTATGGGCGTCGGCACCAGCAGCTTCACCTCGGCCTGCTGGATGGTCGTGCTCGGCGCGGGCATGGGCTTCCTGATGCAGATCACCATGCTGGTCGCGCAGAACAGCGTCGAGCTCAAGGACATGGGCGTGGCCAGCTCCACCGCCACCCTGTTCCGCACCATCGGCGGATCCTTCGGTGTCGCGCTGTTCGGCGCGCTGTTCAACAACCGGGTCACGGACACCATGACCGCGCGGCTGGGCGCTCAGGCCTCGGCCGGTGGGGGGAAGGACCCGGGCGAGATGGGCCCGGCCGACCTGCGCAAGCTGCCCGAACCCGTTCAGGACGCCTTCCACCACGCCGTGTCCAACGGCATCCACACCGTCTTCCTGTGGGGCGCGGGGGTGGCCGTGATCGCCATCGCCGCCGCGGTGTTCCTGCGCGAGGTGCCGCTGCGCGGCACCGGCAAGGGCGAGAAGCCGGCCGAGGCCTCGCTGGAGGCGGCGGCCGTCTGACGGTCCCCCTCGTACGCACGGCGCCCCCGGGAGGCTCGAAGCCTTCCGGGGGCGCCGTCGTGCTGTCGTCGCCGCGCCTACTGGGGAAGCCGGTAGACGCCCTGTTCGACGGGCTCCACCAGGCCGTCGGCGACCAGGCCGTCCAGGGCCCGGGCGCGCTGCACCGCATCCGGCCAGACGGCGTCCAGCCGGGCCTGCGGCACCGTGCCGTGCGCCTCGCGCAGCACCGCGAGCAGCTTGCCGCGCACCTGGCGGTCCGTGCCCTCGTAGGTCTGGCCGCGCCGGGCCGGGCCCTCGTACGGCGGGCGGCCGGCCCGCTGCCAGGCGCAGACGGAGAACAGCGGGCAGTCCCCGCACTCCGGGCCGCGGGCGGTGCAGACCAGCGCGCCCAGCTCCATCACGCCGACCGCCCAGGTGGCGGCCGTCCCCGCGTCCTCGGGCAGCAGCGCGGTCGCGGTGCGGCGCTCGGCGGCGGTGGTGGCGGTGGCCGGGTACTCGACGCCGGTCACCGCGCGGGCGAACACCCGGCGGACGTTGGTGTCCAGCACCACGTGCCGCTGGCGGAAGGCGAAGGAGGCGACCGCGGCGGCGGTGTACTCCCCCACCCCGGGCAGCGAGAGCAGCGTGGCGTGGTCGTCCGGGACCTCGCCGCCGTGCTCCTCGGTGATCGCCACGGCGGCCGCGTGCAGGCGCAGGGCGCGACGCGGATAGCCCAGCCGGCCCCACATCCGGACCGCCTCGCCGGGCGCCTCGGCGGCGAGGTCGGCGGGGGTCGGCCAGCGGGTGAGCCAGGCCTGCCAGGCGGGCAGCACCCGCTTCACCGGGGTCTGCTGGAGCATGAACTCGCTCACCATGACCGCCCAGGGCGTCGCGTCCGGGGTCCGCCAGGGCAGGTCGCGCTTGCTGGACTCGTACCACTCGATGACGGTCGAGTGCAGCAGCGGCAGGGGCATCGGCGGCGAGGGGGCTTCGGTGGCGGTGATGGCAGTCATGGCCCTTCGATCCTCCCACGGCCGGTGGACGCGGCCGAAGTGGAGGCTCGTGTTCCGGTTGGGGCGAAATGGTCCGGAAGTCCCGGTTCGGGGTCTCCCTCGAACGGATCAAATGGCGGATCATGTGAAAGAAGGGGCGACTGTGCGGTGTTGGTGAGTCAATCGCCACACACAGTCTCGTAGAGTTTGATCGTGCCCTCTCTGCGTCAACCCGTGGGACCGCTGCCGGCCTCGATCTACTGGCGTCGGCGCGTCGTCGTGCTCATCGCCGCCGCGGCGGTCGTCGCCCTGATCGCCTGGCTGATGACCGATCAGGGCGGAGGTGACGGAGGCTCACCGGGCAAGGCCGCCCAGGCCGCACCCTCCCAGTCCGACAGCCAGACGCCGGCTCAGACGATCACGCCCGGCGCCTCGCCGAGCGGCCCCGCGGCGCACCCCGCCACCGGCGGCACCGGCGGTGGGCCGGTGGCCAGCGGCGGCGGCAGCGAGGTCGGTCTCAGCGGTGGCGGTGCCGGTGGCTCCGGGGGTTCCGGCGGCTCGGGTGGCTCCGGTGGCTCGGGTGGCTCCGGTGGCTCCGGCGGGGGCAACCCGGCTCCGGCGGGTGGATCCGGCGGGGGTTCGGCCGGCGGGTCCGGCGGCTCGGGCGGCGGAGCCCCGGCGGTGAACACCCCCGAGGTGATGGCGCTTCCGGTCTGCTCCTCCTCGCAGGTCGCCCTGGAGCTGGCGGGCACCCAGAACTCCTACCAGCCAAAGGACAAGCCGAAGCTGGCCCTGACGGTCAGGAACTCCTCCGGCGCCAACTGCCGGGTGGACCTGGGCCGCACCGCCTCCGTGATCACGGTCAGCAGCGGCAGCAACAACGACCGGGTCTGGTCCTCCGGCGACTGCCCGCCCGACAAGGGCAGCATCTGGGTGCAGATCCCGGCGAACGGCAGCCAGACCGAGACCTTCACCTGGGACCGCAGCCGCAGCAAGCCGCAGTGCGCGACCGCCGACCAGACGGCACCGGCGAGCGGCACGTACGTGGTGCTCGCGGAGCTCACCGGGCTCTCCGGGGACAAGGTCTCGGCACGGACCTCGATCCGCCTGGACAGCTGAACCGCCGTCACTTCGTTCGGAGCCCCCGGCCGCAGCGCGCGGCCGGGGGCTCCTGCGTTGCGGGGCCGTTGCGTTGCGGGGGCCGTTGTGTCGCGCTTCCCCCGGGGCGCGGAACGGGCCCCCGGGGAAGCGTTTCGCCGGGGGCCGTCCGCGGTCTGCCGCGCACCGGTCAGACGTAGCGTTCCAGGATGGACGATTCGGCAAGGCGGGACAGGCCCTCGCGGACCGACCGGGCCCGGGTCTCGCCGACGCCCTCGACCGTCTGCAGGTCGTCGATGCTGGCGGCCAGCAGCTTCTGCAGGCCGCCGAAGTGCTCGACCAGCCGCTCTATCACCGTGTTGGGCAGGCGCGGGATCTTCGCCAGCAGGCGGTAGCCGCGCGGCGAGACGGCGGCGTCCAGGGACTCCGGCGAGCCGGAGTAGCCGAGCGCCTTGGCGACCGTCTGCAGGTCCAGCAGCTCGGCGTGGGTCAGCGCCTCCAGGTCGCCGAGCACCTCGGTGACCGTCCGGCCCTTCTTGGCGGCGCGCTCCGGGAAGTAGTCCCGGGCGACCAGTTCGCGCTCCGGCTCCACGCCCGCGATCAGCTCGTCCAGCTGGAGCGAGAGCAGGCGGCCGTCGATGCCGAGCTCCAGCACGTATCCGGCGATCTCGGTGGCGATCAGCCGGACCATCTCCAGGCGCTGGGCCACGGCGGTGACGTCCCGGACCGTCACCAGGTCCTCGATCTCCAGGGCGGAGAGGGTGCCGGCCACCTCGTCCAGGCGCAGCTTGTAGCGCTCCAGGGTGGCCAGCGCCTGGTTGGCGCGGGAGAGGACGGTGGTGGAGTCCTCCAGCACCCGGCGGGTGCCGTTGACGTACATGGCGATCAGCCGCATCGAGTGCGAGACCGCGACCACCGGGTAGCCGGTCTGCCGGTTGACCCGCTCGGCGGTGCGGTGGCGGGTGCCGGTCTCGTCGGTGGGGATGGTGGAGTCCGGCATGAGGTGGACGCCGGCCCGGACGATCTTGGTGATGTCCTTGTCCAGCACCACCGCGCCGTCCAGCTTGCACAGCTCGCGCAGCCGGGTCGCGCTGAACTCGACGTCCAGCACGAAGCCGCCGGTGCAGAGGGACTCGACGGTCCGGTCGAACCCCAGCACGATCAGGCCGCCGGTGTTGGCCCGCAGGACCCGTTCCAGGCCGTCACGAAGCGCGGTACCGGGCGCGATGGCGGTGAGGGAGGCCCGCAGCAGGGCCTCCTCACGGGAGGCCTTGTCCGCCCCCCGGTCGCTGGCTGCCACGTGACTCCTCCGGTCGACCCCGTGCCGCGCCTCGCGCCGTGCGCCGGTCCGCGGTCTGTTGCTCTGTCGCTCAGTACCGCTTCGGTACTGCCTTCTGGCCAATGAGACTGGGGAAAGTCTAACTGCGTGCGGCTTCGGCAGGGCTTGGGTCAGTGCAGTTCGTCGGAGTCGAGCGGCTCCCAGCCGTCCATCAGCTCCTCCGGGTACGCCGGGACCTTCGCCGCGCGGGGCGCCGGCGGGGCCGACGGGGTCTCACCACGCCCCTCGCCGCGCGGCTTGGCGGCGGCCCGGCGACGGCCCGGGATGGCCCGCAGCGCCTCGCCGATGTCGGCCACCTCGACCACCTTCATGCCCGGCGGCACCTTGCCCGGGTCCGGCGGGACCAGGGCGTGGGTGAAGCCCAGCCGGTGCGCCTCGGCCAGCCGGCGCTGCACACCCGTCACCCGCCGCACCTCGCCCGCCAGGCCGACCTCGCCGATCGCCACCAGGTTGCTGGGCAGCGGGGTGTCGGTGGAGGAACTGGCCACCGCGAGCGCGACCGCGAGGTCGGCGGAGGGCTCGGTCAGCTTCACGCCGCCGACCGTCGCGGTGTAGATGTCCTGCTTGCCGAGCTTCACCCCGCCGTGCCGCTCGACCACGGCCAGGATCATCGCGATCCGGGGCGACTCCAGGCCCGAGGTGGTGCGGCGCGGGGAGGGGATCTGCGAATCCACCATCAGCGCCTGCACCTCGGCGACCAGCGGGCGCTTGCCCTCCAGGGTGACGGTGAGGCAGGTGCCGGGGACGGGCTTGTCACGCCTGGTCAGGAAGAGGCCGGACGGGTCGGCCAGGCCGACGATGCCCTCGTCGTGCAGCTCGAAGCAGCCCACCTCGTCCGTCGCGCCGTAGCGGTTCTTGACCCCGCGGATGAGCCGCAGCCGGGCGTGCCGGTCGCCCTCGAAGCTCAGCACCACGTCCACCAGGTGCTCCAGCAGGCGCGGACCGGCGATCTGGCCGTCCTTGGTCACGTGGCCGACCAGCAGGGTGGCCATGCCGCGCTCCTTGGAGGCCCGAATCAGCGCGCCCGCCACCTCGCGGACCTGGGCCGGGCCGCCGGGGGCTCCGTCCAGCTCGGCGGAGGCGATGGTCTGCACCGAGTCCAGGATGAGCAGGCCGGGGTTGACCGCCTCGATGTGCCCAAGCACCGCGCCCAGGTCCTGCTCGGCGGCGAGGTACAGGTGCTCGGAGAGGGCGTTGATCCGGTCGGCGCGCAGCCGGACCTGGCCGGCCGACTCCTCGCCGGTGACGTAGAGCGTGCGGTGCTGCCCGGTGGCCGCCTTGGCGGCGACGTCCAGCAGCAGGGTGGACTTGCCGACGCCGGGCTCGCCGGCCAGCAGCACCACCGCGCCGGGGACCAGCCCGCCGCCGAGCACCCGGTCCAGCTCCGGCACGCCCGTCGAGCGGGCCGTCGCGACCTGGCCGTCCACCTGGGCGATCGGACGGGCCGGCGCGCTGACCGGACCCGCCGCGGTGGTGCGGATCGGCACCGCGCCGTACTCCTCGACCGTGCCCCAGGCGTTGCACTCCGGGCAGCGGCCGACCCACTTGGGCAGCTGGTTGCCGCACTCGGTGCAGCGGTAGGCCGGGCGCGGCTTGGCGGTGGTCTTGGAACGCGGAGGCATGCGGCCCACGGTAGTGCCTGGGGGTGACAGTCCCGGACCGCGACCGGACGCGCCGCGCGTCCACACAGATGGGCGATGTTGTTACCCGAAAGAAGTACATACGCGGCGAATGGCGGGGACGGGCGGCCCGTTGTCCCTACCGTCGGACGGGTGACAACGCGAACTGTTGGGCCCGTGGGGGCGCCGGACGCCGTGCTCGCGGCGTACGACCGGCAGGTGGACGGCCTGTTCACCTACTGCCTCTCGGTGCTCTGCGAGCACGACGCGGCCGCCGACGCCCTGCGCGAGGTCCGCGAACTGGCCCGGCGGCACGGCGCCCGGCTGGCCGAACCCGGCCTGGTGCGCGCCTGGCTGTTCTCGCTGGCCCGGTACTGCTGCCTGCGGCGGCTGGCGGACGGGACGGGCGGGGACACCGGAGTGGCAGCCGGGGCGGAGCCGGGGGCCGGGCGCGAGGCGGAGCTGACCGAGGCCGAGGCGGTCCGGCGGCGGCGCGAGCTGGCCTCGCTCGCCTGGCCGGAGGCGGCCGGTACGGACCCGGAGCAGCGCGAGGCGCTGGAGCTGTCCGTGCGGCACCGGCTGACCCCGCTGGAGGTGGCGGCCGTCCTGGGACTGCCGTTCGACCGGACCCGCGGACTGCTCGCCACCGCCGAGGCCGAGGTGGCCCGGACCAGGGCCGCGCTGCTGGTGCTCGGGGTGGGCAGCTGCCCCGAGCTGGACCGGCTGGGCGGGGCCGGGGCGGAGTCCTGGCGGGACTGGGTGCTCGGCCCGGCCCTGCGGCGCGAGCTGGTGCAGCACGTGGTGGACTGCCCGACCTGCCGGGGGACGGCGGAGCGGGTGGCCGCCGGGGAGGCGGCCGAGGGAGCGGCGGGGCTGTCGGGGCTGCCGCTGCTGACGGCGCCCTCCCCGGTGGGCGGGACGGCGTCCGGGGAGGCGCGGCCGTCGGTGGCCGGGGTCGCGGTGGCCGGGGTCGCGGCGGCCGGGGTGGCGGGGCGGCGGGGTTCGGCGGCGGCCGAGCCGGGGCTGCGGTTCGACCACGGCGGCTTCCCCCGGCACCGGACGCCGGACGCGGGCCGGGGGCTGGCGGTCCGTCGGCGGGTGGTGACCACCGGGGTGCTCGCGGCCGTCCTGGCGGCGCCGGTGGTCGCGCTGTGGGCCGGGCACCGGGGCGGCGGGTCCGGGTCGGCGGCCTCGGTCTCGGCGGTGCGGGTGGAGGAGGCCGGGCGGGACGCCGGGCAGCGGCCGCCGTGGGCGGCGGGCGGGGCGGAGACGACCGCGGGCGCGGGGGTGCTGGAGCTGGCGGGTGCGGGGCCAGGGAGTGCGGGTGGCGCGGGTGGCGCGGGTGGTGCAGAAACGTTGCTTCCCGGCTTTCCGCGGCTCACTTTCCAGGGGCCGGTGGTCCCGGTACCGGGCCGGGGGTCGACCCCGCTCGGCAGCCCGACCCTGGTCGCCGCCCCGGCCCCGATGGTCGAACGGGCCTCCGCCCCGGGTGCGGGCGACCCGGCTGCGGCCGGACTGCTCACCGTCGAGGCCGGGGAGTACGGCAGCCGGACGGTGCTCACCCTCACCAACTCCGGTACCACGGAGATCCGTTGGCACGCCGTGACGGACGCCGGCTGGCTCCGGCTCAGCCGCGACTCTGGGACCCTCGCGCCCGGGCAGCGGATCACCGTGATCGTCACCGTGGACGAGGATCTCGCGCCCACCGCCCGCTGGACCGCCCGGATCGCGCTGCCGCCCTCACAGGCGGTGGTCACCCTGGAGGGCGGGCCACAGAACCGCGGCGGGTCGACGCCCTCCTCGGCAGAGTCCTCGTCCGTGCCCTCGTCCGCCCCCGCGCCCTCGTCGGGATCCCCGTCGGGACCCCCGTCGGGATCTTCGTCGCCATCGAGCGGGGCACCGAGCGGGGGCCCGTCGGCGACCGCCCCCGCCACGGCTTCACCTTCGTCGACGCCGAGCCGTACGGGCGCGCCGTCGCCGTCGGGTTCGGGCGCGCCCTCGGGAACGCCGGGCGGTACGGCCGCGCCCTCGGCGACTCCGACGGGCGGTGCGTCGCCGCACCCGACGGGAGCGGCCACGGGGTCGGGGCGGTGAGGGGCCCGGCCGCCGCCGGGTGGCCGGGCGTCAGGTGCGGCGGATCGGGGGCACCTGGTAGCTGCCGTCCAGCACCTCGGGCTTCGGCCGGTAGAGCCGGATGATCGGGCGGAACTCGCCGAGCGGGGTGGGCAGCCAGTTGGCGGCGGCCGTCGGGTCCTCAGGCGGTTCGTGCTGGAGCGTCACGGTCAGCGAGCCGTCCGGGCCGTACACCAGGCCGGGGGTGCGGTCGCCGATGGAGTAGCGGTTGATCGGGTTCTCGACCAGGTAGTAGTCCGGGACCGAGTACATCGTGACGGACCAGAAGGCCTCGACCGGCGGCGGCTCCTCGAAGCGGAGGGTGTAGCTGTTGGCGCCGCTGAGCGGGCGGCCGTCGGAGTCGTCGTAGGTCACCGCGTACGAGGTCTCGTAGGCGTGGTTGCCCCAGAGACCGGCCCGGGCGGCGGAGGCGCGGCTGAGGTAGGCGGCGCGGCGGTCGGGGATGCGCCACTCGGGGTCGTCCAGGGTGCCGGGGCCCAGGTGGTCGAGGTTGTAGTCGAAGAGGTGGAGCGCGCAGCGCCACTCGCCGCGTGGGTGCTCCTCGGGCGGGCGGGTGGCGTCCTCGACCCGTTCGCGTCCGGCGGCCAGACCCTTGGCGAGCGCGAGGGTCCACTCCGCGGCGGCCGAGCGGTACGGCGAGGTGCCGTCGTCCAGCAGGCCCAGCGGGGCGAAGCGGCGCTGGTACTCGATGTCCGGGGTGGCCGGCGGGAAGGCCTGCATCCACACCCGCAGGCGCTCGAAGAAGGCCAGCCGCTCGGGGACGTCCGGGTCCGGCTCGGGCAGTCCGGCGACCAGGCCGCCGGGTTCCAGCGGCTCCAGGCGGAGGCCGGCCTGCAGCGCCCTGACCCGCGGGAGGTCGCGCGGGCCGTTGCAGGCGAAGCGGCCGACGATCGTGCCCACGGTGGTGGGCAGTTCGATCACCCGGTCCGGGTGCGGGGCGGTGCCGTGCCAGCCGGGCGGGACGACCAGCCAGGTCTGCGCGTCGGTGCCGGTGGCGCGACTGCCGAGGTAGGCGACGTTGTCCGTCCAGGCGCCGATGAACTGCAGCACGTAGTAGGCGCCGGAGGTGTCCGGGACGTGGAGCACCTGCGGGCCCTCGGAGAGGTCGAGCTGGGCGATCGAGTAGATCGTGTCGTTGTTGACCGAGACGAACTGGTCGCCGGGACCGGCCAGCCGGGTGGCGTGGCTGAAGTGGTTGGGCGGCGCTGCCGGAAGGGTGCCCAGGCCGCCCTTGGCGAAGCGCTCGACCATGGTGAGGCCGGCGACGAGCGGGTAGCCGTAGACGTAGGCGTCGGCGGCCAGGGCCTCCAGCTCGGGCAGGTTCATCGAGGGGTCCTTCGTCGGATCGGGTCGGGGCCCGGGGCGCGGGGCGGGGGGCTGTGGCTGTGGCTGGGGTGGTGCCCGGGGCGGAGCGGGTCAGTGCGGGGAGAGCGGCGGGGGCTGCCAGCGGCCGTCCAGGACGGACGCCTCCGGGCCGTGGATCCGGAGCACGACGGCGAACGGCCCGTCCGGGGCGGGCAGCCAGTTGGCGGAGTGGTCGGCGTCGGCGGGGCGCTTGTGCTGGACGTAGAGGGTGAGACCACCGTCCCCGTCGCGGACCAGGCCGGGGGTGTCGCCGCCGATCGAGTGGCGGTCCAGGGTGTTGTCGACCAGCCGGTGACCCGGGAGCGCGTACATCGTCGCGGACCAGAAGAAGCGGGCCGGGGGCAGGGCGTCCGGGGCGAAGCGGATCAGGTGGTCGCGGTCGCTGGCGTTCGGCGGGCGGCGGCCCTCGCTGTCCGCCGCCCAGCGGCCGTACCAGACCTCCTCGGCGGGCAGGCCGTACGGGTCGAGCTCGGCGCCGACGGCCTGGCGGACGAAGTCCCCGCCGAGCTGTTCGCGGGTGCCGAACAGTCCTGCGGAGTCGCGGAGTTCGGCGAGCGCGCGGGTCAGCCGGGCGCGGCCGTCGGCGATCCCGCGGTCGAGTTCGGCACGGACCTCCAGCGGGAGGAGGGCGGGCTCGAACTCGCCGCGACCGTCGACGCCGAGGTCGGTGAGGCGGCCGCGCAGTTCGGTCTCGGCGGGCGGGAGCCCGTCGGTGAGGGGGAAGAAGCCGAGCAGGAAGTCCAGGTAGGTCAGGAACTCGACGCCCTCCAGGACCTCGTCGCGCCAGACCGGCCAGACCGGTTCGGGGGCGGGGGCGGGCGCCGGGGTGCCGGCGTACTCGTGCAGCGGGCGCAGCCGGTACTGGTCCTGGACGGCCCGCAGGGCGGCGAGGTCGTCGGGGGTGTTCCCGGTGAGGCGGGTGCGGCCGACCAGACCGACCAGGCGGGTGGCGGTGCGGATCACGCCCTTGAGGCCGGGCGGGGGCTCGCCCTGCCAGTCGGGGCCGGCCACCAGGTACTCCCCTGCGTCCTGGCCGGTGGTTCGGGAGCCGATCAACCCGGCGGGCAGGGCGTCGAGTTCGCGCACCGCGAGGACGTGGTAGCGGTCCTGGGCGGGGACCGAGAGCACCCAGGGTTCGGTGCGCAGGTCGAGCCAGGCGCGGGAGGGGAGGGTGTCGTTGTCCGGGGTGACGAGGTCGGTGTCGGCGGGGGTGGCCGGGCGCGTCGTGTGGTGGAAGACGCCGAAGCCGCCGACGTAGCCGGGGTCCGCGTCGTCCAGGGCCTGGGTGTAGAGGGCGCGGTAGGTCCGCAGCAGGGGGTGGCCGCGGATCCAGGCCTCGGCCGCGGTGGCGCGGATGGTGGCCGGATCGACGAGTGCCGGGTTGACCATGCTGTCGCTCTCCCAGGCCGGATCAGATCATGGATCGACTCATATCGGTACATTTCGGATGCTAAGTGGGGCCGGGTGGGGCGGCACTTCGGGCAGCACGCCGAGCGGCACGCCGAGCGGCATCGGGCCCCATTTCGGGCAGCCCCTGGCGGGCGTTCCGGCCGGCGGTCCGACCCGCGGTCCGGTCGACGCGCCTGCTCCGGCGCTCTGCTCAGCGCTAAGCCGGGCGTACGGGCGGGGCCGCCGGGACAGGCTGGGCGGTATGAAGATCCTTCTGCTCGGGGGCTCGTCCTTCCTCGGACGCGCCTACGCCGTCGAGGCACTCGCCCGCGGCCACCAGGTCACCACCTTCAACCGCGGCCGCCGCGCCCCCGACGTGCCCGGGGTCGAAGCCGTCCGGGGCGACCGCGACAGCGCCGAGGACCTGGCGCGGCTGGTCACCGGCCGCCGCTGGGACGCCGTCGTCGACACCTCCGCCCAGCAGCCCGCACAGGTCGCACTCTCCGTACGGCTGCTGCGCGAGCGGGCCGACCACTACACCCTCGTCTCCTCGGTGCACGCCTGCGCCGACTGGGCCACCCAGGTGATCACCGAGGACTCCCCGCTCCTCCCCTGCCCTGCCGACACCCCGCCCGGCCGGCCCTTCGGCCGCGAGCTGAAGGCGGGGTGCGAGCGCGCGGCGTCGGCGGGCTTCGGCGCCGACCGCACGCTGGTGCTCAGCAGCGGGCTGCTGGTCGGACCGTACGAGGTCGGCGGCCGGCTGCCCTGGTGGCTGGAGCGGATGGCCCGCGGCGGGCGGGTGCTCGCCCCCGGCGATCCGGGGCGGACCATCCAGGTGATCGACGTCCGGGACTTCGCCGCGTTCGGGCTCGACCTGCTGACGGCCGGGACGGCGGGGCGCTACCTCACCACCGCGCCGCCCGGGCGGCTCACCTTCGGACAGTGGCTGGAGACCTGCCGGGAGGTCGCGGGCGCCCCGGGCACCGAACTGGTCCGGATCGACGACGGTCCGCTGCTGGCCGAAGGTCCGGACCGGGTCGAGCCCTGGTCCGAACTGCCCTTCTGGGCACCGGACCTGCCGGACTGGGCGTACATCTGGCAGGTCGACAGCAGCCGTGCCCGGGCGGCCGGGCTGCGCTGCCGCCCGTTCGCGGAGACCGCCCGGGACACCTGGGAGTGGCTGCGCACCCGGGGGCCGGTCGAGGACACCGACGCCGAGGGGCGCAAGGGCGCGCCGGGGTCACCGTTCAAGCAGGGCATCGAACCGGCCAAGGAGCAACGGCTGTTGGCCGCGCACGGATGAGTCGCGCCAGATCGGCCGCGCGCAGGCGAGACGCGCGCAGGCGAGGCGCGTCCCGGCGAGACGCGCGCAGGTGAAACGCGCCCCGGCGAGTCGCGCTCAGATGAGCCGCGCGCGGCCGGTGACCGGTCGGGGCGGGAGCGTCGGCCGGGCCGGCGTCCCGCTCCGGGCCGGGAGCGCCGGACGCGGTTCAGTGGCTGCGGCGGGTCACCAGCTCAGCGAGGGCCAGCAGTTCGTCGGCCGCGGACGGCTCCGGTACGGCCACGGCCAGTTGGGCCATCGCCGCGGCCATCCGCTCGCAGGACTCGCCCTGCGCCCAGCCGCGCCCGCCGGCCGCCTCCACGGCGGCCGCGCACCGCGCCAACTCCTCGGCGCTGAGCGGACGTTCGAGCGAGTAGAGCTCGGCGAGCCGGGCACCCTCGGCGGTGCCGGAGCCGAGCGCCTTGACCACCGGCAGCGACTTCTTCCGGGCGACCAGGTCGGCGCCGACCGGCTTGCCGGTGACCGCCGGATCCCCCCAGATGCCGATCAGGTCGTCGATCAGCTGGAAGGCCAGGCCGATCTCGCGGCCGAAGCCGTCCATCGCCTGCGCCGCCTCCTCCGTGCCGCCGCCGTACAGCGCGCCCATCGCACAGGCGGCGCCGAGCAGGGCGCCGGTCTTGGCCTCGGCCATCGCCAGGCACTCGGCGAGCGAGACGTCGTTGCGCTGCTCGAAGGCGCAGTCGATCTGCTGGCCCTCGCAGAGTTCGACCACGCAGTCGGCGAGCCGGCGGATCGAGCCGCGGGCGGCCGGGTGGGCGTCCTCGGCGACCAGGCGCAGCGCGAGGGAGTGCATCGCGTCGCCGGCCAGGATGGCCTCGGTGGTGCCGAACACCCGCCATGCGGTGGGCCGGTGGCGGCGAGTGTCGTCCCGGTCGATGACGTCGTCGTGGAGCAGGGTGAAGTTGTGCACCAGCTCCACCGCGGCGGCCGCGGCGACGGCCCTGCCCGGGGTGCCGCCGAGGGCCTGGGTGGCGGCGAGGACCAGGGCGGGGCGGATCGCCTTGCCGGAGGAGGCCTCGGAGGGCGTGCCGTCCGCCTCCCACCAGCCGAAGTGGTAGCCGGCCACCTTGCGCATCGTGCCGGGCAGTGAGTCGACGGCGGCCCGCAGGACCGGGTCGACCAGCCCGCGGGCGCGGGCCAGGATGTCGGCCGCCTCGTGGCCCTCTTTGTGGTCCCGCTCCAGCGTGGAGCTCGTCATGGGTTCCTCCCCCTGTAGGGCGCGTGCGTGGGACGGCCGGCCCGTCGGGGCGGCCGGGTGCGCCGGGGCGGCGGGCCGGTGGCCGTACGCGCCGCGGCGCGCCGCCCGGCCGGGGCTGCTCTCCCCGGCCGGGCGGCGCGGTTTCGGCTCGGAAGCCGAGCCGGCGGCTGTCGTCAGCGCTGGGCGACGTCCACGTTCTCCAGGACGCCGACGGCGTCCGGAACCAGGATCGCGGCCGAATAGTAGGCGCTCACCAGATAGGAAATGATGGCCTTCTCGTCGATTCCCATGAACCGCACCGAAAGGCTCGGCTGGTATTCGTCCGGAATTCCGGTCTGGTGCAGGCCGATGACACCCTGGTTGTCCTCGCCGATGCGCATCGCGAGGATCGAGCTGGTGTTCCCGCCGACGACCGGGATCTTGTTGCACGGGAAGATCGGCACTCCCCGCCAGGCGCTGACCTGCTTGCCCTCGACCACGACCGTGCCCGGGTAGAGGCCGCGCTTGTTGCACTCCCGGCCGAAGGCGGCGATGGCCCTGGGGTGCGCCAGGAACATCTTGGTGCTGCGGCGGCGGCTGAGCAGCTCGTCCATGTCGTCCGGGGTGGGCGGGCCGGAGTGGGTCTGGATCCGCTGGTCGTACTCGGCGTTCTCCAGCAGGCCGAACTCGGGGTTGTTGATGAGTTCGTGCTCCTGGCGCTCGCGCAGGGCCTCGATGGTCAGCCGGAGCTGGTGCTCGGTCTGGTTCATCGGCTTGTTGTAGAGGTCGGCGACGCGGCTGTGCACCTTGAGGATGGTCTGGGCGACGCTCAGCTCGTACTCGCGCGGCTTGAGCTCGTAGTCCACGAAGGCGCCGGGCAGGTCGTACTCGCCCTGGTGGCCGGCGGAGAGGTCGATCGCGGCCTCGCCGTGCTTGTTCTGCGCCTGCTGGAAGCCGTTCAGGTACTCCATGATCTGCAGCTGCAGCGACTCGGAGCGGTCGTGCAGCTCCTGGAAGGACGGCCAGGCGAGCACCATCACGGTGCCGGCGGTGGCGGCGCGGACGGTGTACGGCCAGCTGCCGTCCTCCTCCTGGAGCGCCTCGTCGCCCAGGTGGTCACCGTCGGCCAGGGTGCCGACCACCGTCTCCTCGCCGTACTTGCCGGTGCCGAGCCGTTCGAGCTTGCCGTGCGCGATCAGGAAGACCTCGCTGATCGGCGTGCCGGCCGTGACCAGGACGTCGCCCGCGTCGAAATGCCGCTGGACGAAGCGGCCGGCCAGCTCCTCCAGCACCGCCTCGTCCTCGTAGCCGCGCAGCACCGGCACCTCGGCCAGCGTCTGCGGCACGATGCGCACCTCGGAACCGGTCTTGACGAAACTCACCCGGCCGCGGCCGACCTTGTGGCGCAGGCGGCGGTTGACCCGGTAGGTGCCGCCGGAGACCTGCACCCAGGGCAGCATCCTGAGCAGCCAGCGCGGGCTGATGCCCTGCATCTGGGGCGCGGACTTGGTGGTCGTGGCGAGGTTCCGCGCGCCCGCCGTGCTCAGGGACTGCTGCTGCCGGATCTCCGGCTGCGCGCCCGGCGCAGGAATTCCGGCATTGGTTTCGGTCGACATAGGGGGAGCCCTTCGCATGCCCGATGAAGTGTCGCCTTGCACATTCTTGCTGCAGCTTCATGGTGGGCCCGTTCGGGGGCGACCCGCAATCACTCGTTCGAGTGGTTCTGAATAACCGAACAAATAGTACGAATAGATCGCCTGGTCGATATTTGTTCGACAGTTCATTCGAACTGTTCTAGAGCGGGCCGTTCCAGTCCAGGGTCGGCTCCAGCACCCCTTCCAGGGTGAGCAGCCAGCGCTTCACGTCGATCCCGACCCGGCCGCCGCCGAAGCCGCCGATCCCGTCCGCCGCCACCACCCGGTGGCAGGGCACCAGCAGGGCCACCGGGTTGGCGGCCATCATCTGCCCGACCGTCCGCGCGGCCAGGCCCGGCTCGGTGACGTCCTCGAACACCCCGCTGCGGGCGGCCAGTTCGCCGTAGGTGATGGTCCGGCCGTACGGCACCTGCTCCCAGAGCGTCCGCAGCACGGCGCGGTGCGGTCCGGAGCTGAGGCTCCAGTCGATCGGCAGGCCCAACTCCCGGCTGCGGCCCGCCAGGTAGGCGCCGATCCGCTCGGTGACGGCGGTGATCTTCGCGGGGTCGGTGCACGGCGGGGTCTCGCCGTCCCGTCCGCCGTAACCGGCGGCAGCCACGCCCAGCGGCGTCACCGCGATGTGCATGGGGCCGCTGGGCAGCGGGGTCGGCACGGTCAGCCAGGACAACGACCGGGACTGCGGCACGCTCGGGCCCCCACCCTCCACCGGGCCGGCCGCCGGCCAGCCCGGCGACCGCGGGGCGCTCCGGACCGGTCCGCCCCGCGCGCCATCGTACGGCGGGCGGGGCGGGCCATCGGTCGGTCCGGTCAGAGCTGCCCCTTCAGGCTGCGGGCGGTCGACGCGCAGAAGTGCACCAGTTCGGCGCGGTCCGGCGCGCGGCCCTCGCAGAGCACGGCGACCTGGGCGTCGGTGATCCGGTCCGGTCCCGGGATCTCCAGCAGGTACGCCAGGTCGGCCAGAACGGTGGCCAGCCGCTCCGCGTCCACGTGGTCCAGGGTGGCCGCGGCCTGGTGGTGGCTGATGGTGAGCGAACCGGGCATGGTGCACCTCCTCCGTACCCCCTCCGTCCACGGTACGGCCGACCCGGCCACCCCGCCCGCCGCGGAGGCACGCACGCGTGGGCGGAGCGACCGGCTGCGCTCCGGGGCCGGCCGGGTGCGGTGCGCGGTGGGCCGCACCGGTACCGGCCGGGGGTGCGCCCCGGAGCCGTCCGAGGGGTGGGTCAGTGGTCCGGGCCCTCCTCCCAGCGGCGATCCCGTACGGCCGGCAGGGCCAACACTACGGCCCCGGCCACGACTTGCCAGACCGCTCCGGCCAACAGCACGCCACCGGCGCCGAACCGGTCCGACAGCGGGCCGGCCGCCGCCAGGCCGAGCGGGCCGGCGACGAAGGCGCCCAGCGAGCCGAAGGAGGTCACCCGGCCCAGCAGCTCCGGCGGGACCCAGTGCTGCATCGTGGCGCCGTACAGCGTCCCGCAGACCGCCGAACCGACCCCCGCCACCAACGCGGCGGCCGCCACTCCGACCAGTGGCGCCGCGGTCGCCAGCGCGGCGGACGGCAGCGCCCAGCCGAAGGCGGCCACGGTGGCCACCGCGAGCGGCCGCTGCGGGCGGCGGCCGAGCATCAGCAGCCCGCCCAGCACCGCCCCGGCCCCGTACCCGCCCATCACCAGGCCCCAGGCCCGGGCACCGCCGAGCTCCCGCTGCGACAGGAGCGGGCCGAGCACCAGGAACGGGGCCCAGACCAGCAGGTTGAACAGGCCCACCTGCGCGGTGGTGATCCACAGCCACGGGCGGGCGGCGAACTCCGCCCAGCCGGCCCGCAGCTCCCCGAACACCGAGTCCCCGCCGCCCGCCTCCGGGCGTTCGGGCAGCCGCAGGCCGACCAGCGCCACGGCGCCGACGCCGTACGTCAGCGCGTCGATCAGCAGCACCGCCGCCGGGCCCTGCACCGCCGTGACCAGGCCGGCCAGCGCGGGGCCGGCCACCGTGGACACCGAACGGGCCAGGCCCAGCAGGGTGTTGCCGTCCGCCAGCAGCTCCCGGCGGCGCACCAGGTCGGGCAGGATCGCGCCGAACGCGGGCGTGAACAGCCCCTCGCCGATCCCCCAGACCGCCACCAGCGCGACCATCGCCCAGACCGGCGCGTGCCCGGCCGCCAACAGCGCGGCGAACAGCGCCTGGACGAGGCCGCGCAGGACGTCCGAGCCCAGCATCAGCCGGCGGCTGCCCAGCCGGTCGGTGATCACCCCGCCGGCCAGCAGGACCAGTACCAGCGGGAGGATCCGGGCGGCCAGCACCCAGCCGAGCTCGGTGCCGCTCCCGCCGCCGTCGAGCACCGCGAAGGCGACCGCGACCGGCGCCATCGAGGAGCCGAGGAGGGAGGTGGTGTACCCGATGAAGAAGCGGGTGAATTCGCGCTCGCCCAGCACGGCGAGACGGTCTCCCAGGCGCCGCGGAGGGGCCGGGATCCGTTCTGTTTCCACTGCCATGGGCAGTCAGTCTGCGCTCGCGGGGGAACCGGACTCAAGGGTTTCCGGGAAAAAACCTGAGCCCTTCGGCATCAATTCCACGGCAATGGAACCTGCCGCAGTAAATTGCCGCCCGAAAGGCACCTGAACTGCTTTTACTGCGGAGCGCGGATATATTTCCAGGGTGCTGGTTCGGCCCGTTTACTGCGGAAGAAGGCGGACATGACGGAACTCCCCCCGGTCGAGTACGGCGTCGCCGTCGAGCGCTACCTGGCCGCCTCCGGGCTCGCCGAGGGCTCCCGGCGGATCTACCGGATCGCCCTCAGCACCTGGGCCTGGGCGCTCGCCGACCGGCCGGCCCCCACCGGCCCCGAACGGCGGAGCGCCCGCCCGCCCGTGCTGCCGCTCGCCCTGCTCGACCACCCGGACGCCGCCGAGCGGCTGCGCACCGCCGTCGCCCGGCGCGCCGCCACCACCGACCCGCGCACGCTCAACCGCGAACTCTCCACCCTGCGCGCGGCCGTGGCCTGGTGGCGGGCCCGGGGCTGGATCGACGGCGACCCGAGCGCCGGCCTGCGCCCCGCCCCGCTGCCCGAACCGGCCGGGGCCGGCGCTCCGTTGACCGCTGAGCAGTTGCGCGCCCTGTTCGCCCGCCGCGCACCCCTGCGCGAGCAGACGCTCTGGCACCTGCTGCACGAGTCCGGCGCCGCCATCGAGGCCGTACTGGCCCTGGACACCGACCGGTTGGACCTCCCCGGCCGCTGCGCCCACCCCCGTTCCGACCGGGCCCGGCTGCACTGGGGCACCGGCACCGCCCGGCTGCTCCCGCTGCTGATCGCCGGCCGCTCCGGCGGCCCGCTCTTCCTCACCGACCGCCGCGCCCCGGCCGGCACCCCCGCGGCCGACCGCTGCCCCCACACCGGCCGCGCCCGCCTCTCCTACCGCCGGGCGGCCGAACTCTTCACCGCGCACACCAGCACCCTCGGCCCGGGCTGGACCCTCCGGCAGCTGCGGGATGGGCGGTAGGGGTGGCAGCTGCGGTAGGGGCGGGAGGGGCGGGAGGGGTGGGAGGGGTGGCAGGGGTCGTCTGTCGGAGCGGCACGCGGCCACGGCTCCCGACGGTTCAACCGGTTGCCCAGGTCGGGGTCGCGGCCCGGTCGAGCCGGGCGTAGCCGACGTCCTGGCTGAGCAGTTCCCGGTGGCTGCCGCAGGCGACGACGCGGCCTCCGCGCAGCAGGACGATCCGGTCGGCCTTCCGTACGGTGAGCAGGTTGTGCGAGATGATGATCGTCGTCCGCCCGCTCATCAGCCGCCCGAGCGGCTCCAGGATCCGCCGCCCCGACTCCGAGTCCAGGCCGGTGGTCGGCTCGTCGAGCAGCAGCACCGGTGCGTCCCGGACCATCGCCCGGGCGATCGCGATCCGCTGGCGTTGGCCGCCGGACAGCAGCCGCCCCTGCTGGCCCACCACCGTGCCGTAGCCCTCCGGCAGCCGGCTGATGAACTCGTGCGCGTCGGCGGCCCGGGCGGCCGCCACGATCTGCGCGTCGGTGGCCCCCGGCCGGCCGTAGGCGATGTTGTCCCGGACGGTGCCGTGGACGACCAGGGTCTCCTGAAGCAGCACCGCGATGTGCTCGCGCAGATCGCTCAGCGCCAGGTCGCGCAGGTCGATGCCGTCCAGCCGAACGGCACCGCGCTCCGGGTCGTAGAAGCGCAGCAGCAGCTTGGCGACGGTCGACTTGCCCGCCCCGCTCTCCCCGACCAGCGCGACCGTCTCGCCCGGTTCGGCACGGAAGGAGACGTCGTTCAGCGCCAACCGGGACGCGTTCGGGTAGCGGAACCGAACCCCTTCGAAAGCCACTGCTCCACGCACCCGGGCCGGACGCAGCGGTTTCGGCGGATCGGCCACGTCCGGCTGCTGGTCCTGGAGTTCGATGATCCGCTCGGCGGCTGCCGCGGCCGAGAAGAAGCTGTTGCTGAGCTGCCCGATCCCCTTGACCGGGCCGTAGAGGCGGCTCAACAGAGCGACGAAGACGAGGAGTTCACCCAGAGTGAGGCGGCCTTGGGTCAGCTCCCAGGCTCCCAGGCCGAGCACGATCAGCGCGCCGGCCAGTTCCAGCATCTCCACGATCGGGGCGAACAGCGCGCGCAGCCGGGTCGCCGCCATGGTCGCGCGGAACCGCGCCAGGTTCTCCCCCAGGAAGCGCTGCTGCTCCCAGTCCTGCCGGTTGTACGCCTGAACGAGGGCGATGTTGCCGAGCGTCTCCTCGGCCAGGGCGCTCACCGAGCCGCTGCGGCGGCGCCGTTCGCGGGACGCGGCCCTCACCTTCCCCGAGAAGCGCCGGGCGGTGATCCAGAACAGCGGGGCGACCACCAGGGCCGTGAGCGTGAGGTCCCAGCGCAGGTAGAACAACAGGCCGAGGAAGACGGCCAGCTCGGCGACGTATGCGACCGCTTCCAGGACGCCCGACAGCAGGAAGGTCTCGACCGCCTCGACGTCCGCGGTCAGCCGCGACAGCACGTCGCCGAGCCGCCGCCGTTCGAAGAAGCCCAGTGGGAGGCACTGGAGGTGCCGGAACACGTCCGTGCGCAGATTGAGGAGGAAGCGCTCGCTGACCCAGGCGGAGAGCGTCTCGTCGGCGAACCCCAGCCCTCCTGCCAGCAGGGTCAGCCCGGCGTAACCGAGCGCCACCGGCAGGAACAGCCCGAGTCTCCGCGGCACCAGCACGTCATCGACGACGACCTTGAACAGCCAGATCATCGCCGCGTCGACCACCGGGCCGAGCAGGACGATCACCACCAGGAGGATCAGCCAGCGCCTCCCGCCTCGGGTGTAGGGCCAGAACTGCCGGAAGGTCCGCCGCAGCGGCACGGCCGGGGCCGGGGCGACGACCGGGTCCGCCCGGCCGTCGCCGTCACCCGTGTCGACGGCCGTCAACCGCCGCAGGGACCACACCAGTTCGTCCTAGCCAGGGACCATCACCGGTCCGTGACCGTCAGCACCGGTTCCAGCGGCGCAGGCCGCGGAGGCCACGAAGGCCGCCGTAGTCGCCGTCGCCGAAGTCGTCCCGGCCGCCACGGAAGTCCCCGCGGTCGCCGTCACCACGGCGACCGTAGCCACGGCCACCGCCGTCGCCGCGGTCGCGGCGCAGGGTCGGGAGGAGATTGGCGAGGATGCTCATCACTGCCACCTTTCTCTTGGTTTGTCCCCCACCGGAATGTACGGACGGGCAGGCGGAAGTACTCAGCTCCGCGCGCATGTCACCGGGTGTGTCCGGTGTCACCGAGCGTGCGTGTTCCGGCGCGCGTCACGGCCTCCGTCACGGCATTCCTCCGCCACGGCTTCCGCCGTCACGGCCTCCGTCACGGCATTCCTCCGCCACGGCTTCCGCCGTCACGGCCTCCGTCACGGGCCCGTTCCGCTGGCCCGGGGACCGTTACCCAGCCGATGGACGACCGTGACGCGACCGGGCGGGCACCGCGACACGGCCCCCCTACCGTCACCGACGACGCACCGGTCAATCGCACGGCCCGGCCTCACCGGCCGGCCGTACGGGCCGCAGGTGTTCGCGAGAGCCGCGGTCTCGCCACTGACGCGTTCGTTCACCGAAGTCTTCGTCCTCGAAGGAGCACCACCGTATGAGCAAGAGCCGTACCCACCGTTCGCCCGCCCGCCGGATGCTGGCGGTCTGCGCGCTGACCGGCGCCGCGCTGGTGACCGTCGTCACCGGCGGGCAGGCATGGGCCGACGGAACCCCGCAGGCCGTCACCCCCACCGCCCACGCCCCCGCCAACCCAGCGCCGGCGGGCGCGGTCCGTCCCTCCGCCGCCCCCGCCACCGAAGCCGCGCCCGGCTCCGCCTCCGCGTCCGCCAAGCCCGCCCGCCCGGCCGGCTCCGCGCCCGCGGCGCAGCCCGCCACCGCCGGCTCCCAGCCGCAGGTGCGCGAGGTGCCGAAGGGTGCCGCCCAGGCCGGTGACGGCTCGGGCGAGACCGACGGCAACGGCCTGATGCTGGCGGGCGGCGGCGCCGTCGCGGCCGTCGGCGCCGGTGCGCTGGGCTTCGCCCTGCTGCGCCGCCGCTCCGGTGCGCGTGGCTGACACCGGTCCCGAGTCCGCCGGGCACCCCGGCGCCCTTCCTCCGCACCCGGCCGGGCGGGGAAGCGGCGCCGGGGCGCCCCGGGCGGCGGGGACCGCCGAGCGGGGCGGCCGTGGGCGGCGGCGCGCCGCCCGGCCCGGCCCCAGCATCCTGCGCCGGAGCGTCTTCGGCGCCGCCGGCCTGCTCTGCGTGGTGCTCGGCACCTCGCTCGCGTTGTCCGGCCGGGACGCCCCGGTGGTGCGGATCGAGACCTCCGGCCACGACCCGGCGGCCGCCGCGCCCGCCCCGACCGCGTCCGGCCGTACCACTCCCGTGGGCGCGCCGACCGCCGGCGCCGGGACGCTCGCCGCCTCGCCGCCCACCCGGCTGCTGATCCCCTCCATCGGCGTGGACGCCCCGGTGACCGACCTCGGCCTGAACGCCGACGGCAGCGTCCAGGTGCCCACGGCCGACCACGCCGACCAGGTCGGCTGGTACCGCAACGGCCCCACCCCGGGCGAGACCGGACCCGCCGTCCTGATCGGCCACCTCGACACCAGGAACGGCCCGGCGGTCTTCCGGCGCCTGCCGGAACTCCACCCGGGCGACCTGATCCGGATCCGGCGCTCGGACGGCGGCAGCGTGGACTTCAGGGTCCGCAGCCTGCTCCAGGCCGCCAAGGACCGCTTCCCCACCGACACGGTGTACGGCGACACTCCCGGGCCCACGCTGCGACTGATCACCTGCGGCGGCCGGATCGGCCCGGACGGCCACTGGACGGACAACATCATCGTGCTGGCGGACCCGGCCTGACCGGGCCGCCGACAGCGGCGGCGGAACCGCCGGTCACCGTCCGCACGACCTACCCACCGGACCGGCCACCAGGACGGACCGGCTACAACGGTCACAGCAGCAGGACGGCCGGAGGGACGACGAGCCCACACCCCACCGCGCGCACCGCGAACCAGGAGGAGGACCGACCGTGGCACCACCGACTCCGCTCCGCCGCCGCCCCGGCGCCGTACCCGCGGCCGCCCTCGCCACCCTGGCCGTCCTGACCGTCCTCGCTGTCCTGGCCTTCGGCCGTCTCGCCCCCGGCGGTCTGCGGGACGACGGCCCGCACGCGGCCGTCACCCGGCCGCCGTCGGCCAAACCGCTCTGGCCCGGGCTGGCCACCGCCCCGCCGCCCGCCACGTCCGCAACCGGGTCCACCACCCAGGCGCCGCCGCAGCCCGTACCCGACCTGACCGTTCCCGGGCACGACCTCAGCGCGGTCGACGTCCACGGTCTCCTCGCCCAGGACCCGGCAGTGACCGCGGAGGAGCGGCGCGCGCTCGGCTCCTGCACCGACTGCGAGGTGCGGGCCCCCGAGTTCCGCGACCTCACCGGCGACGGGCAGCCCGAGCTGATCACGGCCGTCACCACTCCCGGACAGGTCGTGCTGCACGTCTACACCCTCTCCGGCGACCGCGTCCTGCCGATCCTGCAGGTGAAGATCAAGCCCGATTTCGGCGCCGAGACACTCGACTCCGACCTGTGGCTGTTCGAGCCCACCACCGTCACCACCCGCACCACCAGCCACTACCGATGGGACGGGACCAGGCTCGCCCTGGTCGAGAGACGGGTGGACGGCATCGGCCTGCTCCAGCCCACCGAGACGGGCGCCGACCCGGCGACCGGCACCGGTCCCGGCGGCGGTCCCGGCGGCGGCCCCGGCGGCGCGGTGCCCCTCCCGATGCGCCCCTCCGCCGAGGCGAAGCCGGGCGCCGGCGCGGCCGTCCCGTCCGCGCGCCCCGGCCGACCCCAGCCCCAGCCCGCCCGGACGGTCCAGCCGTCCGGCCCCGCCGTCGTCCCGGAAGCGAAGCGATGACCACCGCAACCGTCCCCGCCCAGCCGCACATCCTGCTCGTCGAGGACGACGAGGTGATCCGGGAGGCCACCCGGATGGCCCTGGAGCGCTACGGCTTCCCGGTCACCACCGCCGCCGACGGCCTGGAGGGGCTGGAGGCCTTCCACGCCGTCCGCCCCGACCTGCTCCTGCTGGACGTCATGCTGCCGCTGCTCGACGGGGTCGGGCTGTGCCGCCGGATCCGGGAGGAGAGCCAGCTGCCGATCCTGATGATGTCGGCCCGCACCGACCCGGTTGACGTGGTCTCCGGTCTGGAGGCGGGCGCGGACGACTACGTGGTCAAGCCCTTCGAGAGCGCCGTCCTGGTCGCCCGGATCCGTACCGTGCTGCGCCGCATCCGGGTGGCGCCGGCGGCCGTCCCGCCGGTTCCTGCCGCTGCCTCTCCTGCTACTCCCTCCTCCCCTTCCCCCGACGCCCCGGCAGCCCCCGCCGCCCCGTCCCCCTCCCCCTCGCCCGCCGTCCGCAACTTCGACGGTCTGCAGGTGGACACCGACAGCATGGAGGTGCGGGTCGACGGCAGCCTCGTCCCGCTCACCCCCACCGAGCTGCGGTTGCTGCTGGAGTTCACCGCGGCGCCCGGCATCGTGCTGGAACGCTCCGCGCTGCTGGAGCGCGTCTGGGACTACGAGTGGGGCGCCGACACCCGGGTGGTCGACGTCCACGTGCAACGGCTGCGCGCCAAGATCGGCTCCGGCCGGATCGAGACCGTCCGCGGCTTCGGCTACAAGCTGCGGCGTCCCGCATGACCGTGCGCCTCCCCCGACCCCCGCGCCCCCGACCCCCGCGCCCCCGACCCTCGCGCCCCCGACTGACGCTGCGCCGGATGACGCTGCGCCGCCAGATCGCCACCGCCGTCGCCGCCATCTCCGTCCTGGTCGCGGTGGCCGTCGGCCTCCTGGTCCACCAGGCGATGATCCGTCAGCACGTCGACCAGGCGCGCGCCTCGGCGCTCACCGCCCTCAACTCCGCACTCACCGACTACGGGCGCAACCTCGACAACCCCGTCGGCGCCCTCGACGACCCGGCCCTCCCCGCCCGGCTGCACGACCTCGCCGCCGCCGGACGACAGGGCTCGCTGCTCGCGACCGACCGGCAGGGCGAGTCCATGTGGGCGGCGGCCCCGGTCCAGGGCGGCGTGCTCTCCGTCCGGGTGGACTTCACCCAGGACCGTCAGGCCATCGCCGACCTGGACCGGATCATCCTGCTCACCGTCATCGCCGCGGTCTTCACCACCGTGCTGGCCGGCGTGCTCGTCGCCGACCGGATCAGCCGCCGCCTGCGCACCGCGGCCACCGCCGCCCGGGGCATCGCGGCCGGCGGCACCGACACCCGGATCGGCGAACTCGTCGACGGGAAGGACGAGGTCGCCGACCTCGCCGCCGCCGTCGACCTGATGTCCCGCACCCTGCACCGCCGCCTGGCGGACGAACAGCGCTTCACCGCCGACGTCGCCCACGAACTGCGCACCCCGCTCACCGGCCTGGTCACCGCCGCCGAACTGCTACCGCCCGGCCGCCCCACCCAGTTGGTGCAGAACCGGGTCCAGGCCCTGCGCGCGCTCGTCGAGGACCTCCTGGAGGTCTCCCGCCTGGACGCGGACGTCGAGTCCCCCGACATCTCCGCCGTGCCCCTGGAACGCGCGGTGCGCCGCACCGTCACCCTCACCGGCCTCGACGTCGAGATCGGGATCACCTCCGACCAGGAGGTCCGCACCGACCTGCGCCGCCTCGACCGCATCCTCGGCAACCTGCTGCTCAACGCCCACCGCCACGGAGCCGGCCCGGTCGAACTCCACGTCGACGGCCGCCGCATCACCGTCCGCGACCACGGCCCCGGCTACCCGGACGACCTCCTCGACCACGGCCCCCAGCGCTTCCGCACCAACGCCCCGGAACGCGGCCGCGGCCACGGCCTCGGCCTCACCATCGCCACCGGCCACACCCGCGTCATCGGCGCCACCCTCACGTTCGCCAACCACCCCACCGGCGGCGCCCTCGCCACCCTCACCCTCCCCCCGGACTGACTCCCGCCCCCACCAACGCCGAAGGGCCGGCCCGATCACCATCGGGCCGGCCCTTCCTCCGCTGAGCCCCCTGTCGGGTTCGAACCGACGACCCCCGCTTTACAAGAGCGGTGCTCTGGCCAGCTGAGCTAAGGAGGCACGGTGGCCGTCCGCGAAGGATCACGGCGGCACCGGGGGCAGTCTACCGGGCCGGGGTGGCGAGGTGGGGGGATATCCGGGGGTTGACAGGGGGTGGGCGGGGGGTCGGTGCGGGGTGGGCGTGATGGAACCGATGCCGAAATCGGGCGGAGGGGGGCTGACAAGCAACGGGAGCGCGGGTAGCGTCGCCGGGAGTTGGTTCTGGTAGTGGTTCAGACCACTGACGGGCCGACGGAGACGAACAATCCCCCTTTACTCGGATCGTCCGGCACGTTCCTGCCGGTGAAGGAGAGAACGACCAATGGCTTCTGTCACGTACGACCAGGCGACCCGCATCTACCCGGGGGCGACCAAGCCCTCGGTGGACGCGCTGGACTTGGAGATCGCGGACGGCGAGTTCCTCGTGCTGGTCGGCCCGTCGGGCTGCGGCAAGTCGACCAGCCTGCGCATGCTGGCCGGCCTGGAGGACGTCAACAGCGGCGCGATCCGGATCGGTGACCGGGACGTCACCCACCTGCCGCCGAAGGACCGGGACATCGCCATGGTGTTCCAGAACTACGCGCTCTACCCGCACATGACCGTCGCCGAGAACATGGGCTTCGCGCTCAAGATCGCCGGCGTGAACAAGGCGGACATCCGCACCAAGGTCGAGGAGGCGGCGAAGATCCTCGACCTCACCGACTTCCTGGACCGCAAGCCGAAGGCGCTCTCCGGCGGTCAGCGCCAGCGCGTCGCGATGGGCCGCGCGATCGTCCGCCAGCCGCAGGTCTTCCTGATGGACGAGCCGCTGTCGAACCTGGACGCCAAGCTCCGCGTCTCGACGCGCACCCAGATCGCTGGCCTGCAGCGCCGCCTGGGCATCACCACCGTCTACGTCACCCACGACCAGACCGAGGCGCTCACCATGGGCGACCGGGTCGCGGTGCTCAAGGACGGTCTGCTGCAGCAGGTCGACACCCCGCGCAACATGTACGACAAGCCCGCCAACCTGTTCGTGGCCGGCTTCATCGGTTCGCCGGCCATGAACCTGGTCGAGGTGCCGCTGGTGGACGGCGGGGTGAAGTTCGGCGGCTCCGTCGTCAACATCTCGCGCGAGAACCTGGCCGGCGCCGGCACCGACAAGACGGTGATCGTCGGCATCCGCCCGGAGCACTTCCAGATCGTCGACGCCGGCGGCATCGAGGGCGTCGCCGTGACGGTGAACGTGGTCGAGGAGCTCGGCTCGGACGGCTTCGTCTACGGCACCACCCAGATCGGCGGCGTGGAGAAGGACCTGGTCGTCCGGGTGCCCGGCCGCCAGATCCCGACCCGCGGCGAGACCATCCACGTGGTGCCGATCGCCCAGGAGACCCACGTCTTCGCCGCCAGCAGCGGCGTGCGCCTGAGCGTCTGCGACTGAGACGGCTGACACCCGCGACGGAGCCCGTCGGACCCTTCCGGTCCGGCGGGCTCCGTCCGTACACCCCCACGTCAACACCGCGCAGGGACGAACCCGGACACCTGTCACTCGATGGTGTAACCGAGGGCGATCCGGCCCGTACCCACCGCTACTCTCCTGAGGGTGAAGCAGCTTGTGCGCCGTATCGGCCAGACCGTCGCCCTGACCCTGCCGGTCGTCCTGGTGACCACCGGCACCCTCGCCGTGACCCGCGTCCCGTGGGCCCCACCGACCGGGCTCGACCAGCAGGTCGTGGCGGCGTCCAGCGGCGACGGCGCCGGGATCGGGCGCTCCGCCACCGCCACCACCAGGACGGACGGGCTCGCCCCGCAGGACTCGCTGCGGGTGGCGCTGCTGGACGAGCTGCGCGCCAAGAACCCGTCGGCCGCGCTGGACCTGCTGGAGCGCTCGATGCGCGAGCAGCCCTCTCTGACGCCGTACTGCACCTCGCTGGCCACCGAGTTGGGCAAGGCCGCGGTGCGCAAGTACCAGGGCGACGTACAGCGGGCCCGGTCCTTCGCCCGCCCGGTCTGCGACGGCTCCTTCGCGGCCGGCGTCACCGGCTGACGGCCGCCGGTCGGCGGCCGGTGACGCCGGCCGCCGACCGGGTGCTGTCGCCCCGGTGCTGTCGACCGGGATCCGTCGAGCGGCGGCCGTCGACCGCGAGCCGTCGACCGCGGCTGAGCGACGGACGGCGTCAACCCCCGCCTGGCGTCCTATTGTTCAGGCATGACCGCTGACTCCGGCCCCACCGCCGACCTCGCGTCCTCCCCGCCCCACCAGCCCCGGCCGACCACGACGCCCGTCACCCAGGCCGTGATCCTGGCCGGCGGCCAGGGCTCCCGGCTGCGCCCCTACACGGACGACCGCCCCAAGCCGCTGGTCGAGATCCCCGGGACGGGCATCCCGATCCTCGGCCACCAGCTGGCCTGGCTGGCCGCCGAGGGCGTCACCGACGTCGTGGTGTCCTGCGGCCACCTCGCCGACGTGCTGGAGGAGTGGCTCGGCCGGGCGGACCTGCCGTTGCGGGTCAGCACGGTGGTCGAGGCCGAGCCGCTGGGGCGCGGTGGCGGCCTGAAGTTCGCGGCGAAGGCGCTGCCGCGCCCGGACGAGCCCTGGTACGCCACCAACGGCGACATCTGGACCCGCTTCAGCCTGCGCGACATGGCCGCCTTCCACCACGAGCGGGACGCCGTCGCGACGCTCGCGCTGGCCCGGCCGCGCATCCCGTGGGGTGCCGTGGAGACCGACCAGTTCGGCAACGTGCTGGATTTCATCGAGTCCCCGCCCTCGCCCTTCCTGATCAACGCCGGCCTGTACGTGTTCAGCCCGGAGTTCGCCGAGCTGCTGCCGGACGTGGGAGACCACGAGCGGACCACCTTCCCCCAGCTCGCCCGCGGCAAGCGGCTCGCCGGCTACCAGCTGGCACTGGGTGTGTACTGGCGCGCCATCGACACGGCGAAGGACCTCACCGAGGCGGCCAAGGAGCTCGCCGCCTACCGCGAAAGCGCCGCCCAGTAACGAACGCGCGGGCACAGGCCCGGGCGCAGGCGCATGGAAGGGCACAGGCGCAAGCGCAGCCGGACGCGCAGGCGCAACCGGAGACAAAAGCCCGGGCAGGAAAACGGGCAAAGCGCTACGGCCGGGTGCTCCCCCACGGAGCACCCGGCCGTAGCGCGTCCGGCGGCCTCAGGTGGCCGTCGGCGTCCCCGGACGGGAGGACTGCCCGCCGGACAGGTCGGCCAGCGGCCCGCTGCCCAGCACCGGTCCGCTGCCCAGCACCCCGCCGAGCAGCCCGGAGCCGCTGCTCGGGCTGGGCTTGGGCGCCGTGCCCGAGCCGCCGGGGGCCGGGGTCCGCTGGGTCGGCGCGGAGCCGGACCCGGCGGACGGGGCGGACGCCGCCGGCGAGGAGCCGCCGGTCTCGGCCTTGCCGGAGTGCTTGCCGCTCGGCGAGGCCCCGGCCGGCTTGGCGGGGGCGCTGGAGGGCGTGGTGGCGCTCGGCGTCGGGGTGGCCGGGCGCGGCGCGGCGGACGGGGGCGGGGTGGACGTGCCCTGTCCGCCCGGGGCACCGGACGGGCTGCCCGACGGCCAGACCGGGGTGCCGTAGTCGCCGGCCGGCCGGCCCGGTGCCTGGTGCGGCCGGGCGCTGGTGCGGACGGCCGCGCCCAGCATCGAGCCGAGCAGCAGGGTGAGGCCGACCACGACGGTGGTGACCACCGCGCCCCGCCGCAGGACCCGGCGGCGCAGGGCGCCCGGCGCGCCGGAGCCGATCCGCCGCCAGGCCTCCAGGTTGAGCCGCCCGTCGAGCGAGGCGAAGGGCGCCCCGGCGATCAGCAGCGGGCTCCAGGCCGCGAGGAAGATCAGGTCGGGGGTGTCGTAGACCGGCACGGACCGCCAGCTGACGGTGAACAGCAGCGCGGCGGAGAGCAGCATGGCCGCTCCGGCCGCGAGCCGCTGCCAGAGGCCGAGGACGGTGAGCACGCCGACCACGATCTCGGTGAACGACACCACCAGGCCGGAGCCGACGGGGTGCGCCATCGCGAAGGCGAGCAGCGGCTCGGCGACCTTCCACGGGTGCAGCGAGGAGAGCCAGCGCACCATCGAGCCGCGCTCGCCACCGTCGAAGTACACCGGGTCGCAGAGCTTGCTGAACCCGGCGTAGACGGAGAGCGAGCCCAGTACGGCGCGCAGCGGCAGCAGCACCAGGCCGAGGTCGACCCGGCGGCCGGGGTACCAGGGCTGCCTGCCCTCGGCGTCGGTGGCGGAGACCTCGGGCAGTTCGCCGCTGGGGGTCCAGCCGTGCGGCTCGCCGACCGGGCCGATGCCCGCGTCGGTGGCGGTGCCGGTGCCCTCGCGCGGCTGGCGGGGGACGGTCCGGGCGCCGGCGTAGGCCGGGAGCACCTGGGTGTCGGCCTCGTCCAGGTCGGTGCCCGCCGGGGAGCCGTTGGTCCGCACCGCCTCCAGCAGCCGGGTGGCCGCGAGGTCCCCGGGGTCCGCCTGGCCGGTCCAGGTGACCGGGGTGACCCGGCCCTTGCGGCGCGGTGCGACGCCGCCGGCCCCGGCGGCCGCCCCGGCCAGCGCCGGGACGGCGGAGGCGGGTACGACGACCTGCGGGGTGACCAGGGGACGGCGGATCAGGCCCTGGTTGGCGTAGGGGTCGCCGAAGGCGGCGCCGGTGGACAGGAGTCCGACCGGGGTCTCGATCAGCGGCTCGACCGGGGCGCCGAGCCGGAGCCGGAAGCTCGCCTGGGTGCTGCTGAGGCGCGCGGGGTCCGACGGCACCTTGACGGTGTCGAGCCCTGGGCCCGCGTCTATCCCGGTGCTGCCGCCGCCGAACAGGGGGCGCCGAGGTGTTCTGGTGTCCACGTCCACGCCCGTCTAACCGGGTGACGGCCGCTTAGGACACTCTCCCGGGTGGATGTCCGGCGCATACTTGAAGTGATCATGAGAAAAGCGATCGGACCCGGTCGGGCCCGATCGCTTTTCACTCGGATCACGGGGAATTCGGAAGATCCCCTGCGGGCGGGGCGCCCGCCGTGCTCAGCGCTTGGCGCGCAGCCGCGCGGCCTCGTACAGCACGATGCCCGCCGCGACACCGGCGTTCAGCGACTCGGTCAGGCCGCTCATCGGGATCCGCACCCGCATGTCGCAGGTCTCCGAGACCAGCCGGGACAGGCCCTTGCCCTCGCTGCCCGCGACGATCACCACGGGGCCGGTCAGCAGGTCCAGGTCGCCCAGCTCGGCCTCGCCGTCGGCGGCCAGGCCGACCACCATCAGGCCGGCCTTCTGGTAGGCCTCCAGGGTGCGGGTCATGTTGGTGGCGCGGGCGACGGGCAGCCGGGCCGCGGCGCCGGACGAGGTCTTCCAGGCACCGGCGGTCATGCCGGCCGCGCGGCGCTCGGGGATGACCACGCCGTGCGCGCCGAAGGCGGCGGCGGAGCGGACCACGGCGCCCAGGTTGCGCGAGTCGGTGACCCCGTCCAGCGCGATGATCAGGGCGTCCTGGCCGGCGTCGGCGGCCTCGGCCAGCAGGTCCTCGGGGTGGGCGTACTCGTACGGCGGGACCTGCAGCACCAGGCCCTGGTGGTTCATCCCGCCGGTCATCTGGTCCAGCTGCGGGCGCGGGGCCTCCATCAGCGGGATGCCGCGCTCGTTGGCGGCCTGGAAGGCGTCGCGGACGCGGTCGTCGGTGTCGATGAACTGCTGGACGTACAGCGCGTTGGCGGGGACGTCGCCCTGCAGCGCCTCGACCACCGAGTTGCGGCCGAAGACCAGCTCGGCGCTGCCCGCGCCACCGCGGCCGCCGCGGCCGCCGGCGCCGGCCCGGCGCATGCCGGCCCGGGCCTTGGCGTCCCGCTCGCGCTTGAGCGCGGCGTTGGCGGCCCTCTGCTTGGGGTGGCCCTTGCGCGCCTCACCGGGCGGAGTCGGGCCCTTGCCCTCCAGCGCCCTCCGGCTGTGCCCGCCGGTACCGACAGACGCGCCCTTCTTCGATCCGGGGTTGCGGCGGTTCCTGCGCTGGCTGTTGCCGGCCATGGCTGTACTTCCTGTCTGTCCGGCATGCCCGGCCGCCCCGCTCGGTGCGGCGGCGGCCGACGGCATGCGCTACGTCATGCGGGAGGGCCGCACCGGTCCGGTACGGCCCACCCATCACCCCGATCGTCAGATGGGGTTACTGGCTGTTGATCGTCCAGCGCGGGCCGGACGGGGTGTCCTCGATCACCAGCCCGGCCAGGCCGAGCTGGTCGCGGATGGCGTCCGCGGTGGCGAAGTCCTTGCGCTGGCGCGCCGCCTGCCGCTGGTCCAGGACCAGGCGGACCAGCGAATCGACCACACCGTGGAGGTCCTCACCGCGCTCCGCCCCGGTCCACTGCGGGTCGAGCGGGTCGAGGCCCAGTACACCGAGCATCGCACGGACCTCGGCCAGTCGCGCCACCACGCTCTCCTTGTCGTCCGCGTTCAGGGCGCTGTTGCCCTGGCGGACGGCGGTGTGCACGACGGCCAGCGCCTGCGGGACGCCGAAGTCGTCGTCCATCGCCTCGGCGAAGGCGGGCGGCACCTCGGGTGCCGCGTCGACCGTCCCGCAGCGCTCGACGGCCCGCTGGACGAAGCCCTCGATCCGGCCGAACCCGGCCTCGGCCTCGCGCAGCGCCTCCTCGCTGTACTCGATCATCGAGCGGTAGTGCGCGGCGCCCAGGTAGTAGCGGAGCACGATCGGCCGCCAGCGCTGGACCATCGCGGAGACCAGCACCGAGTTGCCGAGCGACTTGCTCATCTTCTCGCCGGCCAGGGTGACCCAGGCATTGTGCACCCAGAAGGCGGCGAAGTCGTCGCCGTAGGCCTTGGACTGGGCGATCTCGTTCTCGTGGTGCGGGAAGATCAGGTCCAGCCCGCCGCCGTGGATGTCGAAGGCCGGGCCCAGGTACTTGTGGGCCATCGCCGAGCACTCCAGGTGCCAGCCAGGACGGCCACGGCCCCACGGGGTCTCCCAGCTCGGCTCACCCGGCTTGGCCGACTTCCACATCGCGAAGTCGCGCTGGTCGCGCTTGCCGGTCTCGCCCTCGCCCTCGGGCTGGCGCAGATCGTCCAGCTTCTGGTTGGAGAGCGCGAGGTAGTCGGGGTACGACTTCACGTCGAAGTAGACGTTGCCGTCGACCGCGTAGGCGTGGCCCTTCTCGATGAGCCCCTGCATCATCTCGATCATCTCGGGCACGTGTCCGGTGGCCCGCGGCTCGACGGTCGGCGGCAGGCAGCCGAGCGCGCCGTAACCGTCGTTGAAGGCGCGCTCGTTCTCGTACCCGATCTGCCACCACGGGGTGCCGAGCTCGCGCTCCTTGGCGATGATCTTGTCGTCGATGTCGGTGACGTTGCGGACGAAGGTCACCTGGTAGCCGCGGTAGGCGAACCACCGCTGCATGATGTCGAAGTTGAGGCCGGACCGGATGTGCCCGATGTGTGGCGCCGACTGAACGGTAGCGCCGCACAGGTAGATCGAGACACAACCCGGTACAAGCGGGACGAAGTCGCGTACCTGGCGGGTGCTGGTGTCGTACAGACGAATGCTCACAGCGTCAAGCGTAGTGGGCAGCGGGGGGTGCCCCGCGACATTACCGGGGAACGACAGGGAGTTCCCCGGGATTCGGCGGGGTGCGATCCCGGGGAAACGGCGGCCTCCGCGCCGGTCAGATGCTGCCGACCACCTTGCGCGGCGAGAGCCGGACGACCACCCGGACGTCCTCCGGGCCGTCCCAGGTGTACTCGTCCTCGCCACGGTACTTGGCGGCCAGCTCGTTGATCAGCTCCCGGCCGCCCTCGGTGGTCATCGTCACCGAACCGCGGGCCTCCAGGTACTCGTACGGGCTCTCCGCCGGGTTGATCAGGATCGAGACGCGCGGGTCCTTCACCAGGTTGAGGTGCTTGCGGCGGCCCTGGACGGTGGAGAACAGGATGTCGTCGCCGTCCCGCTTGACCCAGACCACCGAGGACTGGGGGCTGCCGTCGGGCTGGATCGTGGAGATCACTGCGAAGCTCTTGCCGTCGATCAACGCCTTGGCGCGGTCGGAGAGTTGAGCACTCATCGGATACTTCCTCTTCTGGTCGGCGACGGTACGGACCCGAGGGCGAGCTCCGCACGGGCCCGGATCGAAACACTACCGATCCGGACCCGTGCGACATCCGGTGAACACCCGTCGACAACGGGGTATTTCCGGCCGGCCGACCGGCGGCCGGCTCAACGCCGTTCGTACACCAGCGCGGTGGCGATCGCGGCCAGCCCCTCGGCCCGGCCGGTCAGCCCCAGGCCGTCGGTGGTGGTGCCGGAGACCGAGACCGGCGCCCCGGCCGCCTCGGACAGCGCGGCCTGCGCCTCGGCCCGCCGCTTGCCGATCTTCGGCCGGACGCCGATCACCTGGACCGCGATGTTGCCGATCTCGAAGCCCGCCTCGCGCACCAGCCGGGCCGCCTCGCCGAGCAGCTTCACCCCGGAGGCACCGGCCCACTCCGGGCGGTCGGTGCCGAAGTGGGCGCCCAGGTCGCCGATCCCGGCGGCCGAGAACAGGGCGTCGCAGGAGGCGTGGGCGGCGACGTCGGCGTCCGAGTGCCCGGCGAGCCCGAACTCGGAGTCCGGCCACTCCAGCCCGGCCACCCACAGCGGGCGGCCGGCCTCGAAGGCGTGCACGTCGGTGCCGATCCCCACCCGGGGAATCAGGGGCTCAGTAGGCATCGGCGGCCCTCCGGCGGGCGAGTACGGCCTCGGCGAGCACGAGGTCCAGCGGACGGGTGACCTTGAACGCCTCCTCGTGGCCGGGCACCACGACGACGGTGCCGCCGTAGCGCTCGACCAGTCCGGCGTCGTCGGTGACGGGCGGGGCGTCGGTGCCGCCGGCGGCCTCCTCGGCCAGCGCCTTGGCGTGCACCTCGACCAGGGTGGCCCGGTCGAAGCCCTGCGGGGTCTGCACCGCGCGCAGGGTGGCCCGCTCGGGCGTGTCGACCACCGGCTCGGGGTGGCCCGGGTTGGGCTCGACCCGCTTCACGGTGTCGGCCAGTGGCACCGCCGGCACCACCGCCGCGGCCCCGGCCCGGACGGCGGCCGCGACGGCGTCCACCACTTCGACCGGGACGAGCGGACGGGCCGCGTCGTGCACCAGGACGATCCCGACCTCCTCGGGGATCGCGGCCAGGCCCAGCCGGACCGACTCCTGGCGGGTCGCGCCGCCGGCCACCACCCGGATGTCCTTGTCGTCCAGCCCGTGGCTGTCCAGCAGGGCGACCACCTCGGCCACCCCGTCGGCGGGCGCGGCGACCACGACCAGGCCGACCGCCCGGCTGCGGGCGAGGGCCCGTACGGCGTGCACCAGGAGCGGCACGCCACCCAGTTCCCGCAGGGCCTTGGGGGCGCCCGGCCCCAGTCGCTCACCGCGTCCCGCGGCGGGCACCACTGCTGCTGCGACTGCTCCTGAGGCGTTCAGGTTTCACTCCTTCGGCGAAGTGGGTATGGCCTTGGCGTGCCCGGCGGGCGCGGGGGCCCCTTCCGAAGAACCACTGGTCCACTGCCCGCCGCACACCTGCGCAGAAACGGTCTTGCAGGCCTGGACCGGCTCGGGCGGGGGGCGTCGTCCGGACACGCCTCAGCGCCCGGAGTGCCACTGCACCACTCCTGGACGATCCGTCCTGGGAGCGGCGCGCCGGCACCGGGCGCTGTGGGCGATGGGCGGCAGCCCGACTGCACTACGAGGCGAGGACCTCGTCGAGCAGCGTCTCCGCCTTGTCCTCGTTGGTGTTCTCCGCCAGCGCGAGTTCGCTGACGAGGATCTGGCGCGCCTTCGCGAGCATCCGCTTCTCGCCGGCCGAGAGGCCGCGCTCGCGCTCGCGACGCCAGAGGTCGCGCACGACCTCGGCGACCTTGATGACGTCGCCCGAGGCGAGCTTCTCCAGGTTCGCCTTGTAGCGACGGGACCAGTTGGTCGGCTCTTCGGTGTACGGTGCCCGGAGCACCTCGAAGACCCGGTCCAGACCCTCCTGGCCGACCACATCGCGCACGCCGACGAACTCCGCGTTCTCGGCGGGCACGCGGAGCGTCAGGTCTCCCTGCTGCACCTTGAGCACCAGGTAGGTCTTGTCCACACCTTTGATCTGGCGAATTTCGATGGCCTCGATCAGCGCAGCCCCGTGATGGGGGTAGACCACCGTGTCGCCAACCTTGAACGTCATGTGACAGGACCCCTTCCGTGGCTTTCCAGAATAACACGCCTTGCGGCGCACCCGAAGGGCGTTTTCGCAGGTCAGGGCCGGTCTCGGGGCTTGACAACCACCCCCATGACGTGCTGCGACCGATGTTCGAGAGGGGCTTCCCGCAGGTCGGGGGCGGTTCCGGGGTCTGCCGAAACCCTTGCGCAACACCCCGGCAACCATGATTGGATCTTGAGCTTTCGCCGCATTTCCGGCCGTGACACGATCGTTATTCGATCTTGGTCGAAGCTTGTCCTTCGAATGACCGGTCCATGCCGGCAGTACGCCCGGAAGGCCCCCGCGGGGCCCCGGGAGTGCGACACGGGGACCACCCCGTGAGGAGCGCATAAGTGAGGTCGATAATCTGAGACCTGACCTGTCGACACGTGACCTAGGAGTAGCCGCCGCCGTGAGCCGCAGCCTTCGACGCGGCAGCATCGCCGCCATCGCCGCCATCGCCATCGCCTCGCTGTCCTCCTGCGCGGCCAGCACCACGCCGGACACCCTGCAGATCAAGCCGGACAACGCCGCGGCGACCCTGGGGACGAACATTCGACTGAACAACATCGTGCTCGTCACCGGGGTCGGCACCTCGGGTGACTACACGGGCGCCGCCAACGTGGTCGTGAACATCTCCAACACGGCCGGCACCCCGGCGGAGCTCCAGTCGATCACCGTCGGCAACGCCGCCGCCACCTTCTCGGACGCCGCGGGCGCCCCGCTGTCCAGCATCGTCGTGCCGGCCGGCGGCTCCGTGATCCTCGGCGGACAGGGCAACCCCTCCGCCTTGATCAACTCGGTCTCCGTCCACATCGGCGGCTTCGCCACCACCACCTTCGCCTTCAAGGACGGCCAGAAGGTCGACGCCCAGGCCGCGGTGAGCCCGGACTCGGGCATCTACAAGGGCTTCGGCCCGACCCCGGCCCCGACCCCGACCCCGGCCGCCGTGCCCACCAAGGCCACCACCCCGGCCGCGACCGCTCCGGCCACCCCGTCCGCCGGCGCCACCGCCCCGGTCACCCCGTCGGCCCCGGCCACCCCGACCGCGGGTGCCACCGTCCCGGGTGCCCCGGTCGCCGGTGCCACCGCGACGGCGACCACCCCGGCCGCCCACTGACGCGAGTCACGGCAACGCGGAGGCCCCCGCCGGCTGCTGCCGGCGGGGGCCTCCGCATGACTGCCCGGAACCGCGGTCTACGGCTCGAACTTGTAGCCCAGGCCGCGGACGGTGACCAGGTAGCGCGGCGCGCCCGGGTCGGGCTCGATCTTCGCCCGCAGGCGCTTCACGTGGACGTCCAGGGTCTTGGTGTCGCCGACGTAGTCCGCGCCCCAGACCCGGTCGATCAGCTGCATGCGGGTGAGCACCCGGCCCGCGTTGCGCAGCAGCATCTCCAGCAGGTCGAACTCCTTGAGCGGCAGCTCGACCTTGGCGCCGTCCACCGTCACCACGTGCCGGTCCACGTCCATCCGGACCGGGCCCGCCTCCAGGGCGCCCGGGCCGCCGCCGTTCTCGCCCGCGCCGCCGTCCTCGCCGCGGCGGCGCAGCACCGCGCGGATCCGGGCGACCAGCTCGCGGGTGGAGTAGGGCTTGGTGACGTAGTCGTCAGCGCCTATCTCCAGCCCGACGACCTTGTCGATCTCGCTGTCCTTGGCGGTCACCATGATCACCGGGACGTTGGAGCGCACCCGGAGCTGACGGCAGACCTCGGTGCCCGGCAGGCCCGGCAGCATCAGGTCGAGCAGGACGAGGTCGGCGCCGTTGCGTTCGAACTGCTCCAGGGCGTCGGGGCCGGTCGCGGCGACGGCCACCTCGAAACCCTCCTTGCGGAGCATGTACGAGAGGGCGTCGCTGAACGACTCCTCGTCCTCGACCACCAGTACTCGGGTCACGATCAGGCCTCCGGGGCAAGCTGGGTTGTCTTTGTCAGGGGTACGTGCCGCTCCCCTGCGGGGAGCGAACGGGCCGTACGGTCGGTGCGGTCCGTGGTGAGGGTTCGGGGTGCCGCGGCGGGGCCGTCGGGGTCAGCGCCGGGCTCGCGGGGTTCGTGGTCGTGGGTCCGGTGGTCGGCGGGGGCGCCCCCGTCGAAGTCGTCGAGGTCGTCGGAGCCGTCGTCGCCGCCGAGGTCGTCCGCGCCGAGGTCCTCGTCGGCGGGCGCCCGGCCGGCCGGCAGGCGGACGGTGAAGGTCGAGCCCTGCCCCTCGACGCTCCACACCGAGACGGTGCCGCCGTGCGAGGCGGCGACGTGCTTGACGATGGACAGGCCGAGGCCGGTGCCGCCGGTCTGCCGGGAGCGGGCCGGGTCGACCCGGTAGAAGCGTTCGAAGACCCGCTCGCGGTCCTTCTCGGAGATGCCGATGCCCTGGTCGGTGACCGAGATCTCGATCAGCTCGCCGTCCGCCTCGCCGAGGGCCGCGGCGCTGGAGATCCGGCGGGTCGCGATGGCCACCCGGGTGCGGGGCGGGCTGTAGTTGACGGCGTTCTCCACCAGGTTGCCGAGCGCGGCGGCGAGCTGGCCGCGGTTGCCGTGCAGGTAGAGCCCGGCGATGCCACCGGCCGCGATCAGGATCTGCTTGGCGGCGGCCTGCTGGCGGCAGCGGTCGATCGCCTCGGCGATCAGCTCGTCCACCGCGACCGGCTCCGGGTCGACCATCAGCCGGTCGTCCTGGACCCGGGAGAGGTCGATGATCTCCTGCACCAGGCTGGCCAGGCGGGTCGCCTCGACCTGCATCCGGCCGGCGAAGCGCTGCACCGCCTCCGGGTCGTCGGCCGCGTCGGCGACCGCCTCGGAGAGCAGCGACAGGGCGCCGACCGGGGTCTTGAGCTCGTGGCTGACGTTGGCCACGAAGTCCCGGCGGACGGCCTCCACCCGGCGGCGCTCGGTCTGGTCCTCGACCAGCACCAGCACCAGCCGGGAGCCCAGCGGGGCGACCCGGACGGAGACCGCGAGCGGCTCGGCCGCGCGGGCCGCACCGGGGCGGGGCACCTCCAGTTCCACCTGCCGGATCTCGCCGTCCCGGCGGGTGGCGCGGGCCAGGGCGAGCATCTGGTCCACGGCGACGGCACCGCCGCGCACCAGGCCCATCGCGTACGCCGCGGAGCTGGCCTTGACCACCTCGTCACCCTCGCCCAGCACGATCGCGCAGGAGCGGAGCACGGAGAGTACGGTGTCGACCCCCGGCGGCAGCGGGGGCTCCGGGGTGCCGGTGCCGGCGCCGAGCGCCTGGTACCGGCCGTACTGCTTGCCACTGGTGTGCCTGCCCCTGGCCTGCTCGCGCTCGCTCCAGCGGAAGGCGATGGAGGCGGTGAGGCCGACGCCGAGCCCGGCTATGGCGCAGGCAGCGGCAGCGGCCACGTTCACGTCCATGTGGCCAGCGTAAGCGCACGGCCACACCACTCCCCAAGGCCTGGATCAAGGCATCGACCACGCGTTGCCGAGAATTCACCTCCACGTGGCTGCTGATTCACCCCGGCGGCCGTGCACCGTCGCCCGGACGGCACAGAGTTGGCCATGCAGCCCGTGTGGGAGAGACCGGTGCGCCGAACAGCGGCCAAGGTCTCGGTGTGCGCGTACCATTCGCGCCACCAGCAGCGGTCGCCCGAACGCCGGAACGACGGTCGGACGGGCTGACCGGTCGGCACCGCCACCGACACAGCTACTGAGGAGAGAACATGCGCGACGCGTACCACGAGGAACTCGATGCGATCGGCGACAGCCTGATCGAGATGGCCCGGCTGGTCGGCTCCGCCCTGGGCCGGGCCACCACCGCTCTCCTCGACGCGGACCTGGCGCTGGCGGAGGGCGTGATCGCCGCCGACGAGAAGATCAACGACCTCCACCACGAGCTGGAGAACCGGGCCATCGACCTGCTCGCCCGCCAGCAGCCCGTCGCCACCGACCTGCGGATCGTGGTCACCTCGCTGCGGATGAGCGCCGACCTGGAGCGCTGCGGCGACCTCGCCCGGCACGTCGCCAAGGTGGCGCGGATGCGCTACCCCGAGTCGGCCGTGCCCGCCGACCTGCAGTCCACCGTCCTGGAGATGGGCCAGCTCGCCCAGCGCCTGGTGGCCAAGGCGGGCCTGGTGATCGCCACCAAGGACGTCGACAAGGCCCTGGAGATGGAGCAGGACGACGACCGGATCGACGCCCTGCACCGCGAGTTGCTGTCGCACCTGATCGACGAGCGGTGGCACCACGGCATCGAGACCGCCGTCGACATCACCCTGGTCGGGCGCTACTACGAGCGTTTCGCGGACCACGCGGTGTCGGTCGCCAAGCGCGTGGTGTACCTGGTGACGGGCGAGCACGTGGCCGAGTTCGTGGCCGCCACCGAGGCGGCGGAGGCCTCCGCGGCGGAGTGACGGCCGGGCGGAGCGGCGGCCGGGGTGGGGCGACGGCCGGGGTGGAGTGACCGTCGCTCATCCCCGGGAGTGAGTAAACCTGTGGCGAGGGTGGTGCGGACGCACGGTTCTCCGTACGTTCCACCCCTGCGCGCCCGTTGACGCTCCCGCCGAACGGCGGCTTCACTCAAGGGTGGGGCACTGCGGTGTGCCCGTCACTAGGAGGGAACAGCTCGATGAAGGCCAACCCGACCCGACCGGCAACCGCCCACGACACCGTCGAGCCGCCCGCCCCGAAGCTGTTGCCCGTCCTCGCGGCCGGCTGCGGCTGCGGCCCGGGCTGCGGCTGCGGCTGCCAGTCCGGCGCGCCCTGCCAGTGCGGCGGCATGGACGGCGGCTGCTGCGGCGGTCACTGAGGAAGCCCACCGCCACCGAACCACCGGGCGGCCCGGGGGTGCACGGCTGTGCACCCCCGGGCCGCCCGTGCGGTCGGCGGATCAGAACCGCACGTCGGTGCAGGAGTAGAAGGCGTTCCCGGTGTCGGCGATCGTCCAGACCGCGACGACCACCTGGTGCCCGGTTCGCCCGCCGGGGACGGTCGCGGTGTGGCTGAGCGTGCTGGGCACCTGTGCCCCGCCGTACGGGACGACCAGGAAGGGCGTCAGGTCGAGGTTGGCCCGGGTGATCGGCTGGGAGGCGTCGTAACCCGGCTTGGTCAGGTAGTACCTGAAGTCGGTGGTCGCGTGCCTCGCGGTGAACCTCCAGGTGAAGGTGAGCTGCTGGCCCGCCGTCACCGAGGTGGTCGGCCAGGCTCCACCGTGCGGGTCGTCCAGCTCGGCGAAACGGGAGTTGCCGCCGGCGCAGATGGTGCCGTCGGACGGCCCGCCGGAGGGGAAGCCCTTCGGGCCCTCGACGCTCTGTGGCTCCCACTGGATGTCGCCGCAGTCCCACGGGACGGCGCTCGCGTCCGCGTCGCAGAGCGCGGCCCGACTGGGCGGCGTGGTGATGTAGCCGTGGGACTGGGCCGGGACGGCCAGGGTGAGCGGGATCGCGAGCGCGGCGACGGCCGCGCCGACCAGATGACGTGTGCGCATGGTGCTCCTCCGTGGGGGTGGATGGAGAGTGCGCCGGGGCACAGACGCGCGCGCGTGGGGGTGCGGCGGCCCGGGGCACGGGGGATCCCTTGGCATGCCTGCGTCGGCCCGGTGCCCTCACGGTAGGAGCCGGCGCCACCACCCGTCAATGGTCTGAACCATTCTGGACTCCGCCTGGGCCCGCCCACCCGCAGGACCCCAACTCCTCCTCCCTGCAGTCGGGTTGAACGCCGAAGGCCCCGCCCCCGGCGAACCGGGTGCGGGGCCCTGAGACCTCGGGGGTTACTTCTTGCCCTGGTTCTTGACCGCCTCGATGGCCGCGGCGGCGGCGTCGGCGTCGAGGTAGCGGCCGCCCTTGGCGACCGGCTTGAAGTCGGCGTCGAGCTCGTAGACGAGCGGGATGCCGGTCGGGATGTTCAGGCCGGCGATGTCCGCGTCGGAGATGCCGTCGAGGTGCTTGACCAGCGCGCGCAGGCTGTTGCCGTGGGCGGTGACCAGGACGGTCTTGCCGGCGGCGAGGTCCGGGACGATGGCGTCGTACCAGTACGGGAGCATCCGCTCGACGACGTCCTTCAGGCACTCGGTGCGCGGACGCAGCTCGCTCGGGATCTCCGCGTAGCGGGCGTCACCGGCCTGCGAGTACTCGGCGTCGTCGGCCAGCACCGGCGGCGGGGTGTCGTAGGAGCGGCGCCACAGCTGGAACTGCTCCTCGCCGAACTCGGCCAGGGTCTGGGCCTTGTCCTTGCCCTGCAGCGCGCCGTAGTGCCGCTCGTTCAGGCGCCAGCTGCGGCTGACCGGGATCCAGTGGCGGTCGGCCTTGTCCAGGGCGATCTGCGAGGTGCGGATGGCGCGGCGCAGCAGCGAGGTGTGCACCACGTCGGGGAACAGGCCCTCGGCGGCCAGGAGCTCGCCACCGCGGGCGGCCTCCTTCTCGCCCTTCTCGTTGAGGTCGACGTCGACCCAACCGGTGAACAGGTTCTTCTGGTTCCACTGGCTCTCGCCGTGGCGGAGCAGGATGAGTCGGTACGTCGTGTCAGCCATGGCCCCCAGCTTAGTGGAGGGCCGGAAAACCCCTGGTGGGGACCTTGGACGGCTGGGTAACCTGTGCGGCGGCTATCTGCCTCTTACCCACGTCGGCTGACCGGGCCTGCCCGCGCCGCTCAGCGGACGCCTGCCCTCGGGAGCCCCCACATGCTCGTCGCCCCGGCCGCCAACCCCCGGATCCGAAAACTGGTGCGCGAGACCGTGGGCGGGTTGCCGCCGCAGTTCTGGTGGCTCTGGGTGAGCACCCTGGTGAACCGGCTCGGGTCCTTCGTCGTCACCTTCCTGGCCCTCTACCTGACCGCCGAGCGGGGGTACTCGGCGTCCTACGCGGGCCTGGTGGCCTCGCTGTTCGGCGCCGGTTCGGCGGTCTCGGCGGTCGGCGCCGGGGTGCTGACCGACCGGATCGGGCGCCGCCCGACGCTGGTCGCCGCCCAGCTCGGCACCGCGGCGTCCACCGCCGTGCTCGGCTTCGTGGACGGCCGGCTGGCGATCGCCGTGGTGGCCTTCCTGGTCGGCCTGTGCAACAACGCCACCCGGCCGCCCACCTCGGCGATCATCGCCGACCTCGTCCCGGCCGAGGACCGGGTCCGGGCGTACTCGCTGAACTACTGGGCGATCAACATCGGCTTCGGGCTCTCCGCCGCCGCGGCCGGTCTGATCGCCACCCACGGCTACCTCACGCTCTTCCTGCTGGACGCCCTCACCACCCTGGTCTGCGCGGTGGTGATCTTCGTCCGGATCCCGGAGACCAGGCCGCAGGCCGCGCCCGGCCAGGACGCGGAGGGGACCGAGGAGGGGACCAGCCTGGTCACCGTGCTCCGGGACGGCCCCTTCATGGCGCTGGTCGGGCTGACCCTGCTGGTCGCCCTGGTCTTCCAGCAGGGCAGCACCACCCTGGCCGTGGACATGGGCGCCTCCGGTGTCACGTCCACCGGGTACGGGCTGGTCATCGGCCTGAACGGGCTGCTGATCGTGGTGCTGCAGATCCCGCTGACCCGGTGGCTGGAGGGCCGCTCGCGGACCGCGATGCTGATCGCCAGCTGCCTGCTCACCGGCTGGGGCTTCGGGCTGGCCGCGCTGGCCGGGTCCTCGGCCTGGCTGTTCGCGCTGTCGGTGGCGGTCTGGACGGTCGGCGAGATCCTCCACACCCCGGTGATGATGGGCCTGGTCAGCGAGCTGGCGCCGACCCACGGGCGAGGCCGCTACCAGGGCGTCTACTCGCTGTCCTGGTCGCTCGCCTCGCTGCTCGGCCCGGCGGGCGGCGGGCTGCTGCTGCAGTACTCCGGGCCGGCGGTGCTGTGGTCGGTCTGCGGCGTGATCGGGACGGCCGCCGCGCTCGGCTACGTGGTGCTGGCCCGTCGCACGGGTGCGACGGGGCGCCGTCCGGCGGCGGTGATCGAGGTGGCAGCACCTGCGCAGGAAGCCGAAAGGGCCCCGTCGGGCGCCTGAGCGCGCCCGGCCGGGTCAGTCGGCGGCCGGGAGCCCGTCCGGAGCGGCCGGGGCCGGTCCGTCGGCGGCCGGCGCGGACAGGTGGGCGAAGGCGGCCAGGTTGCGGGTGGACTCCCCGCGCTTGGTACGCCACTCCCACTCGCGCCGGATCGCCGAGGCGAAGCCCAGCTCCAGCAGGGTGTTGAAGGGCTCGTCGGCGTTCTCCAGGACCGTCCCGAGCAGTCGGTCGACGGCGTCCGGGGTGAGCGCCTCCAGCGGCAGACGGCCGGCCAGGTAGACGTCGCCGAGCGCGTCGATCGCGTACGCGACGCCGTAGAGGCGGGTGTTGCGCTCCAGCAGCCAGCGGTAGACGGCCTCGTGGTTCTCGTCCGGGCGGCGGATCACGAAGGCGTTCACCGACAGGGTGTGGTCGCCGACCCGCAGGGCGCAGGCGGTGTTCAGCTTGCGGGTGCCCGGGAGGGTCGCCACCAGCGTGTACGGGTCGGCGGCGGCCGGCTCCCAGGCCACCCCGGCGTCGTCCAGGGCGGTGCGCAGCAGGGTCAGGGCCTCGTCCTTGGTGCGGATTGCCATGGGGGTGACGTTACTCGGCAGTACCCGGTGAGCGCAGCCGGCGTCTCCCACCGGCCGCGGGGATCAGCGGCGCAGTGCCCCGGCCAGTCGGCCGGCCGGACGGGCCAGGCTGCCGGCGTACACCTCGGCGGTGGTCGCCGCGGCCGTGTCCCAGCCGAAGGCGGCCGCGTGCCGGGCCGCCGCCGCACCGCGACGGGCCACCAGGGCCGGGTCGGTGACGTACGGCTCCAGCGCGTGCGACCAGTCCAGCGGGTCGTGGCCGTGCACCAGGGTGCCGGACTCGCCGTCCCGCACCGCGACCGGCAGGCCGCCGACCGAGGCCGCCACCACCGGGGTGCCGCAGGCCTGGGCCTCCAGCGCCACCAGCCCGAAGGACTCGCTGTACGAGGGCATCACCAGGGCCGTCGCCGCGCGGTACCAGTCCGCCAGCCGGGTCTGGCCGACCGGCGGGTGGAAGCGCACCACGTCGCCGATGCCCAGCTGGGCGGCGAGCTTGTGCAGGCTCTCCGGCCGGGCCAGCCCGGTGCCGGACGGCCCGCCGACCACCGGCACCACCAGGCGCTCGCGCAGCTCCGGACGGCGCTCCAGCAGAGCGGCGACCGCCCGCAGCAGCACGTCCGGCGCCTTCAACGGCTGGATCCGCCCGGCGAACAGCAGCACCGCGGCGTCCTGCGGCAGGCCGAGGCGGTCCCGGGCCTCGGCCGAGGACCCGGGGCCGCCGGGACGGAAGACGTCCAGGTTCACGCCGGGGTGGACGACGGCCAGCTGGTCCGGCCGGGCGGCGTAGTGCAGTGCCAGCTCGGCGGCCTCCTCGGTGGTGTTGGCGATCAGCCGGTCCGCCGCCTCGACCACCTGGGTCTCGCCGATCACCCGGGCCGCGGGCTCGGGCGTGTCGCCCTCGGCCAGCGCGGCGTTCTTGACCTTCGCCATGGTGTGCATGGTGTGCACCAGCGGCACCCCCCAACGCTGGGCGGCCAGCCAGCCGACCTGTCCGGAGAGCCAGTAGTGCGAGTGCACCAGGTCGTAGTGGCCGGGGCGGTGGCCCGCCTCGGTCCGCAGCACCCCGTGGGTGAAGGCGCACAGCTGGGCCGGCAGGTCCTCCTTGACCAGGCCCTCGTACGGCCCGGCGGTGACGTGCCGGACCAGTACGCCCGGCGCCAGCTCGACCGTCGGCGCGTCGTCCGAGCAGATCGCCCGGGTGAACACCTCGACCTCGATGTTGAGTTCGGCCAGGCGCTTGGCCAGCTCGACGATGTAGACGTTCATCCCGCCCGCGTCCCCGGTGCCGGGCTGGTGCAGCGGCGAGGTGTGCACGCTGAGCATGGCTATTCGGCGCGGGCGGCGGCGGCCCGGGACGAGCGCCTGGAGCCGGCCGCGCGCGGGGGCGGCGGACTGGGCACGGCGTACCGAACGGACGGGGTGCTGGATCACCTGGCTGAAGCCTCCTCGTGTGCGGCCCGTCTCGGCGGGTCCGCGTGAACGCCACCACATGTCCGGTGTGCGCTGCCCCGTCCCGGGCACACATCACCACCAGTGTGCCAACCACTCGGCGGTGGCCCGGCATTCCCGGTCCGGGCGATCGGCCGGCCGGCCGGGCATCCGCCCAGGTCGGAGCGCGGTCCGGCCGGGTCCGCAGCCGCCGACTACCCTTCTGGGCATGGCTGCCTCCTTCGACCCCGCGACCGCCGCGCCCGCCCGCGGACGGACCGGACGGCCGGTGGGGACGGTCACCCGGGGCACCACCAACACCAACCGGCTGCGCCGGATGGACCGCTGGATCGCCCACACCCTGGGCCGGGCGCTGCGCGCCGCCGAACGGCCGCCGGTCGCGGTCGACCTGGGCTACGGCGCGGCGCCGTGGACGGCCGTGGAGCTGGCCGGACGGCTGCGCACGGTGCGGCCGGACGTCCGGGTGGTCGGGATCGAGATCGAGCCGGAGCGGGTCGCGGCCGCCCTGCCGTACGCCGAGCCGCCGCTGCTCACCTTCCGGCGCGGTGGCTTCGAGGTGCCGCTGGACGGCGGCGGGCCGGCCCAGCTGATCCGGGCGGCCAACGTGCTGCGGCAGTACGACGAGTCGGCGGTGGCCGGGGTGTGGGAGCGGCTGTGCTCCCGGCTCGCCCCGGACGGGCTGCTGGTCGAGGGCACCTGCGACGAGATCGGGCGGCGGCACGTCTGGGTCGCGCTCGGGCCCGAGGGGCCCCGGACGGTGACCTTCGCGGCCCGGCTGGGCGGTCTCGGCCAGCCCTCCGATTTGGCCGAACGGCTGCCGAAGGCGCTGATCCACCACAACGTGCCGGGGCGGCCGGTGCACGCCTTCCTGACCGACTTCGACCGGGCCTGGGCGGCGGCCGCGCCGTACGGGGCGTTCGGGGCGCGGCAGCGCTGGGTGGCGGCGTGCACGGCGCTGGCGGGCAGCTGGCCGCTGGTGGACGCGCGGGGGCGGTGGCGACAGGGCGAGGTCACACTGCCCTGGACGGCGCTCGCGCCGTAGCGGGCCCGCCTCCGGGGGCGCGCCGGGGCGGTCGTCCACCCGCGCGCTGGTGCGACACGATGCATTCACTCGAACGAGTTATCGAATATCTCTGGCGTGTTGACGCCTCGTCACGCCACGATGGAAGCCGCCGAGCGGCGACACCACACGCCGCTCGGTGCCGCCGTGCCCAGCCACGGGCAGCACCGGCAGCACCCCGCAGCACCCCGCAGCAGTCCGTCCTCAGCCCTCCGGCCCGAGCAGCTCCTCCCGGGCCCGTTCGAACACCCGGTACATCTCCGCCCCGAACAGCACGAACCGCGCCTCCGCCAGCTCCGCGCCCGCGCGCGCGTCACCGCCGTCCAGCACCCCGGCGACGGTGCCCAGCGCGATCCGGGCCGCGTCCGCCGGCGGCCAGCCGAAGATCCCGGCCGACACGGCCGGGAAGGCCACCGTGCGCGCGCCCAACTCGGCCGCCGCACGCAGCGACTCCCGATAGCAGGAGGCCAGCAGCCCAGCCCGCTCCTCGTACTCCTCCGCCAGGTAGACCGGCCCCACGGTGTGCACCACCCACCGGGCCGGCAGCCGCCCGGCCGTCGTCGCCACCGCCCGCCCGACGGGCAGCCCCTTGCCCCAGTGCGAGGCCCGCAGCCGGCGGCACTCCGCCAGGATCTCCGGCCCGCCCCTGCGGTGGATCGCGCCGTCCACCCCGCCCCCGCCCAGCAGGGACGAATTGGCGGCGTTCACCACCGCGTCCACCCGCTGTTCCGTGATGTCACCCTCGACGAGGGTGATCCGCGTCACCATCTCCCAGCCCCTTCCCCGGACCCGCCCGGCAGCCGCCGGGCCTGGATCCGAGCCGTCGTCCGAATCCGATCACCGCACCGCCACCGGCGTGGCAATAACCACAACGGCGCCGGTCGGCCAGAGAAATCCCCGGAGATCACGTTATGGTCGCGAGAAGTTCCCCGACGCACGGTGCCAGGCGGGCACTGCGGACGGACGCCGGCCGTTACGCAGTCGGGGAAAGGGAGGAACCACCGATGCCCGCAACGGGAGACGGGCGGGCACCTGGTGCCGCGGACCTGCCGGGCGCCCATGACGGCGCCCCCGTCGGCCATGCCCGCAACCGCCCGACGACCGGCCCGGCCACGGCCACTGCCCCGATACCCCACCCCCGCTCACAGCCGGTCCGGACCGCGCACGGCACCCGCCACCCCGCGCACCTCGCCGAGGCGGGAAGCCTTCCGGCAGCCGGTGACGGCCCCGCCGACGGCAGCGCGCCGCTGCGACTGCTGGTCATCGAGGACGACGCCTCGGACGCCCAGCTGATCAAGGCGGCAGTCGCCGACAGCGGCACCTCGATCGAGATCCACTGGGCCCGCGGCCTCGAACAGGCCACCCAACTGCTCGCCCAGGCCTCCCCCGCCACCCGGCGAGGGCGCTCCCGCGGCAACGAGTTCGGCTGCGTGCTGCTCGACCTGGCCTCCCCGGCCGACCTGCCGCACCCCTCCGACCCCTCGGACGGCCTGGAAGGCCTGCACGAACTGCTCCGCCGCGCCCCGCACATCCCCGTGGTGGTGCTCACCGACGCCGCCGGGGCCGAACTCGGCGCCGCCGCCGTCGCCGCCGGCGCCCAGGACTTCCTGCTCAAGCACGAGACGGACGGACCGCTGCTGGCCCGCGCACTGCGCTACGCCGTCGAACGCAAGCGCGCCGACGAGTCCCAGCGCCGCCTGGTCGAGGCCGAGTTGCGCGGCCAGGAGAACGCCCGACTGCAGCGCCACCTGCTGCCCACCCCGCTGCTGGACGGCGCCGGGCTCTCCTTCACCCGCCGCTACCGCCCCGGCCGCCGCCGCGCCCTGCTCGGCGGCGACTTCTACGACGCCGTGCGCACCGACGACGGCACCGTCCACGTCGTGATCGGCGACGTCTGCGGCCACGGCCCGGACGAGGCCGCGCTCGGCGTCGCACTCCGGATAGCGTGGCGCACCCTGGTCTTCGCCGGCCTCACCGGCGAAACCCTGCTCACCACCCTCCAGCACGTGCTGGAGCACGAACGGCGCAGCGACGAGATCTTCGCGACGCTCTGCATGGTCGTCATCGAACCCGGCACCGACACCGACCTCGGCCCGCGCGGCACCGCCGAGCGCGCCCGGCTGTACCTCGCCGGGCACCCGGCGCCGCTGCTCCTCGGGCGCGACCACGCCCCGGTCACCCTGCCCTCCGAGTTCGCGGGGCCCGCGCTCGGCCTGCTGCCGTGCCACGACGGCCAGGCCGCCTGGCCCGCCCACGAGGTCGAACTCCAGCCCGGCTGGCGGCTGTTGCTCTACACCGACGGGCTGATCGAGGGCCGGGTCGGCGCCGGGTCGCGCCGCCTCGGACAGGACGGGCTGGCCGACCTGATCGCCGACCACCAGTCCGCCGGGCTCACCCGGGGACGGCTGGTCGACAGCGCGATCGCCGAGGTCGAGGAGCTGAACGGTGGCGCGCTGACCGACGACGTCGCGGTGCTGCTGCTGGAGCGCAACCCCGTACAACTGCTCCTCGGCTGAGCCGGGGAGCAGAAAGGCCGCGGCCCGGCGGGTGAACTCCCGCCCGGGCCGCGGCCTTCGTCCGTCCGGGTGCCCTACCAGGGGCCGTACGGGCCGGTGTTGCTCCGGCCGCCCCGGCCGCTGCCGCCGGTCAGGGCCCGGATCGCGGGGCGGACGTCCACCACGTAGACGATCGAGGCGACCAGGCCGGCCAGGGTGCCGATGCTGCCGAGGAAGTTCGCCCCGAACAGCAGGTCCCAGCCGAAGCTGATCCCGAGGACGGCCAGCCAGAAGCCCTTGGTCTTCTTGTCGGCCGCCCGGTAGGCGTCCTCCCGGCGGGTGGCCGCGTCGACCAGCGCGAAGAACTTGTAGCCCAGGATCGCGACGGCCATCCACCAGAAGGGGTTCAGGTAGGAAAAGGCCAGGATCTGGAACACTCCGGTCATCGCGGTCTCCTACGTCTCTCGGCTTGCTGCGCCCCGGCCGCCGCCCATCCTGGCACGGCGGCCGCTCGCACGGTGTGAACGTCCCGCCGTCACCGGATGTGCCCCGGTCCGGCGGGACCAGTCACTCGGAGCCGTTGACGCCGCCCTTCCGGGCCTTGGCGGACTTCTTCGGCGCGGGGGCCTCGGCGTCGTCCACCAGCTCGGCGTCGTCCACCAGCTCGGCGTCGTCCAGCAGCCCGGCGTCGTCCAGCAGCCCGGCCCGGACGGGCCCGCCGGTGGGGGCCACGGCCTCGGTGGCCGGGACTTGCTGGGGGCGGGCCTTGTCCACCACGACCTTGCCGCGCTCGGCCAGCTCGTCGTACGTCTCCTTGGCCCGGACGGCCAGCTCCAGCGCACGGGCCACCTGCTGCAGGGCGAAGCCCTGGGCCCGCTCCTGCAGGACCTTGAGGTCCGTGGGGAGGGCGGTGACGGCCTCGGTGACCTTGGCCGGCGCCCCGGCCAGCAGCTCCTGCGCCTCCTGCAGCCTGGCGGTCGCCTTCTCCTGTGCGCCCTGGCGGTCCGCTGCCAGCGCCTCGACCCGGCCCGGGACCTCGCGCAGCTTCTCGTACGCGAGGTCCCCCGCGCCGGCCAGGGCGTAGAGCGGGGTGGGGTCGGTGAGGGTCTTCTTGATGTCGTCGGTGATCGGCATGGTTACCGGTCCTCCCGGGGGGTGTTCTGGGTGGCCTCGCCGTCGGTCATGGGGATGGCGGCCGAGGCGGCGTTCTCCTTGAGGAAGGCGTCGTAGACCGCGAGCAGCGCCTGCTTCTGCTGCTCGTTGATCAGCGGATCGGCCAGGATCGAGGCCCGCAGCTCCAGGCCCTCACCCCGCCGCTCCTCCAGGATCCCGGCCTGGACGTACAGCGTCTCCGCCGAGATCCGCAGCGCCTTGGCGATCTGCTGCAGGATCTCCGCGCTCGGCTTGCGCAGCCCGCGCTCGATCTGGCTGAGGTACGGGTTGGACACACCTGCGGCCTCCGCCAGCTGCCGCAGCGAGTACTGCGCGTTGCGACGCTGCTCCCGGATGTACTCGCCCAGCGAGCCGACGTTGAGTGAGGCCATGCGGACAGCCTGCAACACCCTGCTTGCAATTGCAAGCAGGGTGCTAGCGAGTGCAAACCCGGCGCGGCGGGCCGGACCGGGTGACCTGCTCGGGCGAGTCGCAGAGACCACCGGGACGGCACGGGGACGACGACGAGGCCCGTGCGGTGGTCGTCACGCTGCTTCGGGGAGGCGGATGGGCATCAGGACGGAGAAGGTGCCCGTTCGGCCGGGGGTGCGGATGGCGAGCGGGGTGATCGGGCCGCCGAGTTCGAGCAGGAGTTGTCCGGGGTGGCCGGCGCGCAGGGCGTCGAGGAGGAAGTCGCGGTTGACGGCCACCTGGTAGTCCTCGGGGTTGAGGTCGTCGGCGACGGCGAGGCGGCCGTCCTCGGTGAGGGTCAGCACGGTGACCTGGCAGTCGGTGCCCAGAGGGCCGGAGGGAAGGGTGCGGGTGGCGCCGGACTCGACGGCGGCGCGCAGTTCGGCGGCGGGCAGGGTGATCCGGTGCTGGGGGTCGAGCCGGGTCAGGGTGCGGTGGTCGGGGTAGTCGAGGTCTACCGCCGTGCCCTCGATGCGGTGGTCGGGAGTCCCGGCGCGGAAGGTGCCGGCACCCAGGGTGAGGGTGACCTCGGTCGGGTCGGCGGGCAGGAGTGCGCGCAGGGCGTCGACCAGGGCGGTCGGGACGGTCGTGCCGGCGGTCGGCTGCTGGGGCGCACCGAGGGCGGGCAGCTCGGCGAGGGCCATCCGGTAGCGGTCGGTGGCGACCAGGCGCAGCACCGGGCCGTCCGGTTCGAACAGCACCCCGGCGAGGGAGGGCAGTTCCGGGTCTTCGCAGACCGCGAAGCGGACCGCGTCCAGGGCGGCGGCCAGGCCGTCGGCGCGGACGGTGAGGCGCAGGTCGGCGGGGGTCGTGGTCATCGGGTGCTCCCTCTGTTCGATCATCGTGCGGATCAGGGAGAGTTCGCGGCGGGCGTCGGACAGGCCGTCCTCCAGCCGGCGCAGGTGGGCGTCGAGGACGCGCTGGGCCTCGCCGCTGCCGGGGGCGGCGGCGAGGACGGTGCGGATCGCCGTCAGCGGCAGGCCGACCCGGCGCAGCCGGGCCAGTAGGCGGGCGTCGGCGAGTTGGCCGGGCCGGTACCAGCGGTAGCCGGTCCGCGGGTCGACCCGGGCGGGGGTGAGCACCTCGGCGCCGTCGTAGTAGCGCAGGGTGCCGACGCCCAGGCCGCTGGCACGGGCCAGTTCGCCGATGCTGTGCAGCTCGCTCTCCATGCCGGTGACTCTCGGGGCTCGACCTGGTCGAGGGTCAAGCCAGGTGGGCGAGCTTGTGCGGGTTGCGGACGGCCCGGATCTCGGAGACCAGCGGGGTGCCGTCCGGTCCCTCGGTGAATTCGAGCACGGAGACGGAGTCGAGAGCGCCGTCGACGGTGATCAGCAGGCCGGGTTGGCCGTTGACCAGGACCGGACGGGCGCCCACGCCCTCGCCCAGCTTGCGGAGCAGGCCGAGCAGGAAGCGGGCGACGTTGTCTGCGCCGGTGACCGGCCGCACCGCGGCGGTGATCACGCCGCCGCCGTCGCTCCAGGTGGTGACGTCGGGCGCGAGCAGGGCGAGCACCCGGTTGAGGTCGCCGCCGACGCAGGCCGCCAGGAACTCGTCGGTGGCCCGGCGGCGCAGCTCGGGCGGGGCGTCGAAGCGGGGCCGGCGGGCGCGCACATGCGCCCTGGCCCGGCTGCCGACCTGACGGCAGGCGGCCTCGGTGCGGTCCAGCACCTCGGCGATCTCCTGGTAGGAGAAGCCGAAGGCCTCCTTGAGGACGAACACCGCCCGTTCCAGCGGGGAGAGGCTCTCCAGCACCACCAGCAGTGCCAGCGAGACGGTTTCGGCGCGCTCCACGCCGTCGGTCGCGTCCGGCTCGGTGACCAGGGGTTCGGGCAGCCAGGGGCCGACGTAGGACTCGCGGCGGTGGGCGGCGGAGTCGAGGCGGTTGAGGGCGAGGTTGGTGACCGTACGGGCCAGGTAGCCGCCGGGGCTGGCGACCGGGCCGGTGACCTGGCTCCAGCGCAGCCAGGTGTCCTGGACGAGGTCCTCGGCGTCGGCGACGCTGCCGAGCATCCGGTAGGCGATGCCGAAGACCGTCCGACGGTGTTGTTCGAAGTCGGCGAGCCGGGTGTCGGAGGTGTCGGCGGTGTCGGTCACGGTCGGGACGCTACCGCACGGCAGGGGGCTGTTCTAGGAACGGAAGGTGTCGTAGGCGGGGGCCAGGAGGGCGGCGAGGTCGCGGCCGTGGACGGTGATGCCGGAGCGGCCGAGGCGGTTCAGTGAGGGTTCGGCCGGTTCCTCGTCGGGGGTCTTCAGGGTGAAGTCGCCGCGCCAGTAGGCGGCGACGTTGACCGTCTCGGGCCTCGGTCGTTCGGTCACGCGTCCTCCTCGGCCACGGCGTCCTCGCGGGTGAGGGCGACCAGTTCGCGCAGTGCCTCGACCGGCAGGTCGGTGAGCCAGTGCTCCCCCTCGCCCACCACGGTTTCGGCCAACGAGCGTTTGGCGGTGAGGAGTTCGTCGATCCGCTCCTCGACGGTGCCGACGCAGACCAGGCGGCGGACCTGGACGTCGCGGCGCTGGCCGATCCGGAAGGCGCGGTCGGTGGCCTGCTCCTCGACCGCCGGGTTCCACCAACGGTCCAGGTGGATCACCTGGTTGGCGGCGGTCAGGTTGAGGCCGGTCCCGCCGGCCCGCAGCGAGAGCAGGAACACCCGCGGCCCGTCCGGGGACTGGAAGCGCTGGACGAGCTCCTCGCGGCGGGCGCGCGGGACGCCGCCGTGGAGGTACAGCACCTCTTCGCCGAGCCGGCGCTCCAGGTACGGGCGGAGCATCGTGCCGAACTCGGCGTACTGGGTGAAGACCAGGGTGCGGTCACCCTCGGCCAGCGCCTCCTCCAGCAGTTCGGCGAGCCGGGCGACCTTGCCCGAGCGCTCGCCCAACGGCGAGCCGTCGTGCAGCAGTTGGGCGGGGTGGTTGCAGACCTGCTTGAGCTTGCCGATCGCCGCCAGCACCGTGCCGCGCCGCTCCACGCCCCGGATGCCCTCGACCCGCTGGAGCAGGTCGGCGACCACCGCCTGGTAGAGGCCGGCCTGTTCGGCGGTGAGGTTGCACCAGACGGTCATCTCCTGCTTGGCGGGCAGCTCGGCCGCCACCGCCGGGTCCGACTTGAGCCGGCGCAGCACGAACGGGGCGGTGCGGCGCCGAAGTTCGGCGGTCCGCTCGGGGTTGCGGTGGACTTCGACCGGGATCGCGTAGCGCTCCTTGAAGCGCTCGGCCGGGCCGAGCAGGCCGGGGTTGGCGAAGTCCAGGACGGCGTGGAGTTCGGCGAGCCGGTTCTCCACCGGGGTACCGGTGAGGGCGATCCGGTGCCGGGTGACGGGCAGCGCGCGGATCGCCCGGGACTGGGCGGTGCCGCTGTTCTTGATGTGCTGCGCCTCGTCGGCGACCACCCGGCGCCAGCGGATGGCGCGCAGTGCGGCGAGGTCGCGCTGGACCAGTCCGTAGGTCGTGATGACCAGGTCCACGCCCCTGACGGCGTCGGCGAGTTGCCCGGCGCCGAGGCGCCCGGTGCCGTGGTGGACGTGGCGGCGCAGGGCGGGGGCGAAGCGCTCGGTCTCGCGTTGCCAGTTGCAGACCAGGGACATCGGGCAGACGAGGAGGGTGGGTCCGGTCGCGCCGTCGTGCTTCTCGGCGGCGAGCAGGGCGAGGGTCTGGACGGTCTTGCCGAGGCCCATGTCGTCGGCCAGGACGGCGCCGAGGCCGAGTCCGGACATGGTCCTGAGCCAGGCGAGTCCGCGCCGCTGGTAGGGGCGCAGTTCGGCGCGGAAGTCCGGTGGGAGCGCCGTCTCCACGGGTGCGTTACCGGCGCCGCCGGCGAGCAGCTCGCCGAGCGCGCCGTCGACCCGGACCCCGGTGACCGGCAGCCCGGCGACCGTCGCCTCGGGGTCGAGGGCGAGTCGCAGCAGGTCGGCGGCGGCCAGCAGGCCGTCGCGCTGTTGGGTGAGGAAGGCGAGGGCGGCGGCGATCTGGGCGGGGTCGGCCTCCAGCCAGGTGCCCCGGACGCGCACCAGTCCCTGTTTGGCGGCGGCGAGTTCGGCGAGTTCCTGTTCGGTGAGCGGGATGCCGTCCGGGCCGATCGCGGCCTGCCAGCGGAAGGCGACCACGGCGTCCCGGTCGACCTGGCTGGTGACGGACAGGGTGCCGGGTGCGGGCGGGGTGGTGGCGCGCAGGGCGAGCCCGAGCCGGGGGCGGCGGCGCCACCAGGCGGGCAGCAGCACGCCGAAACCGGCCGCGGCCAGGGCGGGCGCGGCGGTGCGCAGGAAGTCGAGGGCGCCGGTCCGGTCGAGCGGCAGGGCGGACGGGCGGGAGCGGTGGCGAAGCCCGTCCAGGGCGGGCCAGCGGTGGGCGGCGCGGGCGAGTTCGGCGGCCAGGACCTCGGCCGGGTCGGCGGGCCCGTCCGCCGGGGCCTGCGGGCGCCGGGTGGTTCTGCGGGCGAGGGCGGCGTACGCCGCGCCGCCCTCGTGGAGGTCGGCGGCGCGGACCAGCAGGGAGGGCTCGTCGACGGCCTGGAGCAGGAACTCCAGCTGCCAGGCGTCGTCGGAGGGGCGGCCCTCGGGGTCGTCGTCGTCGGGGCCGAGCGGTTCGACCAGGCGGAGGCAGAGCCGCAGCGCGGGGTCGGCGGGCTCGGCGGTGGCGTACCAGTCGGTGATCCGGCGGCGCAGCTCGGCGATGTCACCGGGTGGGGCGTCGACCTCGCCGGTGGGGGTGGTGAGGGCGTGCAGCCAGCGGTCGGCGGCCGTGCCGCCGGTGTCCGGGAAGGGCGTGTCGGCCAGGGCGGCGCGGGCCTCGGCGTCCACCAGTGCGCCCAGGGCGGCTTCGAGCAGCGCCTCGCCGGTCGGCGCGCCGGCGGGCCGTTCGCCGAGCAGGACGGGCGGGCAGCCCGCCGCGAGTGCGGCGGCCTCCCGGCGCCCGGTCGGGGTGGGGTCGGGCCGCCAGCGGGCCCGGGGGCGGCCGTCGGCCAGGACGGGCAGCGGCAGCACCCGGCCCCGGCCGACCGTGCGCCAGGCGAGGTCGTGCACCCCGGTGAGCCAGCGCAGGGAGGGGCCGTAGACCACCTCGACCCGGCCGGTGCCCGGCAGGTCGGTGTCGGTGACGGCCCAGTGCGGGTCGTGGACCTCGCCGAGCAGTTGGGCGGCGGCCCCGGCGTCGAAGAGGAGTGCGGGCACCCGCCAGGGGGTGAGGACGGCGCCGCCGCGCGGCGGGGTGACCGGCAGATCGGGTGAGGGGGCGGGCAGGGCACCCACGGTGGGCAGCAGCAGGGTGGCCCAGCGTTCGGGGGCCCGTCCGGCGAGCCAGCCGAGGCCGGGGCCGATGCCGCCGAGAACGGCGGCCAGGCTCCCGGCCGGGCAGGCGAAGGGGTGGGCGCGCGGGGCGGGCCGGTCCGGGTGGGGTTCGGCGGAGCCGTGTGCGCGGGCGTCCTCGGCCCACAGGGCCAGCCGTCCGTCCGACCGCCAGAGCGCGTGCAGGACGAACATGGGGGCCTTCCGGGGCTGGTCGGACTGTTCCTCGCAGCCTAGCCGGGTGGTCCGACAGTGACCGTCGGGCCGGGCGCGGGGCCGTTCGGGCGGTCCAGGAGAAGTGCCGGGGAGATGTGGTTGAAACTTGAACGAAAGCGTCGTACGCTGGAGCCGAGAAGTTGAAGCCTAAACAACTGGCTTCGAACCCGAGGAGGAGCCATGGGCCTGTTCAACCGCACCAAGACCACCACCGCCACCGCCGTCCGGCCCTCGGCCGGCCCCGACCTGTCGCACCTGACCGGCGACTGGACCGTCGACGCCATGCACAGCGAGATCGGCTTCTCGGTCCGCCACGCGATGGTCACCAACGTCAAGGGCCGCTTCACCGAGTACGACGGCAAGCTGCACCTGGACGGCGCCACGCCCGGCAACTCCTCGGCCGACCTGGTGATCAAGGTCGCCAGCATCGACACCAACCAGGCCCAGCGCGACGAGCACCTGCGCACCGGCGACTTCTTCGCCGCCGAGACCTACCCGGAGATCCGCTTCCGCAGCACCTCCACCGAGGCGGTCGGCGAGGACTCCTACCGGATGACCGGTGAGCTCACCATCAAGGACACCACCCGCCCGGTCGTCCTGGACCTGGAGTACACCGGCAGCGCCACCGACGCCTACGGCGCCGAGCGGGTCGGCTTCGAGGGCAAGGCGGTCGTGGACCGCACGGACTTCGGCCTGACCTACAACGCGGCCCTGGAGACCGGCGGCGTGCTGATCGGCGAGAAGGTCAAGCTCAGCTTCGACATCTCCGCCGTCAAGGCGGCCTGACCCGGCCGTCCGCCGGCCGCGTCCACCGAACCCACCGCCCCTGCCTATCCCCCCGAGGCAGGGGCGGTGCCTTGCGCGGCGGCAACCAGTTCCGCGTCCGCCGCGGGCAGCCAGCTGCCCGCCGGGCGGATCAACCAGCCCTCGGCCGCGCCGAGTTCGCGCGCCGCGGCGGCCAGCGCAGTCAGCCCCGGATGGCGCTCGCCGGGCCGGTGCACCAGGCTCACCAGGCACAGCGGCACCGGCTCCACCAGCGGCACGTTCACCGATCCCGGGATCTTCGGCCCGCCGACCGTGGTCAGCATCGGGTCGCCGTGCCGGGCCAGGTAGCGGGCGGTCTCGTCCAGGCCCACCGGCGGGACGTACGGCTCGGCCGCGGCCAGGCCGTGCTCGCGCAGCAGCCGGGCGCCGAGGTCGGCCCACTCGGTGGTCGCCGGGTTGCCCGCGCAGATGTCGACGGGGTGACCGGCCAGTTCGGCCGGCCGCAGCACCGGGCGGTCGGCCAGCGGGTGGCTGTCCGCCATCATCACCGAGATCCGCTCCAACCGCACCGGCAGCTGGTCGAGTTGGCCGCGCACCGGGACGGGCAGACCGGCGAAGCGGCCGAACGAGGCGTCCAGCCGGTGCGCCAGCAGCTCGGCGGCGGCCGCGGCCAGACCGCCGTGGAAGCGGGCCAGCAGCTCTCCCTCCGGCCAGGCGGCACGGGCCCGTTGGAGCACCCGGTCGGCGGTGAGGTCCGGGCCGGTGACGTCGCTGTTGAGGTCGAGCAGCAGCGGCCGGGCGGCCCTCGCGCCCGCTCCGGCCTCGGCGAGGATCTCGTCGTGGAGCGCGAGCAGCCCGCGCGCCCTGGGCAGCAACCTCCGCCCGGCCGGGGTGAGTTCGACACTGCGGGTGGTCCGGGTGAACAGTGCGTCGCCGAGCAGCCCCTCCAGCGTGCGGACGTCCCGGCTGAGCGCCTGCTGGGCGACGTACAGCCGCTCGGCGGCCCGGCCGAAGTGCAGGGTCTCGGCGGTCGCGACGAAGCCGCGGAGCAGACGGGGGTGCAGGTCACGGGGCATGGACGAGAGATTAACAACAAGCTGTTGTGAGTGTGGCGAAACAGGTGTTGGACGCCCGCCCTGCGGCGCGCGGAGGCTTGGCACATCCCCCTTCCGCCCTGCGTCCCAGGAGCCCGATTGCCCCCGCGCGCCCTCCTCGCCTCCTACCGCCGGCTCGCGGCGCCCGGCGCCACCGCCTTCACCCTGGCCGGGCTGCTCGGCCGGCTCGCACTGTCGATGAACGGCGTCTCCCTGGTGGTGCTGCTCGCGGAACGGCGCGGCTCCTACGCGCTGGCCGGGACGGTCTCGGCGGCCGGGCTGGTCACCGGCGCGATCGGAATGCCGCTGCTCGGGCGCCTGGTGGACCGGTACGGGCAGTCGCGCGTCGCGGTACCGGCCGCGCTGTACAACGCCCTGCCCCTCCTCGCCCTGCTGCTCTGCGTCCGGCTCGGAGCACCGGACTGGACGCTGTACGCCTGCTGGGCCGCCTGCGCGGCCGCGCCGAACCTCGGCGGCATGGCCCGGGCCCGCTGGGCGCACCTCCACCGGGACGACCAGGCCGCCCGGCACCTGGCCAACTCCTTCGAACAGGCGCTGGACGAACTCTGCTTCATGGCCGGGCCGGTGCTCGCGATGCTGCTCTGCACCACGCTCGCCCCGGAGACCGGGCTGCTCGCCTCCGGCGTCCTCGGCACCACCGGCGCCCTGCTGTTCGCCGCCCAGCGGCGCACCGAACCACCGCTGCCCGTCCGGGTGCCGGACGGCCGGCGGCACGGCTCCCCGCTGCGGGTGCCCGGGCTGCGGGTACTGGTGCTGACCTTCCTCGCCACCGGCATGGTCTTCGGCGCGACCGAGATCACCACCGTCGCCTACGCCGACTCGCTCGGCCACAAGGCGGCGGCCGGCGGGCTGCTGGGCCTGGTCGCGGCCGGATCCTGCGTGGCCGGGCTGTTGTTCGGGCTGCTGACGCCGCGTCGGGCGCCGGGGGTGCGCTTCCTCGTAGGGGCCGCCGCGATGGCCGGGGTCCTGCTGCTGCCGCTCGCCGCCGGACTCGGCGGGGCCGGGCTCGCGGTGCTCGGCGCGGTGCTGTTCGCGGCCGGCACGGCCACCGCGCCGACCATGGTGACCGGCATGACGCTGGTCCAGGAGCTGCTGCCGCAGCGGCAGTTCAACGAGGGGATGGCGGTGGCGGTGTCCGGCATCGTGGTCGGCATCTCGGCCGGGGCGGCGATCGCCGGAACGGTCGCCGAGCACGCCGCGCCCGGCACCGGCTACGCCCTGCCCGCCGGCGCCGCCGCGCTCGCCCTGCTGATCGCCCTGGCCGGGCGGCGCCACCTGCGCCCGGCGCGTGACGCGGTCGGGGCGGGCAACGCGGCCGGGGCGGGCAACGCGGCCGGGGCGGCCGGGGCGCGGGAAAATGCCGAGCGGGTTGTCAGTGCCTCCGTCTAACTTCTAGGCATGGCGGAAATCACCTACGTCCGAGGCGATGCCACCACGCCCCGTGGCAAGGGCGTGAAGGTGATCGCGCACGTCTGCAACGATCTGGGCGGCTGGGGAAAGGGCTTCGTGCTCGCTCTCTCCAGACGCTGGCCCGAGCCCGAGGCCGCGTTCCGACGCTGGCACCGGGAGCGGGCGAAGAACGACTTCGGTCTCGGCGCCCTGCAAATGGTGCAGGTCGAGCCCTACGTCTGGGTGGCCAACCTGGTCGGCCAGCGCGGCATCCGGACCGGCCGCTCCACCGGAGTGCCGGTGCGGTACGAGGCCATCGACACCGGGCTGGCCACCCTCGCCGAGCACGCGCTCGAACTCGGCGCCTCCGTCCACATGCCGCGGATCGGCTGCGGACTGGCGGGCGGGCGCTGGCCGAAGGTCGAACCGCTGGTGGCGGAGCGACTGACGGCGCGCGGCGTGCCGGTGACCGTCTACGACGTCGACTGAGCCGGCCGAACCGGTCGGGTCCGTCGGGTCGGTCGGGTCGGTCGGGTCGGTCAATCCTGCCGGACCGGTTGATCCGGACGAGTCGAGTCGACCGCGGCCGCGCCCGGCGCTGACCCGGGCCCGGCCGGCCAGGCGTACACGTACTCGGGCAGCCGGTACCCGCCCGGGAACACGCCTTCCTGCGCCCTGATCCGCACACCGCCCTCGCGCTCGTAGAAGGCGATCGCGCGGGTGTTGGCGCTCAGCACCTCCAGGTACAGCTCGGCACCGGGGTGCCGCGCGGCGACCTCGGCGCGGGCTGCCGCCAGCAGCTCCCGGCCGATCCCACCGCCGGTGAGGCCCGGGCGGACGTGCAGGTTGTCCACCAGCACCCCGCCGTCGGGCTGCGGCACCAGGTACACGAACCCGGCCGGCTCTCCGGCCCGTTCGGCGATCAGCAACACGGGCGTGTTCTCCGGCGTCCCGTAGTCCACCGTCAGGCGCAGTTGCCACAACTCGCGCCGCTGGACGGCCAGTCCGTCCCCGAGCGCTTCGTCGGGGACGATCCCGCGGTAACTGCTGCACCAGCTCTCGGTGTGCAGGTCCGCGATGCGCACGGCGTCCCGCTCTTCGCCGTGCCGAATGGTGATCCGCCCTGATCCGGTCATGTGACGAGCCTCCCACAGAGATGGAGTTGAACATGTTCAACCGCAACGTCTACAGTTCTGCCAAGCTTTTGAACGCGTTCGAAATCGGGGGGGCGGTGGGCGTGGTACCGGATGCGGAGGGGGCATCCGGTGCCACGAGCACCGACAGCACCGACACCGGGTGGAACGTCGTCTCCGGCTAGGCTCTGCCCGTGGACGACCTGGCAGCGACGAACCGAACGGACGGCGAGAAGGGTGCGGCCGACGCCTCGGCCGCACCCGGCACGGACAGCGGGCCCATGCCCGGCGCCCGGGCCCAGCCCAAGACCGACAAGAGCGAGGCGACCCGGGCGCTGATCCTGGAGACGGCCATGCGGCTGTTCCAGGAACGGGGCTACGAGAAGACCACGATGCGCGCCATCGCCACCGAGGCGGGCGTGTCGGTCGGCAACGCCTACTACTACTTCTCCGCGAAGGAATTCCTGATCCAGGGGTTCTACGACCGGATGACCCACGACCACGCGGCCGACGCCAGGCGCCGCATGGCCCACACCCGGGACTTCTCCGAGCGGCTGCAGATCGCGCTCACCTCCTGGCTCGACACGGCCGCGCCGTACCACGAGTTCGCCGCCCAGTTCTTCCGCACGGCGGCCGACCCGACCAGTTCGCTGAGCCCGTTCTCCAACGAGTCCCACCCCGCCCGGGCGACGGCCGTCGAACTGTTCCGCGACGTCCTCCAGGGCTCCGACCTGGCGCCGAAGCTGGACGCCGAACTGGTCGAGCTGCTGCCCGACGTGCTCTGGCTGAACCTGATGGTCGTGGTGCTCTACTGGGTCTTCGACCGGACCGAGGACACCGAGCGGACCAGGGAGTTCGTCCGGCGCTCGACGCCGATGGCCGCCCGGTTGATCAACCTGTCGCGCTACCGGGTGTTCCGACCCATCGTGCGGGACGCCAAGGGGCTGATCCAGGACTTCATCCTTCCGACGATCGGGAAGACTGCGGTCAAGTAGGCCGCTGCTCCCGGCAGTTGTAGGCCGCGAGGTGATTGGTGATCGGCGGAGGCCGGCCCGCGATCCGTGGGACGGCCTCCGGCGTCGCTCCCGGCCGCTCAGAACTCGGTCGGCGTCCAGGCCCGCAGCGGGGTGCGCAGCAGCAGGTCGGCGGCGGCCGCCGCGCCCGGGCGCAGCTCGGTGAGCAGTCCCGCCGCGGCCAGCCTCGGAGCCGTCTCGGAACCCAGGTAGAGCGAGCCCAACCCGGCTGCGTCCAGGGCGAGATCGGCGTCGTCGGTGGTACGGCTGCAGCGCCCGGTGCCGTCCTCGGCGACCTCGATCGCGAAGCGGCCGGAGGCGTAGCCGAGCCGGTCCTCGACCTCCAGCACCACCCGGCCCGCGGCACCGTACGTCCGGGCGCCGAAGGCGGCCTCGACGTCCAGCAGCCGCAGCCACATGAGGTCGCCGTTCGCCGCGTCCGGGACGGCCGCGCGCGGGTCCTGGAGCAGCAGCGGCAGCGGGTCGTCCGGGGAGACGCCCCCGACGACGACCTTGCGCACCCAGTCCACGGACAGCACCAGGCGCCACAGCTCGACGGCGGTCGGCAGGTCGAGGGCGATGAAGTCGTCCACGGTGAGCGTGCTGTCGGGGAGCGCGCCGTCCCACTTGTTCTCGATCCGGTAGACCACCAGGCCGGTGACCTCACCGTCGGCGTTCCGGTGGACGGCGGCGAACGGCTCCTTGAAGCTGTCGCCCGGCACCTGGATCACATTGGTGTTGCGCTCCCACCAGATCTCGTCACGGGCGATCGCGCCCGGCTGGGTGAGCCGCCAGCGGTCGTACAACTCGGCGCCCAGCTCGCGCTGCTCGGTCAGGGTCACGAAGTCGATCCGGCCGCCGGGCACCCCGGGCAGACCCTCGCGCAGACCGCGGGTGCGCCCCAGGTCGATGCGCCAACCGCAGCCCCAGGTGGCGGGACCGAAGCCGAAGCGGCCGTAGATGTTGTACTCGGCGGCGGCCAGGATGGCGACCGCGCAGCCGCGCTCGGCGGCGGAGGCGAGGTCACGGCGCATCATCGTGCTGAGCACGCCCCGGCGGCGGTGGGTGGAGCTGACCGTGACGTTGGTGATCGCGTCGGCCTGGACCACGGCCCCGCCGGGGACGGTCAGTTCGACGTCGAAGCTGCGGAAGGTGGCGATCTGGCGGTCGCCGTCGAAGCCGGCCACCATCCGGCCCGGCTGCCACTGCCGACGGCGCAGGTCCGGCGCGACGCCCGCGTGCGGGCGCAGGAAGCCGAAGTTGAGCGCCCGGTTCCACTCCTCCACCTCGTCCACGGAGACGGCCCTGACCTGGACCCCGTTCACGGTGTCGACGGCCGCGTCATCGATGTTCTTGCCCATCGCGCCACCGTACGGCGCACGCCCCGGGGCGGCATCCGAATTATTCGGTACCCGAACCGGCCCGCGATCCTTCGTGCCGCCCGGGCGTCACGACCCAGTGGTTGGTGCGCAGGATCCGGTCCGCGAAGTCGACGTCCCGCTCGCCGAGCAGCCGGAAGCCGAGCGAACGGCAGATCCCGTTGGACGGGCCGTTGGTCACCCCCGGATTGGCGTGCACCTCGCCCCACCGGCCGTCCGCCGCGGCCGCGTCCAGCACCTCCCGCACCGCCGCCTTGGCGAAGCCCCGGCCCTGGAACTCGGGCAGCACCATCCAGCCGATCTCGGAGACGGTCACGCCGTCCTCCTCGTCCTGCCAGAGCGTGACCAGACCGGCCGCCCCGCCGGGCCCGGCCTCGCCGTCCGGCACGATCACCTTGATCCAGGCGCTGTCCGCCGCCACCAGGGCGAGGTCCTTGCGCAGCCGCGCCTCCACCGCCTCCCGCGGCAGCGGGCCGCCCAGCTCGGCCATCATCCCCTCGTCGCAGCGCATCCGGACGTACGCCTCGGCGTCGCCCGGTTCGACGTTCCGCAGGTGCACGGCGCCTCCTCAGAAGTGATCGGGCCGCCACGCTAGCGCGGACCACCGACACCGGCGCGTTCGTGCCCTCGGGGAACCTCCCGGCCAGGGCTGGGTGAGCCTGCGCCCGCAGGCGGGGCCTTGCGTTCCCTCGCGAGGGGGTGGGCGGGACTCGCAGGCGGCCGGTCTCGTGGTGGCGCATCTCCTTCGTCCGGCGCGCGCCGACGCTGATGACAGTGGTAGTCGCTAGCCTCGCCGCGTGACTCATACCAGTGATCGACGGTTCCCTGTGGCCCTCGCCGCCGCACTGGCGGTCCCGTTCGACTACGACGACGGCAAAGGGATCGACTTCGAGCCCTTCCCGGATTTCCTGTCCGCCGAGGACACCACCGACTGGTTCCGGGCCTGGACCGGCAACACTGAGTTGAACGGTGACGACTTTCGGGTGTTCGGCCAGGACGGCACGGGTGGATACGCAGCGTTCTGGCTGATCCGCCCAGGCCGGCCACTCGCAGACCAGCCCGTCGTTTTCCTCGGCTCCGAAGGCGAGACCGGCGTACTGGCGAGCGACCTGGGCGACTTCCTGTGGCTGCTCGCCGACGGCTTCGGCCCCTGGGAAGCGGCCACCACGCATGAGCCCGACCGGGCTCCACGTCCCAACCTGCCAATGGAGGCCGTCGCGAGCCGATTCGCTCCCGGTCGGCAGCAGTCGGCTACCGCCATCATCGGCCGGGCAACCCAGGAGTTCCCCGACTTCGACGACACCGTCATGGAGCTGTGCCGCTGACCTCGACACGTACTCGGCCGGTGCAGGAAGCGACAGAACGCCCCGCTCGCCGTCCCACTGACTTTTCGTCACACGCAACGGAGACGAAAAGTCGGTGAGAAACCGAAAAGTGGCGAGAGAACCTACAAAAAGCACCGACATATCAGGGCCTGGCGTAGTAGTCCGGGGTACCCATGATCCAGAGGCTGGCCTGCTTGACCGGCATGCCGACCCGCGGGGCCTCGATCATCTGGTCGTCGCCGATGTAGAGGCCGACGTGGTGGATGTCGGCGGAGCGGCCGGTGTCGGTCCAGAAGACCAGGTCGCCGGGGCGCAGTTGGCGGTAGCTGACGGGGGTGGACTGGGCGTACTGGTCGGCCGCGAAGTGGTTGAGCTGCTTGCCGCCCTCACGCCAGGCCATCATGGTCAGCCCGGAGCAGTCGTAGCCCTCGGGCCCCTCGCCGCCCCAGATGTAGGGCAGCCCGATCTTGGACTTGGCGAAGGCCACGGCGGCGGACGCGCCCTCGGCCGACCAGGAGCCGGCGGCGGGCGGCACCGGCTGCACCCTGGCGGCGGCTGCCGCTGCCGCTTCGGCATCCCGGGCGGCCTGCTCGGCGGCGGCGCGGGCGGCCGCCTCCGCCTCCCGGGCGGCGATCGCCTCCAGCGCCTCGCGACGCTCGCGCTCCAGCGCGACGGTGGTGTTCCGGGCGGCGGCCAGCTCGGCGAGCAACTGCTCCCGGCGCCGGTGGGCGGCCGCGACCTCGCCCTGCTGGGCCGCGAGCCGCTGCTGCGCCCTGGTCCTCGCCGCGCCGACCTCGGCGGCGGCCCGCTCGGCCGCCTCGGTGGCGGTGCGGGCGGCGGCGGAGGCGCTGCGGGCGGCGGCGGCCGTGGAGGTGGCGGCGTCCAGGATCTGCCGGGTGCGCTCGCTGGCCACGCCGACCGCGGCGGCGCGGTCGCCCGCCTCGCGCGGGCCGTGGGCGCCGAGCAGGGCGTTGAGCGCGGACAGTTCGGCGCCCGCGCCCTGGCGGTACGTTTCGGCGGCGAGCCGGGCGGCGTCCTCGGCGGCCCCGGAGCGCTCGGCCTCGGCGGCGGCCGCGCGCCGGTTGGCGGCGGTCTCCTCGGCGCGGGCCCGGGTGAGGGCGAGCTGGGCGCCGTTGTAGGCCTCGACGGCCTGTTCGGCGCTGCGGCCGGCCCGGTCGAGTTCGGCCCGGGCGGCGGTGAGCGCGGTCTCCAGTGCGGCGACGGAGGCGGCCTTCGCGTCGGCCTCGGCGCGGGAGCGGTCGATCTCCCCGGCCGACGGGTACGGGCCCTGGGCCACCGGGTCCCGGCCCACGGGGTCCCGGCCCGCCGGGCCCTGCTCCGACGGGGGGCCGGGGTCCGCCGGGGCAGCCTGGGCGGCGGGGAGCAGCCCGAGCAGGGCGGTGAGGGACAACAGGAGGGTCGGCAGGATCCTGCGCGCCACGAGACATCCCTTCTCACGGGTCCGGAGGGGACGGCGCCGACGGCTGCCGAGCGGCGCGCGGGCTGGCGGCCGGGCGGCGGAAGGACCGACGAATCGTCCCATCACGTGACAGAACGGTCACTGGTCGCTCATGATCTCAACTCCCGTGCCGTTCAGGCCTCGAACGCGCTCCGCCGGCCGGGTGACCATCAGATGGTCGGACCAGCCGCAACTACGGTCGACCGCAGAGGGTGTGCGAACTACCGATGGATCCGAGGGGTCCTCGTCCGCAGGTGGGAGTGCCGCTCGGGCCGGCGCTCCGCCCCGGCCGGGCCGATCCCGTACGTCCGGTTGCGCCCGGCGCGCACGATGCGGCGGCGCTGCTGCGCCCCTGCCGAGCGGCTCGGGACGCTCCCGGCCGCCCCTTCCCCCGGCTGCGGGTGCGCCACCGGCTGGTGCCCCGCCGCCCCGGCCACGGCCGCGGAGCGGCGGTCGGCCAGTCGCGCCTGCCGCCGGGCCAGCGCCCGGGCGGCGTGCGCGTCGAGGTGGGCGGAGGCCCGGGCGGCCATCCGCTCGGCGACCCGGTGGGCGGCCGGGTGGTTGGCGGGCACCTTGTCGGGTGCGCCGGCGATCAGGTCGAAGAGCCAGGTGCGGGCGCGGTCCGCACGGCGGTGCAGAAGGCGTTCGCGCCGGAGCGCACGCGCCCGGCGGCGGGAGCGCGTGGTGTACCGCCAACGGGCCCACGGGCTGCTCGGGCGGGCCAACCGGATCGCACCGATCCAGGACAGGCCGGGGACCATGATCCCGAGCAGGCCGGTCCACACCTTGCCCTTGAGCAGGGTGATCACCGAGGCCAGCGCGTTCACCGAGATCACGGTGATCAGGCCCCAGCGGGTGTCCTCGCCGGGCAGCGCGCCGAACGGCACGTACCCGATCAGCAGCAGGGCCGTGAACAGGATGCCGAAGATCACCGCGTCCACCGACTTGCGGCCCTGTTCGCTCCAGTACACGTCGTCCAGGTGCAGGATCAGCGCGAACTCGTCCAGCACCAGGCCGCAGCCGATGCCGAAGACCAGCCCGAACCAGTCGATCCACGGGGGCGTGCCGTAGGAGGCGAACACCCCCATGCCGCCGACCAGCAGGAAGCCCAGGCCGAACACCATGTGGTGGATGTGCAGGCCGCCGGGGGTGACGTTGCCGGGCCACCAGCGCACCTGGGCGCGGATCATCCGCACGCTGAACCGGATGAAGACGAAGGAGGTGATGAAGCCGATCAGCAGCAGGAACAGCGGTTGCTTTTGCGCGTTGACGATGTGCTCGCGGTAGTTGTCCAGCAGTGTCGACATGGGTCTTACCTTCGTTCCTGGTGCTGCGTCCTGCCTGCCGCGACATGGCCCGGAAGCCGATACCGGTCCGGTCCCGGCCCGCATGCCGACCCGTCGGCCCGGTCCAGGCCCGAATGCCGACCCGTCGGTCCGGTCCCGGCCCGCATGCCGGCCCACCGCGCCGGTACCGGCCCAACCCGGATCCCGGCGTTCTCGTCACCGGGGCCGGGCCCGACTCCCGGTCAGAATCCCCTGGTGCGCTTGGCCGCCCGGCGCGGCACCGCCGGATAGAGCGAGGGCAGCTCGGCGCCCACCGGCAGTTTCAGGAACAGCCGGGCGATCTCGCCACCGAGATTCACCCCGATCGCCAGCGCCATCGCGATCGCCGCCGCTCGGAAGACCGACACCAGACCGGTGCTGGAGTGGCCCTGGGCGAAGGCGAGCATCCCGAGGTAGAGCGCCGAACCCGGCATCAGCGGACCGATCGCGGCGGTCACGTACGGCAGCGCCGAGCCGTTGCGGTAGCGCGCCATCAGCTGGCCGAACAGACCGACCAGTCCCGCCGCCACCCCGGTCGCGGCGATCGGGTTGACGTGCGCGTTGTACACCAGCGCGCCGTAGCTGGCCCAGCCGATGCCGCTGTTGAGGGTGACCAGCGCGAGGGTGCGGCGGTCGGTCTGCAGCAGCATCGCGAAGGCCAGGGTCAGCACCATCGCGGCGACCATCTGGACCGGCGGGTAGCTGATGCCCACCAGGCTCTCGTCCGGTTTGAGCCTCGCCTCGAAGCCGACGCCCAGGTAGAGGATCATGATCACACCGATCACGATGCCCGCGACCAGGTAGACCACTTCCAGCAACCGGGCCGCGGCGGTGATGTAGAAGCCGGTCAGGCCGTCCTGGACGGCGGCCACCAGGGCGCGTCCGGGCAGCAGGGCGAACAGACCACCGGTGATCACCACCGAGCCGCGCAGACCCCAGTCGTTGAAGGACAGGACGATGCCCGAGGCGGCGGCTGGCATCGCGGCCGCCACGAACTGGTAGAACTCCGGCAGCCGGCGCCGGGCCAGCGCGGAGGCCAGCCGGTCGCCGAGGACGGCCGCGACGAAGGCGCTGCCGAAGACCAGCCAGGCCTTGTCGTCGAGCTGTCCGCCGACCAGGAAGGTCGCCGCGCCGGCCAGCAGACCGGTGGTCAGGGCCAGCAGCCAGGCCGGGTACGGGTGCCGGTTGCGGCGGATCAGGGCCAGGCGGCGGTAGGCGTCGTTGACCGTCACCTTCTCCGCGGTGATGTCGGCCACCAGTCCGTAGACCGCGTTCAGCCGGGTGTAGTCGGAGGTACGGCGGCGCACCACGCGGTCGGCGGTCACCGGCGGCTCGACCAGCGAGGGCTGGTACGAGATGCCGATCAGGGTGAAGGTCACCTGCGGCTCGCAGCGGTCCAGCCGGTAGGCGTGCGCGATGCCGAGCATCGCCGCCTCGACGTCCTCGGCGGCCTCGCCGCTGGCCAGCAGCAGTTCGCCGATGCGCAGCGTCAGGTCGAGGATGCGCGGGACGTTGCGGGCGGTGCCCGCGGAGGGGTGCATCTCGCGGGCGGTGCGCTCGAAGGCGGGGCGCTCGGACATCGGGGTGCGCAGCAGGGTGCGCATCCGGTCCGGCCAGGGCACCTCGCCGGGGGCGCCGGCGGTCAGCTCGGGGATCGGGATCCCGGTGGGCGGGGTGTAGCCGGCCGCGCGCCACTCCTCGGGAGTGAGGGTGTCCTCGGCGACCGAACGACGACGGGCCGGGCGCTCGGGGGCCGGGCGCTCGGGGGCCGGGCGCTCGGGGGCCGCGTCGCGCGGGCGCAGGTCTATGGTCAGCTCGGGGTGCGGCTCCAGCGGCGGCTCCGGTGTCGACCCGGGCTGCGGTTCGGCCCGGTGCCCGGGCTCCGGCTCGGGCGCCGGCTCGGCGTGCGGCGCGGGCTCCGGCTCGGGGGCCAACAGGCCCCTGGTCTCCGGGACGGGCGGGGCCAGCGGCACCTCGATGGTGGGCTCGACGGGCGGAGCGGGGTGGCCGAGCAGGCCCTCGGTGGGCGGCGCCTCGGCGGGGTGCACCGGCCGGGGCGGGGTCTGCCCCAGCTGGCGAACCGTCCGGCCTCCCCTCGCCCGCTTGCCCGCACCCGGTCGGCCCCGCTTAGGCACTTCCGCTCCTCGCCACCCCTGGTGGCCGCCGCCGGCCACCGTTCGATCTCGGGTTATACCTTGCCTGATCGAACAGCTGGACGCACATGTACGCGACGTCCCGCGGCGGCGGGCCCGAGCGCCTACCCGGCGCGGTGGCGGGCGGCGGGCTCCGCTCCGGAGCGGCGGGCCCGCAGCAGTTCGACCGCCACCGGGATCACCGAGACCAGCACGATGCCGACCAGGATGGCCTCGACGTTGTCCCGGACGAAGGGGATCTGTCCGAGGAAGTGGCCGAGCACGGTGACCCCGGCACCCCACACCACCCCGCCGACCACGTTGAACAGCACGAAGCCGCGGTAGTTCATCCTGCTCACCCCGGCGACGACCGGGGTGAAGGTGCGCACGATCGGCACGAAACGGGCCAGCACGATCGCCTTGGGGCCGTGCCGGTCGAAGAAGGCGGCGGCCTTCTCGACGTTCTCCTGCTTGAACACCCTGGAGTCGGGGCGGCGGAAAAGACTCGGCCCGACCTTCCGCCCGAACAGGTAGCCGACCTGGTCACCGGCGACGGCGGCCGAGACGATCAGCGCGCAGACCAGCCAGAGCGGCTGGTGCAGGTAGGTGCCGTCGGCCACCAGCAGACCGGTGGTGAACAACAGGGAGTCGCCCGGGAGGAAGAAACCGATCAGCAGGCCCGACTCGGCGAAGACCACGGCCAGGATGCCGATCAGGCCGAAGCTGGAGATCAGGGTGGCCGGTTCGAGCCAGGACGGGCCGAGGGCGAGGCTGGTCACGGTGCAGGCACTCCCGGGAGTCGGGTCTTGGCAATGCAAAGGTAAAGCATTGACAAAGACTCGCCCGGATGCCGAATGGTTCCCCAGCCCCCTGCGAGAGCCCGGTCGATCGAGCCCGGGCCGAGCCGGGGAACCGAAGGCCCTCCGGCTCAGATTTCGTAGCGCTCGATGATCTCCGTGTGCCGCCGCAGGTCCGCCCCCGCCGCCTGGGCCAGGTCGAGCCAGGTCACCGGGTGCTCCCAGCCGGCCGTGAGCTCGTGCAGCAGCGAGTCGGCGCGCTCGGCCGAGGCGGTCGGCGGGAGGCCGAGGGCGGCGTAGACGCCGGGCAGGTCGCCGTCCTCCCGCTCCGGGTCCGGGAGCCGGTACTGCTCCCCGCTGTACACCCAGACCGCGTAGCCGGCCGCCCGCAGCTCGTCCCGGAACCCGGCCCAGGCCTCGTCCCCGGGCCGGACGCCGTCGATCCAGTAGGTGGTGTAGCCGGCCGGGTCGAGCAGGGTCAGCAGCGCGAAGGTGGGCCGCCAGCTCTCCCGCTCCTCCTCGGTGGCGTCCTCGGCCGGCGGGTGCTCCAGCAGGGCCGGGGCGAAGACCACCACGTCGCCGTGGTTGAGCGCCACGTCCGCGCCCAGCACCGGCAGGATCCGGGCGGTGGCCGGGCCCGTCCGGACGGCGGGCAGGTCGGCCCTGGTGCCGTTGGCGCGGGTGGCGCGGACGCTGATCAGCTGCCACTCCTCGTCCACCGGGCCCTCGGGCTCGTCGAACTCGATGCCGATCCGCGCGCCGGTGGAGCGGACCACGGCCCAGTCCCGGTTGGCGCTGGCCGCGGTGATCAGGTGCCAGAGGTCGCGCTCCTGGACCGTGCGGTGGAGCTCGTCCTCCCCCGCCTCCTCGGCGGGCAGGGCGTGCTCCAGCAGTTCCTGGTAGAGCCGCTGCGCGGTGGCGTGGTCGCCCAGCTCGGTGGCGGCGGCCGCGGCCAGCCGCCGGGGGTTGATCCGGCCCGCCTCCAGCGCCAGGATCGCCTCGCAGTGCTCCAGCACCTCGGCCCAGCGCTCCTCGGCAGCGGCCCAGCGGGCGCGTATCCAGCGCCCGTCGGCCGGGCTGGTCGCGGCCAGCCGGTCGGCGAGGCGGCGCACGCCCTCGGCGTCCCGGGCCTCGATCAGGGCCTGGCCGAGCGTGCCGGTCAGCTCCTTGCTGTCCGGGTCGGCGTCCAGCCGCTGCCAGAGCAGGTCGGCGGCGGCCCGGGCGTGGCCGAGGCCGCCGAGCACGTCGGCCAGCAGCACGGCCAGTTCGGTGGCGCCGGCCTGCTCACCCCGGTACCGGTCCAGGGCGACGGAGAGCAGGTCGGCGCCGGTCTCGAAGGGCACCCCGGCTTCGGCCAGGTGTGCCGTCAGTTCGCCCGGCGGGACGGGCAGCTCGGGCACCGGCAGTGCCTCGGCGGCCGCGCGCAGGGCTGTGACCTGCTCGGCCACGCCCGCGGTGCGACGCAACTGGGTGAGCTTACGCTCCCCGGTGGCCGCGAGCGTGAGCGCCACCGTACGGGCTCCGCGGGCGAGCGCCAGCCGACCGGCCGCCAGCAGCAGGTCCACGCACGGGCGGTGCGAGCCGGTGCCGTCCAGGTAGCCGACCCAGCCGGCCAGCACCGCGCCCAGCTCGGCGTCGTTCTCCCAGGCGCCGGCCGCGACCAGCAGCTCGACCGTCTCCGTCCAGCTCTGGCGCAGGTCGGCGTGCCGCTCGGCCTCGGCCCGCTCGGGCAGCAGGGCGAGTGCCTCCTCGGTGCGCCCGAGCGAGGCGAGCGCGCGGGCCCGCTGCAGGGCGCCCGAGCGCCGGTCGCTCTCGTCGAGTTCCTCGCCCCGGGCCCTGGCCTCCTGGTCGGCGGTGTCCAGCAGGGCGAGCACCTCCTCGTGCCGGCCCAGCAGGTGCAGGGTGCCGGCCCGGGCCCGGTGGAAGCGGAGCGAGACCCGCTGGCCCGCCGTCCGCATCCGGGCGGCGGCGGTGTCCAGATGGGCGAGGGCCTCGGCGGGACGGCCGTCGTCCTCCAGGGCGTCGGAGTACTCGCGGGAGAGGCAGTCGAAGCAGGCTCGGCCGGGCTCGATCCGGTCCAGCGTCTCGCCGACCACGTCGAGGCGCTCCCGCACGTACCCGGGGCCGTCGACCCGGGCGTGGCAGATCGCGAAGTCCTGCACCACGCAGACGGACTGCGGGCAGCCGGCCGTCTCCTCCCGGTGGGCGAAGTCCAGCAGGTCGACCACCTCGGGCAGAACGGACTCGCCCTGCTGGCGCTTGTTCAGCAGGTTCTGCATCCGCCAGTGCCGCAGGTAGACCTCGACCCAGGGAAGGCCGAGGGCCCGGGCGGAGGCGACGGCCTCCGGGTAGACCGCGTCGAGCTGCTCGTTGCGCCCCTCGGTGGCGTGCTCGGGCAGCTCGTAGATGGCGTCGGCCAGCCGGCGGTGGCCGGCCGCGTGCAGCTGCTGGTGGGTGTCGCGCACCCAGGCCCAGATGTCGGTGGTCATGTCCGTTCCCCCTGCGTCGTGCTGATGAGTTGTCTACCGCGAGCCACTGACAGTGGCGTCCGCCGGGCGGACCGTCACGCCTGTTTCCGGAGGTCGCCGGGGCTGTCCGGGACGTCCGGCAGGCCGGCCGGGACGGCGGCGGTCAGGGCGGACACGGCGGTGCCGACGCCGGCCAGTGCGGCGCCGAGGTCGCCCTCGGCGGGGCCGGTCGAGGCCGCCGCCATGATCACCTTGAGCGAGCGGAGCAGCCCGGCCGCGGTGGCGCTGCCGGTGTGCCCGGCGCGGTAGGCGGCGAGCAGGTCCTGGACGGCCGGACAGGCCAGGTTGAGGTAGAGCCGGGCCCTGACCTCGCCGTCGGTGCGGGCGGTGAACGCCCGGGCCAGCCGCAGGGCGGCGGACGGGATCCGGGCGTCGGCCTGGTCGTCCTCGATCCGGGCCTTCAGTTCGGCCTCGCGGTCCGGCACCAGGACCAGCGGCAGGCCGGGCGGGTCGAAGCGGGCGGGGACGAGCTGCTCGCCCGGGTCGGCGAGGGCGCCGGACAGCCAGGCCGACTCCTCGGGCGGCAGCGGGCGCTCCGGGTCGCGGAAGAGTTCGCGGTTGCCCTGCTCGCTGCCCAGCTCGACCAGCCGGCAGCCGCGCAGCTGGGCGTAGCGGCGCAGGAACGGCAGGACGGCGTAGCGGTCGCCGCGGGCGATCGGCACCCGCATCGCCCGGTACAGCATCTCCTCGAAACCGCCCCCACTGCCCAGCGCGACGTGCACGGCTCCGCCGCCGGCCGCCCGCAGCCCGCCCGCGGTGAGGTCGCCCTGCGAGGTGGGCACCGGTACGTCGTCGGCGAGCAGGGTGAACAGCCGCTCGTCGCAGAGCGCGGCGCCGAGCAGGTCCTGGCCGTGCCGGGTGAGGATCCGGCGCCAGGCGGCGGGCCGCAGCCGGGCCGTCTCGTAGAGGCCGTCCACGACGGCGTCGGTGAGGGCCCGCTGGAGCGCGCGGTAGTGCTCGTCGCGCTGGAGGTCCTCGCGGCTGGCGGTGGGGGTGAGCCGGTTGGACTCGATCACCCCGCCGATGAACCCGGCCCAGCTGGGCAGTAGGTCGCGGGCGTCCTCGGCGAGCAGCATGCCGCGCAGGTAGACGGCGAGATCGCGGTTGTCGCTGCTGCCGTAGGTGCCGCCGTCCTGGACCCAGAGCAGGCCGACGGCGTCGGTGGCGCCCTCGACGGCCCCTTCCCCCTGGACGGGCAGCACGGGGAAGGCGGCGAGCGGTTCGAAACGGCGGCCGAAGGCGGTGGCGAAGCGCATCCGGGCGGCGTACCGGTCCCCCGCCACTTCCTGGCGCCAGGGCACCTGGACGGCGTTGACCGGCTGCTCGTCCTCGCCGACGAAGACCGGGATGGGCAGCAGTACGCAGTACCGGCCGAGGACTTCGCGCAGCGCCTGCTCGTCGGCGAGGTGGGCGTGCTCGGCCTTGAGCGCCAGCTCGACCACGGTGCCGGGCTGCGGACGGGCGGGCACCGGCTCGACCTGGTAGTGCTCGCCGCCGCGGCTGCGGTAGCGGTGGCCGAGCCGCGGTTCGCGGTGCGAGGTGGTGGTGACGGTCACCTCGTCGGCGACCGAGAAGGCGGAGAGGAAGCCCAGGCCGAAGGCGCCGATCAGCTCCTGGTTGCCGGTGAGTTCGCGCAGCATCCGGGTGTAGCCGGTGCCGACGGTGGCGAGGTAGGAGTGGATCTCCGGTTCGGTGAGGCCGGCCCCGGTGTCCTCGATGGCGACGGTCCGCCGCGCGGCGTCGGCGCGCACCCGGATCAGCGGCCGGTGCTCGCCGTCCGGGTCCTCCAGGAGCCGGCGGGTGTGCGAGTCGTGGGCGTTCTGGACGAGTTCGCGCAGGGCGACCAGGGGGGTCGAGTAGAGGTGGGTGGCGAGGACGTTCACCAGGCCGCCGAGGTCGACCTCGGTGGTGCGCAGGTCCTCGGCGGGGGTGGGCTCGGTCGTGGCACCTTCAGACATGGGTCCCCAGTGTGCCAGTGCGACAATCTGCCGACCATTTCTTTCTGTGCATCAGCCGGCCCTGCCGGAATGACGGATTCTGGTCAACGCCGAATGGGCCGATCCCCCACGATCGAGGGAAATGCCACCCGTTTGGTGGAGGTCGTCCACGGCGCTGGTGAATGCTGAGCGCGCGACGTCAGGCACCGGCGCTCCGGAGCGGCCACTCCGGTCGCGCCACATTCGCACTTCCAGTCCAGGGAGACCAGCGTGTCCCGTATTCGCGCAGCCGCCGCCGTCACCGCCCTCGGGGCCTTCCTCCTCGTCGGCGTCGGCGCCGCCACCGCGCACGCCGCCAACGGCGCCGGCGCGAACGACCACTCCAACGGGAGCGTCGTGAGCAACGCCGGTTCCGGCAACGTCATCGGCCCGGTCACCGGAAACGTGGTCAACACCCAGCAGACCGCCATCGGTTCGGGGGCGAGCAACCAGAACAACGGCCTCGCCGTGACGGGCAACGGCGGCACCATCGGCGCCCTTCAGGGCAACGGGAACTTCGACGCCCGGGCCCTCTACCGGCACGTCCTCCGCTAGGGCTCCGGCGGCACTCCCGTTCCGGGCCGGGTGCCCCGCCTCCGCGTCGACGGGGGCGGGCGCCCGGCCCGCGCGTTACTCCGGCAGCGCCAGCACCGCCCGGCCCAGCCGCCTCAGACAGTCGCCGAGGTCCGGCCTGGCGCTGTGCGGACGGTTCCGCACGCCGTCGTTGACCAGCGAGAACAGCGCGTGCACCCGGATCCGGGCGGCCACCGCGTCCTCCTCCGGGCGCACCTGCCGCAGCAGGTCGACCCAGGTGCGCAGGAAGTCGCGCCGGAAGTCCACCGCGGCCCGGCGGTCCGGCGGGGCCAGCCGCTCGGTCTCGCTGAGCATCGCGCCCAGGTAGTCGCCGTTGCGCAGCGCGAAGTCGACGTAGGCGTCGAGCCCGGCCGCCAGCGCCGCCCGCGGCCCGGCGGCGCTCGCGATCGCGCCGTCCACCTGGTGCCAGAGCCGCTCCCGGCTGCGCACCAGGGAGGCGGCGAGCAGGTGGGCCTTGCTGTCGAAGTGCCGGTACACGCTGGGGCCGGAGATGCCGACGGCGGCGCCGAGTTGGTCGGTGCTGACGTTGTCGAAGCCGCGCTGGTGGAACAGTCGGACGGCCGCCGCGAGCAGTTCCTCCCGACGCGCCTGCGGCCTCGACGGTGGCACCGGTACGGGCTCCGGCCCGACGGCCGTGCCGTCCAGGGGCACCGCGAGGACGGCCGCGACCAGTTCGCGCAACAGCGCCTCCGCCCGGCGCGGTTGCGGCGCGGCCGACTGGTAGGACAGACCGGCACAGCAGGAGAGCGCCGACCAGCAGAGCAACTCGGCGTCCCCGGGCACGAGTTCGGGGCGTTCGGCGCGCAGCACCGCGGCCATCAGGGCGACGTCCGTACGGAGTTCGCGGCGCAGCTCGGCCCGGCGGGCGGGCGGCAGCAGCCGGGCGTCGCGCTGCACCAGCGTCCCGAGCGGGCGGTGGCCGACCGCCACCGCGGCCAGCGCGGCGCCGAGTTCGGCGGTGGTGCCGGCCGCGCGCAGGCCGTCGGCGAGTGCGTCCAGGCCCAACCGGACGGCACGGTCCAGCAGTTCGGGCTTGCCGCGGAAGTGCCGGTAGAGGGCGGGTGCGGTGATGCCCACCCCGGCGGCGACCTCGGTCATCGAGACCTGGTGGTAGCCGCTGCGGTGGAAGCGGTCGGCGGCCACGGCGAGGATCTGGGCGCGTCGGCCGGGCGGCCGTCGGACCACCATGGCGGGCCTCCCTCGTGTTCGTCCCCGGTCCCGCCCGCAGGCTAGCAAGGATTCACTTGACCGCCGCGCGGAGCAGCTCCTCCACGCCGGTTCCCGGGGGTCGCAATGCTGGACAGTCGAGGCTACCGGGGATTAACTTGTCGGGCCACCACCTGGCACGTTCCGCCTCCGCCGGCCCGCCGGCCGGCACCGTCGAAGGGAGCGCCGCCGTGCGCCGCACCGTGTTCAACGAGGACCACGAGGCCTTCCGGGAGACCATCCGGGACTTCATCACCAACGAGGTCGTCCCGGTCTACGAGAGCTGGGAGGCCGAGGGCCACCCGCCCCGCGACTTCTACCGCCAGCTCGGTGAACTCGGCGTCTACGGCATCGAGGTGCCGGAGGAGTACGGCGGCGCGGGCGAGAGCGGTTTCAAGTACCAGGCGGTGATCGCCGAGGAGACCGCCCGGGCGGGCGTGAGCTTCGGCTCCTCCGGGGTGCACACCGGGCTGGTGCTGCCGTACCTGCTGGAGTACGCCAACGAGGAGCAGAAGCGGCGCTGGCTGCCCGGCTTCGTCTCCGGCGACATCATGACCGCGATCGCGATGACCGAGCCGGGCGCCGGCTCCGACCTCGCGGGCATCTCCACCACCGCCCGGCTCTCCGAGGACGGCACCCACTACGTCCTGAACGGCGCCAAGACCTTCATCACCGGCGGCGTGCTGGCCGACCTGGTCCTGGTGGTCTGCCGCACCGCGCCGTACGACCCGGAGAACCGCCGGGCCGGGCTGTCGATCCTGTGCGTGGACACCACCTCGCCGGGCTACTCGGTCGGCCGCAAGCTGCAGAAGATCGGCCTGCGCACCTCGGACACCGCGGAGTTGGCGTTCAGCGACGTCAAGGTGCCGGTGGAGAACCTGCTCGGCGAGGAGGGCCGGGCCTTCTCCTACCTGACCCACAACCTGGTGCAGGAGCGGCTGGCGATCGCCGTCGGCGCGTACGCGGCGGCCGCGGCGGCGGTGCGGTTCGCGGTGCAGTACGTCAAGGACCGCAAGGTGTTCGGCAAGGCCGTGGCCGAGTTCCAGAACACCAAGTTCACCCTGGCCGACTGCCAGGCCCAGGTGCTGGCGCAGCAGTCGATGGTGGACCGCGCACTGGAGCTCTACCAGGACGGTGAGCTGACCGTCGCGGACGCGGCCGCCGCGAAGCTGTTCTGCACCGAGTCGGCTTCCACCGTCATCGACAAGTGCCTGCAGCTGCACGGCGGTTACGGCTACATCCTGGAGTACCCGATTGCCCGGCTCTACACCGACAACCGGGTGTTCCGGATCTACGGCGGCACCAGCGAGGTCATGCGCAGCATCATCGCCAAGTCACTGGGGCTGTGAGCACGTAGCCGCCGCGGCGGCCCGCGGCGGGCCGCTGCGGGGGCACCGGCGCGGCGGCCCACGCCAGCATCCGCGGGGGCGCGCCCGGTCGGCTCAGTTGGGCGAGCCGTGCTCGGCCCGCCAGGCCTCCCAGCCGGCCGCGGACGCCACCTTCGCCTCGCGCAGCGCCCGCTGGGCGAACGTGGCCGGCGCGGTCTCCAGGCCGCGCACCCAGCTGCGGCCCGCCGTGAACAGCGCCGCGCACACCAGCGCCGCCCCGGCCGCGCCGAGCACCGAGCCGATGCCGGTCAGTGCCACGCCGCCGACCAGCAGCGAGCGGTTGACCTGGAACCCGTTGAAGATCCTCTTGTTGGTCGCCATGCCTCCACGATGCGGGCAATCGGCGGGGACCGCACCTCGGGTGGCCCGCTCCGGGGCTCTCCGGGTGCGCGTCGCCGGTGCGTCCGCCAGCCTGGGCACACGGCCCGGGCGCCCGGCTTGAGCACCCGGCCCGAAGGAGGAGGCGGCGCGATGCCCGATCTCGAACGGCTCGCCGTGGAGCACGCCGCCCGCGCGGCCGAGAGTCCGCACGGGCGCAGCGCCCACCTGGTGCTGCACGACGGGATGCTGCGGCAGACCGTGATCGCGCTGACCGCAGGCACCGCGCTGGACGAGCACACCCCGCCCACCGCCGGGAGCGTCCAGGTGCTGCGCGGCCGGGTCTCGCTGACCATCGCCGGGCGCCGGCTGGAACTGTCCGTCGGCGAGCTGGAGCCCGTCCCGCAGGAGCGGCACGGGCTGCTGGCCCACGTCGACTCGGTGGTGCTGCTGACGGCGGTCACCGCGTAGTGCCGGCTCCCAGCACGCTGCCGCTGACCAGCCGGAGCCCGCGCAGGAACTCGTACCCGTTCGGGGCCAGTTCGGGCGCGGCCAGCCACTGGGCGACGTAGCCGGCCAGCAGGATCTGGTAGAAGGTGCCGCGGGCGAGCTCCTCCTCGGTGTCCGGCACCTCGGTCAGTCCCTGGAACACCGCGGCGAGGCCGAGCCGGCCCTCCTTCTGCGCCTCCTCGAAGGCCTGCGCCAGCTCCGGGTTGTGCCCGGCCTGGGCAAGGGCTTCGAACTGGGCCGCCCAGAGCCCGCGGTGCTCGACGAAGACGTCCCGGAGGCCGTTCCAGACGGCCGCGAAGCGCATCTCCGGATCGTCCGACACCTGGTTGGCGCCGTACACCACCACTGCCAGGGCCTCGCCCATCTCGCCGATCGCCTCGATCATCGCGGCGTTGAGCAGCGCGTCCTTCGAGCCGAAGTGGTAGCCGATCGCGGCCAGGCTGACGCCCGAGGCGGTCGCGATGTCGCGGGCCGTGGTGCGTCCGTAGCCCTTCTCGTACAGGCAGCGCTTGGCGCCGGCCATCAGGTCTTCGCGGTTTCCCATGCTCCGATCCTACGGAGGTGCTGCACAGATGTCTTGCACGTGCGTCTTGCACGTCGGTCTTGAACGGTCGTATTGCACGATCGTTTTACACGTTTGTACTAGACAAGCGTCTGACACATCCGTACCGTCTTCTCCATGACCGCAACCACCGGCCGCGCAGGCCGTCGCGAATGGATCGGCCTGGCCGTCCTCCTGCTCCCGACGCTCGTCCTGTCCATGGACATGGGCGTGCTGTTCTTCGCCGTCCCCTACATCTCCACCGAGCTGGCCCCCAGCGGCACCCAGCAGCTGTGGATCATGGACATGTACTCGTTCCTGCTGGCCGGACTGCTCATCACGATGGGCGCGCTCGGCGACCGGATCGGCCGCCGCCGACTGCTGATGGTCGGCGCCGCGGGCTTCGCCGGCGCTTCCCTGCTGGCCGCCTGGTCCGGCAGCGCCGAACAGCTGATCGCCGCCCGCGCCCTGCTCGGCGCCGCCGGGGCCACCGTGATGCCCTCGACCCTCGCGCTGATCCGCAACACCTTCCACGACGCCAAGCAGCGCCAGATCGCGCTCGGCGCCTGGGGCGGCATGCTCACCGCCGGGGCCACCCTCGGCCCGGTCGCGGGCGGGCTGCTGCTCGACCACTACTGGTGGGGCTCGGCCTTCCTGGTGGCCGTGCCGGTGATGGTCCTGGTGCTGCTGACCGCGCCCGTCCTGCTCCCCGAGTACCGCGCCGCCGCCCCTACCGGCCGCTTCGACCTGCCCGGCGCCGCACTCTCGCTCGCCGCGGTCCTGCCACTGGTCTACGGGGTCAAGACGCTCGCCGTGGACGGCTGGCGCCCGCTGCCCGCCCTCGCCGCCGCGGCCGGACTTTTGCTGGCCGGCGCCTTCGTGCGGCGCCAGCGCACCGCGGCGAACCCGCTGATCGACCTGAGCCTGTTCCGGATCCGCACCTTCAGCGGGGCGATCAGCGTCAACACCCTCGCGATGTTCGCGATGATGGGCTTCGCCCTCTTCACCTCGCAGTACCTGCAGCTGGTCAAGGGCATGAGCCCGTTCACCGCCTCGCTCTGGTCACTGGTACCGAGCCTCGGTGTCGGCGCCGCGGTCGGGATCAGCTCGGCGCTGGCCGGCAAGGTCCGCCCGGCGGCCCTGATGGGTGGCGGCTTCGTGGTCGGCGCGGCCGGCTTCGCGATGATGACCCAGGTGGGCCCCCACTCACCGCTGGCGCTCATCCTCACCGCGGCGGGCGTGCTGGCCGCGGGCACCGTCGGCACCATGACGATGACCGCCGAGATGGTCGTCACCGCCGCCCCGGCCGAGCAGGCCGGCGCCGCGTCCGCCACCTCCGAGACCGCCGTCGAACTCGGCAGCTCCCTGGGCATCGCCCTGCTGGGCGCGGCGGGCGCCGCGGTCTACCGCCACCAGCTGGACGGCGCCCTCCCGGGAGGCGTCGACGGCGCGGCCGCCGGCACCGCCCGGGACACCCTCGGCGGCGCGGTCTCCGTCGCCGCCCACCTGCCCGGCCGGCTCGGCCCGGACCTGCTGGAGACCGCCCGCGGCGCCTTCACCGACGGCCTGCACGCCGCCGCCGTGGTCGGCCTGGTCCTCGCCCTCGGCGCCGCCCTGCTGGCCCACCGCCTCCTGCGCCACCTCCCCGCCGCCGCCCCGGCCCCGGCCGCGGCCCCGGAGCAGGAGACCGTCGCCGCCTGACATCCACAGGAGCGGTCCCGTCCACGGCCCCGATCCACGCGAGTCATCGAGAGCCCCCGCCCATCCGGGAGGGGGCTCTCCGCCGTCCACCCGGGGGTGGACGGCGGAGCGTCCACCCCCGGGTGCGTGTCGCGGCGGCCCGGGCGGAGGAGCGTGGAGGGGCAATCACGACCGTCAGGAGCCAGTCGATGTCCCTGCCGTCCCTCCTCTCCCTGCTCGGGATCCTCTGCTGGATCGCCTACGAGCTGTTGCTGCGCCGCCGCGAGGACAGCGCGGCCGGCACCTGGCACGCGGACGACCGCGACCGCGGCTCGACCCGGCTGCTGCTCTCCTGCTACGTGGCGTCCGTGCTGGCCGTGGTGCTGTTCGACCGTGCCTCGATCGGCGAACCGCCGACCTGGGCCCGCTGGTTCGGGGTCGCGGTGGTGGTCGCCGGACTGGCCCTGCGGGCCTGGGGCATGCGGACCCTGGGCCGCTACTACACCCGCACCCTGCGCACCGTGGACACCCAGGAGGTGGTCCGCTCCGGCCCGTACCGGCTGATCCGCCACCCCGGCTACACCGGCAGCCTGCTGGTCTGGATCGGCTACGCGCTCGGCTCCGGCGGCTGGGCCGCGGCCCTGGTGGTCGCCGCGCTGCTGCTCGGCGCGTACGGCTGGCGGATCGCCGCCGAGGAGCGGCTGCTGCTGGCGTCCTTCGGCCCGGCGTACGCGGAGTACCGGAAGGAGTCCAAGCGCCTGGTGCCGTTCGTCTACTGATCGGAACGGCCGTGACGGAGGGTGCGCTCGGGCCTCCCGTCGGGGCCGGACCGCTCACGATCCGTTCGGACGGCACCTGCTTTTCGGCCAGCGTTTCCCGGCCGGTGTATCCGTTCGCCGTCAGGTCCAGGCATACTGGCGAGCATGGGCGCTCGCGCCCACCCGTGACTCTAGACAAGAAGGGACCGGTGGCCAGGGATGCTGCGGAACGGTCTTGAGCCCTGGCACATCTTGGTGGTGCTGGCGGTCGTAGTCCTGCTGTTCGGATCGAAGAAGCTGCCGGAGATGGCGCGCGGCCTGGGCAAGTCGATGCGCATCCTGAAGGCGGAGACCAAGGCGATGCGCGAGGAGGACACCCCGGCGGACGCCGGCACCGCGCAGAGCACGGCCGCCCCCCAGCAGGGCGCCGACCGCCCGGCCGTCACGCCCACCAACGTGACCAAGGCTGCCGAGACCAAGCACACCGAGACGAGCGCCTGAGTCGTCCGGACCTCCGTCGAGCCCCTGGTGGATCTTCCGCCGGGGGCTCGACGCCGTTCCGGCCCCTCGTACGGGGGTCGCCGACGGGCGGCCGACGATCCGTCGGGTCAGGCTGGTCGGAACATGTCCCGGAACCCGTCGCGCCTCGACCTGGTGGCCCCCGTCTCGCTGCTGGTCGCCTGCACCGCGCTGATGCTGGCGTACTTCACGCTGCCGCTGCGCGCCCTCGGCTACCACCACCCGGTGCTCAGCTGGCTGGTGTTCGTGGCCGCGCTGGTCGGCCTGAGCGCGCTGCTGCTGGCGAAGACCATGGCGGTGCTGGCCGGTCGGGCGCGCCGACCGGCCGCCTGGCTGGCCTTCCTGATCTTCCTCGCGATGACGGTCTTCGCGGCCGCCTACTACGTCATCGCCGCCCGGCCCGGCGACTTCAACGGACTGCACACCCGGCTCGACGCGCTCTACTTCACCGTCGTCACGCTGGCCACCGTCGGCTACGGGGACATCACCCCGGCCGGGCAGGCGCCGCGGCTGCTGGTGATCCTGCAGATCGGCTACAACTTCGTGTTCCTCGCCTCGGCGGCCGGGACGATGTCGCGGACGCTCCGGGCGAACGTCGAGAGCCGGGCGCACCGGCGGTCGTGAGGAGCCCTCCGGGTGTTCCGGTTCCCTCGCGACTGTCCACAGGCTGTGGATGGAGGGGTGGACCCAGGGGGCTCGGGGGCAGCGGCTCGGGGCTCGGGGGGCAGCGGGTCGGGCTCAGGGGTGGCTGGTGTCGATCACGCAGAAACGATTGCCCTCGGGATCGGCGAGCACCACGAAGTCCGGGTCCTCCGGATAGCTGTCCCAGTCGACCCGCTCGGCGCCGAGGGCGAGCAGCCGCTCGACCTGGGCCGCCTGGTCAGCGGCGTCCACGGCGTAGAGGTCGAGGTGCACCCGCGGACGCTCCTGGACCGGCGACTCGCTGAGCCCGAGGGCCAGTTGCACGCCGCGCCCGCCGTCGGCGGGCACCAGGACCACCCAGTCCGCCCCGACCAGCCCGCCGCGCGGGACGTAGTCGAGGGCGGCCGTCCAGAAGGCCACCGCGCGCGGCAGGTCGGAGACTCCGAGAACGAGGGAACCGATCGTCAGCATGGCGCCATTCTGGTACGGCGTCAGCGTCGGGCCGACCGCGGCGCCAGAGGTGAAGCGGCCTCAGTCGTCCTGGAAGTTGGCGGCGGTGTGGAGGGTGGCGTACAGCGCGGACAGGCGGGCGTTCCAGTTGGCGTAGGTGGGGACGTCGATGGCGTGCTTCTTCCCCAGGTCCTTGATGGTCTTCTGGGCGCTCCGGAGCTGCTGGGCGGCGTCGTCCGGGTTGCCCTCGTTGAGCCGGGCGGCGGTGTCGTCGAGGATCCGCAGCAGCTCCGCCTGACGGTCGCGCTCCTTGGTGATCTGCGCCTGGGCCACGGCCTGACGGAACGACTGCAGCTGGACCTCGGCGGGCTGGTTGCGCGGGACGGCCTGGGTGGGGGCGGGAGGCGCCGTCGGGGAGCCGGCGGCGGCCGAGGTGGCGGCCGGGGCGGGGGCGCCCGTCGTCGGGGCCGCGGGCGGGGTGGTGGGGGTGGTGGCGGCCGGGGATGCCTTGGTGGCGGCGGCGTTGCCGGCCGGCTCGTCGAAGGCGGTCACGACCAGGGCGATGATCCCGGCGAGACCGGCTATGCCCAGGGCGCCGAGGACGAGGGGCTTGTTGCGGCGGTTCCGGGCCGGCGTGGGGAGGGCGACGGCGCTGGGCCGCACGGCGGGCGGCACGGCCCGGACCGGCGCCATCACGGAGGTCGCGGCCGGCACCGGGTGCTGCGGCGCCTGCGGCGGGAGCAGGGTGGTGTGCTGCTGGTCCGGGTCGACCGGGGCCACCGGCGGCAGCAGCTGGGTGGCCGCCGAGGTGGTGGCGAGCAGTTCGGCGGTCGGATCGCCGACCGCCAGTCCCGGGACGGTGGCGAGCAGCTCGGCCCGCGCCGCGGTGGCGTCGGCCGGGCGGTGGGCCGGGTCCTTGGCCAGCAGCCGCAGCACCACGGCGTCCAGGGCCGGCGGCAGGCCGGGGCGCCGGGCGGACGGCGGCAGCGGCTGCTCGCTGACGTGCTTGAAGGCGATCGCCACCGGGGACTCGGCCGTGAACGGGGTCTCGCCGGTGAGCATCTCGGTCAGCACGCAGCCGACGGCGTAGAGGTCGGTGCGGCCGTCCAGGGCGGAGGCGGTGGCCTGCTCGGGCGAGAGGTAGGCGGCCGTACCGAGCACGCTCGCGGTCTGGGTCAGATTGCTGGAGGAACCGGCCCGGGCGATGCCGAAGTCCACCACCTTCACGCCGCCGTCGTCGGTGATCATGATGTTCCCGGGCTTGATGTCCCGGTGCACCAGCCCGGCCCCGTGCGCGACCGCCAGCGCCTCGCACACCGCCGCCGCGATGCCGACCGCGCGCTCCACCGGCAGGTTCGGCTGCTGGACCAGGAGGGCGGCCAGTGAACGGCCCTGGACCAGTTCCATGACGATGAACGGGGTGCCCTGGTCCACGCCCGAGTCGAAGACCATGACGATCCTCGGGTGCACCAGCATGGCGGCGTGCTGTGCCTCGCGGCTGAAGCGCTCGGCGAAGCGGGGGTCGTCGGCGAGGCCGCCGTTGAGGACCTTGACGGCCACCTGACGGCCCAACACGCGGTCGATGCCGCGCCAGACGGTGGCCATGCCGCCGACGCCGAGCATCTCGACGAGTTCGTAACGCCCGTTCAGCGCCCGTCCGATCACCTGGGAACTCCCCTCACGTGCGGCGCCCGGGGTTCCGGGGAATGCCTTGTGCACTCGTGCACGATAGCCGCCTTGGGTTGGGGGACGGTTGGGGGCTGTGGGGGGTTGCTGTTGGGGGGTTGCTGTTGGGGGTGGGGCTTTCGGGAGGGTGGGTGACGCCGGGGGCGGTTCCGGGGGTGGGTGGGTGTGGGGGGAGGGGGGTGTGGT
>NZ_JBIWPL010000017.1:60686-190932 GCF_044768255.1 Kitasatospora sp. NPDC101157 | reverse complement strand
CGCCGAGGTCGAGGCCGCGTTCACCGCCCACCCCGGCGTCGGCCAGGCCCTCGCCCTGGTCCGCGAGGACCAGCCCGGCGACAAGCGCCTCGTCGCCTACGTCACCGGCGGGACCACTCCCGGCGAACTGCGCTCCTTCGTCACCGACCGCCTGCCCGCCTACATGCTCCCCGCCGCCGTCGTCGTCCTCGACGCCCTGCCCGTCACCCCCAACGGCAAGGTCGACCGCCGCGCCCTCCCCGCCCCCGACCACACCGCGGCCCCCGCAGGGCGCGCACCCCGCAACTCCACCGAACAGACCCTCTGCGCACTCTTCGCCGACACCCTCGGACTGCCCGCCGTCAGCATCGACGACAACTTCTTCGACCTCGGCGGACACTCCCTCCTCGCCACCAAACTCGTCAGCCGCATCCGCACCGCCCTCGGCACCGAACTCCCCATCCGCACCCTCTTCGACCACCCCACCGTCGCCGCCCTGGCCGGCGCACTGCCCGCCGTCCAGGCCCGCCCGGCGCTCCAGCGGCGCACCAGGCCGGCCCGCATTCCGCTCTCCCCGGCCCAGCAACGCCTCTGGTTCATCGACCAGTTCGAGGGCCCGAGCGCCCTCTACAACACCCCGTTCGTCGCCCACCTCACCGGCGAGGTCGACGCCGCCGCCCTCGCCGAAGCCCTGAACGACGTGGTCACCCGCCACGAGGTGCTGCGCACCACCTTCGCCACCACCGACGGCCGGCCCCACCAGCTGATCGCCGAGACCGCCCGGCCCGTGCTGCGCACCCGTCGAGTGGCCGACGAGCGGGAGCTGCACGCCGCCGTGGCCGAGGCCACCGCCGAGGTGTTCCGTCTCGCCGAGGACCAGCCGATCCGGGTCTCGCTGTTCTCCCACGGTACGGACGACGGCGCCGTCCGGCACGCCCTGGTCGTCCTGCTCCACCACATCGCGGGCGACGGCTGGTCCGTCACGCCCCTGCTGCGCGACCTCGACACCGCGTACCGGGCCCGCCGCACCGGCAACGCCCCCGACTGGCAACCGCTTCCCGTCCAGTACGCCGACTACACCCTCTGGCAGCACGAGCTGCTCGGCGCCGAGGACGACCCGGCCGGCGCCCAGCACGCCCAACTCGCCCACTGGCGCGAGGCACTGGCCGACCTCCCGGAGGAGCTGGCACTCCCCTACGACCGGCCGCGCCCCGCCACCCCCAGCCACCGCGGCGGGACGGTCGGGTACCGGCTGGACGCCGAACTGCACGCCCGCCTTGCCGAGTTGGCCGCCGACGGCCGCACCAGCCTGTTCATGGTGCTGCAGGCCGCGGTGGCCGCGCTGTACACCCGTCTCGGCGCGGGCACCGACCTGCCGCTCGGCACCCCGACCGCCGGACGCACCGACGAAGCCCTCGACGACCTGGTCGGCTTCTTCGTCAACACCCTCGTCCTGCGCACCGACACCACCGGCAACCCCACCTTCCGCGAGCTGCTGGAACGCGTCCGCCGCACCGACCTGGACGCCTTCGAGCTCCAGGACCTCCCCTTCGAACGGCTCGTCGAGCAGCTCAACCCCACCCGCACCCCCGCCCGCCACCCGCTCTTCCAGACCGTCCTGACCGTCAACAGCGGCCCGGCTCCGGTTCTCACCCTGGGCGAGGTCAGCGGGGTCCTGGAGGGCGCGGGCGAGTCCCTGGCGCACTTCGACCTGAACTTCAACTTCACCGAGCAGCACGGCGAGGACGGGTCGGCGCTCGGAGTGGCGGCGGCCGTCGAGTACGCGGCGGACCTGTTCGACCACGCCACCGTCGTCACCCTGACCGAGCGCCTGCTGCGCGTGCTGGAGGCCGTCGCCGCCGATCCGGACGCACCCGTCGGCGGGATCGAGATCCTCGGCCCGGCCGAGCGGAGCCTGCTCCTCACCGGCTGGAACGACACCGCCACCCCCGTCGCCGACACCACGCTCTGCGAGTTGTTCGAGGCCCAGGCCGTCGCCACCCCCGAGGCGGTCGCCGTGGTCTCCGACACCGAACGGCTGAGCTACGCCGAACTGGATGCCCGGGCCGGGTCGTTGGCGGCCGTCCTGCTGGACCGCGGGCTGGCGGTGGAGGAGCCGGTCGCGGTCCTGATGGACCGCTCGGCCGACCTGGTGACGGCGATCCTCGCGGTCACCAAGGCCGGCGGCACCTACGTCCCCCTGGACACCCGCTACCCGCTGGACCGGATGCGGCACATCCTCGCCGACACCCGGGCGCGGCTGGTGCTGGTCGACCCGGCCCACCGCGACCACCCGGTGCTCACCGCCGACGGACCGGTCCCGCTGGACGTCACCGAGGCCCGCGACGCCACCCCGGCCGGCCGGCGCCCGCTCCCCGGCCAGCTCCTCTACGTGATGTACACCTCGGGCTCGACCGGCGTCCCCAAGGGCGTGGCGGTCACCCACCGCAACGTGGTCGACCTGCTGGCCAACCCGCACTTCCACCAGGGCCATCACAGGAGCGTGCTGCTCCACTCGCCCACCGCCTTCGACGCCTCCACCACCGAGGTCTGGGCGCCGCTGGTGACCGGCGGGCGGATCGTGCTGGCCGCCCCCGGGCAGCTCGACCTGACCGATCTGGCCGCGACCATCACCCGGCACGCCGTCACCCTGGTGCAGGCGCCCTCGGGCCTGCTGCGGCTGATGGCCGAGGAGACCCCGGAGGCGTTCCGGGCCGTCCGGCAGGTGTGGACGGGAGGTGACGTGGTGCCCCCGGAGGCCGTGCGGCAGCTGTTGCGGGTGTGCCCGGAGACGGACGTGGTCGCGGTCTACGCACCGACGGAGACGACGGCCATCAAGACCACCTTCACCATGTCGCCCGGGCGGCACGTCCCCGCCGTGGTGCCGATCGGCCGTCCGCTGGCCAACACCCGGGCCTACGTGCTGGACGACACCCTCCGGCCCGTCCCGGCCGGGGTGCCCGGCGAGCTGTACCTCGCGGGCAACGGCCTCGCCCGGGGCTACGTCGGCCGCCCGGCGCTGACCGCCGAGCGCTTCGTCGCCTGCCCCTACGGCGGCAAGGGCGAGCGCATGTACCGCACCGGCGACATCGTGCGCTGGAGCACCGACGGCGTCCTGGAGTTCCTCGGCCGCGCCGACGACCAGGTCAAGATCCGCGGCTTCCGCATCGAGCCCGCGGAGGTGGAGGCGGCGCTCGCCGCCCACCCGGCGGTGGGCCACGCGGTGGCGATGGTCCGCGAGGACCAGCCCGGCGACAAGCGCCTGGTCGCCTACGTCACCGGCGGGGCCACCCCCGGCGAACTGCGCTCCTTCGTCACCGACCGCCTCCCCGCCTACATGCTCCCCGCGGCGATCGTCACCCTCGACACCCTGCCCGTCACCCCCAACGGCAAGGTCGCCCGCCGCGCCCTCCCCGCCCCCGACCACACCGCGGCCCCCGCAGGGCGCGCACCCCGCAACTCCACCGAACAGACCCTCTGCGCACTCTTCGCCGACACCCTCGGACTGCCCGCCGTCAGCATCGACGACAACTTCTTCGACCTCGGCGGACACTCCCTCCTCGCCACCAAACTCGTCAGCCGCATCCGCACCGCCCTCGGCACCGAACTCCCCATCCGCACCCTCTTCGACCACCCCACCGTCGCCGCCCTGGCCGAGCACCTCGGCGACACCCGCACCCCGGCACGCGCCCGGCTGACGACCAGGCAGCGCCCCGAGCGGATCCCGCTCTCGCACGCCCAGCAACGCCTCTGGTTCATCGACCAGTTCGAGGGCCCGAGCGCCCTCTACAACACCCCGTTCGCGCTCCGCCTCTCCGGCGCGGTCGACTCCGCCGCCCTCGCCGAGGCCCTGAACGACGTCGTCACCCGCCACGAGGTGCTGCGCACCACCTTCCCGGCCGCCGACGGCCGGCCCCACCAGCTGATCGCCGAAAGACCCGAACTCGACCTGCTCCACAGCACGGTGGCCGACGAGGAGGAGCTGCGGGAGGCCCTGGCCGAGGCGAGCCGCCACACCTTCGTGCTGGCCTCCGAGCTGCCGATCCGCGCCCGGTTGTTCTCGCTGCCCGCCGACGAGCACGTACTGCTGGTGCTGATGCACCACATCGTCAGCGACGGCTGGTCCGTCGGGCCCCTGCTGCGCGACCTCGGCACCGCCTACCGGGCCCGCCGCACCGGCAACGCCCCCGACTGGCAGCCGCTGCCGGTCCAGTACGCCGACTACGCCCTGTGGCAGCGTGAGGTGCTCGGCGCCGAGGACGACCCGGCCGGCGCCCAGCACGCCCAACTCACCTACTGGAAGGAGGCGCTGGCCGGCCTCCCGGAGGAGCTGGCGCTCCCGTACGACCGCAGGCGCCCGATGGTCCCGACCCGCCGGGGCGACACCGTCGAGTTCCGGATCTCCGCCGAACTCCACAGCACCGTGGCGGAATTGGCGAGGAGCAGCCGCTCCTCGGTGTTCATGGTGGTTCAGGCCGCCCTCGCGGCCACCCTGAGCCGGCTGGGCGCGGGCGAGGACATCCCGCTCGGCACCCCGATCGCGGGCCGCACCGACGAGGCGCTCGACGAGCTGATCGGCTTCTTCGTCAACACCCTGGTGCTGCGCGCCGACCTGTCCGGCGAGCCGAGCTTCCACCAGCTGCTGGAGCGGGTGCGGCTGGCCAATCTGGACGCCTTCGAGCACCAGGACGTGCCCTTCGAGCGGCTGGTCGAGGTGCTCAACCCGGCTCGTTCGGCGGCCCGGCACCCGCTGTTCCAGGTGATGCTGACCTTCGGCACCGGTGAACCCGTCACTCACTCGTTCGCCGGCCTGCCCGCCCGCCTCGAACCGTCGGCGGCCGAACTCGCCAAGTTCGACCTGGCGTTCGGCTTCAGCGAGCAGCTGGACACGGACGGGACACCGGCCGGGATCGGCGTGGTGGTCGAGTTCTCCCAGGAGCTGTTCGACCCGGCGACGGTCGTGGCGATCGGCGCACGCTTCGAGCGGCTGCTCGCCGCCGTGGTGGCCGAGCCGGCCCGCCCGGTCGTCGAGGCGGAGATCCTCACCCCGGCCGAGCGGACGCTGATCCTGGACCACTGGAGCCGACCCGGGACCCACCCTGACGACCGCGAACCGGCCACCGTCCCCGCCCTGTTCGCGGCCCAGGCAGCCCGCACGCCGGAGGCCGTCGCGGTGGTCCACCGCGACGAGCGGATCAGCTACGCCGAGCTGGACGCCCGGGCGAACCGGCTGGCGCGGCTGCTCACCGCCCGGGGTGTGGGCCCCGAGCGCCTGGTGGCACTGGCCCTGCCCCGCTCGGCGGAACTGGTCGTCGCCGTACTGGCGGTGCTCAAGGCGGGTGGCGCCTACGTGCCGATCGACCCGGACTACCCGGCCGAGCGGATCGCCTACACCCTGCGCGACTCCGCTCCCGAGCTGCTGCTCACCACCACCGGGGCCGCCACCCGACTGCCCGACCCGGCCGTGCCGTTGCTGCTGCTCGACACCCCGGAGACGGCCGCCGAGCTGGCCGGTGCGGCCGCCGGAGCCCCCGCTCCCGCCCTCGGCCCGGACCACCCGGCGTACGTGATCTACACCTCCGGCTCGACCGGCCGCCCGAAGGGCGTGGTGATCCCCCACGCCAACGTCGCCCGGCTGTTCACGGCCACCGACCACTGGTTCTCCCCGGGCCCGCAGGACGTCTGGACGCTGTTCCACTCCTACGCCTTCGACTTCTCGGTCTGGGAGCTGTGGGGCGCGCTGCTGCACGGCGGCAGCCTGGTCGTGGTGCCCTTCGAGACCAGCCGCTCGCCCCGGGACTTCCTGGAACTGCTGGTCCGCGAACGGGTCACCGTCCTCAACCAGACCCCCTCCGCCTTCTACCAGTTGATGCAGGCCGACCAGGAGGAGCCGGAGCTCGGCGCCCGGCTCGCCCTGCGGCGGGTGGTCTTCGGCGGCGAGGCGCTCGACCTGGCCCGGCTGGCGCCCTGGTACGAGCGGCACGCCGAGGACGCCCCGGTGCTGGTCAACATGTACGGCATCACCGAGACCACCGTGCACGTCTCCTACCGCCCGCTGGACGCCGGCACGGCCGCCGGGCAGTCCCGTTCGCTGATCGGCACGGGCATCCCGGACCTTCGGCTCCACCTGCTGGACTCCCGGCTGCGCCCGGTGCCCGCCGGGGTGCCCGGCGAGCTGTACGTCGCCGGCGCCGGCCTGGCCCGCGGCTACCTGGGCCGCCCGGGTCTGACCGCCGAACGCTTCGTCGCCGACCCGTACGGCGCCCCCGGCACCCGGATGTACCGCACCGGCGACCTGGCCCGCTGGACGGCCGACGGCGAGCTGGACTACCTGGGCCGGATCGACGCCCAGGTGAAGGTCCGGGGCTTCCGGATCGAGCTGGGCGAGATCGGCTCGGTGCTCAGCCGCCGGCCGGAGGTGGCCTCCGCCGCCGTGGTGGTCCGCGAGGACACCCCGGGCGAGAAGCGCCTGGTCGGCTACCTGGTCCCGGCCGGTGGTCCGGTCGACCTGGACGCGCTGCGCATCCGGCTGGCCGCCGAACTGCCGGACCACATGCTTCCCGCCGCCCTGGTGCCGCTGGAGCGCCTGCCGCTGACCCCGAACGGCAAGCTCGACGAGCGGGCGCTGCCCGCCCCCGGACCGGGCCGCGCGGGCGGCGGCCGCGGACCGCGCACCCCGCTGGAGGAGGTGCTCTGCGGGCTGTTCGCCGACGTGCTCGGCCTGGAGCGGGTCGGCATCGACGACAACTTCTTCGAGCTGGGCGGCCACTCCCTGCTGGCGGGCCGGCTGGTCGCCGGAATGCGCGAGCTGACCGGCACGGACGACCTCGGCGTCCGGGCGCTGTTCCAGGCCCCGACCGTCGCGGGCCTGGCCGAACTGCTCGCCGGGGCCCGGGACGGCGCCGCCGCCGAGGAGGCCTTCCCGGTGCTGCTGCCGATCCGCACCCGCGGCTCCCGCCCCCCGCTGTTCTGCGTGCACCCGGCGGCCGGGATCAGCTGGGTCTACACCGGCCTGCTGCGCCACCTGGACGCCGAGCAGCCGATCTACGGCCTCCAGGCGCCCGGGCTGGCCGACCTGACGCGCCACCCGGCCGACCTGGCCGGGATGGCCCGCACCTACCTGGCCGAGCTGCGCTCGGTCCGGCCCGAGGGCCCGTACGCCCTGCTCGGCTGGTCCTTCGGCGGCCCGGTCGCCCACGCGATGGCGGCGCTGCTGCGGCAGCAGGGCGAGCAGGTCGAACTGCTCGCGGTGCTGGACGGCTACCCGGAGCTCGACGAGTACGCCGAGTTCACGGGCGACGACCGGGCCGAGCGTGACCCGGCGCTGCTCGCCGCGATCCTCGACTCCCTCGGCCAGCCGGCCGGCGAGATCACCGCCTGGCCCGCCGACGAGGCCGGCTACGCCGAGCTGGTCCGCCACGGCGAGGGCCCGCTGACCGGACTGAGCGGGGCCGGGGTGGCCCGGGTGGTCGAGGTGTTCCTCGCCAACCTCGCCCTGGCCGGCGACGCCCCGTTGCCGGGCTACGACGGCGACGCGCTGGTCTTCGTCGCTGCCAAGGACCGCCCCGCCGACGCCCCCGACCCCGAGACCTGGCGGGCCCATGTGGGCGGCCGGGTGGAGATCCACGAGGTGCCGAGCACCCACGGCGCGATGACCGGCGCGGAGGCGCTCGCGGTCATCGGCCCGGTGCTCGCCGACCGCCTGCGCCGCCCGGCGCCGGACCACGGGCCCGGCCACCGGACCCCCTGAACCCCCTGAACCGCCGCGACACCCCCGCACCACCACGCCAAGCGGCCGTGACCCGGCCCACCACGAGGAATGGACACCACCGATGCAGACTGCCGTCATCCCCGACTCCTGGCGCGGCGTCACCCCGGCGCCGATCTCGTCGACCGACGCCTACAACGGCTTCATCGCCGCCAACGTGATCTTCGCGCTGGACCGGATCGGCGTGCTGGAGCAGATCGGCCGCGGCGAGCCGCTCTCGGCCGCCGCGATCACCGCGGCGTCCGGTGACACCGCCCGCACCGAGGCCGTGCTGCGCGCCGCCGCCGACTACGGCTACCTCAAGGCCGACGGCGCCGGCTTCCTGCCCACCGAGGCGGGCATCGAGATCGCCTCCGCCCGCGGCTACTTCACCTGGGCCGTCGGCGGCTACCACGACGTGTTCGGCCGCGCCGGGCACCTGAGCACCGGGTCGCACCGCTACAGCGAGGACGTGTTCCGCGACGAGGCGATGGTCGCCCTCGGCTCCGCCCAGTGCGACCAGTCGCTGTTCGCCGCGCAGCTGACCGACGTGCTCTCCGGCATCGACTTCCGCACCATCGCCGACCTGGGCAGCGGCACCTCCGCCCGGGTGCGCCGGGTGGTCTCCCAGCGCGCGGGCTCCCGCGGCCTGGGCATCGACATCAGCCGCCCGGCCACCGAGATCGCCCGCGCCGACATCGCCGCGGCCGGGATGCAGGACCGGGTCACCGCCGTCCGGGCCGACGTGCTGGGCCTGCTCGGCACCCAGATCGACAACGACGCCGAGGCCGCCGAGGTGGCCGAGGTCGACACCGTGATGAGCTTCTTCCTGCTGCACGACCTGCTGGCCGACCCGACCACCCGCTCCTCGATCTTCACCCGGATGCGCGAGGCCTTCCCGAAAGCCCGCACCTTCGTGCTCGGCGACACCATGCTGCGCGGCCCGGGCGAGTCGCAGAGCGCGATGCCGGTCTTCTCGGTCGGCTTCGAACTGGCGCACGCGATGATGGGCGTGCCGCTGCACACCAAGGAGACCTACGAGCGGCTGTTCGCCGACGCCGGACTGCGGATCGACCGTGTCGAGGCGCTGGCCACCCCGCACTCCTGGCTCTACGTCCTGCAGGCCGACTGATGGCCGCCGCCTCCGGGGCCAGACACCTGCTGGCCCAGAACGAGCACCCCTACCCGCCGCTGCCGTCCGTCCTGACCGCGCTGGCCGGCGCCGCCTCCGACCTGAACCGCTACCCGGACCTGCGCCCGGAGCGCTTCGCCGGGCTCATCGCCGACTGGCAGGCCGTCCCGGCCGCGCAGGTCGTGGTCGGCCACGGCTCGGCGGGCGTGGCGCTGGACCTCTTCCACTCCGTCGTCCGCCCCGGCGACAACGTGGTGCACTCGGCGCCCTGCTTCGACGCGTACCCGCTCTTCTGCCGGATCGCCGGCGCCGAGGCCCGGGCCGTGCCGCTCGGTCCGGACGCCCGGCACGACCTGGCCGCGATGGCCGGGCAGTTGGACGGGCGCACCCGGATCGTCGTGCTGTGCAACCCGCACAACCCGACCGGCACGGTCTACTCCTGGGCGGAGCTGACCGACTTCCTCCGCCTGGTGCCGGCCACCGCACTGGTCCTCCTGGACGAGGCGTACATCGACTTCGCCCGGGGCTGGGAGGCCCCGGACGTGCCCGCCCGGATCGCCGAGTGGCCGAACCTGGTGGTGCTGCGCACCCTGTCCAAGTCCCACGGCCTGGCCGCGCTGCGGATCGGCTACGCCGTCGCCGAGGAGTCCGTGGCGCAGCGCGTGCGGGACCACCAGGTGCCGTACGCGGTGAACCGCCTCCAGGAGGCGGGCCTGCTGGCCGCCGTCGCGGCCCAGGAGGAGGTGGACCGGCGGATCGCCGAGATCGCCGGGGAGCGGGAGCGGCTGCGGGCCGAACTGCTCGCCCTGGGCCGGTCGGTGCCGCCGAGCCTGACCAACTTCCTCTGGGTGTCCGCCCCTGGCGACGAGACGCCCGTCCGGGAGGAACTGGAGCGGCTCGGGGTGGCCGTCCGCTTCTACCCGGGCCAGGGCATCCGGATCGCTGTCGGCGAGAAGGACGCCAACGACGCCGTGATCGAAGGCTTCACCCGCGCCGCCCACCGGGCCGTCACGCCCCGCTAGACCCGCACCGCTCACCAAGACCGCAGCAGCTAAGGACAGGACATGCACCCACTTCTGGCGCGGCCGGAATTCCGGCTCTACATCGCGGGACAGACGCTGTCCGTCCTCGGGGACAGCGCCCTCTTCATCGCCCTCGGCATCTGGGCCAAGGTTCTGACGGGGAGCAGTTCGGCGGCCGGTCTGGTGATGTTCTGCTACGCCGTCCCGATGCTGCTGCTGCCGCTCGGCGGCCTGGTCGCCGACCGGGTCCGCCGCCGGCCGCTGCTGGTCACCGTCAACCTCGCGCTGGCGGTGGCGGTTTCGCCCCTGCTGCTGGTCGACGGCCGCGGCCACCTGTGGATCATCTACGCCACGGCGGTGCTCTACGGGCTGGCCGGGGCCGTCCTCACCCCGGCCCAGAGCGCCATGCTGCGGACCATTCTGACGGAACGTCAGGACTTCGGCGCAGCCGTCGGGTTCACCCAGACCATGCGCGCGGGCACCACCCTGGTGGCGCCGCTGGTCGGCTCCGGCCTGTACGGGTGGCTCGGCGGCCGGGCCGTCGCCCTGGTCGACATCGGCATCCTGGTCGCGGCGGCGCTCGCCTTCCTCGCGCTGCGGGTGAAGGAGGCGGCGCCGGAGCCGTCCGGCCGACACTGGCGCACCGAGGTGCTGGCGGGCTTCCAGCACCTGCGCACCACCGCCTCGCTGCTGCCGCTGCTGATCGCGACCACCGCCACCGCGACCGTGCTCAGCTTCCTCCAGCCGGTGCTGTTCTCGCTGATCCAGCACGGGCTGAACCGCTCGCCGCAGTTCCTGGGCGTGCTGGAGACGGTGGAGGCGGTCGGGGCGCTGGGCGGATCGGTGCTGGGCGGCATCCTGATCGGCAAGCTCGGCCCCCGGCGGACCGTCATGCTCGGCTCCGCGGTCTTCGGGCTCGGCGCCGTCCTGCTGCTGGTGCCCTCGGTGTGGGTGGTGTCGGCCGGCCTGCTGATCGCCGGGGCCGGCATGCCCGCCGGGGTGGTCGGCCTGGCCACCGCCGCCCAGTCCCTCACCCCGCCGCAGCTGATGGGCCGTACCCAGGCGGCCGTCAACCTCTCGCTCACCGCCCCGCAGGCGCTCGCCATCGGCGTCGGCGCCGGGCTGGTGGCCGCCCTGGACTTCCGGACGGTGCTCGCCGCCATGGTGGTCGGCGCCCTCCTGTCTGCCGTGTTCCTGCTCGGCAAGCCCGACGCCGTCATCGAGGACGACGACGAGGACGGGGAGGAGCCGGCCGAGCAGCTCGCCGCGGAACCGACCGCAGGGGCGGCCGATGACCCTGCGGAGGGACCGGCCGAGGTGCCCGCCGAGGTGCCCGCCGAGGTGCCCGCCGAGTCCGCCCCGCGCCCCTAGGGCCCGTCGGGCCCGTTCACCTGCCCTTTCGCACCACGCCACCGGCCCACCCCGGCGGCGGCCCTGCCGCACCGCACCGCCGCCCGGGGTGGGCCTCCGTGCACTCCTCACGAGAGAGCCTCCTCAGATGCCCGACCGTTCCTCTCCCGACACCGCCCCGCTCCCCCAGGAACTCCAGCTCGACCACGTCGAGTTCTACGTCGCCGACCTCGCCGCCGAGCTCGCCCGGCTGACCGCCGAGTACGGCTTCGACCTGCTCGTGCCGCCCACCGAGCGCGGCGGGAGCGCCGAGCTCTGCGTCTCGGCCCTGGTCGGGCAGGCCGCCGTCCGGCTGCTGCTCACCCAGCCGCTGGCCGCCGGTCACCCGGCCACCGACTACCTGGCCCGGCACGACGACGGCGTGGCCGCGCTGGCCCTGCGGGTTCCGGACGCCACCGCCGCCTACCGGACGCTGACCGGCCGGGGCGCCGACGGGCTGCGCCCGCCGCAGGCCGTGGACGGCTGTGTGACCGCCGTGGTCGGCGCCTTCGGCGACGTGGTGCACACCCTGATCGAGCGGGGACCGGACGTCCCCGCCGACCGGATCCCCGGCCTTCCCGACGCCGTCCCGGCCCGTCAGGATCCGACCCGGGAGGCCGACGCGGTGGGCCTGCGCTCGGTCGACCACTTCGCGGTCTGCGTCCCCTCCGGCGAGCTGCGCGAGACCGTCCGCCGCTACTGCGAGGTCTTCGGCTTCCGGATGATCTTCGAGGAGCGGATCGAGGTCGGCGCGCTCGGCATGGACTCGATGGTCGTGCAGAGCCCCGACCACAGCGTCACGCTCACCCTGATCGAGCCGCTCACCCCGGACGCCGGCGGCCAGATCGCCTCCTTCCTCGCCGACCACGGCGGCGCCGGGGTGCAGCACGTCGCCTTCTCCTCCCAGGACGCCGTCCACTCCGTCGCCACGATGGCCGCGCGCGGTGTGCCCTTCCTGCGCACCCCGGCCGCCTACTTCGACGCCCTGCCCGCCCGGCTGACCCCGCTGCGGCACACCCTCGACCAGCTGCGCGAGCTCAACCTGCTGGTCGACCAGGACCACGACGGCCAGCTGTTCCAGATCTTCACCCGCTCCCGCCACCCGCGCGGCACCTTCTTCTTCGAGGTGATCGAGCGCATCCGGGCCCGCAACTTCGGCAGCAACAACATCCGCGCCCTCTACGAGGCCGTCGAACTCCAGCGCAACGCCAGCGAAGTGGCCCGATGACCGAACCCGCCACCCTCGGTCGACGGCCGCTGTCGGTGGCCGAGTTCGCCGACCTCGCCCGCTCCGCCCTGTCGCCCGGGGTCTGGGACTGGCTGGCCGGCGGCGCCGAGCGGGAGCACACCCTCGCCGCCAACCGGGCGGCCTTCGACCGGCTGGCCGTGGTGCCCCGGGTGCTGGCCGACGTGTCCTCCTGCGACACCTCCGCGACCCTGGTGCGCAGCCGGTCGGCCCTGCCGGTCGCGGTGGCGCCGGTCGCCTACCACCGGCTGTTCCACCCGGAGGGCGAACTCGCCTCGGCCCGGGCGGCGGCCGCCGCGGGGGTGCCGTTCACCGTCGGCACCCTCAGCAGCGTCGGCTTCGCGGAACTGGCGGCGACGGGCGCCACCCTCTGGTTCCAGCTGTACTGGCTGCGCGACCGGGCCCGGCTGCTCGACCTGGTCGCGGCGGCCGCGGCGGCGGGCAGCGAGTGCCTGGTGGTCACCGCCGACGTGCCGTACATGGGCCGTCGGCTGCGGGACGCCCGCAACGCCTTCGCCCTGCCCGGCGACGTCCGCGCGGCGCTGCTGGAGGGCGGCGCCGCCGGCCGGGCGCACCGGGCCGGTGCCGAGGTCTCGGCGGTCGCCGCGCACACCGCCGAGCTGCTCTCCCCCGCCGTCACCTGGGCGGACCTCGCCTGGCTGCGCGAGCGGACCGAACTGCCGCTGGTGGTCAAGGGGGTGCTCGATCCGGCGGACGCGCTGCGGGCCGCCGAACTGGGCGCCGCGGCCGTGGTGGTGTCCAACCACGGCGGCCGCCAGCTCGACCGGGCGGTACCCTCGCTGACGGCGCTGCCCGCCGTCGCCGAGGCGCTGGCCGGCCGGGACTGCCAGGTGCTGCTGGACAGCGGGGTGCGCGGCGGTTCCGACGTGCTGACCGCGCTGGCCCTCGGCGCGTCCGGGGTGCTGCTCGGACGGCCGCTGATCTGGGGCCTGGCGGCCGCCGGCGAGCCGGGCTGCGCCCGGGTGCTGGAGCTGCTGGCCGCCGAACTGCGGGACGCCCTGGGCCTGGCCGGCTGCGCCGACCTGGCCGCCGCCGCCGAGCTGCGCACCACCCCGATGCCCTGTCCCGCCTGGAGTGCCCCGTGACCCTCGCCTCCCCACCGCACGAACCGCGGCCCGCCGAACTGCGGTTGGCCGAGCTGCACCCGTCCCTCGCCGACCCGGCGATGACCTCGATGAACCTGCTCAACGAGATCTCCATCCGCTACCCGGAGGCGGTCTCCTTCGCCGCCGGCCGCCCGGCCGAGCAGTTCTTCGACCTGGACGCCGTCCACCGCCACCTCGACCGCTACGTCGACCACCTGCGCACCGAGCGCGGCCTCTCCGAGGAGGCGGCCCGGCGTCAGGTGCTCCAGTACGGGCGGACCAAGGGCATCATCCACGAACTGATCGCCGCCCACCTCGCGGTGGACGAGGGCATCGAGGTGCCCGCCGAGTCGGTCGTGGTGACGGTCGGCTGCCAGGAGGCGATGTTCCTGGTGCTGCGGGCACTGCGCCGCGGCCCCGAGGACGTGGTGCTGGCCGTCTCGCCGACGTACGTCGGCCTGACCGGCGCCGCCCTGCTGGCGGACCTGCCGGTGCGGCCGGTGGCCGACGGCCCGGACGGGCTGGACCTCGCCGACCTGCGCCGCGAGCTCGCCGCCGCCCGGGCCGGGGGGCTGCGCCCGCGCGCGCTCTACCTGGTGCCGGACGTGGCCAACCCGAGCGGCGCCAGTCTGCCGCTGGAACTGCGCCGGGAGCTGCTGGCGCTGGCCGCCGAGGAGGACTTCCTGGTCCTGGAGGACAATCCGTACTGCGTGTTCGCGGGCGAGGAGCGGCTGCCCTCGCTCAAGGCCCTGGACACCGGCCGACGGGTGGTCCACCTCGGGTCCTTCGCCAAGACGGCCCTCCCGGGCGCCCGGGTCGGGTATGTGGTGGCGGACCAGCTGGTGGCCGACGGTACGGGCGGCACCGTGCTGCTGGCCGACCTGCTCGGCATGGTCAAGAGCATGACCACGGTGAACACCTCGCCGATCGCCCAGGCCGTGATCGGCGGGGCGCTGCTCGAACACGGCTTCAGCCTGCGGGCCGCCAACACCGAGGTCGCGGCGCTCTACCGGCGCAACCTCGCGCTGGTGCTGGACGGGCTGGCCCGGCGCTTCCCGCCCGGCGCCGGGGTGAGCTGGAACGAGCCTCGCGGCGGGTTCTTCCTGGTGCTCACCGTGCCCTGCACGGTGGACGACGCGCTGCTGGAACTCTCCGCCTCGCAGTACGGGGTGATCTGGACGCCGATGTCCCACTTCTACCCGGGCGCGGGCGGGGAGCGGCAGCTGCGGCTGTCCGTCAGCCAGGTCGATCCGGCGACCGTCGACCGGGGGCTGGACGGCCTGGCCGCCCTGCTCGCCGCCCGGTCCTGAGCTCCGGCGGGCGGGGGGACGGCCCCGCCCGCCGGACAGGCCCTACGGGATCGCCACCGCCGTACCGGAGACCCGCACCCGGGCGTCCTCGGCGCGCAGTTCGACCCGCAGGACGCCCGGGCGGCCGAGGTCCTCGCCCTGGTGCAGCGTCAGCACCGCGGGCGCCGCCACCTCGCCCAGCTCGCGCAGGTAGGCGCCGAAGGCCGCCGCGGCGGCGCCGGTGGCCGGGTCCTCCACCACGCCGCCGACCGGGAACGGGTCGCGGACGTGGAAGACCTCGGCGGCCTCGCGCCAGACCAGTTGCAGGGTGACCAGGTCACGGGCGCGCATGAAGGCGGCCAGGCCGTCGAAGTCGTAGTCCAGCAGGGCCAGTCGGGCCCGGGTGCCCGCGGCGAGCACCAGGTGTCGGGCACCGGCGTAGGCGATCCGCGGCGGGAGCACCGGGTCCAGGTCGGCGGCCGCCCAGCCGAGCAGCGCGAGCGCCTCCTCGACGTCCGCCGCCGGCACCTCCTCGACCTTCGGCTCGACGCTGGTCAGCGTCGCCCGCAGGCCGTCGGCGCCGCGCTCGACCTCGACCGGGACGTCACCGGCGGCGGTGGCGAACACGTACCGCCCGGGGCCGGTCCGGTCGGCGAGCGCGACGGCGGAGGCCACCGTCGCGTGCCCGCAGAACGGCACCTCGGTGAGCGGGCTGAAGTACCGCACGCGGTAGGTGCCCCGGGCGTCCCCGGGGGTCAGGAAGGCGGTCTCGGAGTACCCGATCTCGGCGGCGACCGCGAGCATCCGCTCCTCGGTCAGTCCGGTGGCGTCGAGCACCACGCCCGCCGGGTTGCCGCCCTCGGGGCGGATCGCGAAGGCGGCGTAGCGAAGGATCTCAGGGGCGTCGTCGGTCATGACCGGACGAACGTCCCGCCGGTGATCACTGTTCCCGGCGGCCCGGGTCAACGCAGCACCGCCTCCAGGAAGTCCGAGCCCAGCCGGGCGCTGCCGGCCAGGTCCAGCCGGTAGAGCATGTACCGCCCGCGCCGCTCGGTGACCAGCAGTCCGGCCTTGCGCAGCACGGCCAGGTGGCGCGACACCTCGGGCGCGCTGAGCCGCCAGGCGGTGGCGAGTTCGCCGGTGGTGTGCGGGCCACGGGCGATGGTGCGGGCCAGCCGCAGCCGGATCGGGTGGGCGAGCGCCTCCAGCCGCTGCTGGACCAGGGCGAGCGAGACCGGCTCGGGCAGGCCCGCCTCGGCGACGGGGTACTGGAGCACCGGCCGCCAGCCCTGGGCGTACACCGCCAGCAGGTGGGGGCGGCCGAAGACGGTGGGGATGAACGTGACGCCGCCCCGGTCGGCGGCGTTGGCGGTGCTGTCCTGGAGCTTGTCGATGACGATCCGCCGCCGCCCGTCGCGCTCGTCCAGGGACACCGAGGGGGACATCGCGCCGACGGCCTCGGCGAGACCGCGGCGCGCGAGCAGGTCGGTCTTCTGCCGGGCGTCGGCGGCGAGGTCCGGCAGGACCCGCTGCCAGGCGTCGGCGAAGAACGCGGACCGGCAGTCCTCCAGCATCTTCCGCACCAGGACCCGCACCGCGGGCGGATCGGCGAGCAGCCGCTCGGCGAAGGCGGCCTGCCGCGGGCCCCGGGCGAGGGCCAGGTCGCGGGCGATCGCGTTGGCGACCGGGTCGGTGAGCGGGGAGTCCAGCCGGTGGGGGAATCGGGAGGCACCGCAGGTGGTGATCAGGGCGGAGGCGACGTACACCTCGTCGTCGAGCCGGTCGACGGCGTCGAGTTCCTCGGCGAGGGTGGTGCCGGGCAGGCCGGGGACGAGGAAGTCGGCGCGCGAGGAGCGCCACAGGAAGTCGGCCTCCAGCAGCCGCTCGGCGAGCTCCGGCGGGATCGCGGCGGTGGTAGCGGCCGCCCACCCGTGCAGCGCCGGATGGTGCGCGGGCTCGGAGAGCACGTGCAGCATGGCGTTCAGCTCGGCGAGCGGGGACGGACTGAAGAGCAGCCGCTCCTCGGGCAGGCCGGTGATGTCCATGGTCACGCTCATGCGCCCACCTCGCTGCGCTCGGCAGGGGCATTCGCCCCCACGCCGCTCTTGACGGCTCGTTCGCTCCGCTCACTCACGAGAGGCGATCCTGCCACCCTCTCGCGCCTGCCCTCCCGTCGATTGACGCCGATCGTCAATCGACGGGACACCGGCCCCCGCCCGGGCGGACCGTACCGGCCATGAGTGTGACCCAGGAGAAGTCCGTCCATGACCACGCCGCCGTCCGGACCGGCGAGCCGCCCGCCCCGCCGATCGGCACCGGCCGCAACGGCCCGTCCGCGCTGCTGAGCCTGCTGACCGCCGCCGGCGGCCCCCGCTACGCGGCGGCGCTCGCCGTGGACGCGGTCGGCGGCGGCATGCTGCGCCCGTTCCTGCTGCTGTACGGCGTCGGGGTGCTGCACCTGCACGCCGGGGCGGTCGGCCTGGCGCTGTCCGCCGGGATGGTCGCGGGCCTGCTGGTGGTGCCGCTGACCGGCCGTTGGATCGACAGCGGAGCCCGCACCCTGCCCGCCGCCGTCACCCTGGTGCTCCGGTCGGCCGGCGCGCTCACCCTCCTGACGGCCGACGGGCTGCCGCTGTTCACCGCGGCGGCGGTGCTCTTCGGCATCGGCAGCCAGTCCTGGCCGACCACCCACGCCGCCGTGGTGAGCACCCTGACCGAGGGCCGGCTGCGGGACGCCGCGCTCGCGGCGGGCAAGTCGGTGCGCAACGCGGGCCTGGGCGCGGGCGCACTGCTGGCCACCGTCGCGGTGGCCGGCGGGACGGACTCGATCCGGCTGCTGGCCGGGGTGACGGGCGTGGCCTGCCTGGTCGCCGCCGCGCTGGTCGGGTCGCTGCGGGTGCGGGCGCCGCAGAAGGTCGCCGAACAGGCCGCGGCCGCCGGGGCGACGGGCGAGCCGCTGCGCCGGATCACCCTGCTGAGCCTGGCCAACCTGCCGTACGCGTTCTGCTTCGACGTGCTGGAGGTGGCGCTGCCCGCGCTGCTGGTGCTCCACCTGCACACCTCGGCGGCCTGGTCCTCGGGCGTGTTCGTGGGCAACACCCTGCTGGTGATCGCGCTGCAGCTGGCCATCGTGCTCCGGCTGGCGAAGCACTCGCGGCGGGCCGTACTGGCGGCCGCCGGGGCGGTGCTGAGCGTCTCGTACCTGGGCTTCTGGGCGGCCGGTTCGCTGGGAGGCGGCTCGGGGGCGGCGGGCGTCGCCGCGGTGGCCGTGCTGTACACGCTGGGCGAGATCCTCTACACCGGTTCGGGCACGGCCCTGGTCACGGCCTCCGCCCCGCCGCACCTGCTCGGGCGGGCGCTGGCCCGCTGGGAGCTGTCCTCCGGACTCGGCCGCGCGGCGGCGCCGGCGGTGCTGACCGGGCTGCTGGCCGCCGGCCCCGGGCTGCTGTGGGGGGCGCTCGCGGTGACCACCGCGGTCGGGGCGCTTGCGGTGCTGCGGCTGGGGCCGACCGGGTAGTGCTCACCGGATGGGATGATCATCCGCATGGCCCTGACCCCGTACCAGCAACAGCTCCACGACCGAGTCGTCTCCGCCACCGAGGTGGTCGCCCCGCCGGCGCCCTGGCGGCCCGTCGGCAGCGGTGTGATCGCGGTCGGCGGGCTGCTGGGCATCGGCTTCGCCGTCCACCCGGAGACCGGGCACGACCTGGTGCTCACCGTCTCCAGCACCGGGCACGGCCTGTTCGACGCGGTGACGGGCGAGAAGCTGGAGCGCGACTACGACCCGGAGGAGGACCCGGACGGCCCGGACCTCTGCTGCCCCGGCATCGGGCCGGTCGCCGACGTCCGGATCCCGGTGGCCGGACTGTGGGGCGGCGGCCTCCACACCGGCGCCGACGGCGGCTGGGGCATCGAGGTGATCTCCCCGGAGTGGCCGATGCACCGCGTCCTGCTCACCTCCGGCCCCTGGACCGGCGAGCACGGCAAGGCCTGGCACCACGTCTTCCACTCCTCCTGGTCCGAGCTCCGCGCCGCCGGCTTCTCCCCCACCGGCCGCACCCTCGCCGTCGCCACCAGCAGCGACCTCACCCTCTGGACCCGGCCCTGACGCCGCTCGACACCGGTGGCCGGAGGCGCCGTTGTCGGCTCCTCCGGCCACTTCGTCGGCTCAGGCGCTCACGCGCGCACGGTTCGTCAGGCGCGCCCCCGTGGGGAACGGCGGCCGGGGTCCGGCCGGTCCGGCTGTCCCACCCGTGGGGCGACGGGTCGCAGGGCTCCGGCGGGCAGGGCTCCGGCGGGCACTCGTCGTCCTTGACCGTGATCTCCACGCACGGGCAGTCCTCGGTCGGTTCGACCGTGCTCACCGGGTCCTTCGGCAGGTCGTAGCCGAGGGCGCCGGGACCTCCTGCCAGTAGTAGGTGCCCAGCGGCGGAGTGCACCCGATCGGCTGCACGCCCCGGCCTCGGCGCGCCGGGCCGGGAAGGCCCGCGGGCAGCGGCTCCGGATGCGGACCGGGCCCCCGGCGCCGATGCTGGCGTCGAGTCGTGCCCGGCCCGAGGAAGGACGTACCAGGAATGAGCGCTCTCGACTTCGAGATCATCGACGCGCCCGACAGCTCGCTCAACAAGACCGCCGTCCTGGTCACCGGCCCGAACGACGCCATGCTGGTGGACGCCGGGTTCACCCGTTCCGACGGGCGCCGGCTGGTCGAGCGGGTGCGGGCCACGGGCAAACGGCTGACCACCGTGTTCGTCAGCCACGGCGACCCGGACTTCTACTTCGGCGCCCAGGAGGTCCAGGACGCCTTCCCCCGGGCCCGCTTCCTGGCCACCGCCTCGACCGTGGAGCACATCCAGGAGACCTTCGAGGAGAAGCTGCGCGCCTGGGCGCACCTGGGTCCCGAGCTACCGACCCGGCTGGTCCGGCCCGAGGTGCTGCCGGGGGACGAGGTCGTCTTCGAAGGGCACCGGTTCGAGCTGCGCGGCGCCGACTTCCACCTGCCCGACCGGCACTACCTGTGGCAGCACCACCACCGCGCGGTGCTCGGCGGGGTACTGCTCTTCGAGGGCCTGCACGTGTGGACGGCGGACACCCCGACCGCCGCCCAACGGGCCGCCTGGATCGACCTGTTGGACGGCATGGAGGCGCTCCGTCCGACCTGGGTGGCGGCCGGCCACCGGGTCGCCGACGCCCCCACCGACCTGAACGCCATCGACCACACCCGCGCCTACCTGCGCGCCTTCGAGACCGAACTGGGCCGCAACGCCGACGCGGCCGCCGCCAAGGAGGCGCTGGAGCGGCGCTTCCCCGGGCTGGGGCTGCGGATCGCGGTCGACATCGGCACCAAGGTCGCCAAGGGCGAGATGGCGTGGGGGTGAGCGCCCGGTGATCGAGATCCCCAGGGACGTGGCCGGCTTCGCCGAGTCCCCCGCCCCCGCCGACGTGGTGCGCCGCCAGTACCTGGCCTCGGCCCGCGGCGACCTGGCCGCACTGCGCGGCACCCTCGCCGAGGACGTCGAGTGGACCGAGATGGCGGGCTTCCCGCTGGCCGGCACCTACCGCACCCCGAAGGGCGTCACCGCCAACGTCATGGAGCGCCTGGCCGCCGAGTGGGACCACTGGACGGCGCACGACGACACCTACGTGGTGGACGGCGAGAACGTGGTGGTGCTGGCCCGCTACACGGCCGTGCACAAGGCCACCGGAAAGCCGCTCTCGGTCCGGACGGCCCACCACTTCACGGTGCGCGGCGGCCGGATCGTCCGGTTCGAGCAGTTCACCGACACCGCACTGGTCAGGGACGCGATGACCGGCTGAGCCGGGGCCCGCGACCGCGCCGTTCACTCGAACGGGTCAGCGCGGCGCGGCGCGCCCGGCGCGGTCTCGACAGACCACCCGGACGGCGGCAGGCTGGCCCCGGATCTGCAACGGAGCGCAAGGAGTGGGGAATGGCGGACGGCGAGCGGCCGATCGTGATCGTCGGGGCGTCCCTGGGCGGCGCCAAGGCGGCCGAGGCACTGCGGGAGGCCGGACACCGGGGCGGCATCGTCCTGCTCGGCGAGGAGCACGAACGCCCGTACGAGCGGCCGCCGCTGTCCAAGGGCTACCTCCTGGGCAAGGACAGCCGGGAGAAGATCTACGTCCACCCGCCGCAGTGGTACGCCGACCACGACGTCACCCTGCGCCTGGGCACCGCGGTGGCCGCGATCGACCCGGCCTCCCGCACCGTGACCCTCGCCGACAACGGCCGGCTGGCGTACGACAAGCTGCTGCTGACCACCGGCTCGGTGCCGCGCCGGCTGCCGGTGCCCGGCGCGGACCAGGAGGGCGTGCTCTACCTGCGCCGGGCGGAGGACAGCGACCGGATCAAGGCCGCGCTGCGCCCGGGCGCCCGGATCGCGGTGATCGGCGCCGGCTGGATCGGCCTGGAGGTGGCCGCCGCGGCCCGTACGGCGGGTGCCGAGGTCACCGTGCTGGAGTCGCTGGAGCTGCCGCTGCTGCGGGTGCTCGGCCGGGAGGTCGCCCAGGTCTTCGCCGACCTGCACCGCGACCACGGCGTGGACCTGCGCTTCGGCGTGCAGGTGACCGAACTCAGCGGCGCCGACGGCACGGTGAGCGGCGTGCGGCTCGGCGACGGCAGCGAGGTGGCGGCCGACGCGGTGGTGGTCGGCATCGGCGTCTCCCCCGCCACCGGCCTGGCCGAGGCCGCCGGACTGGAGGTCGACAACGGCATCAAGACCGACCAGCACCTGCGCACCTCGGCCCCGGACGTGTACGCGGCCGGTGACGTCGCCAACGCCTACCACCCGCTGTTCGGCCGGCACATCCGGGTCGAGCACTGGGCAAACGCCCTCAACCAGCCGCAGACCGCCGCGCGCGCGATGCTCGGGCAGCCGGACGCGGCGTACGACCGGGTCCCGTACTTCTTCACGGACCAGTACGACCTCGGGATGGAGTACGTCGGCTACGTCGAGCCGGGCGGCTACGACCAGGTGGTCTTCCGCGGCGACCCGGCCAGCCGCGAGTTCATCGCCTTCTGGCTCGCCGGCGGCCGGGTCCTCGCGGGGATGAACGTCAACGTCTGGGACGTCACCGACCCGATCCGCGAACTCATCATCTCCGCGCGCGTGGTGGACGCCGACCGCCTGACGAACCCGAACGTCCCCCTCGGCGACGTCTGAGACCCCACCGGAGCCCTGGCCGACGAGCAGCCGACCGATCCTGCGGCACTCCCTAGGGCAGCAGCTGAGAGCAGCTCACTGGGAGCCGTAGGCAGTGCAGGTTTCGCTCTGTGTCCTGCCCACTACCTGCCCACTTCTGAAGTTGGGGCGGAGCGGCGTAGGACGAAGCCGAGCGGGCCAGTTGCGCGGCTGCTGTCGGTATGGAGCAGTCCCCGAGGATGTTCAGGCCGCTGGCGCTGGCGAAGCCGAGCCTGCCGTAGAGCATGACCGGCAGTTGCGGGTTGTTCTTGAACCGCTTGTCCGGTCCGCCCTTGACGTTGACGTACTTCCATGTGGCGCCGACCTGTTGACTGTCCTTGGGAAACAGCTGCTCCACGCCTGCGTCGTCGAGCCAGCCGTCGACGTCATTCTCGGGTTACGTTTCCGGCATCTCCGTCCCTTCCTCCGAGGTTCCTTCTTACGAGTGCGCCTCCGTCTGCCCACGTGTGCGCGGGCCTGCGGAGGCGCACTCTGATGTCGCGGGCGCTCAGACAGCGGCGGCGTTGATGGTGACGGGGATGTTGCCCCGGGTCGCCTTGGAGTATGGGCAGATCTGGTGGGCGGCCTCGGCGAGTTCCTCGGCGGTGCGCTGGTCGACGCCGCCGAGACGCGGGGCCAGCGTGGCCAGGAGCGAGAACTCGCCGTCGTCGCCGTGGTGGAGGGTGACCTCGGCGGTGATCCCGGTGCTGGTCAGCCTGATCTTGCGCTGGGCAGCGGCGTGGCGGAGGGCGCCGAGGAAGCAGGCGGCCCAGCCCGCGGCGAAGAGCTGTTCCGGGTTGGTGGCGTCGCCGGCTCCGCCCAGTTCCTTGGGGATGGACAGGCGGTGTTCGAGCAGACCGTCGGTGGAGCGGGCGGTGCCGCCGTTGCGGCCCTCGCCGGTGACTTCGACCGTGGCGGTGTAGTTGACGGGCATGGCGGGTCTTCCTTTCGTCGGTGTTCGGAACGGCTGTCCTCAGACTCCCTGGCCGCGGTGCCCCGTCGAGCCCGTGCCGGACACTGGTCGCCCCCGCCCGGGTACTGGCCAGGGTTCGACACTGGCTCGACGGGCCCGCAGTCCCGGGATCGTGATCGGTGGACGCCGACCGGCTTCCGATTCGGCGAAGGAGCTGACGAGGGTGGACTTCGAGATCGAGGTCGTGGCCGTCCCGGTTTCGGACGTGGACCGGGCCGAGGACTTCTCCACGCGGATCGGGTTCCGCGAGGACGTCGACTTCTCCGGCCCCGGTGGCTTCCGGGTCGTGCATCTGACCCCACCCGGTTCGGCCGCGTCGCTTTCGCCGAAGCCGTCGTTGTCGGGCCGCTGGTCTGTGTCGTGGACGACGCGCAGTGGATCGACGGGATTTCCGCGGCCGTCCTCGCGTTCGTCGCCCGACGGCTGGACGCCGCGTCCGTGGCGCTGGTCCTCGCCGTGTCCACCTCGGTGTCGGCCCTCGCACCGACCAGCGCCGGACTCCTCGCCGGCCTGCCGGAACTGCAGGTGGACGGGCTGTGCGACGACGACGCCCGGCCGTTGCTGGACTCGGTGCTGCCCGGGCCGGTGCACCCCCACGTGCGGGACGTGATCGTCGCCGAAGCACGTGGCAATCCGCTGGCGCTGTTGGAGCTGCCGCGCGGTGAGAGCGATATCAGGAAGGGATAGGGCGCATGAAGTCCGTCACCACGATGATGGTGGGCCGCGAGGACGAGCAGGCGGAGCTCGTGGCCTTCGTGAAGTCCGCCACGGGCCAGGCTCTCGTCCTGCGGGGGGAGGCGGGGGTCGGCAAGAGTTCGCTGCTGAGCCACGCCGCCGCACTGGCGGAGCAGGAGGGCCACGTCGTCATCCGGGCCGCCGGCGTCGAGGCGGAGTCCGCGCTGCCCTATGCCGGGCTGCATCAGTTCCTTCATCCGCTGCTCGCCGACGTCGCGCGGTTGGACGACGGGACCCGGGCGGCGTTCGACGCCGTGTTCGGCGGAGTGCAGGGCGATCCGCCCTCGGTCATGACGCTCGGCATCGCCGTTCTCAGCCTGCTGGCGCACTCCGCCGCACAACGGCCGCTGCTGCTGGTCCTCGACGACGGGCAGTGGCTGGACGACTCCAGCGCCGACGTCAGCGGCTTCGTGGGCCGACGCCTGGCCGGCAGCCCGGTGAAGCTGCTGGTCGCGGTCCGCACCGACCTCACGTCGCGCTTCGACACCGCCGCACTGCCCGAACTGCCGATCGCCGCCCTCGCCGACGAGGACGCGGCCCGCCTGCTGGACCACCGGTACCCGGATCTGAACCGACAGGTCCGACGAATCGTTCTGGAGCAGGCCCAGGGCAACCCGCTGGCCTTGCTGGAGCTGCCCGCCCACTTCGCCGGCCGGTCAAGCGACCTCCCGGCCGAGGACCTCATCGGTCAGCACGGCGTGCCGTTGCCCCGGCGGCTGCAACGGGTGTTCGGCACCCGCATCGCAGCCCTCGAAGAGCGGGTGCGGGCCGAGCTGCTGATGGGCGCGCTCGACGGCGCCGGGACCCCGAGCGGCGCCGACGCCCTCCCCGGCACTCGCTACGGCATGCGCGACGCCGACGCGGCAGTGGCCGCCGGGCTGCTGGACGTCGAGGTGGCCACCGGCGATTTCGTCTTCCGCCACCCGCTCGTGCGTTCCGCCGTCGTGCGGATGGCTACTCCCAACCAGCGCCGCGCCGCGCATCTGGCGCTGGCACAGGTTCATCGTGAGAACCTCGAACGCCGGGCGACGCACCTGGCAGCGGCAACGGTCGATCCGGACGAGGACGTGGCCGACATCCTGGAGGCGGCGGCCGAGTCGGCGACCCGGCGCGGCGGCGCGCTGGCGGCCATGGCCTGGCTGACCCGGGCCGCCGAGCTCAGCGAGAACCACACCGACCGGTCCCGGCGACTGGCCGACGCGGCCTTCGTCGCCGGTCACGCCGCCCGCCTCGGCCAGGCACACCGGCTGGTCCAGGCGGACCTCGCATCCGGATCGACGCAGTCGCCGGCCTCGGTGCTGGCGTCCGCTTACCAGGCGCTCTACCAGGACGGGGACGTCCGCTCCACCCACCGACAGGTCTCGGCCGCGATCGAGAAGCTGCGGGACGGCGGGCCGGCCGCTGTGTCGACTGTCCGCGGAGCCACTGCGTCGACTGTCGGCGGAGCCACTGCGTCGACTGTCGGCGGAGCCACTGTGTCGACTGTCGGCGGAGCCGAACCTGAGGAGGTCCTCACCCGGCTGGTGATCCTTCTCCTGGCGATCAGTCAGTACAGCGGGGACCGCACGGCCTGGGAGAGCACGCACGAACTCCTCGCCTCCATGGGATGCCTGGTCACCGAACGCTCGCGGCTCTACAGCGGCACGTGGAGCGATGTGACCAGGCACGGGGCCGGCTGGGCCGGGCCGGTGCGACAGGCCGCCGCGAACCTGCCGGATCTGGAACCCTGGGACGTCACGCGGTTGGGCGCGTCCGCGTACCACCTCGACATCCTGAGCCAATACCGTCCGCACCTTCAACGCATCGTGGACCGCGAGCTGGAGACCGGGGCGGTGGCCACTGGCATGGTCATGCTTCACCTGATCATGCTCGACCAGATGGCGATCGGCGAATGGGCCGAGGCGGAGGACACCGGACAGCGCGGCCTGGACCTGGCGGCCGAGCACGGCCACAATCTGTTCGCCGTCCAGAGCCGCGCGTACCTCGCCCAGCTGGCGGCGCTGCGCGGACAGGTCGGGCGGGCGCGGGACCTGCAGGCCGAGGTGGACGCCTGGGCCCGCCCGCGCGGACTGGGGTTCCTGACCCAGGTCGCCGATTCCGCCGGCGCGACCGCTGCGCTGAGCTCCGGCGACTACGAGGCCGCGTACCTCTACGCCATCGGCATCACGCAGCCGGGCACGTTCCGGCCCTACGCGTATCAGGCCTCGCGTACCCTGCTCGATCTCGTCGAGGCCGCCCAGCACACCGGCCGCGTCGAGCAGGCCCGGGCGCACGCCGTCGCCGCCCGCGACGCCGGTCTGCCGCTCCTGTCACCCCGCCTGGAGCTGATCACCTACGGCGCCCTGGCGATGACCGCCGAAAGCGAGCGGGAGGCCGCCGAGATGTTCACACAGGCCGAATCCCACCCGGACGCCGCCCGCTTCCCGTTCGAGCTGGCCCGGATCCGGCTGGCGCACGGCATCCGGGTGCGCCACGTCCAGGGCCGGGCGACAGCGCGGCAGTACCTGGTCCCGGCGGCTGAGGCGTTCGAGCGGCTGGGCGCGGCCGGCTGGACCGACCGAGCCCGGGCCGAACTGCGCGCCACCGGGACCCCGGCCCGCGCCTCGACGCTGAACCTGGCCTCGCTGACCTGGCAGGAACGCCGGATCGCCGACCTGGCCGCCGGCGGCCTGACGAACAAGGAGATCGGCGAGCGGATGCACCTGTCGCCGCGTACCGTCAGCTCGCACCTGTACCGCATCTTCCCCAAGCTGGGCATCACGGCCCGGGCGGCGCTGCGCGACGCGCTGAGCCGGACCGAGGAGGTTTCGCAGGTCTGATGCCCGCGCTCAGTTCCGCGCGGCCACGGCCTCGACGCCGTTGGCGGCCAGCCAGGCGAGGACGTGGTCGGCGACCGAGCGCCAGCCGCTGTCGAACACCAGGGAGTGCCCCCGATCGGCGAACTGCTTCAGATCGGTCACGGCGGAGGAGTCGCCGTAGAGCTTGTAGACCGAGCGTGTCACGGCGTCCGGGACCATCCGGTCCTCCTGGCCGGACACGAGCAGGAGTGGTCCGCGCGCCGAAATGGCCGTGTCCACGACGATGTCGGCCGGCCCGGCGGCGGTGCGATCGAGTCCGAGGTCTGAGAGCAGCCGGAGCGGGGCCGGGACGACGTACCGGTCGAAGAGCTTCGCGGCCTCCTCCTCACCGACCGCGTTGGCGACGACGTGTCGGAACCGGGTCCTCGGCAGCGGCTCGAAGCACGGGTGCGGGTTCGAGCCGGCCGACAGCAGCGACCACGGCCGGGGCCGGCCGTGGTCCAGCGGTACACCGCCGGCCGGCAGCGGCGCGAGGGCGACGGCGGCGCGGCCGAGGTCGGCGCCAAGGAGCTGCTGGGCGATGAGGCCACCGACTGAATGCCCGATGAGGACCGGCGGGTTGTCGAAGGCACGCACGATCTTCTCGTAGTGGGCCGTGAGCGTGGCGAGCCCGAGGTCGAGCAGCGGACCGGGATCGCGGCGGGCCCGGTCGGCGGTGGGAGCTTCGCCGGGCCAGCCCGGGACGCACACCGCGTAACCGTGTGAGGAGAACCGTTCGGCCCAGCCCGCCCAGGAGGACATGTGGAACCAAGCACCGTGGATGAGGACGACGGGGGTTTGCTTCACGGCCAGACCTTCCGATTGCACACACGACGATCCGCCGGCACCGCGGCGCTCCTTCGAGGATCACCAAGCGGAAGCACGGCGGAAACAGTCGGATGACTGAATGTGGCGGCCCGGCAGGTCCTTCGTGCGCCTGCGAGCGTCTTCGTGCGTCTCGACGTCATGTGACTGATGTGTCGTGCCGGTGGCCGAAGAAGAGTGGAGGCACCAGCGAGTCTCCAGGAAGGATCAGACATGATCAACAGGCGTACCTTCACCAGGGCGGTCGGTCTCGGCGTGAGCGCCACGGCCGTGTCGCTCGGCGCGGCATCGAACTCGCCCGCCGCCTTCGCGGCCGGTTCCGACCGGCCCGGCCACACGACCCCGGGCGTCCCGGCCATCGCCCCGGGCACGCACACCACGTTCACCGACCTGAAGCGAGTCCAGGCCGGCGTGCTCGACATCGGCTACGCCGAGGCCGGACCCAAGCACGGACCCGTGGTCATCTGCCTGCACGGCTGGCCCTACGACATTCACAGCTTCGTCGACGTGGCGCCGCTGCTGGCGGACGCCGGCTACCGGGTGATCGTGCCGTACCTGCGAGGCCACGGCACCACGAGCTTCCTGTCTCCGACGACCGTCCGCACCGGGCAGCAGTCCGCGATCGCCCTCGACATCATCGCCCTGATGGACGCCCTTGAGATCCACAAGGCGGTGCTGGCCGGCTTCGACTGGGGCTCGCGGGCCGCCGGCACCATCGCGGCGCTGTGGCCGGAGCGGGTCAAGGCCCTGGTGGCGGTGAGCGGTTACCTCATCGTCAACGTCCCTTCGCAGAAGAACCCGCTGCCACCGAAGATCGAGCACACCTGGTGGTACCAGTACTACTTCGCCACCGACCGCGGCCGCCTCGCCATGGAGACCAAGCAGAACCGGTACGACCTGTGCCGGCTTGTGTGGGAGGAGGTCTCCCCGACCTGGAAGTTCGACGACGCCACCTTCGAGCGCACCGCGGCGGCGTTCGAGAACCCCGACTACGCGGCCATCGTGATCCACAACTACCGCTGGCGTCTGGGGCTGGCCGACGGCGAGCGCCGCTACGACCGCTACGAGCAGCTGCTCGCGGCCCGGCCGGCCATCACCGTGCCGACCATCGCCCTGGACCCCGCCCTCGACCCGTTCCTGGCCACGACCGACGGCACCGGGTACCGGAAGTTCTTCACCGGCCGATACGAGCACCGCGTGCTCACCGGTATCGGCCACAATGCGCCGCAGGAGGCGCCGACGGCGTTCGCCCAGGCCGTGGTGGACGCCGACCATCTGTGACCCACAAGCGTGTCGACCACACGGAGGTACGGACGTGAGTGATGCCGGTCCCAGCGCGCACGAACAGGCGGCGGAAATCCGCAAGGCCCGATTCGGCGCGCTCCCGGAGCGTGTCCCCTTCGAGGACATGGTCGAGGGGAAGGCGGTGCTGCCGGCATATCAGGCCGTGGACGCCTATGACCCCGACGCGCTAGCGGTCAGGTTCTCCTGCCTGGCGGCGGATCCGGGCCTCTGAGCCCAGCAGGTCAGGCATGACGCGGCACTGGCAACAAGGCATTCGGGTCCGCCCCCGCACCGGGGGACGGGCCCGAACTTGCCGGCCCAGGGCCTCAGGCCGGCTGAGGCCACACCCCGGCGCGCCTTCCAAGCCGGCAAGCCGGCATGGACGATGAAGAAGATCCCGCCGCCGGTGGCGTAGACGGACAGCACATCCATCAAGGGCTTGCGGCCCGCCGCCTGGATGTCGCAGAAGACGCCCGCGACAGTGGACAGCCCACCGGCCAACAGCGCTCACCCTGTGAGTGGAACCCGCCACGCCGAGGCCGAGGTCGACCAGTGTGCTCACGGCCCCGTTGAACACCGTGACGCGCTGCTCCGGTCCGTCCGGCACTGACAGGTAGTCGGGCGTCCGTTGACCTGTGCGTTCACGACGCCGAGTTCGACACCACCGTCAATGTGGTCACGACTCTCTCCTCTTCTCTTCAGCAGTCCGTGTTCGGGCCTAGGGGAGGTCAGTCCCGCGAGGCCTGGACGCAGCGGAAGCTGCTCGCGACGCTCGGGTCGCCGTGGCCGGCGTAGCGGGAGACCATCGGATAGCGGCACACGTCGCGCGCGACGGTCCGGCCGGTGGCGGTGGTCAGGGTGGCGTGCAGCACCGCCGGTGCCTTGCCCTGCTCGACCCAGGCGGTCAGCGACGCCAGGTCGTCGACCTTGCCGCCGTCCAGGCCGCAGTGCGAGACACCCGGAGCCAGGAAGAGCCGGTAGAAGTCGTCGACCTTCCTCGTGCCGCCCATCTTCTCGTCCACGCGCTCGCGGTAGTCGACCGTACCCGCGGTGGGGATCAGCTGGTCGGCGTCGCCGTGCCAGGTGATCAGCTTGCCTCCGGCGTTGCGGAACGCGGAGAGGTCGGCGTCGCGCGTGCCGATGACCGGGTCGTACTCGGCGCGGGCCTTGCGGAAGATCTCGTCGAACTGCGCGTAGGTGAGGTTCGCGGTGTTGAACGCGGGCTGCTTCTCCACGAAGGTGGCGACCCACACGGCCGGCACGAGGAACGGCGAGCCCGTGGTGACGCCGTTCGCGTCGGTCTTGCTGTCCGCCAGGTAGCGGAAGTCGGCGCCGACCGGCAGGCCGTACCAGAGCCGCTTGCCGTTCACATCGCGCGGGCCGTCCCAGATCTTGCGGACCACGTCGGCGTCCGCCTCGGTGATGGTGACCTGCTTGCCGTCGCACTCGATCCGCGTGCCGACCAGGCGGCGCGGGTCGAAGTCACACCGTTGCGGATCGCTGATCAGGCCGTCGACGACGCCGTCGAGCTTGTCGCAGGCCTTGAGGGCGGCCTGGTTGAAAGCGTCGAACTCGCACCCGGTCGGGTAGGCGTGCGCCTCGTTCATCACGACCTGCGGCCACAGGGTGGCGACCTCGAACTGGTTCCAGTTGATGCCCGGCGCCGCGGCGTTGATGCCGTTGAAGTCCTTCGGGTACCGCTGGGCCTCCATGTAGCCCTGGCGGCCGCCGGTGGAGCAGCCGTTCCAGTAGGAGTAGGACGCCGCCTTGCCGTAGACGTCGGCCACGACCTGCTTGCCGACCAGCGCCATCTCGTGCGCGGAGCGGGAGGCGAAGTTGTCCAGGAGCGCGGTGTTGACGTGTCCGGAGGCGTCCAGCGCCCAGCTGGTGTCCAGGGCTCCGCCGACGCCGGCGTCGGTCGTGGCGGCGGCGTAGCCCTGCTTGACGGCCGCGGCGAGCCCGGCGCCGTTGTCCCCGGCGGCGTAGGCGACACCGCCGACCGCCTGGAAGCGGCCGTTCCAGCCGGTCTGCGGCAGCCAGACGTTCACCTTGGCGTGGTCGTTCGAGCCGGGGTGGGTCAGCGTGACCGTCACCTCGCAGTGCGCCGGGACGTCGGGCACCGGGAAGCCGCCGAGCGGCGGGGCTCCGGGCACCTGGAAGGTGCCGGCCGGCACATCGGCCGCGGTAACGGACTCCACCGCGGTACCCGCCGGGGCCGGCAGCGCGGACGGGGCGCAGGTGAAGGACAAGGGGCCGGTGGCGGCGAGGTCCGCCGACGCGCTCACCGGTGTGGAGACGGCCGCGGCGGTGACCAGGGGGACACTCGCCGCAACGATGGTCAGGAACCGTCTTTTCATGATCTCTCCTCGGAATCGGGGATGGCGCCATTACTGTGGCCGCCGCTCCGGTGACGGCACATCAGTCACCTGACGCCCAGTCGGCGCGGCGGATCGGAGGTCCGGAAGGGCCGGAAGCGTGACGTCACATGACCGATGCGCCGGGAACGGGCCGAGGGCAACAGTGAGCACCGCTGGATCCGTCGCACTGTTCAAAGCCCTTGGAGCGTCACCATGTTCAGCATTGAGAACAGCCGCCTGCGCCGATTCGTCGCCGGTGCCGCCGCCGTCATCGGCGCGTTCGCCGCCGTCGGCACCGCGAACGCCGCGACCCAGGACTCGGCCGACCGGGCCGCGAAGCCGACCATCGTCCTGGAGCACGGCGCGTTCGCCGACGGCTCCAGCTGGGACGGCGTCATCGCCAAGCTGCGCCGCGACGGTTACCCGGTGGTGGCCGCCGCCAACCCGCTGCGCGGCCCGGCCTCCGACGCCGCCGCGCTGCGCAGCCTCGTCGGCCACATCAAGGGCCCCGTCGTCCTGGCCGGCCACTCCTACGGCGGCTCGGTCATCAGTGAGGCCGCCGTCGGTGAGCCGCGGGTCAAGGCCCTCGTCTACGTCGCCGCGTTCCTGCCCGCACCGGGCGAGTCCGCGCTGCAGCTGACCAACCGGTTCCCCGGTTCGACCCTGTCCGGCACGCTGGACCCGGTGCCTTACTCGTTCGCCGACGGCAGCACCGGCACCGACCTGTACATCCAGCAGGACAAGTTCCGGGCCCAGTTCGCCGCCGACGTCCCGACCGACCGGGCCGCGCTTGCAGCCGTGACGCAGCGGCCCATCGCCCAGGCCGCACTGGAGGAGAAGGCCACTGCCGCCGCCTGGCAGACCGTCCCCAGCTGGGACATCGTCACCACCGGAGACCTCAACATCCCAGCCGCCGCACAACGGTTCATGGCCGAACGCGCTCACGCCCACACCACCGAGGTCGCCGCATCACACTCCGTCGCGATGTCCCACCCCGACCTGGTGGCCGACGTCATCAAGAAGGCGGCCCGCGCCACCCACTGACCGGCCCATCAGACTCAGACTCCAGTCCATGCACGGCGCCCTCTCCACGCCGGGAGGGCGCCCCCAGTCCCCCCGGCGCATCCTCTGCGCCTGCTGACGGCTGACTTCGAACAACAGGAAAGGACAGGTCGCCGATCCATCATGGATGTCTCATCAAGTCACCGCGCCATCGAGAACCTGATCGCCGCCTACGTCGTGCACGTCGACAGCGGAGACTTCGGCGCGGTCGGCGCGCTGCTGGCAGATGCCCTGTTCGTGGGCAGCGGGGCACCGGTCCGCGGCCGAGAGGCCGTCGAGGCGATGCTCCAGGACACACTCATCACCTACGATGACGGAACGCCGCGGACCAAGCACCTCACGACCAGCACCGTCATCGACATCGCGGCTGGTTCCACGCACGCGACCGCCCGGTCGTACTTCACCGTGCTGCAGGCGCTGCCCGATCTGCCTCTGCAACCGATCGCCGCAGGCCGGTACCAGGACCGGTTCGAATACCGCGGACAGCGGTGGCACTTCACCGAACGACGCGTGCACGTCGATCTCGTGGGAAACGTGACCCACCACTTGCGAACCTGACAGTCCCTCAGGCGACCCGACGCCGAGCACCACTTCACCGTCGTCGGCGACGATGGCGCAGCTGAGCGCGGCGCACGGCATGCTCGTGGAGATCGACGCCGAAGCGTTCGCCGAACGTACGCGCCTTGAACTCGCCGAATTCGGGGCAGCGATGTCGCCGGCTGCCCTGCACCGGACGGTCGAGCGGACGGAACGGGAGAGCCGGATCGCCAGGCGCACACGGGACGGCCGGTCGAACGCGGAGATCGGAGCCGAGCTCTTCCTCAGCGCCCCTCCCGTCGAGTGGCACCTGCGCAAGGTGTTCCCCGAACTCGCATCAGCTCACGGCAGGAGTTGCGCACCGTGCTGCCGTAGTCGTCCCACCGATCCGCCGGACAACGGCGATCACCGCTCGGACAGAGCACCGTCGATCTCGCGACGGGAGGAGATCCCCAGCTTGGCGAAGACCTTGCGCAGGTGCCACTCGACCGTGCGAGGGCTGAGGAACAACTGCGCGCCGATCTCCGCGTTAGCGTGCCCGGCGGCCGCGAGGCGGGCGATCTGCGCCTCCTGCGGGGTCAGGACCGGCGCGCCGACGGTCCGCTTGCGGACAGTCTCACCGGTGGCGCCCAGCTCTCGCCGAGCCCGCTCCGCGAACGCCTCCATACCCGTTTCCGCGGCCGCCTCGTACGCCGCCCGCAGCTCGGTACGGGCCTGCGCGCGCCGGTTCTGGCGGCGCAGCCACTCCCCGAACAGCAGCCGGGCCCGGACCTCGAACACGCCGAGCCCGCCCCGGCCGAAGTGGTCGACGGCCTCGCGATAGCGGTCTTCTGCCTGCTCGGATGCTCCGGTCAGAGCGTCGGCGATCGCTCGCGCACCCAGGGCCCAGGGCGTGCCGGCAAGAGCCCAGTCGGCCAGCCGCTCGCGCGCTCGGGCCGCCACCGCCGGGTGGCCGGCCCGGGTCGCGGCCTCGACCAGCTCGCTGCTCGCCCAGAAATGCACGTTGAGGTCCTGGTACTCCGTGCTTCGCAGTGCCGCCTCCATGGCGAGCGGATAGTTGCCCAGGCCGTTGTGGAGCACGGCCCGCACACACGCCGCCATGCCGGTGAGCCGTCCCAGGGCGGGCTGCTCACCGTCCCGCTCCATCGCCTCGATCAGTTCCAGGGCCGGCCGCTCCCGTCCCCGATACGCGCCGATCAGGGCCGTCATACGCGGAACCACACCGGTGGCCTTCTCAACGGCCGCGGCCTCGGCCAGCAGGTCCCCGGCTTCCGAGAAACGCCCCGCAAAGCCCAGCGCGGCCGCCCGGTAGGGCAGCACCATCGAGAGAATCGACAGCGTTCCCGTCGTCCGGGCGAAGCGGGCCGCCCGATCGGTGACGTCCAGCCAGGCCTGGAGATCGCCCAACTCCGCGGCGGCGTTCGCGGCCGCCCACAGGACGGACGGGTCCTCCTCGTCGGTGAGGGAGCGCAGCGCCCGCGCCAGCAGCGGGAAGGCAGCGACCGGCCCGTCCGTGGTCCACACGACCAGGGCACGAAGGAAGACTCCCGCCGGCTCGTCGCCGGGTGTCAGGTCGCGAGCGGCGTCGGCGACTCGCCGCAGTCCGCCTTCGTCGCGCCGGCCGGCCCGAATGGCCGCGCCGAACGCGTCGAGGTAGGTCTTCCGTGCGAGGGCCGGGTCGAGGTCCCTGAGCCGGCCCGCCGCATCGAGCAGCGGCTGCACCGCGCCCGGCCCCGAGTCGGTCATGGACGACACCTTGGCCCGCAGCCGGCTGGCGTTGGCCTGCTGCAGCCGGTCCAGCGGCCCCAGCTCGGCGGCGGCGAGCAGGTCGGGGACCCGAGCCGGCACGCCCGCGGCGAGGTGGGCGTCCGCGGCCGCCAGCGCACGCCGCGCCCGCCCCTTCGGGTCGGGAGTGAGCGCGGCGGCACGTTCCAGGAAGGAGGCGGCGGCCGCCCGGCCGCCGCGTGCCAGAGCCCGGTCGGCGGAGCGCTCCAGCGCGGCGGCGACCTCCTCGTCCGGCCCGACCGCGGCGTGAGCCTGGTGCCAGGCCCGCCGGTCGGGGTCGCGCCGGGCGTCAATGGCCTCGGCCAGGACGCGGTGAGCCGCGCGCAGCGTGGCGGCATCCGCGCCACGCCAGGCGGCCGAACGCACCAGCGGGTGCCGGAACCGCACCGAGGCTCCCAGGGTGATCAGGCCTGCGGCCTCAGCCACTGCGGCGGCCTCCAGCCCGATGCCCAGCAGACGCAGAGCATCCCACAACAGCGGCCCGTCACCGACCGGTTCAACCGCCGCGACCAGCAACAGGGCCCGGGCGTCGGCCGGCAACGCATCGACGCGCCGACGGAATCCGTCCTCGACCCGGGTCGCCACCGCCCCGGCGCCGGGCCCTCCGAACCCGAACGCCAACTCCACCGGTGACAGGCCCCGGGGCAACTCCAGCAGGGCGAGCGGATTCCCACCGGTCTCGGCGACGATCCGGTCCCGCACGCGAGCGTCGACCGGCCCCGGCAGCACGCTGTCGAGCAGCACCCGGGCGTCGACGTCGGCCAGCCCGCGCACGGGAAGTTCCGGCAGGCCGGAAAAGCCCTCATCCTCCTTCTTCCCGTCGGTGATCCGCTCGGCGAACACCAACGCCACCGACTCGGCGTCCAGCCGACGCCCGACGAACGCCAGGATCCGCCGGGACATCAGGTCCAGCCACTGCACGTCGTCGACCAGGCATACCAGCGGGGTCCGGGCCGCCGCCTCGGCGAAGAGACCGAGGACCGCCATCCCGACCAGCAGCATCTCGGGCGGGTTCCCCGCGCTCAGGCCGAACGCGACACGCAGCGCGTCCTGCTGCACCGACGGGAGTCGATCCAGCTGCGCCATAAGCGGAGCGCACAGCCGTTGCAAGGCCGAATACGCGAACTCCGACTCGGCTTCGACACCGACCGCGCGTACGACCTGCATCTGCGCCGCCTGCCCGGCCAGATGGTCGAGCAGCGCCGACTTGCCCACGCCGGCCTCACCGCGCAGAACCAGCACCCGACTGTGCCCTTCGCGCACCTCGCGCAGCAGGCGGTCCAGCGCCTCCAACTCCCGCTTCCGCCCGAGCAACTGGTGTTTCGCGTGTTGTGGCATGTCACCTCCGGGACGAGTTCCTCCCGGAGGAGCTTCACCCATCCTACGAACAGCAGAGGTTCCCTCTCCCCTGGCCACCGTCGCTGACTTAGCTCCGGATGACTGGTGCACGCTGGACGGATCGCAAGTGACAGTGATGACCGATGGGTCTCAGAACAGAGCGAGCGGGCTCGGCATGACTCGCACATGGTTGATCACCGGCGGGTCCCGGGGCTTCGGGGGCGCCCGACCGAAGCGGTTCTGGAGAGCGAAGACCAGGTCCTGGCGACGGCTCGGCGGCCGGAGCAACTGGACCGCCTCACGCCGGAGGTGTTCCTCGGCGGCCCGCAGAAGGCCTCCGAAGCCATCTACACCACCGTGACGTCGCCCGTGCCCCGGCACTGGGTCGCCCTGGGCAGCGACGCCCAGCTCCGGAGGGCGCTGCCGGCGACCGCGCGGGCGCTGTCGGACAGCGGGCTGCTGACGCTATGGCTGAACAGCCAGGTTTCAGTCAACGCCCAGGCCAGGCCTGGCCCCGCTCACAACCTCGACCCCGTCGGCCACCAGCAGCCTCCGCCCGGGACCGCCACCCGACGGTCCCTGGCAAGGCCACCCGCTCGGCGCCGACTTGCTCGCCGCGCGGTTCTCACCTTCCCCTCGTCGCCCCCGTACCTTCCCCGAAGACTTCGGCCGTCAGATGACCGATGCGGGAATCCGCCACAGGACGAAGGATCAGGGCCACAGCTGTCGCACGGCGAAACCGGTTGCAGCGAACGACAGTTCTCGATCGAAAGCCACCGAGGCACACCTGCCCGACCCGCGGCGACACGCGATCGCTGCTACAGTCGATGTGACCTGTAGTCGTGTGATCGAGGAGTGGCAGACGTGGCGGGTGACGACGACATCTCCGGGTGAGATCCGGATCTGACGGCCACCGGCCGGTGCGTCAGCAGCGCCGCCGAGGTGGCCCGTTTCGTCGTGCCCCTTTTCCCGCGCCTTCCCAGGGCAGAGGTCTACCCTCATGCCCTCACTCTTCTTCGAGGTCATCTCCGTGTCCGACGCTGCCGTCGTCTGCTCCAACGTCTCCTTCGCCTGGTCCGATGACACCCCGGTCTTCCACGACCTGTCCTTCACCATCCCCACCGGCCGTACCGGCCTGGTCGCCCCCAACGGCTCCGGAAAGAGCACCCTGCTCAAGCTGATCGCCGGTGAACTCAAGCCCGCCACCGGATCGGTGAAGGTCGTCGGAAGGCTCGGACACCTTCGCCAGAGCCTGCCCCTGAGCTCCGACCTCACCGTCGCCGAGGTGCTCGACATCGCCGGAATCATCCGCGCCATCGACGCCGTGGAGTCCGGGGACGTCGACGAGCGCCACTTCATCACCATCGGCGACGACTGGGACATCGAGGAGCGCACCCGCGCCCAGCTCGACCGTCTCGGCCTGACCGACCTCACCCTGGACCGCAGCCTCAGCACGCTCAGCGGCGGCCAGATCGTCTCCCTCGGCCTCGCCGCCCAACTGCTCAAGCGCCCCGACGTACTGCTGCTCGACGAACCGACCAACAACCTCGACGCCCAGGCCCGGCACAAGCTCTACGACGTGCTGGCGGACTTCAACGGCTGCCTCCTGCTGGTCAGCCACGACCGCGCGCTGCTGGACCGGATGCAGTCCATCGCCGAACTCGGCAATGGCGAACTGCGCTTCTACGGCGGAAACTTCACCGCCTACGAGGAGGCCGTCCGGGCCGAGCAGGAGGTCGCCGAGAAGAACGTCCGCAACGCCGAACAGGAGCTGAAGCGGGAGAAGCGGGAGATGCAACAGGCCCGCGAACGCGCCGAGCGCCGCCAGAGCAACGCCGCCCGCAACCTCAAGAACGCAGGGCTGCCCCGCATCTTCGCCGGCAACATGAAGCGCGGCGCCCAGGAGTCCGCGGGCCGAGCCGGGCAGATGCACGCCGCCCGGATCAGCGAGGCCAAGGCCCGGCTCGACGAAGCCGGTCGCGCCCTGCGCGAGGAGCAGCGCCTCTCCCTGGAGCTGCCCGACACCCAGGTGCCCGCCGGGCGCAACCTCTTCCTCGGCGAGGGCCTCCAGGTGCGCCACGCCGGCCGGCCGGTGTTCGCCGACGGCGGCGTGGACCTGAGCATCCGCGGCCCCGAGCGGATCGCCCTGAGCGGTCCCAACGGCGCCGGGAAGAGCACCCTGCTGCGCCTGGTCGCCGGCGAACTCAGCCCGGACGGCGGGGAGATCAAGCGCAACGACGGGCGGATCGCCTACCTCTCGCAGCGCCTGGACCTGCTGGACCTCGACCGCACCGTGGCGGAGAACTTCGCTGCGTTCGCCCCCGAACGGCCCGAGACGGAGCGGATGAACCTGCTTGCCCGCTTCCTGTTCCGCGGCGCCCGAGCCCACCTGCCGGTCGGGGTGCTCTCCGGCGGCGAGCGGCTGCGCGCCACCCTGGCCTGCGTGCTGTGCGCGGAGCCGGCCCCGCACCTGCTGCTGCTCGACGAGCCGACCAACAACCTCGACCTGGTCAGTGCGGGGCAGCTGGAGAGCGCCCTGAACTCCTACCAGGGCGCCCTCCTGGTCGTCAGTCACGACGAGCGCTTCCTCGCCGAGATCGAGGTGAACCGCTGGCTCCGGCTGGCCGACGGCACGCTGAAGGAGGCTGCGGCCCCCGCGGTGTGAGCCGCCGACGTGTGCCTCGATCGAGATCCTCAACGTCGACGGCGGCTACAAGGCCCAGTAGAGGCCCTACGGCGACCCGGACCCGTTCCCGCGAACAGCGGGGCTGGCCGAGCTGCACGGGTTCGGTCACCCCTGACCTGGCAGCCATCGCGGACCGAGCGTCATATGACTGATGTGCGACGGATGCACCGCACGTGACAGTGATGACCGATAGGTCTCACGACAGAGCACAGGGGGCTTGACATGACTCGCACGTGGTTGATCACCGGCGCGTCCCGGGGCTTCGGGCGGCACCTGACCGAAGCGGTCCTGGAGCGCGGAGAACAGGTCCTGGCGACGGCTCGGCGGCCGGAACAACTGGCGAACCTGGTCTCCCGCCACGGGGCGCGGGTCCGCACCACGGCCTTGGACGTGACCGACGCGGCTGCGGCCCGTGCCGCGGTGGACAGCGCGGTCACGGCCTTCGGGCGACTGGACGTGGTGGTGAACAACGCGGGATACGCCAACAGCGGCCCGATCGAGGAGATGACGGAGAAGGACTTCCGCGAGCAGTTCGAGGCGAACTTCTTCGGCGTCGTCAACGTCACCCGGGCCGCGCTGCCGGTGCTGCGCGAGCAGCGGTCGGGAGTGTTCGTGCAGTTCTCGTCCCTGGGCGGCCGGGTCGGCGGCACCCCGGGCATGGGTGCCTACCAGAGCGCGAAGTTCGCCGTCGAGGGCTTCTCCGAGGTACTGGCCGGTGAGGCAGGACCGTTCGGAGTGAAGGTGGTCATCGTCGAGCCCGGAGCCTTCCGGACGGACTGGCAGGGCTCGTCCATGGAGCTGCACCCGGTGGGGCCCGACTACGAGGAGACCGTCGGCGTCATGAACCGGTACCGGCGGGAGAACAACGGCACGCAGCCCGGCGACCCGGCCCGCGCCGCCCAAGTGATCATCGACGCCATCAGCCACGACGACCCGCCACGCCGGCTTCTGCTCGGCGCCCAGGCCGTGACCGCAGCCCTGGCCGCCGGTGAGGCGCGCGCAGAGGAGACGCGGAAATGGGCCGGGGCGAGCGCCGCCGCCGACTTCCCGGCGGGGCAGTGAGCCACCAATGCCCCAGCAGCCTCGACGCCGCCGGTACGGGCCCCGGCCGGCAGCCGGGCCTCCGAACAAACCCCCAGTGACGTCGTGGCCCGTCGCGGCGGCCGACAAGGAGCAGACGTGAACAGCAGCCAACTCTTCGAGGGTGTCGCACACCCCCGCCAGCACACCTCTCCCGCCCCCGGTCGCTCCGGCTCACCGCTGCGCGACTACGTCCTGCACAGCCTTCCCGCTGCCCTCGGCGACCTCGCCGCACGGTGCATGACGTACCATCAACTCGCTGACTCACAGGAGCAGATGCTCCGAAACGTCATTCCGCAGTGCCTCTCCGAGGACGACGAGCGGACCGCGCGCCTCCTCCAGCTCGATCTGCTCATCCTGCTCAGCGGTTACGCGCCCGCGGGGCCACAGGCCGCACCCTCCGCCCTGGCCGAGCTGATATCCGCCCAGTGCAGCAGGTTCCCCGCACTGGATCCCCATCTGAGCTATGAACTCCTGATCGACGTCAACTGCGAGGAGTACCAGCGCAGCGGGGACATCCGGGTGTTCTCCGCAGGCCGGGACGCCGCTCTCGAACGGGACTTCTACCTCGGCCACCACCTCTCCGAACCATGGGCCAAATCGGCCGCCTACGGCCTGCGCTCGCTGGTCCACCCGGCGGCCACAGCACGACCGGCCGCGGTCCTGGACGACGTCGTCGAGTCCCTTGCGGAGTTCACGCGGTACATGGCCAGGTACCGCAGGCTGTCACAGCAGGCGTTCAACCGGTTCCGCCCCTACCACATGGGCCATCCCGGCGGCCCGCGCGGCGCGAGCGGCGCGTTCATGCCCAGTGTCCACCTCCTCGAACTGGCCCTGCTGCCGCCGTCGAAGGGGTACGGCATCTTCCTGGACCAGTCGATGTCGTACTTCCCCTCGTGGTCCCGGCCCGTCATCGCGCGGTGGCGCGGCGACTCCATCCGCGGGGCGAACGTGACCCAGCGGCTGCGGGACGGACGGCTGGTGCTCGACCCTACGGGCCGCGACCGGTTGGTCAGGGTGATCGACAAGTTCGTGGACTTCCGGATGGCGCACCTGGGCGTCACCCGGCACGCGCTCCCCGAGGCGTTCCCGGAGCGGGCCGGGCTGACCCGTCGCGACATCCGCGAGCAGGGCGGCGAACGCGACATCCTGGACGGCCTGGACCCCGGCACGTCGGGGTTCAGCGTCCGGCACGTCCTCACCAATGCGGTGTACCGGCTCCTCGCGCTCCGCGCCGATCTCACCCACCCCGACTCCGCTCCGGCCAACCAGTAGGCAGGCAACCGATGTCAGCATTCCGTGTCGCGGTCGTCGACGCGTTCGGCACGTCCTTCGGGTTCACCGGCGCGTTCGGCGCGGTGGGCGGCGAGGTGATCCAGGTCCGGAGCACGCCCGCCCCTCCAGTTGGAGTCGATCCGGTGGACGACCGGGCCTTCGCTCATGTGCTGCTCCACGACGACGACTTGGACGCCCTGACCGCACAGCTCGCCGCCCTGGGGCCGGTCGCGGTCCTGGCCGGTCGAGAGACCGGGGTGGAGCTCGCCGACGCCCTCTCCGAGCGGCTGGGACTGGCCTCCAACGGCACGGCCCTGAGCAGCGCGCGGCGCGACAAGTACGTGCAGATCGAAACGGTCAAGGCTCAGGGGGTCCCCGGCATGCGGCAGCTGCGAACCGGTGACGAAGCCGAACTGCTGGCCTGGCACGAGAAAGCGGGTGGGACCGTGGTCGTCAAGCCCCTGCGGGGCTACTGGGGTGACGGCGTGTCGTTCTGCGATCTGCCGCAGGACTCGGTCGCCGCGCTGCGCAGGCTGCGCGGCCGCCGTACGGTGCTGGGCGAGCCGATCACCGAGGTCGTCGCCCAGGAGTACCTGGTGGGCGCCGAGTACATCGTGAACACGGTCAGTTGCGCGGGTGTGCACCAGCTGACCGACGCCTGGCGCACCGAGCGGATCGAGGCCAACGGGGTTCGGGACTTGGTGACCGCGCAGGTGCTGCTGCGCTCCGGCGAACAGCCGGTCGGCGAGCTCTTCGACTACGGCCGCCGGGTGCTGGACGCCCTCGGCATCCGGTACGGCGCGGCGCACCTGGAGATCAAGCTGACCCCGGACGGCCCGCGGCTGGTCGAGGCGGGCGCCCGCGTTTCGGGGCTGCCCTACTACACGGCCGACGTCCTGGGCGAGGGCCAGCTGGAGTGGACCGTCGACGCCTACGTCCGGCCCGAGCGGTTCCGCGCCCGGGCGGGCCGGCCCTACCAGCGGCGGCACGCGTTCGCCTGGGCGGCGCTGGTCGCTCCGGCTTCGGGACGGCTGCGCGGCTACCGCGCGCTGGACCGGCTCAAGCAGTTGGCGAGCTTCCGCTCCCTCACCGTGCTGGTGAGGCCCGGCGACGCGATCACCGCGACGACCTACGACCGCGAATACCCGGCCACCCTGACGCTCGGCCACCCGGGGGACGCCGTCCTGCAGCGCGACCTCAACACGGTGCGCTACCTGGACGGCCACGGGATGTACGAGATCACCCCGGCCGCCGATATGGCCTGTCGCCGGCCGCCTTCCTTGCCACCGGCCGGCACGCCGCGATGACCGCCTTCGTCGCAGCCGCGCGCGCCGAGCACCCGCTCGCGCTCGCCGTCCACGAGGGTCGCGCGAACCCCCACCTCAAAGCGCGGACGCGCGACGGCTGGTCCGTAGTCAGCCTCTGAACGGGCGTGCGGTCCGGCGTGGGACCTGTCCAAAGACAACAGCAGGGCCCGATATCGCTGCGTCTGATGGACCGCCAGATCGGAGCCGTTGTCCCCTTCCGAGGTGATGGTGATTGCGGCTGCCTCCACCGAAAATCGCCATGACCGCCGACCGGTTCCCCCTCCGCGCGCGCGAGGCGGGCGTGCAAGGTCGGACGGACAAGGAATCGCCGAAGGGGCCCGCAGTCGCCGGCGCCGCCGTCGGATGCGTCCGCGCTCGTCCTGTCCGTTCTGTTCCCGCGGCTCACCCCCGCCCGGCGGTCTCCTGCTCGCGCGCGGCCTCCTCCAGGGCCGCTATGAGACCCGATCCGCGAACTCATCATCTCCGAGCGGGCAGTGGACACCGATCGCCTGGCCTACCCGGGCGTTCCTCTCGGGGAAGTGTGAGCGAGGACCAGTACCCGCCGCCGCGCGACCTGAGATCGCACGCCGATGGCAACGCGACCCGGTCGGCCGATCGTCAGATGAACTGCCACAGGTGGTCGGAGCTGCCGTTGTCGTCCCACAGCACGATCTGGGCGCCCTGCGAGGTGGAGGCCCCGTCGACGCCGAGGACACGGCCGCCGGCGGACTCGATGCGGAAGGTGTCGCCGCCGCCGTGGCGCAGGCGCCAGCGGTGGTCCGCGGCACCGTTGTCGGTCCACTGGACGATCCGGGCGCCGTTGGCCGTGCCGCCGTTGTCCACGGCGAGCACCTTGCCGCTGTTGGAGTTCCTGAACCGCAGGTAGCCCCCGGAGTCGACCACCGCGGTCCACAGGTGGTCCGCGGTGCCGTTGTCGCCCCACTGGATCACCAGGCCGCCGTCGGCGGTCGACATGGTCTGCACGCCGAGCAGCAGCCCGCTGCCCACGTTCCGGATGCGCCGGGTGCCGGTCGGGACGAACCACCAGCGGCTGGTGGCCGAGCTGGTGTCCGCGACCTGAACGGCGAAGGCGCCCTGGGACGTGGAGGCACCGGCGATGCCGAGCAGCTTGCCGCTGTTGACGTTCTGCAGGCCGTGCGAGCCGCCGGCCGTCGCCACGACGGTCCACCGGTGGTCGGCGGTGCCGTTGTCCGACCACTGGAGCACCGAGGCGCCGTCGGCGGTCGACATGCTCGTCACGCCCAGCACCTTGCCGCTGTTGACGTTGCGCAGGCGCAGCGCGCTGCCGTCGGCCACCAGGCTCCAGTCGTGGTCGGTGGTGCCGGTGTCGCCCCACTGGAGGGCGAGCCCGCCGTCCGCGGTGGACATGTTCTGCACGCCGAGGACCAGCCCGCTGCCCTCGTTGAGCAGACGGAATCCGGTGGCGCTCTTGGTGTTCCAGTAGACGGAGTAGTTGAAGCCCTGCGCGTCGTGGAACGGTCCGAGGTTCACGGTCGAGCCGTTGGCGGTCGCGGTGAAAGCGAGGCCCGTGGTGCCGCTGCGGGTGATCGACTTCGGGTCGATGACCGGAAGCGCGGACAGCGCGGTGCTGCCGAAGTCGCCGGCCAGCACGACCGGGCCGTAGGTGACCGCGGCGACGTCCGGGTTGTCGTTGGCGGCCCGGAGGGTGACCTGCATCGGCAGCTTGACGGTCACCGTGTCGCCGGAGGCCCAGGCACGCGTCAGGGTGGCGTAACTGCCGGGCGTGGTGGCGATGTTCTGCACCGTGCCGTTGACACTCACGGTGGCGCCGGACGTCCAGCCCGGGATGCGGATGCGCATCGACCAGGTGTCGCCGGTGCTGCCGGTCACCTTGAGCGTGGTGGTGTCCTCCGCGGGGTACGTGGTGGTCTGGGTGATCGTGAGGCCGCGCTCGGCCCAGGTGAGGACGGTGGGCACGAAGAGGTTCACGATCAGCGTGGTGCCGTCGTGGAAGTAGACGGAGTCCGCCAGCTTGGTGTTGGACTCCATGCCGGTGCCCTGGCAGCACCAGAAGGAGTCGTAGTCGGTGCTCCAGGTTCCTCCGCCCCAGGCCGGTCCCACGCCCCGGCGGCCGCCGGCCTTCAGCGGGGTGAAGTAGGTGACGTGCCCGTGCGGGTCGGCCGGGTTCTGCGCGCCGACGACGTGGTTGAGCTGGGCTCGCTCGTAGAAGTCGAAGTACGCGGCATTGGTGGGATCCAACTGCCATAGTTCGCGGGTGAGTTTGAGCATGTTGTACGAGTTGCAGAGCTCGCAGTTGTCGTTGGTCAGCTGGGAGGCGATCGCGTTGGGGGCGCGGAAGTGCTCGGCCTGACTGTTGCCGCCGATGGCGTAGCTGTGTGCGGTGGTGCAGAAGGTCCAGGCGTTCGTGGCGATGTCGTGGTAGCGCGTCGTCCCGGTGGCCCGGTACTCGCGGACGGCACCGATCCACTTCGGCACCTGGGTATTGGCGTGCAGGCCGTTCAGCTGGTCCTGGCCGGCCGCCAGCGGGTCGAACACGGCCGCGTGGTCGAAGCGTTGGGCGACCGTCAGCCAGCGGCTGTCCCCGGTCTCCAGGCTGAGGTCGGCGAGGACCGCGTTCATGCCGCCGAACTCGGTGCCCATGAGCGCCTGCATCTGGCTCCGGGTGAGCCGGCCGGTGCGCTGGTCGACCCAGCCGGCCATGGCCAGCAGGACGTCCCGGGCCTGGGTGTTGCCCAGCAGGCGCCACACGTCGAGCAGGCCGGCCATGGTCTTGTGGACACAGTAGTAGGGGACACCGGCCGTGAGCGAGCCGGACTCCAGCTTGGCGAAGTCGCCCTCGGGGAAGCCCGACAGGTAGCCGGCGGAGAACCCGGCCGCGGCGTTGTTGGCTTGGCACTTGGCCAGCTCCGCCACCATGTAGGCGGCCTTGTCACGGCAGACGGTGTCCCCCGTTCCCGCGTACGCCTGCGCCCACGCGCTGAGGAAGTGCCCTTGCACGTGGGTGCGGAAGGGGAACGACGGCGCGTCCCAACCTCCGGGCGCGGTCGCGGCGTTGGTGGACAGGCCGTGGTTCGCGCGGAAGTTGTACAGCAACCGGTCGACGTCCACGAAACGCAGGTACGCCAGGGTCCGGTCCTGGTTGTCGTGGAACCGGCCGGCGGTCAGCAGGACCTGGCCGAGGCCGAACGGCCGGGTCGACGAGCCGACGACCTCCGCAGCCTCCGCCGCCGTCGGGGCGAGGCCGAGGCCGATGGCGGGCGCGAGGGCCAGCACACCGGTCGCCTTGAGCAGGCTGCGGCGGTTCAGGGCAGGTGACGACATCGCGGGATCTGTTCCTTCCGGGTGGGGGGAGGGGATCAGCGCCGGCATTGTTAGCGCTAACAATTGCGATTTCGGGCAGCCGCCGACCTACAGGGGTGAGGATGGCGCATGATGACGATGGTGCCGAAGGGTCGCCGGGCTCGGAGTGCGGCAGGTCCGACTTCCGGCAAGTGTCACGTTTATAACCCCCGGCTCTCGGTCTCGTCCAGGGGTTCGACGGCGCGACACAGCGAGTCCGTCCCCGGCTTTGACGGCATCTCGACGGCTGGTGAGCGTTGACGACCGGTCTCGGAAGACCTCCACGACGGCGAGCGCCGCGCGCGTCCGCACGGCTTCAGCACCAACCTTGAATGTTCGGGTGTTGAGTCCGTCAGCCACGTTCACGCGCCGGCCGGACCGGACCCGTTGGGACCGGTTCAGCCCGGTCTCGCAGGCGCTCTCCGAAACGGTCATCGCGCCCGACCGGTGCAGAGCGCGAAAGCGCCGGACTACAACGGGCTGTCCTTCCAGGAGGGCGTCGACCGGGAGATCAGCGTGCGCCCTGGCCACGCTCCTGCAGCGGATGCGGGCCGCCGGCACCGCGTCAGGCGGCCCGGTCCGGGTGGCCTTCGCCCACCCGGCGCCGTGGCACCACCGCCCCCCGGGTCGACGCCTTCGGCGCGCCGGCATCGTCTTCGACCAGCCCACCAACTCGATCGTCCTGCTCGACGCCGCACGCGAAATTCCCTCCGCCGAACCGGAGTTCGCCCGCATCATGCGCCGCTACGTGGAGATGGGCCTCGCGGCGGCCCGGCCCGCCCCCGGCTGGCGCGACACCTTCCGCACCGTCCTGGCCGAGGCGCTCGCCGACGACCTGCTCTCCCTGGAACGCGTCGCCTGCCGCCTCGCGGTGAGCCCCCGCACCCTCCGGCGCCGGCTGAGCGACCAAGGCACCACCTGGCGCTAGGAGATCGACGCCGTCCGCCACGAACAGGCCGCCCGCCTGCTGCGCGACACCCGCCTGCCCGCCCAGTCCATCGCCGCCCGCCTCGGCTACGCCGACCCGCGTGCCCTGCGCCGCGCCTTCCAGCGCTGGACGGGCCACACTCCGGACACCTACCGGAAGTCGGCGGTCCCGGCCGAGAACGGCTGACCTCGTTCCGTCCTGAGCGGGGCTCGGTCCTCCGACGTTGTCTCCCGCAGACCCCGGCCGTCGGGCGCCGGGGGTTCCGTCGGCGGCGGATGGGCGCGATGATGGCGGGTGTGATCATCGCAGCTGCACAGTTCGCCCCGGTGGCCGGGGACGTCGAGGCCAACGCCCGTCAGATATCCGGGCTGATCCGGCAGACCGGGGCCCTGGGGGCGCGGGTCGTCGTGTTCCCCGAGCTGGCCCTCACCGGGTACGAGCCGACCCTCGTCGGCGCGACGCCGGACACCTGGCTCACCGAGGCGGATGCCCGGTTGGAGCCCGTGCGGGAGGCGTGCCGGGCCACGGGGGCGGCGGCCGTCGTCAACGGGCCGGTGCTCGGGGCGGGGGGCCGCCCGCGCGTCACCTCGCTGGTCGTCGGCCCGGACGGCGGGCTGCTCGCCCGCTACGACAAGACGCACCTGTACGGCGTCGAGGCCACGGTCTTCGAACCGGGCACCGCCGACGGGCGGTTCACCCTCGACGGCGTCCGGTTCGCGCTCGCCACCTGCTACGACAACCGCTTCCCCGACATCGCCGAACGGGCCGTCGCGGACGGCTGCACCGTCTATCTGGCGAGCTCGGCACTGGATGCCGACAACGACTCGTTCGAGAAGGTGTACCCGGTGCGGGCCCGGGACTTCGGGCTGTGCGTCGTCCTGGCCGACCTCGTCGGCCCGAGCGAGGCGGGCCCGTGCGTCGGCCGCAGCGGCGCCTGGGGCCCGGACGGCCTGCGCATCGCCGACGCGGGCCCCGACCAGGAGGGCTTCGCCCTCGCCGAGATCCCGCCCGCGGGCGCCTGACCGATGCCAGACGCCGTACGGGCGCACCGCTGCGGGCTGCTCCGGCTCCGCACGGTGATGCCCCGAAACGGGGGCGTCGGGTGAGCACCGGGTACCGGCCGAGGAGTGCGGACCGGACGATGGCCGCCCTGCTCGGACTCGCGGCCGAGGTTCCGCTGCTCGCCTGCCCCCTCCTGATCTGGCGCGGCGCGTCGTGGGCCCCGTCCTGGTGGGCGGAGGCGGCGCTGTACGCGGCGGCCACCGTGACCGCGGCGGGGGTGGTCCTCGCCCTGCTCCGGCCGGTGACGGTTCGCCGGGTGCGGTGGGCGTCCGTCCTGCTCGGCGTGGCCACGGGCCTGACGGCGGTGATCGCCGGGAGCGTCTTCTTCGGCGGCCCCGAAGGCCTTTCCAGCAGTGTCCTGCTGCTCGGCGCCGTCACCACGCTCGCCCTCCTGCGCGGCCAGGTCAACCGTGTGGAACCCACGCGCCCCTGACCGGCTCCGTCGAAGGGGACGTCAGGAGCGGCGGGCGGGGCGGCGGCGGGAGGTGCCGAAGGCGCGCAGGAAGGTGTCGACACCGGTGCGGACGGCGGTGTCGAGGTCGGAGGGGGAGACCGGGCGGGTGCCGAGGGCGGAGAGCCCGGGGAGGTTGCCGGAGACCAGGGCGATGAACTGGGAGGCCGCGACGGCGGGGTCGTCGAGGTCGAGGTGCCCGCGGTTGGCCAGGCTGGACAGGCGCCCGGCGAGGACGTCGAGGACGGGCTGCGAGCCGCGGGAGACGACCTGGTCGTAGAGGTCGGGCAGGCGGGAGGCCTCCGCGTAGAGCAGGCGCTGGAGTGCCCAGCCCTCGGCGCTGAGCTGGCACTCGACCACGCGGTGGGCGACGCGCTGGAGTTCGCCGGCGAGGTCCTCCCCGTCGTCGGGGAGGCTGGCGAGGGCGGCGACGATGCGGTTGGCGGTGCGTTCGGCGCCGTCGCGCATGACCACCCGGAAGAGGTTCTCCTTGTCCCCGAAGTGGTTGTAGAGCGTCGGCTTGGCCACGCCGGCCGCCGCGGCGATCGCGTCGATGCCCGCCTGCGCGTAGCCCTCGCGCGTGAACAGCCTCACGGCGGCGTCCAGGATGGCGGCGCGCTTGTCGATGCGCCCACGGCCCGTCACGGGGAGTTCACGTTCGTTCACATCCTCACAGTAGCGCACAGTCGCGCCCAGCCGACTGGTAGAACTGATCTGAACTAATCAGTTCAGTTTCAGGACGGTTTCTGGAGGAGGCTGCGCGCCCATGGAGGACCTCTCCCCCCGGCTCGACCGGGAGTTGCTGGCCGGCTACGTCACGCCCGTGCCGGGCATGTCCCCGCTGCGCCCGGACGGCGCGGGCCCCGAGCGCCGGGACCTGGTGGCCCACGACCCGCAGGACCCGCAGGCCCCGCCGGTGCGGGTGCGTGCGTACCTGCCGGGCGGGCCGTGCGTGCCGGCGCCCCGACCGGGCCGGCCGGTGGTGGTGTTCGTGCACGGCGGCGGCTTCACCGCCGGCGAGCGGCTCGAATGGTTCGACCCGCTGTGCGACCTGTACGCCGAGGGCGCGGGCGCCCTCGTCGTCTCGGTCGGCTACCGGCTGGCGCCGCAGCACCCGTACCCCGCCGCCCAGCAGGACTGCCGCACCGTGCTGCGGTGGCTGCGCCGGCACGGAGCCGAGCTGGGCGCGGACGGCGCCAACATCGCCCTGGCGGGCAGCAGTTCGGGCGCCGCCGTGGCGGCCGGGCTCACCCTGGCGCTGCGCGACGCGGGCGAGGCGCTGCCCGGCCTCCTGCTGCTGCACGCCCCGGTGCTGGACGACCGGCACACGACGCCGTCCAGCCTGCTGATCCTGGACGGCCGGACGTGGAGCCGGGCGGCCTCGCTGGCCGGCTGGGGCGCCTACCTGCACCCGCTGCGGCCCGGCCATCCGGACGTGCCGCCGTACGCCGCGCCGGCCCGGGCCGAGCAGCTGGCGGGCCTGCCGCCGGTCTACCTCGGCGTCGGGGACCTGGAGCTGGGCCGGGACGAGGTGATCGGTTTCGGCCTGCGGCTGTCCCAGGCCGGGGTACCGCTGGAGCTCCACGTCTTCCCCGGCGCGTACCACGGCTTCGACATCAAGGACCCGCAGGCCGGCGTCAGCCGGCACTCGCTGGCCACCCAGGTGGACGCGCTGCGCCGGGCGCTGCGTCCCGTGAGCCGCGAAACGGTTGAACAGCTCAGTTCAGTCTGATTAACTACACAGGTCACCATGGATCGTTTTCCGCCGGCCTCACGGCGGGAACCGACCGATCACTGCGCTCCGACTCCGGAGCGGTCTGCCCTAGGAGTACGGAGTGTCCGCCACGCGTGGCCTGCCGGGTCTGCACCCGCTGCTCGCCGCCACGCGCCGGGCGATCGACCTCTCCCGTACCGACAGCGCCCTCTGTCCCCGGCCGCGTTGCGCCTCCGCGCGGCCGGGTGGCCTCTGACTGCCCCGCGCGGCGGACCTCGCGGCGACCCCGACCCGTCCCCGGCGGCCCTGCCGCCGTCCGCGCGCCTCGGAGAGAAGCCCCGCCATGCGACCGCACCCCGCCACCGTCACGCCCGACACGTCCACCCGGAACACCCCCGACACCGCCCGGCGCCGAACTCCCGCCCGCAGCCGGGGTTTCCGCTCCAGACTCGGCCTCGTCGCCGCCCTCACCGTGCTCCCGCTCACCGCCGCCTGCGCGGGATCGGCGACCACCCCGAGGAGCGCCGACGCGGCGGCCGGCGGCACGCCGGTGGACGGCGGCACCCTCACCCTCGCCGTCCCCTACGGCCCGACCTGCCTCGACCCCCACCAGGGCCAGGCCGACGCCCTGTTCAGCCGGGCCGCGCTGGACTCGCTGGTCTGGCAGGACGACGACGGCGCCATCCAGCCCTGGCTGGCAAAGTCCTGGAAGGTCTCCGAGGACCAGAAGACCTACACCTTCACCCTGCGCAGCGGCGTCACCTTCAGCGACGGCACGCGCTTCGACGCGGCCGCCGTGAAGGCCAACCTGGACCACGTCGTCGCCCCCGCCACCAAGTCCGCCGGCGCCGCCCAGCTGATCGAGAACTACCGCTCCGCCCGGGTGGTCGACCCGCAGACGGTCGAGGTCACCCTCGCCGCGCCCGCCTCCTCGTTCCTGACCGGCCTGGCCTCCCCGAGCCTCGGCATCGAGTCGCCCGCGACCCTGGCCGGCGACCCGAAGGCGCTCTGCTCCAAGATCGTCGGAACCGGCCCGTTCACCAGCGCCGAGGGCTTCACCCCCCAGCAGGGCATCACCTACCAGCGCCGCGCCGACTACGCGTGGGCCCCCGAGGGCGCCGCCAACCGGGGCCCCGCCCACCTGGAGAAGCTCGCCGTACGGATCGTCCCGGACAACTCCTCCCGCCAGGGCGCGCTGACCAGCGGTCAGGCCGAGGCCGCCGCGGCCATCGCCCCGGTCAACGTCGCCAAGCTCAAGGCCGACCCCAAGTTCACCGTGCAGAGCGCCGTCTCCCCCGGCGTCCCGTGGAGCTTCAACCCGAACACCGAGAAGGGCCCGCTCGCCGACGTCCGGCTGCGCAAGGCGCTGCGCAACGGCATCGACTGGCACCTGATCGTCCAGAAGCTCTACTTCGGCGTCTACCCGGCCGCGACCGGACCGCTCTCCCCCTCCACCCCGCAGTACGCCGCCGGCGTCGCCGACCAGTACAAGTACGACGCCGCGGCCGCCGGCAAGCTCCTGGACGACGCCGGCTGGACGGCCCGCGACGGCGAGGGCTACCGCACCAAGGCCGGCAAGCGGCTCAGCCTGGACTTCCTGTACATCGGGGAGTACTTCAGCCAGTACACCGCGCTGGCGACCCAGGTCCAGGCCGCCGCCAAGGACCTCGGCGTCGAGATCCGCAACCAGAACCTGGACACCGGCACCTACGTCAAGCGCGTGCTCGCCGGGGACTACGACCTGCTCAACAGCAGCGCCAACAACGCCTCCCCGGACGCGCTGCGGCTGGTCTTCGGCAGCGCCCACATCCCCACCGCCAAGATCGACAACAACGCCGCGCGCTACCACGACGACCAGGTGGACGCCCAGCTCGCCGACGCGCTCGCCACCACCGACGTGCAGCGGCAGAAGGCCCTCTACGCCGCCGTCCAGCAGAAGGTCACCGACGACGCCGCGATCCTGCCGGTGTTCACCAACGCCTACGTGCTGGGCACCTCCGTCCAGGTGCACGGCGTCGTCTTCGAGCAGCAGAGCTTCCCGAACTTCGCCGACGCCTGGCTCGCGAAGTGATCGGCGCCGCGCTGCGCCGGCTCGGCGCAGCCGTCCTGGTCCTGTGGGGCGCGGTGACCCTCGCCTTCCTCGCCCTGCACCTCACCTCGGGCGACCCGGTCGACCTGCTCACGGGCCTGCGCGGCACCAGCGACCAGCTGCGCGCCGAGATCACCCGCGAGTACGGCCTGGACCAGCCGCTGCCGCTGCAGTACCTGACCTTCCTCGGTCACGTGCTGCGCGGCGACCTCGGCGACTCCTACGTCCTGCACCTTCGGGTGAGCACCGCGATCGGCCAGCAGCTCGGCCCGACGCTCCAACTCCTGGCCGCCACCGTGCTGGTGACCGTCGCCCTGGCGCTGCCGGCGGCCCTGCTCACGGCCGGGCGCCCGCGCTGGGTGCGCACCCCGGTGTCCGTGCTGGAGGGCCTCGGGGTCGCCGTGCCCGCGTTCTGGCTCGGCACCCTGCTGCTCGCGCTGTTCTCCTTCCGGCTGCGGTGGTTCCCCGCGCTCGGGGCGCCGGGGCTGGACGGGCTCGTCCTGCCCGCCCTGGCGCTGGCCGCCGCGCCCGCCGCGGTGATCACCCGGGTGCTGCGCCGGGGGCTGGAACGGACCCTGGAGGAACCCTTCGTCACCACGGCCCGCACCCGGGGCGTCGGCGAGGCGGCCGTGCGGCTGCGGCACGCGCTGCGGCACGGGCTGCTGCCGGTCACCACCCTGATCGGCTGGCTGACCGGCTCGCTGATCGGCGGGGCGGTGGTGATCGAGTCGGTCTTCTCCCGGCAGGGGCTGGGCACGCTGGCCGTCACCGCCGTTCGCAACAAGGACCTTCCGCTGGTCATCGGCATCGTGCTGGTCGCGGGGCTGGTCTACACCGTCGTCAACACCGCCGTCGACCTGGCCTACCGGCTGGTCGACCCGCGGCTGCGCACCCGAGAGAGCTGAAGGAGGAGAGCCCGTGGTCATCCCCCGCCTCCGGCCGACCCGTTTCCCGACCGTCACCCGCTTCCCCTCCGTCGCCCGCGTCCCGCCCGGAGCCGCCCTGGGGCTCGCGGTCTGCGCCCTCCTCCTGCTGGCCGCGCTCGCCCCCGGCCTGCTGAGCGGGACGGGCCCGGACGCGGCCAGCCCCGCCGACAGCCTGCTGCCGCCGGGGGCCGCGCACTGGATGGGCACCGACGAGAACGGACGCGACGTCTACTCCCGGGTGGTGCACGGCGCCAGGCCCTCGCTGCTGATCGGCCTGTCCGCCTCCGCGCTGGCGCTGGCAGCCGGCACGGTGATCGGCGTCCTGGCCGCCCAGGGCGGGCGGACCGCCGACCGCGTCGCCGGCCGGCTGCTGGACGTCCTGATGTCCATCCCCGGCGTGCTGCTGGTCCTGCTGGTGGTCGCGGTGCTGGGCACCGGCACCGGGAACCTGGTGGCCGGGCTCGCCCTGGTCACCCTGCCCGGGTACGCCCGGCTGGTGCGGGCCGAGGTGCTGCGGGTGCGCGGCAGCGACTACGTCGAGGCGGCCACCGTGCTCGGCTGGTCCCGCTCCCAGGTGGTCCTGCGGCACATCGTGCCGAACGCCGTCGGACCGCTGCTGGCACTGGCCACCGTCGGCGTCGGCGGCATGATCGTCACCGGCTCCGCGCTCAGCTTCCTCGGGCTTGGACCGCAGCCGCCGACCGCCGAGTGGGGCGCGATGCTCGCCGGCAGCGGCGACTACGTCGAGGTCGCGTGGTGGACGGCCGTCTTCCCGGGCGCGGCGATCACCCTCACGGTGCTGGCCGTGTCCGCCGTCGGCCAGTGGCTGCAGGACCGGGCCGAGGGGCGGGTGGCGCGATGAGCACCGAGACCCGCTCCGAGCCCGCCGCCCCTCGTACGGACGCCGCCCCGCCGGTGGTCGAGGTGAGCGGCCTGACCGTCGCCTTCCCCGGCCCGCGCTGCCCGGTCACCGCCGTGCGCGGCCTGTCGCTGACCGTCGCCGCCGGGGAGAGCGTCGCCCTGGTCGGCGAGTCCGGCTCCGGCAAGAGCGTCACCGCGCGCAGCCTCGTCGGGCTGGCCGGGCCCGGGGCGCGCACCACCGCCGAGGTCTTCCGCATCGACGGGCGCGAGGCGGGCGCGCTGACGGAGCGCCAGTGGCGGCCGCTGCGCGGGCGCCGGATCGGCTTCGTGCTCCAGGACGCGCTGGTCTCGCTCGACCCGCTGCGCCGGGTCGGCGAGGAGATCGCCGAGGCGCTGCACGCCCACCGCAGCGTGCCGCGCGCCGAGGTGCCCGCGCAGGTCCTGCGGCTGCTCGCCGAGGCGGGGGTGCCCGAGCCGGAGCTGCGCGCCCGCCAGTACCCGCACCAGCTGTCCGGCGGCCTGCGCCAGCGGGCCCTGATCGCCTCCGCGCTCGCCGCCGACCCCGCGCTGCTGATCGCCGACGAGCCCACCACCGCCCTGGACGTCACCGTCCAGGCGCAGATCCTGGAACTGCTCGCCGAGCGCCGAAGGGCCGGCCGGGCGCTGCTGCTGATCAGTCACGACCTGGCGGTGGTCGCGCGGGTGGCCGACCGGGTGCTGGTCATGAAGGACGGCGAGGTGGTCGAACAGGGCCCCACCGCCGAGGTGCTGGCCGAGCCGCGGCACCCGTACACCCGGCTGCTGCTCGCGGCGGTGCCCCGGCCTTCGGCGCGCGGCACCCGGCTCTCCGGGCCGCGGGCGGGCACCCGGCTGCCCCCGCCGCGCACCGGCGAGCGGGTGGTGCTGCGCGCCGAGGGGCTCGGCAAGTCCTTCACCGTGCCCGGACACGCGCCCGTGGCCGCCGTCCGCGACGTCTCGCTGACCCTGCGGGAGGGCCGCACCCTCGGCATCGTCGGCGAGTCCGGCTCCGGCAAGAGCACCACCGGGCGCCTGCTGCTGGGCCTGACGGCGCCGGACACCGGCAGCGTCGAGGTGGAGGGGCAGCCGTGGCAGAGCGTGCGCGGGGCTGCGCGGCGCGCCCTGCACCGGCGCGTCCAGGTCGTCCACCAGGACCCGCTGAGCAGCTTCGACCCGCGCTACCCCGTCGACCGGATCATCGCCGAGCCGCTGGCCGCCACCGGCGTCCCCCGGGGCGCTCGGGCCGGCCGGGTCGCCGAGCTGATGGAGCAGGTCGGGCTGGGCCCGGAACTGCTCCACCGGCGCCCGCACGAGCTGTCCGGCGGGCAGCGCCAGCGGGTGGCGATCGCCCGGGCCCTGGCGCCGCGGCCCCCGATCGTCGTGCTGGACGAGCCGGTGGCGGCGCTGGACGTCTCCGTCCAGGCCCAGGTCCTCGACCTGCTGGCCGAACTGCGGGCCGAACTCGGCGTCGCCTATGTGTTCGTCTCGCACGACCTCGGCGTGGTGCGCCACCTCGCCGACGAGGTGCTGGTGATGAAGGACGGCGAGGTCGTCGAGTCCGGGGACGCCGCGGAGGTCCTCAGCGCGCCTCGCCACCCCTACACCCGCCAACTGCTGGACGCCGTCCCCCGGCTGGACGGCCCGAACCCCGGGAAGGCACCGTGAGCACCGAACCGAGCACCGGACCCACCACCGAACCGAGCACCGAACCGAGCACCGGACGCGAGCTCCATCTCAACCTCCACATGGTCGGCGGCGCCATGGGCGTGCACCCCGCCGCCTGGCGCGAGCCCGGCTCCGACCCGTACGGCTTCGCCCGGGTGGAGACCTGGGTGGCCGCCGCACAGCTCGCCGAGCGCGGGCTGATGGACGCCGTCTTCCTCTCCGACACCCCCGGGATCTTCGGCGAGATCGACACCAGCCCGCACGGCGCGTACTACCACGAGCCGACGCTGATCCTCACCGCGATCGCCGGCGCCACCTCCCGGATCGGCCTGATCGCCACCGCCTCCACCACCTCCAACGAGCCGTACAACATCGCCCGCCGCTTCAAGTCGCTGGACGTGCTCAGCGGCGGACGGGCGGGCTGGAACGCCGTCACCACGTACATCCCGCAGGTCGTCGCCAACTTCGGCGGCAGCGGGCTGGCGCCGCGCACCGACCGGTACGCGCGCGCCGAGGAGTTCGTGGACATCGTCAAGGCGCTGTGGCACAGCTGGGAGCCGGAGGCCCTGGTGGCGGACGTGCACACCGGGAGGTTCACCGACCCGGGCCGGCTGCGGCCGATATCCCACCGGGGGGAGCACTTCAGCGTCCGCGGGCCGCTGCCGCTGCCGCCCTCCGCCCAGGGCCACCCGCTGGTGGTGCAGGCCGGCGCCTCGGAGCCCGGGCGCGAGCTGGCAGGGCGCACGGCCGACGTGGTGTTCTCCGGGGCCAAGACGCCGGACGTCGCCCACGCCTACGCGGCCGACGTGCGGGCCCGGGCCGAGCGGCACGGCCGCGACCCCCGGTCGGTCAAGATCCTGCCCGGACTGATGACCACGGTGGCCGACAGCCGCCGCGAGGCCCTCAACCGGCTCCGGCGGCTGGACGAGCTGGCCGGGCACGCGCCCTGGCGCGGGGCGCACATCGAGGCGATCGGCACGCCCGAGCAGGTCGCCGACGTGGCCGAGGAGTGGTTCGTCTCGGGGGCGGCGGACGGCTTCACGCTGATGCCGGACGTCTTCGCCGACGGGCTCGCGGCCTTCGTCGAGCTGGTGGTGCCGATCCTGCAGAAGCGCGGCGTCTACCGCTCCTCGTACCGGGGCTCCACGCTGCGCGAGCACTACGGACTGCCCCACCCCTACCCGGCCCCGGCCCCGGCCGCCGTGTGAGCGCCGCCGCCCGGACCCGGTACGCCCGCCCCCGCTCCACCCGCACCCGTTCCACCCGCCCCTTGCGCGCCGGGGGCCGACTCCTGAGGAAACAGGCATGACCGCGTTCTCCGTCCTCGACCAGGGCCCCCGCCGGGCCGGCACCGGCACCTCCGAACTGCTCGACGAGGCCGGGCAACTCGCCCGGCACGTCGAGGAGCTGGGCTACAGCCGCTACTGGGTCGCCGAGCACCACGCCGAGGCGGCGGTGGGCATCTCGGCGCCCGAGATCGTCATCGCCCACCTGGCCGCCCGCACCACCCGGCTGCGCATCGGCGCCGGCGGGATGCTGCTGCCCAACCACGCGCCGCTGCACGTCGCCGAGCAGTTCCGGACGCTGGAGGCGCTGCACCCCGGCCGGATCGACCTCGGCATCGGCCGCTCCACCGGCACCGGGCACGGGCCCACCGCCGCCCTGCTCCAGCGTTCCTCGCTCGCCCCCGAGGTGTTCAACGGGCAGCTGGCGCAGCTGCTGGCCTTCGGCGGGCACACCGCCCTGGCGGAGGGCCACGAGCTCGCCTCCGTCCGCGCCGTGCCGACGGACGCGCCGCTGCCCGGCGTGTTCCTGCTCGGCGGCAGCCCCGCCTCGGCGGGGGTCGCGGCCCGGCTGGGCCTGGGCTACGCGTACCTCGCCGCGTACCAGGACCCGGCCAACGCCTTCGCCGCGCTGCGCCGTTACCGGGAGCGGTTCCGGCCGGCCCACGAGGGGGCGCGGCCCTGGGCGATCCTGACGCTGACCGTGGTCGTGGGCCGGGACGACCGGCACGCCGAGGAGCTGGCCACCCCGTGGCGCCTCGCGCTGGCCCAGCACGCGGCCGGCAACTCCGCGCCGCTGCGGCCCGTCCAGGAGGCCCTGGCCCACCGGCCGAGCCCGGCGGAGCAGGCCGCGCAGCGCAGCGCGCCGCTGAACGACCTGCGCGCGGAGGTCGTGGGCGGGCCGGACACAGTGGCGGCGAAGCTGAAAGCCTTCACGGCCGAATCAGGGGCGGACGAGGTCATGGTGGTCGCGAACACCTACGACCCGGTGGACCGGCGGGAGTCCTACACCCGTCTGGCGGAGGCGGTGGGGCTGGGCGCCTGAGCGCCGGACGCGCCGAAGGGGTGGGGCACCGGGGGGGTGCCCCACCCCTTCAGCCTGTCGGAGGAGTGTCGGGGAAGGGATCAGAGCCGCACGGGCAGCTCCCGCAGGGCCGGGAGCACCTCGGCGGCGAAGGTGCGCAGCGCAGCGAAGGCCGTGTCGGCGGGCAGCAGGCCGTACTCGAAGGCGGCGTTGACCCGGGTGACGCCGGCCGCGGCGAGTTCGGCCAGCTGGTCGACGATCTGCTCGGGCGAGCCGGCCAGGAGCCGCTCGTAGGCGAGTTCCTCGTCGGCCGGGTCGATGGCGGCGGGCACGGGCGGCAGGCCGCCGGCGGGGTGAGCGCCCTCGGCCAGGGCCCGGGAGGTCTGGATCTGCCGGGCGACCTCACGGGCGGCCGCCCGGCGCCCGGCCGGGTCGGTGCCGAGGTGGACGAAGCGGTTGACGGCGTACTCCAGGCCCTCGGCCGCCACGCCCTCCTCGGCGGCGAGGGCCTTCACCGTGCGCCATTGGGCGGCGAGTTCGGCCGGGGTCGACAGGGCCAGGCCGAGCAGGTGGAAGCCGCGGCGGACGGCGAAGCGGGTGGACTCCGGCGAGACCGCGGCGGCCCAGACCGGCGGGTGGGGGGTTTGGTGGGAGGGCGGCAGGACGGTGACCGGGGCGTCGATCCGGTGGAACTCGCCCTTGTGCGTGACGGCGCTCTCGGTGAGCAGGCGCAGCACCAGGTCGGCGGACTCCTCGAAGGCGGCACGGCTCGCCCCGAGGTCCCGGCCGAAGCCCAGGAACTCGTGCGGCTGGTAGCCGCGGCCGATGCCGAGGTCCAGCCGCCCGCCGGAGAGCTGGTCCAGGGTGTTGACGTCGGCGACCAGGCGGACCGGGTCCCACAGCGGAAGCACCAGGATGCCGGTGCCCAGGCGCAGGTCGGGGGCGATCGCGGCGGCCTGGCCGAGCAGCAGCAGCGGCGAGGAGCTGAGGCTGTAGCCCGAGAAGTGGTGCTCGGTGATCCAGATGCCGGAGAAGCCCTTGTCGTTGGCCCATTCGACCTGCCGGGCGAAGTCCAGGTACGTGCGGCGGGCGGACGAGCGGTCCACCGACGGGGAGATGCTGAGGTAGGTGATTCCGACGCGCATGACCGGGATTCGCTCCTTCGGGCTTGCTTCACGAGGCGGGCAGGACGGACTCGGCCAGCAACTCGTCCAGATGGGCAGCGAGTTCGGCCGGGACAGGGTGGTCGAAGGCGACCATCGGGGACAGCGTGAGCCCGGTCGCGGCGCCGAGCCGGTTGCGCAGGTCCAGGACGCTGAAGGAGGAGAAGCCGAGGTCCTGGAAGCGCTCCCCCGCGCCGATCTGCGCCGGGTCGGTGTAGCCGAGGGCGGCGGCGGCGTGCTCCTGGACCAAGGCCAGCAGCAGGGCCGTACGATCCGGGGCCGGCGCCTGCGTCCAGCGCCGCAGCAGGTCTGCCGGGTCCTCGGCAGGAGCCTCGACCGGGGGTGAGGCCGGCGCGGGCGCCCCGGCCCGGGTGGCGCCGGAGGGGCCGGGGGTGGCCAGCCAGTGGACGGTCGCGGCGAAGGGGTGGCCGGGCACGGTGTCGGGGTCGGCGGCGGGCGCGGGACCGGCCGGGCGGGCGACCGGGAGGCCGTGCACCTCGGCCCCGGCCAGCGCGGCGGCGAGCGCCCTCGGCTGGGGCCGCTCGCGCAGTTGCGCGGCCAGGTGGACGGCCTCCGGGTGGAGGGTGGCGGTCAGCGCGCTGAGCGTGCTGTGCGGGCCGAGTTCCAGGTAGGCGGTGACGCCGTGGCGCTCGCGCAGGGTGCGCACGCCCTCGGCGAAGCGGACGGTGGCGCGGATCTGCTCCGTCCAGTACCGGGGCCCGGCAATGGCCCGCGGGTCGGCGGCCTCGCCGGTGACGTTGCTGATCACCGGAAGGCTCGGGGCGCGGTAGGTGATCCGCTGCGCCTCGGCGTGGAAGCGCTCCAGCACCGGGTCCAGGTGGGCGGAGTGGAACGCGTGCGAGACGCGCAGCCGGCGGGTGCGCAGCCCGAGGCCGGTGAGCTCGCGGTCCAGCAGGGCGATCGCGGCGGCGTCGCCGGAGACCACCGTGGAGGCCGGTCCGTTGACGGCGGCCAGGCCCAGCGCCGGTCCGTACGGGGCGAGCAGCGCGGTGAGCCGCTCCTCGGACGCCTGGACGGAGAGCATCGCGCCCGCGCCGGCGGGCAGTTCGTCCATCAGCCGGGCCCGGGCGGCGACGAGTGCCGCCGCCGACTCCAGGTCGAACACCCCGGCCAGGTGGGCGGCGGACAGTTCGCCGATCGAGTGGCCGAGCACGGCGACGGGCGGGGGCAGCCGGCTGCCGAGGAGGCGGGCGAGCGCGCTCTGGTGGGCGAACAGGGCGGGCTGGGTGTAGCGGGTGCGGTTCAGCAGTTCGGCCTCGGCGGAGCCCGGCTCGGCGAACATCACGTCCCGCAGGGGGCGGTCCAGGTGGGCGTCGAGGGCGTCGCACACCTCGTCCAGCGCCTTGGCGAACTCCTGGTTGGCGGCGTGGAGTTCGCGGCCCATGCCGGGGTGCTGGGAACCCTGCCCCGAGAAGGTCCAGGCGGCCCTGGCGGAAGCGACGGCGGTGCCGGACACCAGGGCGGGGTGGGCGCGCCCGGCTGCCAGGGCGCGCAGGGCGGGGGCGATCTCCTGTGGACGGTCAATCAGCACGGCGGCCCGGTAGGGGAAGCGCGCCCGGCCGTGGCCGAGCCAGTGCGCGCTCTCCTGCGCGCGTTCGGCGGCTCCGGCCTCGGCGTGTGCGGCCAGGTTCAGCGCGTGCTCGCGCAGCGCCCCGGCGGTGCGGGCGGTGAGCAGCCAGGGCAGGTCGGCGGGCGCGGTGCAGGGTTCGGCGGGCGGCAGTCGGGGCGCCTCTTCGAGGACGACGTGGGCGTTGGTGCCGCTGATCCCGAACGAGGAGACGGCGGCCCGGCGCGGACGCTCCCCGCGCGGCCAGGGGACGGCCTCGGTGAGCAGCTCGACCGCGCCCGAGGACCAGTCCACGTGCGGGGTCGGCGCGTCCAGGTGCAGGGTGGCCGGCAGGGTCCCGTGCCGCAGGGAGAGGATCAGCTTGATCACGCCGGCCACCCCGGCGGCGGCCTGGGTGTGGCCGATGTTGGACTTCAACGAGCCCAGCTTCAGCGGGCGTTCGCGCTCGCCCCGGCCGTAGACGGAGAGCAGGGCGCGGGCCTCGATCGGGTCCCCCAGGGTGGTGCCGGTGCCGTGGGCCTCGACGGCGTCGACCTGGTCGGGGGTGAGCCGGGCGTCGGCCAGCGCCTCGCGGATGACGGCCTCCTGCGCGGGCCCGCTGGGGGCGGTGAGTCCGTTGCTGGGGCCGTCCTGGTTGACGGCCGAGCCGCGCAGCACGGCGAGCACCCGGTGGCCGTTGGCGCGGGCGTCGCTCAGGCGCTCCAGCAGCAGCAGCCCGACGCCCTCGGCGAGGCCCGTGCCGTCTGCGGCGGCTGCGAACGCCTTGCAGCGCCCGTCCGGGGCCAGTCCGCGCTGGCGGCTGAACTCCAGGAACACCCGCGGGTGGGCGAGGACGCAGGCGCCGCCGGCCAGGGCGAGGTCGCTCTCGCGCGAGCGCAGCGAGCGGGCGGCCAGGTGCATCGCGACCAGCGAGGAGGAGCAGGCGGTGTCGACGGTCAGGGCCGGGCCGAGCAGGCCGAAGTGGTAGGCGAGCCGGCCGGAGGCGATGGAGCCGGCGTTGCCCGTCATGAAGTGGCCGTCCAGCTCCCCGGCCACCTCGTGCGGGCGGGGGGCGTAGTCCTGGCCGATCATGCCGACGTACACGCCGGTCCGGCTGCCGCGCAGGGCGGCCGGGTCGAGGGCGGCGGACTCGAAGGTGCGCCAGGCGGTCTCCAGCAGCAGGCGCTGCTGCGGATCCATGGCGAGCGCCTCGCGGGGGCCGAGGCCGAAGAAGGCGGCGTCGAACCCGCCTGCATCGTCCAGGAATCCGCCCTGGCGGGCGTAGGAGGTGCCGGGGGTGGCCGGGTCGTCGTCGAAGAGGGCGTCGAGGTCCCAGCCGCGGTCGGCGGGGAAGTCGCCGATCGCGTCGCGGCCCTCGGCGAGCAGGCTCCACAGATCTTCCGGGCTGCGCACGCCGCCGGGCAGCCGGCAGGCCATGCCGACGACGGCGACCGGCTCGTGCGCCCGTTCCTCCAGGGCCTCGATCCGGCGCCTGGCGCGGCGCAGGTCGGCGGTCGCGCGGCGCAGGTAGTCGCGCAGGCGTTCCTCGGTGGCGCCGGGGGCGGCGCTCGGTTGGGTCGTCCCGGGCATCTCAGACCTCCGTTCCGGGGTGGTCGAGTTCGTCGTCGAGCGCGGCGAACAGTTCCTCGTCGCTGGCCGCCGCCAGGTCTCCCGTGGCCTCCCCGGGGAGGTCGGCCGGGCCGTCGTCCAGGCGCCAGAGCAGCTCGCGCAGCCGCCGGCCGACCTCTCCCCGGACGCCCTCCGCGGCGCCGAGTGCGGGCAACAGGGCTTCCAGACGGTCGAGTTCGCGCAGCAGCGGGTCCGGTGCGGCCGCGTCCCCCGCGGCCAGTTCCCGGTGGAGGTGGGCGGCCAAGGCCGACGGGGTCGGGTGGTCGAAGACCGTGGTCGGGGGCAGCCGCAGACCCGTGGCGGTGCCGAGGCGGTTGCGCAGTTCGACGGCCGTGAGCGAGTCGAAGCCGATCTCCTTGAACGCCTGGTCGGCGGCGACGGTGTCGGCCGTGCCGTGGCCGAGGACGGCGGCGGCCTGGGCCCGTACCAGCTGGAGCAGGGCGTCCGCCCTGCCGGCCTGGTCGAGACCGGCCAGGCGTTCCAGCAGCGGAGCCGGGCCCGCGCCGGCGGGTGCGCCGGCCGCGCTGCGCCGGGCGGGGGCGCCCGGCCGGGCCCGCAGCAGGGAGCGCAGCAGCGGGGGCACCGCGCCGGCCGCCTGACCGGCCCGCAGGTCGAAGCGGGTGGTGACGACGGCCGCCCGGCCGCCGGCGCGGGCCGCGTCCAGCAGGGCGAGGCCCTCCCGGTCGGTCAGCGGCACCAGGCCGCCACGGGCCAGCCGGGCCCGGTCACCGTCGTTGAGCCGCCCGGTCAGGGCGCTGGCCCGCTGCCACAGGCCCCAGGCGAGGGAGGTCGCGGGCAGGCCCTCGGCCGCGCGGCGCTGAGCGAGGGCGTCCAGGTAGGCGTTGGCCGCGGCGTAGTTGGCCTGCCCGCCGCCGCCGAGCACGCCGGAGACGGAGGAGAACAGCACCAGGTCGGCGAGGTCCGCGTGCCGGGTCAGCTCGTGCAGGTGACGGGCGGCCAGGGCCTTGGGGGCGAGCACCGCTTCCAGGGCGGCCGCGTCCAGGGTCTCCAGGACGCCGTCGGCGAGGGCCCCCGCGGCGTGCACCACCAGCGTCAGCGGGTGCTCGGCGGGGACGGCCCCGAGCAGCGCGGCCAGAGCGGCCCGGTCGGCGACGTCCACCGCCGCGAGGGTCACCTCGGCGCCCAGCCCGGCGAGTTCGGCGGCCAGCTCGGCGGCTCCCTCGGCCGTGGGGCCGCGCCGGCCGGCCAGCAGCAGGTGCCGGACGCCGTGCTCGGCCACCAGGTGGCGGGCGGTCAGCGCACCCAGGGTGCCGATGCCTCCGGTGACCAGGACGGTGCCCGCCGGGTCGATCGGCGCGGGGACGGTCACCACGACCTTGCCGGTGTGCCGGGCCTGGCCGAGGTGGCGCAGCGCCTCCCCGGCCCGCGCGACGGGCCAGGCGGTGATCGGCGGCAGGGTGAGCACCCCGCGCTCGAACAGCTCCAGCAACTCGGCCAGCAGCTCGCCGATCCGCTGCGGGCCGGCCTCCAGCAGGTCGAAGGAGCGGTAGCGCACGCCCGGGTGCAGGGCAGCGACCTGCTCGGGGTCGCGCAGGTCGGCCTTGCCCATCTCGACGAACCGGCCGCCGCGCGGCAGCAAACGCAGCGAGGCGTCGACGAAGTCCCCGGTGAAGGAGTTCAGCACGACGTCCACCCCGCCGCCGCCGGTGGCGGCCAGGAACCGCCCCTCGAAGTCGAGAGTGCGGGAAGAGGCGGTGCGGGCCGGGTCGACGCCGAGCGCGGCCAGGGTGTCCCACTTGCCGGGCCCGGCCGTGCCGTACACCTCGGCGCCCAGGTGGGTGGCGAGCTGGACGGCGGCGATGCCGACCCCACCGGCGGCCGAGTGCACCAGCAGGCGTTCGCCCGCGCGCAGGCCCGCCAGGTCGACCAGAGCGTAGTGGGCCGTCAGGTAGGCGGCGGGGACGGCGGCGGCCTGGGCGAAGCTCCAGCCGGCCGGGATGCGGGCCAGCAGCCGGTGGTCGGTGACGGCCACCGGGCCGATGCCCCCGGCGATCAGGCCCGTGACCCGGTCGCCGGGCGCCAGGCCGCTCACGGCCGCGCCGACCTCGGTGACCACCCCGGCGGCCTCGGTGCCGAGCAGGGCGGCGTCGGGGTAGACGCCGAGGGTGATCAGCACGTCCCGGAAGTTCAGCCCGGCGGCCCTCACGGCGATTCGCACCTCGCCGGGGGCGAGCGGGCGATCGGCGTCGGGGGCGGGCAGCAGGGCCAGCGCGTCCAGGGTGCCGCCGGTGGGGCTGAGCCGCCAGGGCCCGTCCCCGGGGGCGGTGAGCTCGGGCCGGGCGGGCAGGGGCACGACGGCCGGGGCGAGCACCGCGCCCCGGCGCAGGGCGAGTTGGGGCTCCTCCACGGCGAGGGCGGTGGCCAGGGCCGCGCGCGAGTCGGGGCGGCCGTCGGTGTCCAGCAGGCGGAAGCGGCCGGGGTGCTCGGTCTGGGCGCTGCGCATCAGGCCCCACAGGGCAGCGGCCACGGGCGCGACCGGACGGTCGGTGGGGCCGGTGTGCTGGGCGTCGCGGGTCAGCACGGCGAGCCGGGTGGCGGCCAGGTGCTCCTGGGCCAGCCAGCGCTGGACGAAACCGAGCAGGGCGGCGGTGGCGGCGACGAGGTCCGGGTGGTCGGGGAGGGTGAGGGGCAGGACGACGGTGGCGGGCGGGTCGATGGTGAACATGGCGGCGGGGTCCGGCAGTTCGGCGTCGAGGGGGTGCTCGGGCAGTTCGGCCCAAACGGTGGGGGCGGCCTGCGCCGGGGGGACGGGAGTCCAGTCGAGGTGGTACAGGCCCTCGGCGGGCCCGGCCGGGCGGGCGGCGGCGAGGGCGCCGGGGGCGAGCGGGCGCAGGGCGATCCGCTCGGCGGAGACCACCGGGCCGCCGAGCGGGTCGGTGGCGCTCAGTGCGACCGAGTCCGCGCCGTGGCGGGTCAGCCGGACGCGCAGGCTGGTGGCGGCTGTGGCGGCGAGGGTGACGCCGGTCCAGGCGAAGGGGAGAGCCGTCGGCTGCTCGGTAGCGGCGGTCGCGGTGACGGCGGTGCCGACCTCGGTGGCGGCGAGGGGGTGGAGGGCGGCGTCGAGGAGGGCCGGGTGGATGCCGTAGCGGGCGGCGTCCGGGCCGGCGGACTCGGGGAGTTCGACGGTCGCGTAGACGGTGTCGCCGTCGCGCCAGAGGGCCTGGACGCCCTGGAAGACCGGGCCGTAGTCGTAGCCCCGGTCGGCGAGGCCGGGGTAGAGGGCCGCCGGATCCACGGGAACGGCCCCGGGCGGCGGCCAGGCCGTGGCCCGTTCCTCCGGGACCACCTCGGGGCCGGCCGGAAGGAGCAGGGCGGTGGCGTGCCTGGTCCACGGCTCCTGCGCTCCGGCGCCGGCCGGGCGGGAGTGGACGGCCAGAGCGCGGACGCCCCCGGCGTCGGGCGATTGAAGGGTGGTCTGCAGGTGGACGGGCTGGCCGTCCAGCAACAGCGGCGCTTCCAGGGTCAGTTCGGCCAGCGCGGGGACGGCGGCGCGGTGACCGGCGTGCAGCGCGAGCTCGACCAGGGCGGTGGCGGGCAGCAGGGGGACGCCGGTGACGGCGTGGTCGAGCAGCCAGGGTTGCGTGCCGGTCGACAGGCGGCTGGTGTAGAGCGTGGTGCCGTCAGGCAGGTCGGTGGTCGCACCCAGCAGCGGGTGCTCGGCGCTGTGCAGGCCGAGGTGGGCGGGGTCGCTGATGTCGGGAGCGGGGTCGAGCCAGTAGTGGTGGTGCTGGAAGGGGTAGGTGGGCAGTCCTGGTGGGGTGGTGGGGGTGGCGGCGGGCCAGGTGAGGCGGTGGCCGTGGAGTTCGACGGCGGCGAGGGCCTGGAGGAGGGGCTGGTCGTCCTCGCGGTGGCGGCGCAGGGTGCCGGTGACGAGCGTGTCCGGGTGCTCGGCCAGGGTGTCCTGGAGAGCGAGGGTCAGGACGGGGTGGGCGCTCGCCTCGACGAAGGTGGTGAAGCCGTCCTCGGCGAGGGTGCGGACGGTGTCCTCGAAGCGGACGCGGCTGCGCAGGTTGCGGAACCAGTACTCGGCGTCCAGGGCGGTGGTGTCCAGCACACCGCCGGTGACGGTGGAGTAGAACGGGACGTCGGAGGCCTGCGGGCGGATGTGGGCGAGCACGTCCAGGAGTTGGGTGCGCAGGGGTTCGACCTTGGCCGAATGGGAGGCGTAGTCCACGGGGACGCGGCGGACGCGGACGTCCTGCTGCTCGCCCCAGGCGACCAGTTCGGTGATGGCCGTGGCCGATCCCGAAACCACGGTCGAGGAGGGGCCGTTGACGGCGGCGACCTCCAAGTCCCCCTCCCAGCGGGCGATGAGCCGCTCCGCCTCGGCGACGGGCAGGGAAACGGAGGCCATTCCGCCGTCGCCCGCGATCAGGCGGATCGCCTTGCTGCGCAGGGCGACCACCGCCGCCGCGTCGTCCAGGCTCAACGCCCCGGACACCGCCGCCGCCGCGATCTCCCCCTGGGAGTGACCCACCACCGCGTCCACCGGCAGCCCGTACGAACGCCACAGCCCCGCCAGCGACCCCATCACCGCCCACAGCACCGGCTGCACCACGTCCACCCGCTCCAGCAGAGCGGGATCGTTCAGCGCCTCCTCCACGTGCCAGTCCACGTAGGGTTCCAGAGCCCGGCCCGCCTCCGCCAGGAGAGAGGCGAACACCGGAGAGGACGCCGCCAGCGCCACCCCCATGCCCACCCACTGCGAGCCCTGCCCCGGGAACACCAGCACCACCCGGCCCGGCGAACCCGCCGCCCGACCCGACACCACCACCGGGTGGGGCTTCTGCTCCGCCAACGCCCTTAGCCCGGAGAGCAGTTCGGGCCGGTCCTGGAAGGCCACGGCGGCGCCGTACCCGTGCCGGGCGCCACGTGTCAGCGTCCACGCCGCCACCTCCGACAGCACCGTCCTCGCACCCGGACCCTCCTCCAGCCAGTGCGCGAGCCGTCCCGCCGCAGCGCCCAGCGCCGCCTCGGAGCGCGCCGAGAGGAGCACGGGGAGCGCCGCCGGGGCCGACGCCGGCTCCTCCGCCCCAACCGCGGGTGCCTCCTCCAGGATCACGTGCGCGTTGGTACCGCTGATCCCGAAGGCGGAGACGCCCGCGCGGCGCGGCCGCTCCCCCGGCGCCCACGCGACGGGCTCGCGCAGCAGTTCCACCCCGCCGGAGGTCCAGTCCACCTCACCGGTCGGCTCGTCGGCGTGCAGGGTGGCCGGGAGCACGCCGTGCCGCAGCGCCTGCACCATCTTGATGACCCCCGCCACCCCGGCGGCCGCCTGGGCGTGCCCGATGTTGGACTTCACCGACCCCAGCCACAACGGCCTTCCCGCAGGGCGCCCTTGGCCGTACGTGGCCAGCAGCGCCTGCGCCTCGATCGGGTCGCCCAGCCGGGTACCCGTGCCGTGCGCCTCGACCGCGTCCACGTCCGCCGCGCCCAGCCCGGCCGCCGCGAGCGCCGCCCGGATGACCCGCTCCTGCGAGGGCCCGTGCGGGGCGGAGAGCTGGCTGCTGGTGCCGTCCTGGTTGACGGCGGAGCCGCGCACCACCGCGAGCACCGGGTGGCCGTTCGCCAGGGCGTCCGAGAGGCGTTCCAGGAGCAGCAGGGCCGCCCCCTCGCCCCAGCCGGTGCCGTCCGCGCCCGCCGAGAACGCCTTGCAGCGGCCGTCCGGCGACAGCCCGCGCTGACGGCTGAACTCGACGAAGGTGTTGGGGGTGGCCATCACCGTGGCCCCGCCCGCGAGGGCGAGGGTGCACTCGCCGGAGCGCAGGGCCTGGCCGGCCAGGTGCAGGGCGACCAGGGAGGAGGAGCAGGCGGTGTCCACCGTCACCGCCGGGCCCTCGAAGCCGTACGTGTACGCGATCCGGCCGGAGGCGACGCTGGGTGCGCTGCCGATGCCGATCTGGCCTTCGACGGCGGCCGGCAGCGGGTTGAGCCGGGAGCCGTAGTCGTTGTACATGATCCCCGTGAAGACGCCGACCGGGGTGGAGCGCAGGGCGGCCGGGTCGAGGCCGGCGCTCTCCAGCGCCTCCCAGGCGGTCTCCAGCAGCAGCCGCTGCTGCGGGTCTATCGTGCTGCTCTCACGGGGGCTGATGCCGAAGAAGTCCCCGTCGAATCCGGCAGCGCCGGCCAGGAAGCCGCCGTGGCGGGTGTAGGAGGTGCCGGTCCGCTCCGGGTCCGGGTCGTACAGGGCGTCCAGGTCCCAGCCCCGGTCAACGGGGAACTCCGAGATCGCGTCCCGGCCCTCGGCGACCAGCCGCCACAGGTCCTCCGGAGAGGTCACCCCGCCCGGGTAGCGGCAGGCCATCCCGATGATCGCGAGCGGCTCCGTGTACCTGGCCTCGGCCTCCTCCAGTCGCAGGCGGGTGTCCTGGAGGCTGGCGCTGACCCGCTTGAGGTAGTCGCGGAGCTTCTCGTCGTTCGACATGGCGTGCTCTGCCCTTCGGTGTTGGTTCGGCGGGGGTGGGGTCAGACCCGTTCCAGGGCGAACCCGGACTTGATCCACTTGCTGGACTCGACCGCGATCGCCGCGGCGCGGTCACCCGGGGCGAGCTCGGGCAGGACCTGTTCGAGCTGGAAGAAGACCAGCGCGTTGCCGGTGTTGGCGGTCTCGCCGACGCAGCTGATCTCCTCGGCCCCGCTCAGGCCGAGCCGCTCGACGATCCGGGCGGTCATCCGGGTGGAGAGCTGGGGCGGCAGCAGGTGCGTCACCTCGCCCTCCCGCCAGCCTGCTTCGGCGAGCAGGCGGTGCAGGATCTGCTCGGCGAACAACGGGACGGTCTCCTCGATCGCCTTGTAGTCCTCCTGGGCCGAGGAGCGCCCGCTGTGCCGGTCGACCGGCCCGAACCACTCCAGCACCTGACCCGGAGCCCTTCCCCGGCCGGCGAGCTGGACGAAGGAGGCGCGCACGGCGGTCGGGCCGGCCGCCGGGTCGGCGCTCAGCACGGCGGCCCCGGCAGCGTCGCCGAACAGCACGTAGTTGACGAGTTCGGCAGGCGGGACGGTGCGCAGGTCAGCGGTCAGGTCGTAGTGCTTGGCGATGACGTCGCCGCCGAGCACCAGGGCGGTGCGGTGGCGGCCTGTGGAGAGCAGCTGCCGGGCGACGTCGATGGCCTGGACGGCGCCGGAGCAGCCGGACTGGAGCTGGTAGGTGGTCACGTCGTCGATGCCGAGGCGGTCTGCGATCACATTGACGGTGGCCGGCATCAGGGTGTCGGGGGTGGCGGTGCCGAGCACCACGAGGTCGACCGCGGCGGGGTCGGTGCCGGCCGCGGCGAGCGCGCGCTCGCCGGCGGTGGTGCCGAGGTCGGCCAGGGTGTCTCGCTGCTCGCCGCTTTCGAGGTCGAGGGCGAGGTGGCGGGTGCGGGTGCCGATGAAGGCGTCCACCCACTGCTCCCAGAGCGCGTCCATGCCGAAGCGGCGGCCCAGGGCGGCGTTGTCGATCGGCGGGCCCGGCAACGCGGTGCCGGCCGCCAGGAGGCGGATCTCTGCGGGGTCCATCTGCGGTGTGCTCCCAGGCGCGTCAAGGGTGTTCGGCTGTCGGATCGTCCAGCAGGAGAAGGCGTTCACCGGCCGGCGGGTGCTCAGCGGCGGTAGAGGACGATCGCCGAGGCGTAGGCCTTGTGCGTCTCCACCGGGCGGAACTGGCGGAACCCGATCGCCCCGCGCAGTGGGCCGGCCACCGCGACGGCCTTGATGGTCTGCTGTTCGCCGAGGGTCAGCCGGGCGTCGTCGACGACGCCGCCGGTGCGCAGGACGTTGCCGTCGACCAGCCGGATCTCCTCCGAGAAGTAGCCGAGGAAGCTGCCGTCCGGGCTCTTGCGCAGCATCCGCCCGTACCCGTTGGTCGTCCCGACCAGCGCGCCCTGCTGGTCGCGCAGTTCGTAGCGGACGTGGGCGACGTCCTCCAGCGTCGGAGTGGCACCGCTGAAGTCGGAGTTGGAGGAGTCGTAGCTGATCAGGGTCTCGGCGAGGTCGGTCAGGTACAGCAGGTTGGCGGGATCGCCGACGGGCGGGTTCGGGCCGGTCGGGCCGAGCGGCGGCACCGCCAGTTTGGCCAGGAGCCAGCCGCGCAGGACGTCCGCGGCGGGGGCCAGCGGGCCGGGGAGGGTGATCGATGCCATGCTGCGACTCCGTTCGGCGGGGGGACGGGGCGACGCCGGTCCACGGCGTTCCGATCACGCTAGGCAACGGCGCTAAACCGGCCCGGCACGTCCGCTGAACCCCTCCCGCCGCCCGGCGAATTCGCCGCTGAATCCGCGACAAACGACCGTTGAATTCCCGCGCTTTCCCGCCGGAACTCCCGTGGCCCGCGGCCGGGCCGCCGAACTAGCATGCGCCGCAGCAACTGGAATTCCCCCGGGAAATCATTCCGGGCCATCCGACCGGGAGGCCGCGTTGTCCGCCAGTTCCTCCGAAGCACCCTCGTTCCCGGTGCGCCGCACCTGCCCCTACCAGCCGCCGGACGTCTACCGGGAGATCGGTGCACGGGGCCCGATCAACCAGGTCACCCTGTGGGACGAGCGCCGGGTGTGGCTGATCACCGGCTACGAGGAGGCCCGCCGGCTGCTCGCCGACGAGCGGCTGTCCTCCGACCGCAGCTACGACGCCTACCCCACCATGGCCCCGCACCTGGGCGCGCCCGCCGCCCGCAAGCTCGTACTGGTGGGCGAGGATCCGCCGGTCCACCGTCACCACCGGCGGCTGCTCAACCCTGAGTTCAGCCTCAAGCACGCCCGGGCGCTGCGCCCCGACATCGAGCGGATCGTGGGCTCCCTGATCGACCGGATCGAGGAACTCGGCGCTCCCGCCGACCTGGTGGAGCACTTCGCGGCGCCGATCCCTTCCCTCGTCATGTCGGCGCTGCTGGGCATCCCGTACGAGGACCACGCCTTCTTCCAGTCCGCCACCGCCGGCGTCATGCAGGGCCGGGACCCGGCGCACACCGAGGCGTCCGCCGCCGAGCTGGTGCGCTACCTGGACCGTCTGGTGACGGCCCAGGAACGCAAGCCCGACGAGAACCTGGTGGGCCGGCTCGTCGCCCACGTGGAAGCGGGCAAGCTGACCCACGACGAGGTGGTGCAGCTGGCCATGGTGCTGCTGATCGCCGGTCTGGAGACCACCTCCTCGATGATCCCGATCAGCGTGCTGGCCCTGCTGGAGCACCCGGAGCAACTGGCAGCGCTGCGCGACGGCACCGTCCCGGCCGCCACCGCGATCGAGGAACTGCTGCGGATCACGGCGGTGACGGACTTCGCGGGAGTGCGCTGGATCACCGCCGACATCGAGATCGACGGCCGGGTGCTGAAGGCCGGGGACGGTCTGGTGGTCTCCTCGACCATGGCCAACCGGGACGAGCGGGTGCACGCCGCGCCGTACGAGGTCGATCTGGCCCGCGCGAGCCGCCAGCACCTGACCTTCGGTTACGGCATCCACCAGTGCCTGGGGCAGAACCTGGCCCGGCTGCAGCTGGAGATCGCCTTCGAGACGCTGGTGCGGCGCCTGCCCGGGCTGCGGCTGGCGGTGCCGGCCGAGGAGTTGGTGATGCGCCGGACCGGCACCATGCAGAGCGTCGAGCGCCTGCCGGTGGCCTGGTGAGCGGGGCCGGGGTGCGGATCTCCACCAACCGGGACCGCTGCATCGGCGCGGGCCTGTGCGTGCTGACCGCGCCGGACGTCTTCGAGCACGACGACGACGGGCTGGTGACCCTGCTGGAGCCGGAGCCGCCGGCCGGGCGGGAGCAGGACGTCCGGCTCGCCCACCAGCTCTGCCCGGCCCGGGCCCTGACCGTGGAGCCCGCCGGGCGTGATCCGAAGGGCACGACCTAAAGGCCCCGGGAACCCTCCCGGCCCCGGTCGTCGGGGCGAAGCCGCAGGTCACCGATGCCCGGCCGGCGCGGTGACGCCCCGTCGAAGGCCGTCGGCCCGCATTTCGGGCCGGCGGCCTTAACGCCGTCTAAGGAACGATGGCCGACGACCCTCACTTGTTTATACGCTCTTTCAGCACGCCGGTGTTCCGGACGCCGGCCTTTCCCGCACGGCGGGCACGCGGACCGCGGTGATCGTTCACCGCTCCGCCCGTACGGCCCTGGCGAGTTTCCCGCGGCCCCGGGGACACGCGAATTCACGCCCACCCCTCTGCCCGCCCACCTCCGCTTCTTCTCCCCTGCTATCGCTAAGGAATGAAATGACGCAATCGGCCGAGAATCGGCTGGACGGTCCGCTGGTCAAGCTGATCGTCGTCATGGCGCTCGCGTCGGTCACCGCGACGCTCAATGCGACCATCGTCGGCGTCGGGCTGAGCCCGCTCGCCGACACCTTCGACACGACGCTCACCACGGCCGAGTGGGTCATCACCGGCTACCTGCTCGCGGTGGCCGCGACCATCCCCGTGACGGGCTGGGCGGTCGACCACTTCGGCGGCAAGAAGGTCTGGATCTTCGGGCTGGTGCTCTACACCCTGACCGCCGTCGCCTCGGCCCTGTCCTGGAACATCGCCTCGCTGGTGATCTTCCGCATTCTCCAGGGCGTGGCGGCCGGCATCATCGAGCCGGTCATGATGACGCTCACCGCCCGCGCGGCCGGCCCCGCCCGGCTGGGCCGGGTGATGGGCCTGCTGGCGCTGCCGATGACGCTCGGCCCGGTGATCGGCCCGATCCTCGGCGGCGTCATCGCGGACAACCTGCACTGGAGCTGGCTGTTCCTGGTGAACGTGCCGATCGTGCTGGCGGCGCTGGTGTTCTCCTTCAAGGTCGTCCCCGCCGACGCGCCGGCCGAGGGCGAACGCGCGACTTTCGACGTGCTCGGCACGGTGCTGCTGAGCCCCGGCTTCGCCGTCCTGGTGTACGGGCTGTCGCAGACCGCCCACGAGGGTTTCGGCTCCACGACGGTGGTCGTCTCGCTGGCCGTCGGGGCGGCGCTGGTGGCCGCGTTCGTGGTGCACGCGCTCACCACCCGCCGCACCCCGCTGATCGACGTGCGCCTGCTGGCCAACAAGGGCTTCACGGCCGCGGTGGTCGCGATGGCGCTCACCGGCGCGGCGGTGTTCTCGCTGTACGTGCTGCTGCCGCTCTACCAGCAGCAGGTGCACGGGCAGAGCCTGATGGCCAGTGGGCTGCTGCTGGCGCCCTTCGGCGTCGGCACCTTCCTCGGGATGCCGCTGGCCGGGCGGCTGAGCGACCGGATCGGCGCCAACCTGCTGGTGCCGGTCGGCGCCACGCTGGTGGTGCTCGGCACCCTGGGCAACGCGCTGTCCTCGGCGGGCACCAGCCAGGTGCTGCTCGGCCTCTACGCCCTGGTCTCGGGCCTCGGGCTCGGCTGCGTCGGTGCGCCGACGCTGGCCTCGCTCTACCGGACCGTCCCGCTGGAGAAGACCTCGGGGGCGACGAGCACGATGCTCTCGCTCAACCAGGTCGGCGGCTCCTTCGGCGTGGCCCTGGTGGCGCTGCTGGTCCAGCGGGGGGTCGCCCACGGCGACTCCGTCCGGGACGCGTTCTCCACCACCTTCTGGTGGGAGCTCGCGATGACGGCCGTCATCGTCCTGGTGGGCCTGCTCCTGCCGGGCCGGCCGAAGGCGTTCGAGGCCGGGCCGGTGGTGGAGGAGGTCACCGGCGAGCCGGTGACCTCCTGACCGCTAGGCCCTGCTCGGCCCTGCGCGGCGGCCTGGACGTCAGCCGTGCGTCAGCCGGCGATGCGCCGGCGGGAACCCGCTCCGGCCGCTCCCCGCGAGCGGCCGGGCGGCTCCACCGGCGCATTGCCGGAGCCTCCACGAGGCGATGGACCAGCCAGGACACCCCGATCGTCACGGCCAGCAGCAGCACCCCCAGGGCGGCGACCTCGGGCACCGACCAGACCCTGGTCTCCCCGAGCGCCAGCCGGACGTAGTGCAGCACCAGGTGGTGCGTCATGTAGAAGGCGAAGGAGGTCTCGCCCAGCCACACCGCCGCCGGTCCGCGGAAGGGCGAAGGGGCGCCGGTCATGTCGGCCCGCGCCGCGGCGGCGACGAACAGGGCCAGCGGCAGGGCGAGCGCGGCGGAGAGCCCGTACACCGTGGGCACCAGCGCCAGCTGGGCCGCCGCACCGGCCGCGACCAGTGCCGCCGCACCGGGCAGGCCGGGCCCGGCCCAGCGGCCGGACAGCACGATCCGGGCCAGCAGGATGCCGAGCACGAAGTCCAGCGCGCGCACCGCGGGCAGCGCCATCAGGAACCAGTTCTGCGTCAGCGTCATCTCCAGTCCCGGCAGCCGGGGGTCGGAGGGGAACGCGTGGTCGGCGAGGAACGGGAGCAGCGCGATCGTCACCGCTACGCCCCAGGCCCAGGCCCAGAGCCGCTCCGGCCGGATTCGCCCGGTCAGCGCCCGCAGCCAGGGGAACGCCAGGTAGAACGCCAGCTCGACGCTGAGCGACCAGCTGGGCAGGTTGACCGCCCGCATCACGTCCAAGTCCGGGAACCAGGCGTTCAGCAGGAAGAAGCTGGGCAACAGCCGTGCGGTGGTGAGCAGTTCGCCGGCGGCCAGGGCCAGCAGGAGCGCCGCGAGCCAGGTCGTCAGGTGGGTAGGGAAGACCTTCACCAGCCGGCGGCGCCAGAAGTGCGTACGGCTGTCGCCGGGCCGGGCCGACCACGTCAGGACGAAGCCACTGAGGATGAAGAAGAACTCCACCCCGAGCCAGCCCAGACCGAAGGCGTAGCGGAAGACCGCCGCCGCCGGGCCGGGGGCGAGGTAGCCCTCGACCGAGAGGTGGGTGAAGTAGACGAGCAGGGCGGCGGCGAAGCGCAGCCCTGTGAGGGACGGCAGGCACGGGAACGCGCCGCTTCTGTCGAGGAGTTCGGTCATCGCGAATCCTTGCGGGAGGGCGGACGGAACGGGGGTGACCGCCGATGCGGTCCCGCCTCGTGCCGTCAGCCTCCATCGGGCGGCTAAACCCCTCCTGCCCCAGGAGCTGAACCTGCTGCCGCCGCCCTCTTGCCATGCCCTCGCCACGCCCTGCGCGGGGGCGCGAACAGCCGTGTGCACCGGACGGGCCCGGGGGTCCGTCCGGTGCGCACGGCAGGCCCGTCAGAGGTCGACGAACTGCCGGCTGAACTCTGTGAGCCGGTCGCCGGCGACCTCATCGGCGGGCACTGCGGCCTCGATGGCGGCCAGCTCCTCGGGGCCGAGGGCGAGCGCCGCGGCAGCGAGGTTCTCCTCCAGGTGGTCGATCCGCCGGGTGCCGGGGATCGGGACCACGTCCTCGCCCCGGTGGTGCACCCAGGCGAGCGCCAACTGACCGACTGAGACGCCGAGTTCGATGGCCAGCGGCTCCAGCCGGTCGACCAGGGCGAGGTTGCGGGGGAAGTTCTCCGGGGTGAAGCGCGGCTGCGCGACCGTCCGGAAGTCCTCCGGCCCGAACACCTCGGCGGCCCGGTAGTGCCCGGTGAGCAGACCGCGGGCGAGCGGCGCGTTGGGCACGATGCCGATGCCCAACTCACGTGCCAGCGGCACGACTTCGCTATCGTCGAGCTCGCGGGAGAACAGGGACCACTCGGTCTGCACCGCGGCCAGCGGGTGCACGGCGTGGGCCCGGCGGATCGTCGCCGGGGCGGCCTCGGAGAGACCGATGTAGCGCACCTTTCCGTCCTCGACCAGCTCGGCCAGCGCGCCGACCGTCTCCTCGATCGGCACCGAGGGATCGACCCGGGCCGGGTAGAAGAGGTCGATGTGGTCCAGGCCGAGGCGCTTGAGCGAGGCGTCGGCGGACTGCTTCACGTAGGCGGCGTCGCCGCGCACCGCCTGCCCGATCCCGTCCCCGGTGCGCACCACGCCGAACTTGGTGGCCACCACCGCCTCGTCGCGCCGGCCGGCCACCGCCCGGCCGACCAGCTCCTCGCTCAGCCCGTGCCCGTAGACATCGGCGGTGTCGATCAGGGTGACCCCCAGGTCGAGCGCCCGCCGGATGGTGGCGACGGCCTGCTCGGGGTCGGTCGGGCCGTAGAACTCGCTCAGGCCCAGGGCACCGAGCCCCTGGGCGCCGACTTCCAGGCCGCCCAGGCGGCGGGTGGGGACATCGTTCACGCGAATCGCTCCGTCATCGCTCGGGGTTCCGGTTCGGCCTCCCCAGCCTGCCGAAGGGGGCTAAACCGGACCCAAACGGCCGCGGAGCCGGAGTCAGGCCCGCGCGGCCGCGGGCGTGCGCCGCGCGGGGCCCTCCCCGCGCACCTCCAGGATGGTGCGCTGGAGGTTGCGCAGCCAGCAGCCCGGTTCCAGGCCCAGCTCCCGGTTGAGCGTGTCGCGGGCGGAGTGGTAGACGCCCAGGGCCTCGGCCTGCCGGCCGGAGCGCCACAGGGCCAGCATCAGCTGGGCGTAGAAGCTCTCCTGCAACGGGTGTTCGCGGATCAGGCAGCGCAGCTGGGAGACCACCTCGCGGTCCCGGGAAAGCATCAGCTTCGACTCCACCAGCAGTTCGCTGCACTCCAGTTGGAGCTCCTGGAGCCAGGCCGCGAAGGTGTTGACCACGGGCCCGGCCTGGAGCCCGGCCAGCACCGGGCCGCGCCAGAGGGCGACGATCTTCTCCAGCAGGTCGCAGGCCTCCTCGTAGCGCCGCTCGCGCATCATCGCCCGGGCGGTCGGCAGCTGCTCCTGGAGGGCCTGGAAGTCGACGGCCTGCGGCGGCGTCCACAGGACGTAACCGGGTGCCCGGGTGATGACCGGATCGGGCTCCCCGAGGCGGGTCAGCAGCTTGCGCAGCTGCGAGACGTACACGTAGACGGCGTCCCGGGCGCGCTGCGGCGGATCGGCGGGCCACAGCTCGCACACCAGGTCGTCCACCGAGACGACCTGGCCCATCCGGGCGAGCAGGACGGCCAGCACCGTCTCGGTCTTGCGGGAGCCGATCGCGACCGGGCCGTCCGCGTCGCTGACCCTGAGCGGGCCGAGTACCTCGTACCTCACCGGTGCTCCTCCTCCGCGGACGGCGGCCTGTCAGGGCGACAACGGCCCTCGGCGGGCAGCTATTCCCGGCCCGCGGAGAGGTTCGACGGGCCCTCAGGCAGGCCGAGGTGCCGATACAGCGGGTCGACGCGCCCAGGGCGGCGGCGAGTTGGAGCGCCTCCGGCCGGGCCCCTCCCTGCGGCGGCGGGCGGTGGGCGTCGTCCAGGGTCAGCAGGTCCAGCAGCCCGCGTTCGGCCTCGGCCGCCAGGGCGGTCCACGCCTCCGGCGGCAGCGGTGCGTCCCGGGCGGGCCCACCGCCCGGGACGCCGTCCAGGGCCACCGCCAGCCGCAGTACCGCTCCCGCCGTCATGACACACCACCGCACTTTCCCCCGCTCCCGGGGACGGACCGCCTCGCACCGCCCGCCCCCGGCGGGGGCGGGACAGGCACGGGACGCTAGCCGAGCCCGGCGGGAGCGGCAATCGGCGCCCAGCACGGGTTCAGGACCGGTTCAGGGCCGGTGCAGCGCTGCGCCGGGTGCCGTGACCGGGCCGGTCACGGCACCCGGCGGTGCTCCTCGACCACCAGCCGGACCAGCGCCGCGCGCGAGCCGATGCCCAGCTTCCGGTAGGTGCGGGCGATGTGGACCTCGACCGTACGGGCGCTCACGCCGAGGCGGTCGGCGATCTCGCGGCTGCGCAGGCCCGTGCCGACGAGTTCGGCGATCTCCCGTTCGCGGCCGGTGAGCAGGTCCAGGCCCGGGTCGCCGGCCTGCGCACCGGCCGCGGACGGATCGGCGGGCGCGGCGACGGCGGCCGCCGCTCGGGCGGGGGGCCGGGCCGCGACGGCGCCGGGGCCGTCCCCGTCGCCCAAGCGGGCGGTCGCCTCGGCGAGCAGGCCGCGCGATCCGGTGCGGGCCGCCACCTCGTCCGCCGCGGCCAGCAGGCGGCGGGTCAAGCGCTCGTCGGCCGGGCCGTGGCGCCCGAGGGCGGCGAGGGCGGCGCGGAGCCAGTGACCGGCCAGGTCCGTGTCCCCGGCGCGCAGCGCCGTCCCGGCCGCCTCGGTGAGCACGGCCGCGTCCCTCGGGTCCAGCCCCGGGGTGGCCCGTTCGATGTGCGGGGCGATCCGTTCGGCGGGGGCGCCCCGTTCGGTGAGGACCTCGATGGCCCGGCGGTGGGCGTCGGCGCGCCAGCAGTCGTCGGTGCCGTCGTAGACCAGCCAGCGCACCAGCGGGTGCCGGAAGCCGCTGTGGGGCCTTCCGGCGAGCGGCCGCAGCAGGTCGAGCCGGCGCAGTTCGTCGAGGGTGCGGCACGCCTCGTCCTCCGTCGTCCCGGCCACCACGGCGACGCCGTGCGAGTCCAGCTCGGTGCCGAGCACGGAGGCGGCGGCGAGGACGAGCCTTTGGAGCGGGGCCAGGACGGCGAGTTCTGTCACCAGGTGGCGCGACAGCCGGTCGGGCAGGGCGGCGTCCGGCGGCAGGCCGCGAAGATCGGCGAGCGAGCCCTCGGGGCGGCCGGAGAGCCGGCCGGGGCAGACCCGGGCGAGGGCCAGCAGGTAGAGCGGGTTCCCGTGGGAGTCCCGGTGCAGGGCTCGCGTCCGGGGGTCGGTGGCGGGCAGGCCGAGCAGTTCGGCGGCGCGGGCGAGGTCGAGCCCGCGGAGTTCGATCCGCCGGGTGGTGCCGAGCTGGCCGCCACGGGCCAGGACGGTGCGCAGCCCCTGCGGGGTCTGGCGGGGCCGGTGGGCGACGACCATCGCGAGCGGGGCGCGGGCCGGCCAGCGGATCAGGTCGTCGATCAGCGCGATGGAGCCGGGGTCGGCCGCGTGGACGTCGTCCAGCACGATCAACAGCCCCCGGCAGGTGTGCTGTTCGAGCAGGGCGCGCAGCCGCTCCGGGGTCGGGCAGCCGCCGGTCGGGGCCTCCGCGGAGTCGGCGATGCGCCGCAGAAGCGCGATCAGTTCGTCGCGCAGGCCGGCCCGGTCCGCGAGGCCGATCCAGCTGCGCAGGATCTGGACGAACAGGCTGCCGGGCAGGCCCTGTTCGGTCGGGTCGGCCAGCGCGCGCAGGACGGTGAAGCCCCGGTCGGCGGCGTCCTCGGCGAGCGCGGTGAGCAGGCGGGACTTGCCGCTGCCCGGGTCTCCGGCGAGGTCCACCACCTGCTGCCGGCCGCTCGTCACCTCGTCGAGCACGGCGCGGAGTCGTTCCAGTTCGGCGCGTCTGACGGTGTCCGTCCGGGCACGGCCACGGGTCACGACGCGGGCTTCTCGGTTCTCCTGGACTGCGATCACGGTTGCTGCCCCTCCCCCTGACGGGCGAAACTGGCGAATCCCCCCAACCGCGGTCGATCGTATCTTCGAAGGGCGATCAACCAGCTTGACGAAACAAGGAATTCACGAATCCCGCGACCTCCCCGAGCTGACGCTTCAGGTCCGGTTTGGTCCCCTCCGTCAGGCTCGGTCCCCCGACCGTCCGACCCGCGACACCCGACGTGTCCGACCTGTCCGACCGGTCCGACAGGAACGACCGACCTGACCCGACCCAGCCCGACCTGACCCGACTCGAGGGACTTGTGATGACCAGTCCGACCGGAGCCGAGCCACGGCTCGCACCGCCGGCGCGCGAGCGGCGGCACACCCTGTACTTCCTGGAGGCGATCCGGGACTTCTCACCGGTCTTCCTGGACACCGAGGTGGACGCCACCCGGCTTCTCGCCGACCGGACCGTGGCCCGCGAGGCCGGGCAGCGCCGCTCGGTGGTGACCTACGTGCTGGTGGCCGCGGGCGCGGTGCTGGCCCGGCACCCGCAGGCCAACTCCGCCTACCGGGGCGGCCCGCGCCCCCGGGTGGCCACGTACCCGACGGTGTCCGGCAAGGTCACCCTCGACCGCACCCTGGGCGGCACCCGGGTGGTGCTGTCAACCGTCGTCCCCCAGCCGCACACCGCGGGCCCGGCCGAGGTGCAGCGCCGGCTGGACCGGGTGCTGGAGGGCGACCCCGCCGAGCTGCCCGAGTTCGCCGGCGTCCGGGCCCTGCACCGGCTGTCCTGGCTGCGCGGCCGGCTGCGCTTCGCCCGCGCCGCCCGGGACCTGCGGCTGCGCCCGCTGATCACCGGCACCTTCGCCGTCACCTCGCTCGGCCACCGGCCGGTCGACGGCTTCCACTCCGTCGGCGGCACGACCGTCACCCTCGGCCTCGGCCGGATCGTCGACCGCCCGGCGGTGCGCGACGGCGCGATCGTCGTGGCGCCGGTGTTCCGGCTCAGCCTTGCCTTCGACCACCGGGTCATCGACGGCGCGGAGGCGGCGGACGTCCTGGCCGAGATCCGCACCGCACTGGAGGAGTGGCCCGAGCCCACGGCCGGTCAGGACACCGCTGCGCCCGCACCCTCGGAGGTGACGGCATGACGGCCGCCGCCGCCCCGGTGAACGACCTCGCCGAGCTCAAGCGCTTCGTGGTGGCGCAGGCCACCTCCCAGGGCATCACCCCCGCCGAGTACGGCGCCGTCCTGGACGGCGTCGTGGACGACGGCGACGGCGGCCCCGGCTCCTGGGTGCGCCGCTGGAGCGAGGCCGGCGAGCGGCTGGAACGCGAGGGCCGGCTGCTGGAGGCCGGCCGCTACTACACGATGGCCCGCTTCCCCTACCCCTCCGGCTCCGCCCGGCGCGAGGCCGAGGCGCGCGCCCGCGAGGTGTTCGCCCGGTGGGCCGCGCCCCTGCCCGGCATCGAGCGGATCGAGGTGCCCACCCCGGCCGGGCCGGTCGCCGCCTGGGCAGGCGGACTCTCGGTGGGCTCCCCCCGGCCGCTGCTGCTGATGTCCGGCGGGATCATCAGCCTCAAGGAGCAGTGGGCGCCTGTCCTGCTCCAGCTGGCCGAGTTCGGCCTCGCCGGAGTGGTCACCGAGATGCCCGGCGTCGGCGAGAACCCGCTGCCGTACGACCTGAGCGCGCCCGCCCTGCTGCCGGCCGTCCTCGACGCCGTCGCCGACCGGGCCGACACCACGCGGACGTACGCGCTGGCGCTCAGCTTCAGCGGCAACCTGGCGCTGCACGCCGCGTTCGCCGATCGGCGCATCCGCGGTGTGGTCGGCGCGGGCCTGCCCGTGCACGACTTCTTCACCGACCGGGTCTGGCGTGCCACCGTCCCCCGGGTCACCGTGGACACCCTCGCCCACCTGGCCCGCACCGACGCCGGGCAGGTCTTCGACGCCCTCGCCCAGCTCGCCCTCGGCCCGGAGCACCTCGCCGCCGTCGACGTCCCCGTCGCCCTGGTCGCCAGCGCCCGGGACGAGATCATCCCGCCCTCCGACACCGACCGGCTGCGACGCTCCCTGCGCAGCCTGCGCCTGCGGGTGCACGACGACGTGCACGGCTCGCCCCGCTTCTTCCCCCAGACGCGGCTGTGGACGCTCCTCACGGTGCTGCGGATGAGCGGCGGGCCGCTGGACCAGCGGCTCGCGCTCGCCGCCCAACTGCGGTCCCTGGACCGGCTTTAGCTGCTCTTGGGCCGTCCGTACGTAGTTCCGCTGATGTGCGGACGGCCCCGGTGGGACAACCTGAGCCGGACGACACGCTCTCAGGAGGCCCACTGTGCGGTACCAGTTGCTCGGAAGCCTGCACGTCACCACGGAACACGGCACCTCGGCCGTCAAGGCGCGGAACATGGAGGTGCTGCTCGCGACCCTGCTGATCCGCGCCAACGAGGTCGTCCCCATCCCGCAGCTCGGCTTCGAGATCTGGGGCGACGCCCCGCCACGGCGCCATCTGGCGGCGATCCACGTGTACATCTCGCGGCTGCGCAAAATGCTCGCGGACGACCGGCCCGAGAGCGTCATCGTCACCCAGTCCCCCGGGTACGTGCTGCGCCTCGGCCCGCAGGACCAGCTTGACTCCGACGAGTTCCAGCAGCTGATGCAGACCGGACGCGCCGCCGCCCGGGACGGCCGCACCGAACAGGCCGCCGCCGCCTTCGAGGAGGCCCTCGCCCTGTGGCGCGGCCCCGCACTCGGCGACCTCCGCTCCGGGCCGGTCCTGGAGGGCTTCACCACCTGGGCCGAGGAGGCCCGGCTCGAATGCGTCGGCATGCACGTCGAAACGGGGCTGGCCACCGGACGCCACCGCGAACTCATCGGCCGGCTCTACTCGTTGATCGCCGAGCACCCGCTGCACGAGGCGTTCCACCGCCAGCTGATGATCGCCCTCTACCGCTCGGAGCGGCAGGCCGACGCGCTGCGGGTGTACCGCGCGGCGCACCGCACCATCACCGCCGAACTCGGCATCGAACCCGGGCGGGCGCTGCGCGAGGTGCAGCGGGCGATCCTGCTGTCCGACCGGCGGCTCGACCTGCTCCGCCCGCAGCGGGGGGAATCGTCGGGGGGCGCGGATGCGGGCGGGCAGGTCGACCGCGTCGAGCGGCGGGCAGCGGCATGACCGTGGACAGCTCCCTGTGGGTGCGCCGCTTCGCCGCGCCGTCCGCCGCCGGCTCGTCCGGCTCGCCGCTGCGCCTGCTCTGCCTGCCGCACGCCGGCGGCTCCGCCTCCGCCTTCCGGCCCTGGGCCACCGCGGCCGGGCCGGACGTCGAGGTGCTCGCCCTGCAGTACCCGGGCCGCCAGGACCGCTACCGCGAGCCCGCCGTCGCGGACCTCGGCCGGCTCGCCGACCTGGCCATGCCCGCCGTCCGCGCCGCGATCGGCGACGCGCGCCACGCCCTCTTCGGCCACAGCATGGGCGCCCTGCTCGCCTTCGAACTCACCCGCCACCTGGAACGCGAGGGCCTGGCACCGGAGTTGCTCGCCGTCTCCGGCCGTCGTGCCCCCTCGACCCGGCGCGACGGCGAATACAGCCACCTCACCGACGACCACGCCCTCGCCACCCACCTGCGCAGCCTCAGCGGGACCGACCCCCGGCTGCTCGCCGACGAGGAGGCCCTGCGGATGATCCTCCCGGCCGTCCGCGCCGACCTGACCGCCGTGGACGGCTACCACGCCGGCCCTGAGGCCACCGTCACCACCCCCGTCCTCGCCCTGACCGGCGACACCGACCCCTGGGTCACCCCCGCCGAGGCCGCCGCCTGGCAGCGCCACACCACCGCCGACTTCGACCTGCGGATCTACCCCGGCGGCCACTTCTACCTCGACGGACGACACCGCGAACTGCTCACCCTGCTCACCGACCGACTCACCCCCGCCCGCCGCTGACCGCTCCGGCTGGAGTGGGAAGTCGAACCCGCCGGCTTCCCACTCCAGCCCTGCTCCGTCAGCAGTGGCAGAGCAGCTGGACGACCAGCACGTCCTCGGGCAGTCCCCGGATGTACGCGTCGGCAAGGCGCCGGTACGCGTCGACCTCGGACTCCCCCGGGCGGAACTCGCCGAGCGAGCTCGCGTTCCACGCATCGGCCCACTGGCCGTCGAGCGTCAGCAGGGCGACGGTCGGCACGGCCGTGACCGCGGCCCGTTCCATGTACTCGTCCTCACCGCAGGCGAACAGGGCGACGGGGTCCTGTGCCGCGAGGCTGCTGGGGTAGTGCTCGTCCTGCCCCGTGACGGTGTACTGGGCGAGGGCCTGCACCAGCGGCTGGGCCGGATGCTCGCACCGCCACCAGTCCCGTTCACCCCGGGGGTTCCAGCCGTCCTCTCCGTCGTTCTGGTCGAAGGGACGCATGGCCGCCTCGATCGCCGCGAGGGGATCACGCTGAGCGGACGGGGGCAGCGCAACCGTCGCCCGGAACCTCGCCACTGCATCCCCAGGACCACTCGACTCTCAGCTGGTCAGCTGACCTGGACCGGCGACGCGGGTGTCAGGCCGGAACGGACCGGATCAGCACCAACGAACCTTCGTAGAAGGGCTGTCGCCGCAGGGCGCCGAACCGTGCGTCCCGCGCCCCGCTGTCCAGGTCGCCCCGCAGGTCTGCGGCGAACCGCTCGCGCACCTGCTCGTCGACGAAGCTCCACGCCGAGCACGCCTGTCCAGCCCCGGGATCGAGCAGCATCTCGGGGCGCGCCTGGTACGCCTCGTTGGAGCCGTCGGTGCAGTCGACGGGAATCGGCACCCGCGTCACCGTGGTGCGCCCACCGAGAGCCTCGGTCAGATCCGCGATCGCCGGACAGCGGCCCGCCTCCGTGTCCAGCACCTCCGGCGAGTACTCGTACAGCCAGAAGTCCCGCACGAGGTCGAGGTCAGGGTCACAGGTCAGCACGACGACCGGGCCGCGCGCCACCCGCCGCATCTCGCGAAGCCCCGCCTTGAAGTCGCCCCACTGGTGCACGCTGAACGTGGTCATCGCCGCATCGAACGCGTCGTCGTCGAACGGCAGGTCCTCAGCCACGGCGTCGACCGCGGCCCCCAGGTGCGCGGGGCGCTGCGCCCGCATTGACGCGGACGGCTCGACCGCCGTCACCTCCGACGCCGCGCCGAAGCCGCCGGCGAGCCCGCCGCGACGTTCGCCGTACTGCCCGAGCGGGTCACCGCTGACACTCCCGCCCCGACGGCCGAGTTCGTCGACTAGTACAAGACACCCCGCGGCCACCACCCCCGCTCCACGGGTGACCCGGTCGTGCGCAGCGCGGACCTCCGCGACCAGTTCGACTCCTTCGCCGACATCGCCAAGATCGCGCCCCGCCCGCTGCTCATGATCGCCGGCACCGAGGCGGTGACCCGCGGGTTCTCCGAGAAGGCCGTCGCGGACAGCCCCGGCAACGCCGAACTGTTCCTCGTCGAGGGCGCCACCCACGTCGACCTGTACGACCGCCACGAGCACGTGACTCCTGCCGTCGCCACGCCGGTCGCGTTCTTCAGCAAGCACCTCGCCCGAGTCGGCGAGCCTGCGCGGGCAAGGAACGAAAGAGCGCTGGTCGCAGCCATTCTCCGATGGCCGCGACCAGCGTCACGGCCTCATAGCGGACGGCAGGCCTGTCGTCTCTCGTGGCGACCGCGCGATTTCGCTCGACACGGTTGGTCCCGCACTCGACAGCATGGCGCTCGCGGTGGTCGGCCGGGTCGAAACGGGCCCGGGGGCGGGTCGCTACAGGCCGAGTTGTTCGTCCAGGAGGTCGAAGAGTTCGTCGCCGTCGGCCTCGTCCAGGCGGTTGGCGAAGCCGCCGGTCCGGTCGGTGCCGCGGGCGGCGCGCAGGTGGTCGAGGGCTGACTGGAGGCGGGCGGCCAGTTCGTCGAGTTCGCCGGGGTCGTGCTCCTGGGCGACGAGGTCCGCCAGGGCCGTCTCCACGGCGGTGAGCTTCCCGAGCGCCGGTGGGGCGATCAGGGCGGTCAGGTGCCGGGCGAGCGCGGCCGCAGTGGGGTGGTCGAAGAGCAGTGTGCTCGGCAGCCGCAGCCCGAGCAGGGTACCCAGGCGGCCGCGGAGTTCGACCGCCGTCAGCGAGTCCAGGCCCAGGTCCAGCAGTCCGCGGTCCACCGGCAGGGCAGCCGGATCGGCGTGCCCGAGCACCTCGCCGACCGATCGGCGCACCAGGTCCAGCACGGCCCGCTCGCGCTCCGGCGGGGTGAGCTCCGACAGCGCGTCGCGGCGGTCCGTCAAGGCGGGAGCGGGGGTGGGGGTGGAGGCGACCGCCGCCGTCCCGACGCCAAGAAGGGCGCGCAGTGCGGCCGCCGGGCCACCGGGCCCGCCGGCACCGGGCGCCGCCAGCCGGGCCGCGACCGCCACCGGACGGCCGGTGGCCAGGGCCTCGTCCAGCAGCGCGAGGGCGCCGGCGGCCGGCAGCGGGGCGATCCCGATCCTGGCGATCCGCGCCCGGTCGGCCGCGCTCAGGCCCTCCCCCATACCCTCGCCCTCCCAGAGCCCCCACGGCAGGGACAGTGCGGGCAGGCCCAGTCCGTGCCGGTGCTCGGCGAGCGCGTCGAGGAAGGAGTTCGCGGCCGCGTACGAGCCCTGCCCAGGAGTTCCGAGCACCCCCGCGACGGAGGAGAACAGCACGAAGGCTCGCAGGGGCAGCTCCCTGGTCGCCTCGTGCAGCGCCCAGGCGCCGTCGACCTTCGGCCGCAGCACGGCGGCCACCCGCTCCGGAGTCAGGCCCTCGACCAGTCCGTCGTCCAGGACACCGGCGGCGTGCACCACCCCGGTGACCGGAAGAGCGTCCGGTGCCTGCGCCAGCGCGGCCCGGACAGCCTGCGGATCGGCCACGTCTCCCGCGACCGGCACTGCTTCGGCCTCCAGGGCGGCGAGCTCCTCCACCAGTCCGGACGCCACCCGCCCGCTGCGGCTCAGCAGCACCAGACCGCGCACCCCGTGTGCTTCCACCAGGTGCCGCACCAGCACGGCCGCCAGCGCCCCGGACGCACCGGTCACCAGCACGCTCCCGGCGCCGAACGCCCCGCCAGAAAGGCTCGCCTCCGCCGCAGCGCCTTCGGAGGTCACAACCTCCCCGGTACCGAACGGCCGGTCGCGGAACCCGGCCTCCGACGCGGCCACGCCGGAATCCGAAGGCACGACACCGTCGGCTGCAGAGGCCTCACCCTCCGCCGCCGGGACTGCCGCCGAGCCCAGTCCTTCGATACCCCCGGCGCCTGCGCCGGGCTCTGTCGCCGGGGCCGGGGTCAGGCGCGGGGCCAGGATGCGGCCGGCTCGGACCAGGAGGTGGGGTTCGTCATCGGGCCAGGTCACGGCGGGGGTTTCCGCGAGGCGGTCGGCCGGGAGGTCGGTGTCCACCAGCAGGACGCGGCCGGGGTGTTCGGCGGCCGCGGAGCGGATCAGGCCGCCCGCTGCGGCGGCGGCGAGTGCCTGGGGGCTGCCCTCCGCCACGGTCGGCAGGAGGACGGTGAGGCGGGACGCCTCGTACCGGGACTCGGTGAGCCAGGTGCTCAGGGTGGTCAAGGCCCAGGCGGTGGCGTGCTCCACCTGTTCGGGGACGGGGAGGTCCACCGGAAGGGGCGGGAGGGGCAGCAGGACGACCGCCGGCACGGGGTCGGAGAGGTCGGAAAGGTCGGAGAGGTCGGACAGGCTCGTGACCAGCGGCGCCCGGTCCCGGGAGGCGGGGAGGGCGAGGGGGAGGACGTCGGGGAGGAGGAGCGGGTCGGCGGGGCGGGCGGTGCTGAAGCGCTCGGCCGGCACCTCGGCGAGTTCGAGGGCGGCGGCGTGCAGCAGCGGGGCGCCCTCGGCGTCGTAGAGGGTGACGGCGCCGCGGTGCTCCCCGTCCGGGGTGATCCGGGCCCGGAGCGGTCCGGCGGGGACGGGCCCGTACGTACGGACCTCGCGCCAGGCGACAGGCAGCCGCAGCGTCGTGCGGCCGTCGGTGGGCAGGCCGGCGTGTGCCCAGGGGTGGAGGGCCGCGTCCAGGGCGGCGGGCGGCACGGCGAAGCGCCGGTCGGCGTCCCGGGCGCCTTCGGCGGGGCCCGCGAGGTCGGCCCACAGAGCGCCGTCGGACCGGCGCCAGGCGGCGGTGACGGTGCGGAACGCGCCGCCGTAGCCGAGGCCGTGGGCGGCGAGGGCGGCGTACAGCTCCTCGGCGTCGACGGCCTCGGCGCCGGGAGGCGGCCAGCTGCCGGAGTCCGGGGCCTCAGCCCCCGCCCCCGGGGCGAGCACGCCGGTGGCGTGGCGGGTCCAGGTCACCTCGGCTGCTGCGCCCTCGGGCCGGGCGTGGATGCGGACGGTTCGTTGGCCGGTGCTGCCCGCCGGGTCCAGCGCGACCTGGAGGTGCAGCGCGCCCTCGAACGGGAGCAGCAGGGGGGTCTCCAGGTCGAGGGAGGCGACGACGGGCAGGCCGGCGGCGCGGCCCGCGTGCAGGGCGAGGTCGAGGAGGGCGGTGGCGGGCAGGACGGCGGCGCCGGCGACGGTGTGGCCGGCGAGCCAGGGGTGCACGCGCAGGTCCAGGCGGCCGGTGAGGACGGTTCCCGTGCCGTCGGCGAGTTCGACGGCGGCGCCGAGGAAGGGGTGGTCGGCGGCGCCGAGCCCCGCCGCGCGGACGTCGCCGGTGGTGGTGGCCGGGGCGTCGAGCCAGTGCCGGGTGCGCTGGAAGGGGTAGGTCGGCAGGTCCGGGCCGGGGGCCGGGGTTGCGGGCGCTCCCAGGACGGCGGGCCAGTCGACGGCCCCTCCGGCGGCGTGCACGGCGGCGACGGCCCGCAGCAGGGTCGCCGCCTCGCCGCGCCCGCGGCGTAGCGTCGCCACCGCCGTGACGTCCTGCGGCTCGTCGGCCAGGACGTCCTGGACGAGGGTGGTGAGCAGGGTGTCGGGCCCGATCTCCAGGTAGCGCACGGTGCCGAGTTCGTGCAGGGCCCGGACGCCGTCGGCGAAGCGGACGGTGCCGCGCACGTGGCGCGCCCAGTAGTCGGGCGAGGCGGTCTGCGCCGGGTCGGCCGGCAGGCCGGTCAGGTCGGAGACGAACGGGACGGTCGGACGGCCGAAGGCGAGACCGTCGAGGGCGGCGCGGAATTCGTCGAGCACCGGGTCCATCAGCGGGGAGTGGAAGGCGTGGCTGGTGGCCAGCCGCCGGGCCTTGACGCCGGTGGCGGCGAGCCGGGCGGCGACCGCGAGGACGGCCTCCTCCTCGCCGGAGACGACGGTGGCCCGGGGGCCGTTGACGGCCGCCACCGAGACCGGACCGGTCTGCCCCTCCAGTCCTTCCAGGGCGGCGAGGACGTCCGCCTCGGAGGCCCGCAGGGCCAGCATGGCGCCGCCGGCGGGTAGCGCGTCCATCAGCCGGCTGCGCGCGGCGACCAGGGCGACGGCGTCCGCCAGGGTGAGCATCCCGGCGGCGTGGGCCGCGGCGACGGCGCCGATCGAGTGCCCGAGGACGGCGTCGGGCCGCACCCCCCAGTGGGCGAGCAGCCGCACGAGGGCGAACTGCACGGCGAACAGAGCGGGTTGGGTGTACGCGGTGCGGTCCAGCAGGCCGGTCTCCTCGAACAGGACCTCCCGCAGCGGCCGCTCCAGGTGCGGCGCGAAGGCCGCGCACGCCTCGTCGAGGGCGGCCGCGAACTCCGCGTGGGTCTCGTACAACTCCTTCGCCATGCCGACGCGTTGGCTTCCCTGACCGCTGAAGACGAAGGCTGTCCGGCCACCCCGGGCACTGCCGCGCAGCACGTCCTGCGAGTCCGATCCGGCGGCCAGCGCCCGCAGGCCGTCCAGCAGTTCGGCGCGGGAGGCGCCGAGCACCGCCGCGCGCTGCTCGAAGGCCGTCCGGGTGGTGGCCAACGCCATTCCCGCTGCAGCGAGTTGCTCCTCAGGCAGATCGGCGGCGAGGGCCAGCAGCCGCTGCGCCTGGGCCCGCAGCGCGGGTTCGGTGCGGGCGGAGACCGGCCAGAGCAGCGTCGCGGGCGGTGTCGCCGCGCCGGGCTCGCCGGGCTCCTGGGAGCCCTTGGACTCCGCCGGCTCCGGAGCCTGTTCCAGGATCACGTGCGCATTGGTGCCGCTGATCCCGAAGGAGGACACCCCCGCCCGGCGCGGCCGGTCGACCTCGGGCCACGCGCGCGCCTCGGCGAGCAGTTCCACCGCCCCGGCCGTCCAGTCCACGTGCGGGGAGGGCGCGTCGACGTGCAGGGTCTCGGGCAGCCGGCCTCGCCGGATGGCCTCGACCATCTTGATCACGCCCGCCACGCCCGCCGCCGCCTGGCTGTGGCCGATGTTGGACTTCACCGACCCCAGCCACAGCGGCCGCCCGGCGGGGCGGTCCTGCCCGTACGTCGCGAGCAGTGCCTGCGCCTCGATCGGGTCGCCGAGCCGGGTGCCCGTGCCGTGCGCCTCGACCGCGTCCACGCCGTCCGCCGTCAGCCGGGCGGCGGCCAGCGCAGCCCGGATGACCCGCTGCTGGGCGGGGCCGTTCGGCGCCGTCAGCCCGTTCGACGCGCCGTCCTGGTTGACCGCCGTGCCGCGCACCAGGGCCAGCACGGGGTGCCCGTTGCGCCGGGCGTCGGAGAGCCGTTCCAGGACGAGCACGCCCGCGCCCTCGGCCCAGCCCGTGCCGTCGGCGCCGGCCGCGAAGGGCTTGCAGCGCCCGTCGGGGGCCAGCCCGCGCTGGCGGCTGAACTCGACGAAAGTGGCGGGGGTGGCCATCACGGTGACGCCGCCGGCCAGGGCGAGCGTCGCCTCGCCGCTGCGCAGCGCCTGCGCGGCCAGGTGCAGCGCGACCAGCGAGGAGGAGCAGGCGGTGTCCACGGTGACGGCCGGCCCCTCGAGGCCGAGCGCGTAGGAGACGCGGCCGGAGGCGACGCTGCCGGCGCTGCCGCTGACCAGATAGCCCTCGTAGCCGTCGGGCGCCTCGGGGGCCTGGCTGAGCCGGGAGCCGTAGTCGTCGTACATCACGCCCACGAAGACGCCGGTCCGGCTGCCGCGCAGCGTCCCCGGGTCGATGCCGGCCCGCTCGACGGCCTCCCAGGCCGTCTCCAGCAGGATGCGCTGCTGCGGGTCGGTGGCCAGCGCCTCGCGCGGGCTCATGCCGAAGAAGGCGGGGTCGAAGTCGGCGGCGTCGTAGAGGAATCCGCCGTGCCGGGCGTAGGAGGTGCCGGGGCGCTCCGGATCGGGGTGGAAGAGCCGGTCCAGGCGCCAGCCCCGGTCCTCGGGGAAGGGGCCGACGGCGTCGACCCGGTCCGCGACCAGCTGCCACAGGTCCGCGGCGGAGCGCACCCCGCCGGGGTAGCGGCAGCCGATGCCGACGATCGCGATCGGGTCGTCCGCCGCCTCCGTCGGCGGCTGCGCGGGCCGGTCCCCGGCGTCGCTGCCCAACTGCGGCAGCTGCGGGAGCAGCGTCTCGCCCAGGTGGGCGGCCAGGGCTGCCGGGCTCGGGTGGTCGAAGACCAGGGTGCTCGACAGGGCCAGGCCCGTGGTCGCGTTCAGCCGGTTGCGCAGGTCGACGGCGGCCAGCGAGTCGAAGCCCTGCTCGGTGAAGGAGCGGTCCTCCTCGATGGCGTGCGGCCCGCTGTGCCCGAGCACGGAGGCGGTGGCGGTTCGGACCAACTCGCTCAGCAGCAGCGCGCGTTCGGCCTCCGGAAGCTCCGCGAGACGCTGCGCGAGCGGCGCGGCGCCGGGCGTGGGTCCGGCCGCGCGTACGGTGCTCGCCGCGCGGCGCGGAGCCGCCGGGCGGGCCAGGGCGCGCAGCGGCGCGGGCAGGGCCGTGCCGCCCGCGGCGGGTGTGGCGAGGTCCAGTCGGACGGGCGCGAGCAGCGGGTGCGGCGAGGCGAGGGCCTCGTCGAGCAGGGCGAGCGCCTCGGCGGGGGGCAGCGGGGCGATGCCGGTCCGGGCCAGCCGGGCCAGGTCGGCGGCGGAGAGCCGGCTGCCCATGCCGTCGCCGTCCCACAGCCCCCAGGCCAACGACAGTCCGGGCAGGCCGAGTTGGCGCCGGTGGGCGGCGAGCGCGTCGAGGAAGGAGTTCGCGGCCGCGTACGGGCCCTGACCGGCGGTGCCAAGGAGCCCGGCGACGGAGGAGAACAGCACGAAGGCCCGCAGGGGCAGCTCCCTGGTCGCCTCGTGCAGCGCCCAGGCGCCGTCGGCCTTGGGCCGCAGCACGGCGCCGACCCGTTCGGCGGTGAGCCCCTCGGTCACGCCGTCGTCGACCACGCCGGCGGCGTGCAGCACGGCGGTGACGGGCAGCCCGTCGGGTGCCTGGGCCAGGGCCGCCCGTACGGCCTGCGGGTCGGCGACGTCGGCGGCGACGGTCGCCACGGCGGCTCCGGCCTGCGCCAACTCCTCCACCAGGCCCGGTTCGACGGTGCCCCGGCGACTGAGCAGGAGCAGGCCCCGGACGCCGTGGGTGTGCACCAGATGGCGGGCGACCAGCGCGCCGAGCGCGCCGGACGCGCCGGTCAGCAGGACGCTCCCGCCGCCGAAGTCCGGGCGCCCGTCGTGAGCTTCGGCGATCGTCAGCCTCGGGCGGAGGACCTTTTCTTGACGTACCGCCAGTTCTGTTTCCTTGTCGAATCGGAGGGCTGTCGGCACTGCTCGCTCGCCCTCACCCACGTCCAGCAGGGCCACTCGGCCCGGGTGCTCGGCAGCCGCTGAGCGGAACAGTCCCCGCACGGAGGCGCCGGCGAGGTCTCGGACGGGATCGACGGCGCCGGTCGACACGGCACCCCGGGTGAGCAGCACCAGCCGTGAGGCCGCGAAACGCGGCTCGGCCAGCCATTCCTGGAGCACGGGCAGCAGTGCGCGGACGGCCGCGCGGGTGGCCTCCGCCGGGTCCTCGGCGCCGGCCGGGGTGGCGTACGGGAGCAGAACGGTCGGCGGGACCGGATCCGGCAGCTCGGCGAGCGCGGCGACCGGGGTGGCGGCGGGCAGCAGGTCGAGCCCGGGGCCCTGCCCCTCCGGGACGAGGAGGGCCAAGGGCGCGTCGTCGCCGGGGGCTGCGGCCGGCGCGGGTTCCCAGGTGAGCAAGTACAGGGAGCGGCCCACGGTGGTGCGCAGGCTGCGGGCCAGCGCCTCCGGGGCGACGGGGCGCAGATCGAGCCGGGCGACGGCGGCGAGCGGCTCGCCCCGCCCGTCGGCGAGGTCGAGGCGGTAGCCGCCGTCCGACGGCCGCAGCGCCACGCGGGCTGCGGGGGCGCCCCCGGCGTGCACGGTGACACCGTGCCAGGCGAAGGGCAGCAGGAGGCCGGGCTCCGCGCCGTCGGTGTCCCCGTTCCGGGCGAGCAGGTGGAGGGCGGCATCCAGCAGGGCCGGGTGCAGCCCGTACGCTCCGGCGTCGGCGGCGGGGCCGTCGGGCAGCTCGACCTCCGCGTAGAGCATGCCGCCCGCCGCCTGCCAGGCGGCGCGCAGGCCCTGGAAGGCGGGGCCGTAGCGGTAGCCGTCGGCGGCGAGTCGGGGGTACAGGGCCTCCACGTCCAGTTCGTCGGCGTCGGCCGGGGGCCAGACGCGCAGGTCGGAGGCGGGGGCGGTCTCGGCTGCCCCGGGGGAGAGCGTTCCGGTGGCGTGCCGGGTCCAGGCCGCTTCCTCCGCCCCGGCCGGTCGGGCGTGCACGGCCAGCGGCCGGCTGCCGTCCGCGCCGGGCGGGCCCACGGCGAGCTGGAGTTGCGCGGCGCCTTCGGCGGGCAACGGTAGCGGGGACTCGAGGGTCAGCTCGGCCAGGTGCGGGGTGCCGGCACGCTCCCCCGCCCGCAGCGCGAGCTCGACCAGGGCGGCGCCCGGCAGGAGCGGGACGCCGAGGATGTCGTGGTCGGCGAGCCAGGGCAGCGCGGCCGGGGACAGGCGTCCGGTGAGCACCAGGCCACCGCTGTCCGGGAGTTGGAGCTCCGCTCCCAGCAGCGGGTGGCCGGCCCGGTCGAGGCCCACGTCGCGCGGATCGGCCGGGGTGGCGTCGGGGTCGAGCCAGTACCGGCGGTGCTCGAACGGGTAGGTGGGCAGTTCGGGCGCGTCGGCGATGCGGCCGCTCACCCCGGCCAGGGACGGCCAGTCGACGGCGGCGCCGGTGACGGCCAGCCTGGCGAGGGCGGCCGTCAGGGTCCGCGCTTCGGGGCGGTCCCGGCGCAGGGCGGACGCGGTCACGGTGACTTCGTCCAGGGTCTCCCGGACGAGCGGGGTGAGGACGGCGTCCGGGCCGAGTTCGAGGTAGCGGGTGACGCCCTGGTCGTGGAGGGTGCGGACGACTTCGTGGAAGCGCACGGCCGAGCGGATGTGCCGGGCCCAGTAGGCCGGTTCGGCCAGTTCGGCAGCGGTGGCGAGGCGTCCGGTCAGGTCGGAGACCACCGGCAGCAACGGCTCGGCGAACGCCACCTCGGCCGCGACCTGGGCGAACTCCTCCAGCACCGCGTCCATGTGCGGCGAGTGGAAGGCGTGGCTGACGGTCAACTGCTTGACCCGGCGCCCGCGTTCACGCCACTGGCCGGCCAGCTCCAGGACGGCCTTCCCGTCACCGGCGAGCACCACCGAGCGCGGACCGTTCACCGCCGCCAGCGACACCGACCCCTCACGACCGGCCAGTTCGGGCAGCACCTCCTCCTCCGTGGCCTCCACCGCCACCATCGCCCCACCCGAACGCGCCGCCTCCATCAACCGGCCCCGCGCCGTCACCAGCACGGCCGCGTCCTCCAACGAGAACGCACCCGCCACGAACGCGGCCACCACCCCGCCGATCGAGTGCCCGGCCACCACGTCCGCCGTCACACCGGCCGACACCACCAACCGGTACAGCGCCACCTCCACCGCGAACAACGCCGGCTGCGTGAACACCGTCCGGTCCAGCAACTCCCCGCCCTCGAACACCACCTCACGCAACGACCGACCCACCAACGGGTCGAAGACCGCGCACACCTCGTCGAACGCAGCAGCGAACACCGGGAACGCCTCGTACAACTCCCGCCCCATGCCCACCCGCTGGCTCCCCTGCCCGGTGAACACGAACGCCGTACGGCCACCGGCCGCCACCCGGCCCCGCACCGCCGCAGGACTCCCCTCGCCCGAGGCCAATGCCCTCAGGCCATCCAGGAGTTCGGCGCGCTGCGAGCCCAGCAGGACAGCCCGGTGATCCAGTGCGCCACGCGTCCGGGCGAGTGCGAATCCGAGGCGTGCCGGGTCCACCTCCGGCCGGGCGTCCGCGAAGGCCAGCAGCCGTACGGCCTGTTCGCGCAACGCGGCCTCGCTGCGCGCCGACACCGGCCACGCCACCACCCCCGGCCCCGCCACCTCCGGCGCAGGCGCAACCTCCGGCGCCTGCTCCAGAATCACATGCGCGTTCGTCCCGCTGATCCCGAACGACGACACCCCCGCCCGACGCGCACGCCCCACCTCCGGCCACTCACGCGCCTCGGCCAGCAACTCCACCCCACCCGAGGACCAGTCCACCAACTCCGACGGCTCCCCCGCATACAACGACGCGGGCAACACCCCCTCCGCCAGAGCCCGCACCATCTTGATCACACCACCCACACCCGCAGCCGCCTGGCTGTGGCCGATGTTCGACTTCAACGACCCCAGCCACAAGGGACGTTCAGCCTCACGGTCCCGCCCGTACGTCGCCAGCAACGCCTGCGCCTCGATCGGGTCACCGAGCCGCGTCCCCGTCCCGTGCGCCTCCACCACGTCAACCTCGGAAGCCTTCACCCCCGCCGCCGACAACGCCGCCCGAATCACCCGCTCCTGCGACGGACCGTTCGGCGCCGTCAACCCGTTCGACGCACCGTCCTGGTTCACCGCCGAACCCCGCACCACCGCCAACACCCGATGCCCATGGCGAAGCGCATCCGACAACCGCTCCACCACCAGCACCCCCACCCCCTCCGACCACCCCGTCCCCTCCGCACCCGCCGCGAACGACCGGCACCGACCATCCACCGACAACCCCCGCTGCCGACTGAACTCCACGAACATGCCGGGGCTCGCCATGACCGTCACCCCGCCGGTCAGAGCCAGGTCGCAGTCCCCGGCGCGCAGCGCGGCGGCCGCCTGGTGCAGGGCGACCAGCGAGGAGGAGCAGGCGGTGTCGACCGTCACCGCCGGGCCCTCCAGGCCGAGGGAGTACGCCACCCGGCCCGAGATCACGCTGGTCGTGCTGCCGGTGAGCAGGAAGCCGTCCGCGCCGTCCGTCCCCTCGGACAGCCGGGGGCCGTACTCCATCGCGGTCGCGCCGACGTAGACGCCGGTGCGGCTGCCGCGCAGCCCGGCCGGGTCGAGGCCCGCCGACTCCAGCGCCTCCCAGGAGGTTTCGAGCAGCAGCCGCTGCTGCGGGTCCATCGCCGCCGCCTCACGCGGCGAGATCCCGAAGAAGGCGGCGTCGAACCCGCCGGCGCCGTCGAGGAATCCGCCGTGCCGGGCATAGGTGGTCCCGGGGTGGTCGGGGTCGGGGTGATAGAGCGCCTCCAGGTCCCACCCGCGGTCCGACGGGAACGGCGAGATCCCGTCCCGGCCCTCCACCACCAGCTGCCACAACTCCTCCGGCGACCCCACCCCACCCGGATACCGGCACGCCATCCCCACGATCGCCACCGGCTCGTCCACCGCCGCCCGCCGCACCGACACCGCCCGCTCGTCACCGCGCAGGTGATCGGCCAGGGCCTCGGGGGTCGGGTGGTCGTACACGACGGAGGCGGGCAGGTCGAGGCCCGTGGCAGCGGCCAGGCGGTCGCGCAGTTCGACGGCGCCGAGGGAGTCCAGGCCGAGGTCCTTGAAGGTCCGCCGGCCGTCCAGGCCCTGCGGGGTGGGGTGGCCGAGCACCACGGCGGCCTGGGCCCGGACCAGTTCCAGCAGATCGCGCTCCGGCCGCCGCCGCTGCGGCACCTCGGCCACGGGGGCGGGGAGCACGGCGGGCTCCTGCGCCGCCACCTCCGCCCCGGCCACCACGTCCGTCCCCGCAGCCGGCCAGTACCGCTCCCGCTGGAAGGCGTACGTCGGCAGCGCGACCCCCCGGCCCGCCGCGCCGGGCCCGAAGTACCCGGCCCAGTCGACGGCGCCGCCGCGGGCGTGCAGCAGCCCCACCGCGCCGAGCAGGCTCGCCGCCTCCGGGCGCCCCCGCCGCAGCAGCGCGGCGCCCGCGACCTCGGCGCCCAGCCCGTCGGCCGCCGCCGTGTCCCGGGCGAGCGCGGTGAGCACCGCGTCCGGCCCGAGTTCGAGGTGGGTGCGCACGCCGAGACCGTGCAGGGCGCGCACCCCGTCAGCGAAGCGGACGGCCTCCCGGGCGTGCCGCACCCAGTGCCCGGGGTCGGCCAGGGTGTCCGCTGCGACCGGCCGTCCGGTGAGGGTGGAGACCAGGGGAAGCCGAGGCGGCGCGTACGACAGTGCGGCGGCGACGGCGCCGAAGCGCTCCAGGGCCGGTTCCATCAGCGGCGAGTGGAAGGCGTGGCCGACCCGCAGCCGGCGGGTGCGCCGCCCGCGTGCGGCCAGCTCGGCGGCGACGGCGAGCACGGCCGGTTCGGCGCCGGACAGGACGACGGCGCGCGGGCCGTTGACGGCGGCCACGCCAACCTCCGCCTCCCGTCCGGCCAGCCGCTCCAGCACTTCCTCCTCCGTGGCCTCGACTGCCACCATCGCGCCGCCCGACGGCAGTTCGGCCATCAGCCGGCCCCGGGCGGTGATGAGCGCGGCGGCGTCGGCCAGGGTGAGCACCCCGGCGGCACGGGCGGCCGCGATCTCGCCGATGGAGTGCCCGGCGACGGCGTCGGGGGTCACGCCCCAGGAGCGCAGCAGTGCGTGCAGGGCGCCGCCGAGGGCGAACAGTGCGGGCTGGGTGTACTCGGTGCGGTCCAGCAACGCGCCCTCGGGGCTTGCGGGTTCCGCGAACAGGAGCGGGCCGAGCGGCCGCTCCAGGTGCGGGTCCAGGGCGGCCAGGGCCTCGTCCAGCGCGGCCGCGAACGCCGGGAAGCGGGCGTACAGTTCGCGTCCGGCGCCGGGGCGCTGGCTGCCCTGGCCGGGGAACAGGAAGGCGGTGCCGCCGACGGTGCCGGTGCTGCCGACGACCGTCCCGGGCGCCTCCCGGCCCTCGGCCAGCGCGTCCAGGGCGACGAGCAGGCGGGCGCGGTCCTCGGCCACCAGGACGGCGCGGTCCTCGAAGGCCGTCCGGGTGAGAGCGAGCGGGCCTGCGACGTCGGCGGGGCCGAGCGCCGGGTGCGCCTCCAGGTGGGCCCGCAGGGCGGCGGCCTGCGCGGACAGGGCCGGGCGGCCGCGCCCGGAGAGCAGCACGGGCGCGGGCAGGGCGGCCGGCACGGCAGCGGGCACCGCCGGTACGGGCGCACCGGTCAGCACCACGTGGACGTCCGTCCCTCCCATGCCGAAGGAGCTGACGCCGGCCAGCCGCTCCTGCGGCGCGGCCACGGGCCAGGGCTTGCGCTCGGTGGCGACCTTCAGCCGCAGCGCCGTCAGGTCGACGGCGGGGTTGGGGATCTGGTGGTGCGGGGTCGGCGGCAGCTCGCCGTGGTGCAGGGCCAGCACGGTCTTCAGCAGGCCGACCAGCCCCGCCGCCCCTTCCAGGTGGCCCACGTTGCTCTTGGCCGAACCGACCAGCAGCGGGGCGTCCCCGGCGCGTCCGGCACCCAGCACCCGTCCGAGGGCGGCGGCCTCCACCGGGTCCCCGACCGCCGTCCCGGTGCCGTGCAGTTCGACGTACTGGACGGCCGCCGGCCCCACCCCGGCCCTGCGGTAGGCGGCCGCCAGCACCGCGGCCTGGCCGTCGACGCCGGGAACGGTCAGGCCGTCGGTGGCGCCGTCGTTGCCGATGGCGCTGCCGAGCAGCACGCCGTACACCGGATCGCCGTCCGCCAGGGCCCGTGCCAGCGGCTTGAGCAGGACGGCGACGCCGCCCTCGCCGCGGACGTACCCGTCGGCGGCCGCGTCGAGGGGCCGGCTGCGCCCCTGCGGGGACAGGCCCCCGAAGCAGGCGGCGCCGAGCGTGCTGTCCGGCGCGGCGATCAGGTTCACTCCGAGGGCGAGGGCGAGCTCGGACTCGCCGCGGCGCAGGCTCTCGCAGGCCAGGTGGACGGCCGCCAGGGAGGAGGACTGCGCGGTGTCCACGGTCAGGCTCGGGCCGCGCAGGCCCAGGTGGTACGAGAGCCGATTGGCGATCATGCCCCGGTTGAGGCCGGTCAGGGTGTGCCGGTCCACCGCATTCGGGCCGCGCCGGTGCACCAGCGCCGCGTAGTCGTCCAGGAAGGCGCCGACGAAGACACCGGTGCGGCTGTCACGCAGCCGGGCGGGCAGTCGCCCGGCGTCCTCCAGCACCTCCCAGCCGAGTTCCAGCACCAGCCGCTGCTGCGGGTCCATCGCGGTGGCCTCGCGCGGCGAGATGCCGAAGAAGGCGGCGTCGAAGGTGTCGATCCGCTCCAGGAAGGCGCCCGCGCGCGGCACGCCGGGGGTGTCCGCCGGCCACCGGTCCGCAGGGGGCTCGCCGACGGCGTCCCGTCCCTCGAGCAGCAGCTCCCAGAACGCCCTCGGGTCGGGCGCGCCGGGCAGGCGGCAGGCCAGGCCGACGACGGCGACGGAACCGGGCAGCAGCTCGGCGGCGGCGTCGGGAGCGGGGGTACGGACGGCGGCGGGGTTCTCGGGCGTGGCGGTCATCGCGGGGTGCGTGCTCCTCGTCGAGGTGGTGGCGTGATGTCGGGGCGGCGGGCGCTCCGGACGCTGCCGGGGAGGGGACCGGGGAGAAGAAGGTGTGGGAGGGACCGGACGGACCGGACGACCGGGGCGGCGGCCGGGTGTCGCGACGGCAGTACCGTGGCTGCCGGGGTGCGCCGGCGCACCCGGCCGGCCCCTGCTGTCATGCTCGGCGGATCGGCTGAACCGCCCCTGAACCCGGCCCGCCGGGCGGCCGGCCAGGTCGACCGGACCAGCGCGGTCAGGTCGACCGCAGCCGCGCCCACAGCTCCCGCTCGACGGGCGTGGGCGGCACCCCGGCCGGCAGCCGTTCGGGGTGCCCGGGCGGCGGCCCCCAGGACGGTGACGGCCGGGGCGGGGACCACTCCGTACCGTCGCAGCCCGGCATCGGCGCCCAGCCGACGGCGAGCCACCGCATCGGCAGCAGGAGGTGGCGCAGCGCCCAGGCGGCGGCCCGGTACCGGCGCCCCGACCGCAGATGCCGTACGTCCATCCCGGTACCTCCCGGGGTCGAAGGGGGTCAGGCCCGAAGGGGTGTCCGGGCCGCGCGGCCCCGGGTCGGGGGCCGCAGGGAGCCAGCCACTTTCCGGGGTCCGGCGAAAGCGGCCCTGAACCGGCCCTGAACGACCCCGGGTTCAGGCCTGGTTCAGCCCGTCCGGCCAGGATGGCCCGGCAACCCCGTTCCCCTGCCCCAAGCCGCCAGCCCCGGCCCCGGCAGCGAACCGGCGAGATCCGGAAAGAACCGGCAAGAACCGATCGGAGAGCCCCGTTGGAAACGACCGCCGACCCGGTCCACACCCTGCTCGAGCTCCGCCGTCAGGGCCGCCTCGCCGCCGAGTACCCCACCGTCCGAGCCCTGCTCGCCGAGGCCGACGCCACAGCCACCACGGCCACCTCCACCGCCACCGCCCGGACGGCGCACGTCGGCCGCATCCTGGCCGGCCTGGACCCGGCGGAGGTGCTGATCGCCCACCCGGGCACCCCGACGCTCACCGTCGCTGTCCTCGGGCACGGCACCGTCGGCCCGCTGGTCGCCCCGCTGACGGGTGAACTCGCCCGCCACGGGATCCTGTTGCGCCCGTACGTGGCGAGCTTCAACAGCTGGGTGTTCGAGCTCTCCGACCCCGGCAGCGCGCTCTACGCCGCCGATCCGGACCTGACGCTCTGCCTGCTCGACCCGGCTGTGGTCTTCGACGAGGTCCCCCTGCCCTGGCGCCCGGAGGACGTGGCCGGGGCGCTCGACGCGAAGGTCGAGCTGATCACCGCCCTGGCAGCCCGCTTCGCGGCCACGGCCCGCGGCATCCTGGTCCTCAACACCCTCCCGCTGCCGCGCCGTTGGACGCACCAGCTGATCGACCACCAGTCCCGCGCCCGGCTCGGCGCCCTCTGGCGGGAGGCCAACGCCCGGCTGCTGCGGCTGGGCGAGGAGAACTCCTCGGTGGTGGTGCTCGACCTCGACCCCCTGCTCGCCGAGGGCGTCCCCGTCACCGATCCCCGGCTCGACGTGTACGCGAAGGCCCACCTCTCCGAGCCGCTGCTCGCCGCCTACGCCCGCGAGGCCGGGCACCTGGCCCGCCACCTCGCGGGGCTGACCAGCAAGGTGCTCGCCCTGGACCTGGACCAGACGGTGTGGGGCGGCGTCCTCGGCGACGACGGCCCGGAGGGCGTCGAGGCGGGCGGCACACAGCGCGGCGAGGCGTTCCGCGCCTTCCAGCGGGTGGTCAAGCAGCTCGGCTCCCAGGGCGTCCTGCTCGCCGCCGTCAGCAAGAACGACCGCGAGCCGGTCCTGACGGTGCTGCGGGAGCATCCCGAGATGACGTTGCGCGAAGCGGACTTCGTCCGGGTGACGGCCGACTGGCGCCCCAAGCCCGCCGGCCTCACCGACCTCGCCGAGACGCTCAACCTGGGCACCTCCGCCTTCGTCTTCGTCGACGACTCCCCCTTCGAACGCGGCCTGGTGCGGCGGGAGTTGCCCGAGGTGGCGGTGGTGGCGGTGGGCGAGGAGCCGGCCCTGCACGTCGAACGGCTGCTGGCCGACGGCTGGTTCGACGTCCGCCGGCTGACCGGCGAGGACCACAGGCGCACCGAGCTGTACCGGGGCGAGGTCGCCCGCAGCGACTTCCTCCAGGGGTTCGCCTCGCTCGCCGACTACCTCAACGAGCTGGACGTGCGGGTCCGACTGCGCCCACTGGCGGGCGAGGAACTCCCCCGGGTCTCCCAACTCACCCTGCGAACCAACCAGTTCAACCTGACCACCCGCCGCCTCCAGCCCGCCGAGGTGGCCGCCTTCGCGGCCGCCGAGGGCTCGGGGGTGCTCACCGTGCGCTCCGCCGACCGCTTCGGCGACAACGGCCTGGTCGGCGCCGTCTTCCTGGCCCGCGAGGGCGAGGCTCTGCGGATCGACAACTTCCTGCTGAGCTGCCGGGTGTTCTCCCGCGGCATCGAGCAGGCGGTGCTCTCCGCCGTCCTCAACCTGGCCGCCCGCAGCGGTCTGCGCGAGGTCACCGGCCACTACCGGCCCGGCCCGCGCAACGGCACGGTCAGGGACCTCCTGCCCCGGTACGGCTTCGCCCCCGCCGACGAGCCCGCCCGGCCGGACGGCGTCCTCGCCTTCCGCCACGACCTCGGCACCGAACTGCCCCCGCCCGGCCACCTGCGCCTCGACGCCGAGCTGGCCGGCCTCCTGGAAGGACACCCAGACGCATGACCGCCCCCGCCGGCCTCGCCGAACTGATCGCCGTGGCCGCCACCGAACTGGGCCTGCCGCTGGGCCCCGAGGACGCCGAGGCGGACTTCGACGACCTCCCAGGCTGGGACTCGCTCCACCTTCTGAGCCTGCTCACCGCGCTGGAACGCCTCAGCGGCCGCCCGCTGTCGCTGCCCGACCTGCTCGGCGCCCGCACCCTCGCCGAGATCCACCGGATCGCCTCCGGCTGAACGGCACAGCGCACCCGACCCACCCGTCGCACCACCCGAACGAGGTTCCCATGGCACGCATCCTCACCCTCTCCGGCAGCCCCTCCCCCGTCTCCCGCACCGCCCGCCTGCTCACGGTGGCCGCCCGGCAGCTCGAAACCCGCGGCCACCACGTCACCGCCCTGGAGGTGCGCCGGCTGCCCGCGGAGGTGCTCACCGGCTCGGACGTCGCCCATCCCGCCGTCCTCGAGGTCGCCGACCTGCTGCAGCACGCCGACGGCGTCGTGGTGGGCACGCCCGTCTACAAGGCCGCCTACTCGGGCCTGCTCAAGTGCCTGCTGGACCTGCTCCCGCAGTACGCCCTCGCAGGCAGGACGGTGCTGCCGCTGGCCACCGGCGGCTCGCCGGCGCACGTCCTGGCGGTGGACTACGCCCTGCGGCCGGTGCTCACCAGCATGGGGGCCGCGCACGTCACCCAGGGCTGGTTCGTCCTGGACCGCGACATCCTCACGGCCCAGGACGGCACCACCGAGCTCTCGCCCGCCGCCGCCACCGCCCTGGAGGGGGTGGTCACCGGCTTCGCCGACGCCCTCCCGACCCCCGTCGGCTGAGGCGGCGCCGGTCACCGGCGCAGGAGCCGGCGGGCGAGCAGGTTGCCCGCCAACTGCGCCACCTGGACCAGCATGATGAGGACCGCGACGGTGACGACCATCACCGGGGTGTCGAAGCGCTGGTAGCCGTAGGTCATCGCCAGGTTGCCGACCCCGCCGCCGCCGACCGTCCCGGCCACGGCGGAGAAGTCGATCAGGGCGACCAGGACGAAGGTCAGCCCGAGCACCAGCGGGCCGAGCGCCTCGGGCACGAGGACGGTGAGCAGCACGCGCAGCGGCCCCGCCCCCATCGCGCGGGCGGCCTCGATGACGCCCGGGTCGACGGAGACCAGGTTGTTCTCCACGATCCGGACGACACCGAAGGTCGCCACCACGACCATCGGGAAGATCGCCGCGTCCGTGCCGATCATCGTGCCGGTCACCACCCTGGTCAGCGGCGCCAGCGCGATGATCGCGATGATGAAGGGCACCGGGCGCACCAGGTTGATCAGCAGGTTGAGCACCGCGAACACGGGCCGGTTCTGCAGCAGGTTGCCCTTGCGGGTGGCATACAGCAGCAGGCCCAGGGCGAGCCCGAGCACCGAGGAGAGCAGCAGGGTGATCAGCACCATGTAGAGCGTCTGGCCGGTGGCGTCGATCAGCTTGGGGCGGAACAGCTCCCAGTCGACCTTCATGCCGCCACCGCCCCGGAACCGTGCGTCCCGGAATCCTGCGCTCCGGAACCGTCGGCCACGACCCCGGCCAGCTGAGGATCGGCCAGGAACGCGGCCACCTCGGCCTGCGTGCCGTGCAGTTCGAGAGTGACGCTGCCCAGGGGCCGTTGCCCGACCTCGCTGATCCCGCCCGAGACGAGCGAGAAGTCCAGTCCGTACCGGCGCAGCAGGCGCGACAGCTCCCGCCCGAGGTCGCCGTCGTGCCGGAACGGGACGGTCACCAGCGCCCCCGGGTGGCGCTCGCGCAGCCGCTCCAGCGTGGCGCCGGCGGGCCGTTCGGGCAGGACCGAGCGGACGAAGGCGGCGGTGGTGGAGTGCTGCGGGTTGGCGAACACCTCGTAGACCTCGCCGCTCTCCACCACCCTGCCGCCGTCCATCACGGCGACGCGGTCGCAGATCCGGCGGATGACGTCCATCTCGTGGGTGATCAGGACGATGGTGATGCCCAGCTCCTCGTTGACGCGCTTCAGCAGCGCGAGGACTTCCCCGGTGGTCTCCGGGTCGAGCGCCGAGGTGGCCTCGTCACTGAGCAGGACCTTGGGCGAGGCGGCCAACGCCCGGGCGATGCCCACGCGTTGGCGCTGTCCGCCGGAGAGCTGCTCGGGGTGGCGGCGCGCGAGGTCGGCGAGGCCGACGAAGCGCAGCGCCTCCTCGGCCCGCTGCCGCACCTCGGCGCGCGGCAGTCCGGCCAGCTTCAGCGGGTAGGCGGTGTTGCCGTACACCGTCCGGGAGTTGAAGAGGTTGAACTGCTGGAACACCATGCCGATCCCGCGCCGGTGCGGGCGCAGCCCGCGTTCGCTCAGGCCGGACAGCTCCTGGCCGTCCACCAGGACGCTGCCCGAGGTGGGGCGCTCCAGCTGGTTGATCAGCCGCAGCAGGGTGCTCTTGCCCGCGCCGCTGTGGCCGATCACGCCGAAGACGCTCCCGCGCGGGACGGTGAGGGAGACGTCGTCGACGGCGGTGAAGGGCGCGGACTTCCCGCTCCCGGGGAAGGTCTTGGTGACGTTGCGGAGTTCGATCACGGCTCAGCCCGCCTTCGCGGCCTTCGCCAGGGCGTCCAGCTCGGCCTGCAGGGCGGCCGGGTCGAGGTCGCTGAGCACCTTGGCGCCCTTGGACTCCTCGGCGGCGGCCTTCTGCACCTCGGGCGAGTGGTAGAGCTCGACGATCCTGCGGTAGGTCGCGTTGTCCTTGTCCTTCGCCCGGGCGGCGATGACGTTGATGTACGGCCGGGTGGACGCGTTCTTCGGGTCGTCCTGGAAGATCGCCGTGGTCGGGTCGATCCCGGCCTGCCCGGCCACGCCGTTGTTGATGACCGCGCCGTCGGCGTCCTGGAGGGCGCGCGGGGTCTGCTGCGCGTCGACCGCGGTGATCTTCAGGTGCTTCGGGTTGTCGTTGATGTCCTCGGGCGTGCCCTGGAGGCCCGTGTCGTCCTTGAGCCTGATCAGCTGCGCCTGCTCCAGGACCCGCAGGGCGCGGCCCTGGTTGGTCGGGTCGTTGGGGATGACGACCTGGGCCTTGTCGGGGAGTTCGCCGACGGACTTGTACTTCCTGGAGAACAGCCCGAGCGGGGCGATGGCGGTGGCGCCGATGGGCACGATGTCGGTGTGGTTGGCCGCGTTGAACTGGCTGAGGAACGCCAGGTGCTGGAACGCGTTGAGTTCGATGTCCCCGGCCGCCAGGGCCTTGTTGGGGAGCGAGTAGTCGTCGAAGGTGACCAGTTCCACGTCGAGGCCCTCGGCCTTGGCCTTCTTGGCCAGGACGTCCCAGTCCGAACTGCTGCCGGAGATTCCGATCCGGATCCGGCCTCCCGCCCCCTCGGAACCCTGGCCCCCGCAGGCGGTGAGTGCGGTGGTCGCGAGGAGAGCCGCAACGGCGGTGGCCGCATAGCGGCGGTTCTTGGTGCTCAGCATGCCGAGGATCGTAGGTCGAATATGTCGATGACCTTGTTTTTGAAGGATTTTGTTCATGAACGTGCAACACCGGGCAACAGTTGAGCCCTCCCGGCGCCCGGACCTTTGACATTCCGCCGACAGTCCTTCAGTGTTCTCGCCATGTCCGAGCCGAACCCGTTCGAGTGCGCCGCCATCGAGCTGGCGCTGATCGGCGTGGCCCCGCACAGCGTCGCCGACACCCTCTGTCGCTGACCCTCCCCGCCCAGACGCGCCGGGCGCCGACCCACGCCGCGGGACGCCTCGGAACGACTCCCCCGCCGCGAACGCGGCACCGCACGCCTCCTCAGCACCCCTCCACGGCGCGCCCGTCGCGGCACGCCCTCCCCCGCACGCCCTCCTCCGCACGCCCCCGGAAGCGAAAGGCTCCCTCTCCCATGTCTCGAACGACCTTCGCCCCTCGCCGCCTCGCCGCGGCGACCGTCACCGCCGCCCTGGTCGTCGGACTCGCGGCGTGCGGCCCGAAGGCCAACGGAGGCACGAGCGCCACCAAGGACGCGGCGCCGCAGAAGGGCGGCACCCTGACCGTCCTCAACCAGAACCCGCAGGACCAGTTCGACCCCGCGCGGCTCTACACCTCCGGCGGCGGCAACGTGCCCTCCCTGGTCTTCCGCACCCTCACCACCCGCAACCGGGCCGACGGCGCGGCCGGCACCAAGGTCGTCCCGGACCTCGCCACCGACACCGGCACCCCCTCGGAGGGCGCCTCGGTGTGGACGTACCACCTCAAGGACGGCCTGAAGTTCGAGGACGGCTCGCCGATCACCACCGCTGACATCAAGTACGGCATCGAGCGCTCCTTCGCCCCCGAACTCTCCGGCGGCGCGCCGTACCTGAGGGACTGGCTGACCGGCGCCGCGGACTACCAGGGCCCGTACAAGGACGGCCGCGGCCTGGACGCCATCCAGACGCCGGACGAGAAGACGATCGTCTTCCACCTCGACAAGCCCGAGGGCGACTTCCCGTACCTGGCCACCCAGACGCAGTTCGCGCCCGTCCCCAGGGCCAAGGACACCGGCACCAAGTACCAGGACCACCCCGTCTCCTCCGGCCCCTACCAGGTCGTCAAGAACGAGAACGACGGCGCACACCTCGTCCTCCAGCGCAACCCCAACTGGTCCCCGGCCACGGACGACCAGCGCAAGGCGTACCCGGACACCGTCGACGTGCAGTCCGGCCTCGACCCGGCGGTGATCAACCAGCGGCTCTCCGCCGGCACCGGTGCCGACGCGGCCGCCGTGACCACCGACACCAACCTCGGGCCCTCCGAACTCGCCCAGATCAAGGACGACAAGGCCCTCGCCGCCCGCGTCGGCACCGGCCACTTCGGCTACGTCAACTACCTGGCCTTCAACCCCAAGGTGAAGCCCTTCGACAACCCCAAGGTCCGCCAGGCCGTCGCCTACGCGCTCAACCGCACCTCGGTCGTCAACGCCGCCGGCGGCTCCTCCCTCGCCGAAGCCGCGACCACCTTCCTGCCCGCCCGGGAGGCCTTCGGGTACACGCCGTACGACCCGTTCCCGGCGGGCGCCACCGGCAACCCGGAGAAGGCGAAGGAGGCACTGAAGGAGGCCGGCTACCCCGACGGCCTGACCATCACGCTCACCCACTCCACCGAGTCGGGCAAGGGCTACGGCCCGAACCTCGCCACCGCCGTCCAGGACGGCCTGAAGGCGGCCGGGATCACCGTCCAGCTCGAGGCCCTGGACTCCACCAAGTACTCCAAGACGATCCACACCGTCGGCACCGAGCCCGGCCTCTTCCTCGCCGGCTGGGGCGCCGACTGGCCCTCCGGCGGGCCGTTCCTCGCCCCGATATTCGACGGCCGGCAGGTCGTCACCGACGGCTACAACTTCAACTCCGCCCAGCTGAACGACCCTTCGGTCAACGACGAGATCGACCGGATCAACAAGGTCACCGACCACGCCGAGGCCGCCAGGCTCTGGGGCGCCCTGGACAAGCGCCTCGGCGACCAGGCCCTCACCGTCCCGCTGTTCCACCCCGTCTACAAGCGGCTCTACGGCAAGGACGTCCGCGGCGTCGTCATCAGCGACTGGACCGGGGTACTCGACATCTCCCAGGTCGCGGTCAAGTAGCGGCGGCAGGGAACGGATCGGATCGGCCGAACGACTGTGGCACCTATGGAATCCAGCACCGGAGAGGCCCACGCGGCCTCCCCGGCCGGCGGGAGGGAACGGCTCGCGCGGCGACTGCTCGCCCGGCGCGCCGTCCTCACCGCCGCCCTCGTCCTCGCCCTGCTCGCCCTGATCGCGGCCGCCGCGCCGCTGGTCACCGCGATCGAGGGCCAGGACCCCACGAGCTACCACAACGAGCTGCTCGACTCCGCGGCCGGCGGGGTGCCCACCGGCTCGCTCGGCGGCATCGGCGCCGACCACTGGCTCGGCGTCGAACCCGGCACTGGCCGGGACGTGTTCGCCCGCCTCGTCCACGGCGCCCGGATCTCCCTGCTCGTCGCCGTCGGCGCGACCCTCGTCCAGGTCGCGATCGGCGTCCTGCTCGGCCTCGCCGCCGGCCTCGGCAGCCGGCTGCTCGACCAGCTGATCGGCAACACCACCGAGGTGATGCTGTCGCTGCCCTCGCTGGTCTTCGCCATCGCCCTGATGGCGGTGGTCCCCGCCGACTTCCCCCGGCCCCTCCTTCTGACGCTGGTCATCGGGCTGCTGGGCTGGTCCGGCACCTCCCGGCTGGTGCGGGCGCAGACGCTCAGCCTCAGGCAGCTCGACCACGTGGCCGCGGCCCGGCTGGCGGGCGCCACCCGGTGGCGCATCGCCCGCCGGGAACTGCTGCCCGCCCTGGCCGCGCCGGTCATCACCTACGCCATGGTGCTGCTGCCGACCAACGTGATCTCCGAGGCGGGGCTCTCCTTCCTCGGTGTGGGCGTCAAACCCCCGACCTCCTCCTGGGGGCAGATGCTCTCCAGCGCGACCACCTGGTTCCGCGCGGACCCGATGTACGTGCTGCTCCCCTCCACCCTGCTGTTCGTCACCGTGCTCGCCTTCACCGTGCTCGGCGACGCCGTCCGCACCGAGCTCGACCCCCGCGCCGCCTCCCGGCTGCGGGCCGGCACCGCGCGCGGCGACGCCGCCCGCACAGCCACCACCCGCACAGCCACCGCCGGGACCGCCCCGGCCCGGCCCGCCGCCGAGGAGGCCACCCCGTGACCCGCTTCCTGCTCCGCAGGGCCCTCGGCACGATCGGCGTCCTGCTCGCCGTCTCCGTGGTCGTCTACGCGGTCTTCTACCTCGCCCCGGGGGACCCGGCCCAGCTCGCCTGCGGCGAGAAGTGCAGCCCCGCCCAGGTCCACCAGGTCCGCGAGCGGCTGGGCCTCGACGCCCCGGTGTACCTGCAGTACGCCCACTTCCTCCAAGGCGTCGTCGCCGGCCGCGACTTCAGCACCGGGACGGGCCTGCTGCACTGTCCGGCCCCCTGCCTGGGCGTCTCCTACCGCAGCGGCGAACAGGTCACCGACATGATCACCGCCCGGCTCCCGGTGACGGCCTCGCTGGCCTTCGGCGCCATGGTCGTCTGGCTCCTCCTCGGGGTCGGCACGGGCCTGGTCGCCGCCCTGCGCCGGGGGCGCCTCAGCGAGCGCCTGCTGACCGCGCTGACGCTGGCCGGCAACTCCGTCCCCGTGTTCGTCACGGGCCTGGTGCTGCTCATCGTCCTGTGCGCCCAGCTCCAGTGGCTGCCGTTCCCCGCCTACGTTCCCCTCACCGAGGACCCGCAGCAGTGGTTCTGGGGCCTGCTGCTGCCCTGGATCTCGCTCGCGCTCGTCGAGTCCGCCAAATACGCCCGGCTGACCCGCTCCTCCATGCTGGAGACCCTCGCCGACGACCACATCCGCACGTTCCGGGCGTACGGCGTCAGCGAGCGGCGCCTGGTGACCGGGCACGCGCTGCGCGCCGCGCTCACCCCGGTGATCGCGCTCACCGCCATCGACCTCGGGTCTTTGTTCGGCTCCGCCGTGCTGACGGAGTCGCTGTTCGGCCTCCCGGGGCTCGGCAAGCTGCTGGTCTCCTCGGTCGGCCTGATCGACCTGCCGACGGTGGTCGGCGTCATCCTCGTCACGGCGTTCTCCGTGGTCCTCGCCAACGTCATCGCGGACGTTCTCTACGCGGTGAACGACCGAAGGGTGGTCCTCGCATGAGCCCCGAAGCCCCCGAAGCCCCCGACCCTCTCGAAGCTCCCGAAACCGCCGGGGCCGCCGGAGCTCCCGAACCGCTCGCCGTCGTCCGCGACCTGGTCGTCGACTTCCCCGTCGGCGAGGGCCACCTGCGCGCCGTCGACGGCGTGGGCTTCACCCTGGCGCCCGGACAGGCACTCGGCATCGTCGGCGAGTCCGGCTCCGGCAAGAGCACCGTCGCCCACGCACTGCTCGGCCTCCACCGGGGCACCGGCGCCCGCATCGGCGGCTCCGTCCGGGTGGCCGGCGTCGACGCCGTCACCGCCGACGGGCGCGACCTGCGCCGCCTGCGCGGCGGGCTGGCCGCCATGGTGTTCCAGGACCCGCTCTCCGCCCTCGACCCGTACTACGCCGTCGGGGACCAGATCGCCGAGGTCGTCCGCGTCCACCGGCCCCTCTCCCGCCGGGCCGCCGGGGCCAGGGCCGTCGAGGTGCTCGAGCGCGTCGGCATCCCCGACGCGGCGCGGCGCTCGCGCTCGCGCCCGCACGAGTTCAGCGGCGGGATGCGACAGCGGGTGCTGATCGCGATGGCCCTGGCCTGCGAGCCGAGGCTGCTGGTCGCCGACGAGCCGACGACCGCGCTGGACGTCACCGTCCAGGCCCAGATCCTCGACCTGCTGCACGAACTGCGCACCGAGACCGGTGCCGGACTGGTCCTGGTCACCCACGACCTGGGCGTGGTCGCCGGGAGCGTGGACCGCGTCCTGGTGATGAAGGACGGCCGGGCGGTGGAGCACGGCCCGGTCGCCGAGGTGTTGGGCGCCCCGCGCGAGCCGTACACCCGCGCGTTGGTCTCGGCCGTCCCCCGCGTCGACGCCCCGGTCGTCCACGACACCGCGCCCGGCCCCGCCGACGGCGAGGTCCTGCTCGAAGCGACCGAGCTGCGGCGCGAGTTCGCCGCCCGGGCAGCCCTCACCCGGCGCGCCGCCCCGGTGACCGCCGTGAACGGCGTCTCGCTCACGGTGCGGGCCGGCGAGACCCTGGGAGTCGTCGGCGAGTCCGGCTCCGGGAAGACCACGCTCGGGCGGATGCTCGTCCGGCTGCTGGAGCCCTCCGGCGGCCGGCTCCACTACCGCGGCCGGGACATCGCCGCCCTCGGGGAGAAGGAACTGCGCCCGCTGCGACGGGAGTTGCAGATGGTCTTCCAGGACCCGGTCTCCTCGCTCAACCCGCGCCGCACGATCGGGGAGTCCGTCGCCGACCCCCTGCGCATCGCGGGCGAGCGCGACGAGCGCCACATCCGCGCCCGCGTCGGCGACCTCCTCGAACGCGTGGGGCTCGACGCCGGCTCGTACCACCGCTACCCCCACGAGTTTTCCGGCGGCCAGCGCCAGCGGGTCGGCATCGCCCGGGCCCTGGCTCCCCGGCCGCGTCTGCTCGTCTGCGACGAACCCGTCTCCGCGCTCGACGTCAGCACCCAGGCCCAGGTGATCGAGCTGCTGGGCGAATTGCAGCGCGACCTCGGCCTCGCCCTGGTCTTCATCTCCCACGACCTCGCCGTGGTCAGGCAGGTGAGCCACCACGTCGCGGTCATGCGGGCCGGCCGGATCGTCGAACAGGGCCGCGCCGCCGCCGTCTACGGCTCGCCCCGGCACCCGTACACCAAGGCCCTGCTGGCGGCCGTTCCCGTCCTCGACCCCGCCGAGGCCGCCGACCGCCGCCACATCCGGCTGGCCCCCGCCGGACGCAGCTGACGGAACCGGGGGCCCGCCCGCACCCCGTAGCGGGCGGGCCCCCGGCCCGCGGGTCGGGCGAGGGTCAGCTCGCCCGGGAGCTGGACCCGGGCGGCGGCCAAGGAGTTCGCCGCGCGCGGGATCTCCGTCAACAACGTCGCCCCGGGGCCGATGGACACCCCGTTCTTCTACGGGCAGGAGACCCCGGAGCGGGTCGCCTTCCACCGGTCCCAGGCGATGGGCGGCCGGCTGACCAGGATCGAGGACATCGCGCCGATCGTCACCTTCCTGGCCACCGAGGGCGGATGGATCACCGACCAGACGCTCTTCGCCAACGGCGGCTGCACCACCCGCTGACCGATCGGAACCGGCCGGCCGGCGTCCGTGCCGCGCCGTACGACGCGGCACGGGACGCTCAGCCGCGCGGCGCACGCCGCATCGTCCACAGGGTCGGCCCGTCGCCCGGCAGCGGCACCTCCTCCAGCACCTCGAAGCCGAAGTGCCGGTAGACGGCGAGGTTCTCGGCCTTCGAGGACTCCAGGTGGACGGGCAGCCCCGCCGCGTCCGCCCTGGCCAGCCCCGAGCGCAGCAGGGCGGCGCCCTGCCCGCGGCCCCGGGCGACCGGGTCCGCGCCGATCACCGCCAGGTACCAGTGCGCCTCCTGCGGCGCGTTCGCGGCGGCCGCCTCGACGCACTGCCGGAACCAGTGGGCCCGGTCGCCCAGGAGCTCCGAGAGCTCCTGGATCGTGTCCTCGTCCGGGACGGCCTTCTCCTGCGCCTCCGGCGCCACCCAGAAGGCGGCCGCGTGCTCGGTGCGCTCGCACAGCCCGTACGGCAGGTACTGCCGGGTGAACAGCGTGGTGAAGTAACTCCCCAGCGCGGGCGGGCGCGTGGCCTCCTCCGGGAAGAACCAGCACATCATCGGATCGCCCTCGAAGGCCCGGGCCAGCACCCGGGTCACCACCCCGACGTCCTCGGCGGTCGCCGCCCTCGGCACGTTCGCCGTCCCGTTCGAGGACGCGGCCGGGTTCGCATTCGTGTTCGTCATCCGCATACGGACATTCTGCGCTGCCTCATCCCCACCGCGCCAAGCGGGGGACGGCTGCCCGGCCGTCAACTCCTCGACACCGAGCGGAAAGTGGAGTGGGCGCTGCGGGCGGCGGCCCGCTGTCCGAACGGCGGGCACTCCACCGCGAGGCGCCGGGGACGCCTCCGGCCCGCACGGGTTCCGGAGTACCGGCCGGGGCCCGGGGCCGTCCATGGGCCGGTTCGGACCGGTACGGCCGCACCGCGGCAGCGAGAATCCGGCTACCCCTTCGCCGGAAGCAGTTCCGGCACCGGTCCTACTGGCAGATGCCAGCGGGCGCGGCGGTGCAGCGCCTCCAGGTCGTGCAGCAGCTCGGGCGCCGGGACGGTCAGCACCGGGCAGCCGGCCCGGCGGGCGCAGTACGCGGACACCGGGCGCCGCAGCCGGCGGCGCAGCGGGCCGCCGCTGCGCCCGAGCACCAGGAGGTCGTCGGCCCGGTCGGCGACGTGCAGCAGGGCGGGCCCGGTCTCGCCGCGGATCACCACCGGCCGCACCGGCACGCCCGGGTCGGCGCCGCCGAAGGCGGCCTCCATCGCCTCGTCCAGGCGCCGCTCGGCGGCCCCCCGGGCGGCGTCGAGCAGCGGCGGGCAAGGCGAGCGCCGGTAGCCGTACTCACCGCCCGGCGGCTCCCAGGCGAGCACCGGCCACAGCTCCGCGCCCCGGTTCCGGGCCTCGGCCACGCCTCGGTGCAGCGCCGCCAGGCTCCCCAGTGACCCGCTGACCCCGACCACCACCCTGGGTGCCGCGCCGTCATGCTACCGCCCGTTGCCGTGCATGGTCCGTCCTCGTGTGTTCGGTGTTCCGTCGACCTCCACCCAATCGCTGCGGGGCCGACCGGTCGGCCCTTGTTGACGGCTTCCTGACGCGCCGGGCGGCGTTCCCTACGCACTCCGTACGCGGGCCGTGCACCCACCGGCCCTGGACCTGCCCCGGGGTCGTCGGCGGTCGAAGGAGGTCCGCCGGGACCGCCGAGAGCGCACGGCGCGGGTGTCCTCAACCGCTCACGGACATTCGGCCCACCTCGCCGCCCTCCGGAGGTGACCCCGGCCCACGGCCGACGAGGGCCCAGCCCGGAACGGTTATCCATACGGTATGAAACTCACCTTCAACGCCGTCCTCGGCGTCCCCCTGATGATCGCCGCCACCCTGGGCCTGGGCGCCGGCCCGGCCGCCGCGGCCACCGGCGACCTGGCCGTCAACGGCACCACCCACACCGATCCCTCCGGGTGCTACGCCCTGGACGGCACGGCCAGCATCGTCGACAACCTCACGGACGAGGTGGCCGAGATCCACTCCGGCGCGGACTGCACCGGGGACGTCCTCGAAGTGATCCAGGCCGGCGACGACAGTCGCGTCACCGGGGCGCAGAGCCTCTACATCCCCTGACCCACAGCCGGCTCATGGTGCTATCGTCACTAGCACCATGTTGCTGAAGCTGGACCTTGGCGACGCCCGCCCCCTGCACGAGCAGGTGGCGGGCGCGATCCGACGGGCCGTCGCGGAGGGCGAGTGCGCCCCCGGCGACAAGCTGCCGCCCGCCCGGGAGCTCTCCCGGGCCCTCGGGGTGAACACCAACACCGTGCTGCGCGGGCTGCGCGCCCTGCGCGACGAGGGGGTGCTGGAGTTCCGCCGGGGCCGTGGCATCACGGTCGCGGCCGACGCCGGCACCCGAGCCGAACTGGTCGACCGGGTGCGGCAGCTGATCGCGGACGCGGCCAGGGCCGGCTACAGCAGGAACGATCTCGTGGATCTGATCAGGGGGATGTCGTGAGGGACGAAGAGCCTGCGGGAGAGCCCGCCCCAGTCGAGCAGGTCCGCCGGGGCGCGCTGTGGGGGGCGGTGGTCTGGACGCTCGGGGTGGCCGCGCTGCTGGTCGCGATGCCGATGAGCGCGCGCGACCGGCTGCCGGACCGGGTGGCGACCCACTGGAGCGGCAGCCGGCCGGACGGTTCCATGCCGCTGGCGACGGCGGCGCTGTTCCCGGCCGCGATCTGGCTGCTGGTCGCGGTCGCGCTCGCCGTCGCGCTCCGGTTCCGGACCGGGCAGGCCCGCGGCCTCGCCGGGCCCGTACTGGCCGCCACCGGGGTACTGCTGAGCGGGGCGCAGGCCTCCATCGTGCGCGCCAACCTGGACCGCGCCCGCTGGCTGGACGCCGCGCCGATGGGCTTCGAGGTGGTCCTGATCATCGTGGCGGCCGGTCTGGCGGGCGCCCTGGCCTGGCTGGCGACCCGACGGCCCACCACCACCGGCACCGGCACCGGCACCGGCATGGGTACCGGCCTCGTCATCGGCAGCACCGCCCCGGCCGCCCGGCCCGGAGCGCCGGTGCTGGAGCCGAGGGCCGGTGAGCGGCTGGTCTGGCTCTCGCAGGCCTCCAACCACTGGATGCAGACGCTCTCCTCGGTCCTGGGGCTGCTCTCGGTGCCCGGAGTGATGCTCGCCGCGAGCGGGCGCACCGGCTCCGTCGACTGGCGGGCGGTCACGTGCTTCGGCCTCGGCGCCGTGGTCACCCTGCTCTGCTCCTCGGTGCGGGTCCGGGTGACCGAGGCGGGCCTGCACGTCGGCTTCGGCCCGTTCGGCTGGCCCGCCCGGCGCCTGGCCCCCGCCGAGCTGGTCTCGGCCCGGGTCGAGCGGCTGACCGCCCGCCAGGCCGGCGGCTGGGGCTACCGGGTCCACCGCGGGGGCAGCATCGTGTTCCTGCGCCGGGGCGAATGCCTGGTGGTCCGCACCGTGCGCGGGCGGGACTTCGCGGTCAGCGTCGACGACGCCGAGCGCGGCGCCGCCCTGCTCAACGCGCTGATCGCCCGTACCGCCGGCACCTCGACGCGCTGATCGCCCGTAGCCGCACTGAGCGCTGAGCGCCCGTAGCCGCGCTGGGGCCCCGACCGGCCCGCCACCTGTGAACAGCCCTCCGGTGGCGGGCCGGTCCGGTGCTGCTAAGGGTCCTGGACATCCTCCGGTCCGTGCCGACCCCGGACTTCCCGTCGAACTCGGCACCGACGACGCCGAGTTCGCGCCGGAGCCCGGCGCCGAGGCGCTGTTGCAGCGGCCGGTCGGTCCTGCCGTCGGCAGCCCCCTGTGCGTCGCCGCCAAACCACCCGATCCGGTGGTGGAGCGATCTCCTGCGATGGGTACACCAGTTGTGGCCAATCATCGCGCGGACCAGCGAGGAGGCGTCCGTGAGTGACGAGCGGAGCGGTCGGAGAGCAATCGATTCGGAGCAGACCGTCCAGGACGAACGAACCGTCAGCTTCCTGCGCTTCGGCGTCGGGGCGATCGGCGTGCTGCTGCCGCCGGCCCTGCCGCTGGGTGACTGGCTGGCGGACGAGGTCACGGGGCGCTCGACGAGCGGGTTCTGGCCCGCGTCGATGAGCGCCGCGTACTACACGGGGACGCGCAACGTCTTCGTCGGGGCGCTGTGCGCGCTGGGGGTGTTCCTGGTCTGCTACCGCTTCGACCGGCGGGACGACCGGTGGAGCACGGCGGCCGGGCTGTTCGCGCTGGGGGTCGCGCTGTGCCCGACGGCGCCGGGGAATCCGACCGGGCTGCAGCGCACGGTCGGGGTGTTCCACCTGGTGTTCGCCGCGCTGCTGTTCGTGATGCTGGCGCTGTTCTGCCTGTACTCCTTCCGCAATCCACGCTCGGCGCAGCCGGCCCGGGTCGGTGCCGCGTACCTGGCTGCGGGGGTGCTGATCCTGGTCGCGCTGGTGGCGGCGGCGGTCACGGGGCTGTCCGGGTTCGGGGCGGACTGGACGGTCCGGCCGATGTACCTGTCCGAATGGGTGGCGACCTGGGCGTTCGGTGCGGCCTGGATCGGTGCGGCGGTGGAGCTGGCGGCCGGGCGCGGCAGGCGGGCCGGGTCCGGGGCGCTCCCCCGCCAGGCGGTGGGGCTGGAGATGGGGGCTCCGGAGGCGCCGCAGACCTGAGCGTTCGTCACCTTGTCGCACCGGCGAACCGTTACCATGCGCACGAGGCCGCCCGCCGACGGCGGCCGGTGACGGATGCCATCAACGGGGAGCGCGAACGTGACGAACGAGGACCACCCGTCGGTCGACCTGCGGATGGACGTACCGCACTCCGCCCGGGTCTACGACTACCTCATCGGCGGCAAGACCAACTTCGAGGCGGACCGGGCCGCCGCGCACGCCTCGGTGCGGGCCTGGCCGGCGCTGCCGATCTCGATGCGCACCACCCGGGACTTCATGCAGCGCTCGGTCCGCCACCTCACCGAGCAGTACGGGGTGCGGCAGTTCCTGGACATCGGCACCGGCATCCCGACCTCGCCCAACGTGCACGAGATCGCCCAGGCGATCGCCCCCGAGGCCAGGGTCGCGTACGTGGACAACGACCCGATCGTGCTGACCCACGCCCGGGCCCTGATGTCCAGCACGCCCCAGGGCCGCACCTGTTACGTGGACGCCGACTTCCGGGACCCGGAGTCGATCATGGGCGACCCCCGGCTGCGCGAGGTGCTCGACCTCTCGCAGCCGGTGGCCCTGTCGCTGATCGCCATCGTCCACTTCGTGCTGGACGAGGACGACCCGCAGGGCATCGTGCGCCGCTTCATGGACGCGCTGGCACCCGGCAGCTTCCTCGTCCTCACCGTGTTCACCGGCGACACCGACCCGGTCGGGGTGGGCGGCGTCGGCCGGGAGTACAACGCCCGCGGCATCCCGCTGCAGATCCGCGACCGGGCCGAGACCGAGGCCTTCTTCGACGGTCACGAACTGCTCGACCCGGGCGTCACCCTGGTCCACCACTGGCGGCCGGACGCCGACGCCCCGGCGATCCGCGACCGGGACATCGCGATGTACGCGGGTGTGGCCGTCAAGCGGTAGGGCGACGCCGCGGGCCCGGTCAGCCGGGGACGGAGACCAGGCCCGTCTCGTAGGCCAGGATGACCAGTTGGACCCGGTCGCGGGCGTCCAGCTTGGCCAGCAGCCGGGTCATGTAGGTCTTCACGGTGGCGATGCTGAGGACCAGCTCGGCGGCGATCTCGGTGTTGGACAGGCCCCGGCCGACCAGGGTGAGGATCTCCCGCTCCCGGTCGGTGATCGCGTCCAGCCGGCGCGACGCCGGGGCCGGGCCCGGGGCGCGCGTCGGGTGCTGCCCGGCGAACGCCCCGATCAGCCGCCGGGTGACACTCGGCGCGATCAGCGCCTCCCCCGCCGCGACCACCCGCACCGCGGCGAGGATGTCGTCCAGCGCCATGTCCTTGACCAGGAACCCGGACGCCCCGGCGCGCAGCGCCGCGTACACGTGCTCGTCCTCGTCGAAGGTGGTGAGCACCACCACCTTGGTCGGCCCGTCGGCCGCGGTCACCTGCCGGGTGGCCTCGATGCCGTCCGTGCCGGGCATCCGGATGTCCATCACCACGACGTCCGGCCGCAGTTCGGCGGCCAGCCGGACGGCCTCGGCGCCGTCGCCCGCCTCGCCGACCACCTCGACGTCCGTGGTCTCGGTGATCACCATCTCCAGGGCGGCCCGGACCAGCGGCTGGTCGTCGGCCAGCACTACGCGGATCATGCGGTTCCCTCCTCGGGGATCGGCAGCCGGGCCGCGACCCGGAAGCCGCCCTGCGGGCGCGGTCCGGCCTCGAACTCGCCGTGCAGCAGGGCGACCCGCTCGCGCAGCCCGGCCAGGCCGAACCCGCTGCCGGGTGCGGCACCGTGGCCCCGTCCACGGTCGGTTATCTCGACGGAGAGCTCCCCCGCCGTACGGCCGACGGACACCAGGCAGTCGCGGACCGCCGCGTGGCGCACCACATTGGTGACCGACTCCTGGATGATCCGGAACGCCGAGAGGTCGATCTCCGGTGGCAGCGGCCCCGGTTCGCCCGAGCGCCGCACCTCGACCCGCACCCCCGCCGCGGTGGTGGTCTCGGCCAGCCGGTCGAGGTCGGCCAGGCCCTGCGGGACGGTGTCCGACACCTCGCCCTCGGCCTGCCGCAGCGCGACCAGCATCCGGCGCAGCGCGGCCAGGGTCTCCCGGCCGGCGGCCTCGATCTCGCCCAGCGCCTGCTCGGCCCGCTCGGGCCGGCGGTGGATCACCCGGCGGGCGGCGCCGGCCTGGAGGGCGACGATTCCGAGGCTGTGGGCGACGGTGTCGTGCATCTCCCGGGCGATCCGCAGCCGTTCGGCGGTCACCGCCTCGACGGCGGCCCTGCTGCTCAGGGCTTCGGCGTGCTCCCGGTTCTGCCGCAGCGAGCGCCCGGCCAGCCAGGCGACCAGGGCGAGCAGCGCGGCGCCGTCGGCCGAACCGATGCGGGTCCCGGTGAAGACGCCGACGGTGTTGCCGGGGACCAGGCCGATGTGCAGCACCAGGAAGGTCATGACCAGAGCGAAGGCGGCGCGCGAACTCCGGCGCGTCCCCCGGGCGGTGATCACGAAGAGCGCGACGTCCACGGCGAGCAGCGCGGTGGGGGGCACCTGGTGCTTGGCGGCCCAGCCGTCGGTCTCGGTCCAGGTGGCGATCAGCAGCACGGCGACCGAGAGCACCGGTACCCGGCGCACCAGCGCGGCGCCGGCGAAGGCGATCGCCGTGTCACCCAGGGTGAACGGCAGGCCGCCGTGCGCGGCGGCGCCGCCGTACTGCCGCCATCCGGTGTCACGGAGCGCCAGGGCGGGACAGGCGACGGCCACGCACCAGGCGAGGGCGGTCCAGGCCTCGGGCGGAACGCGCCGGATCAGCGGGGGCTTCGGGGTCGCGGACATGGTTCAAGATCGTAACGACGGAGGCGTGCCCGGACATCCAACCGTGGTTGTACGACCGGGGCCGACCCGCGGTGTCGACGCCGGTCCGATGTGGCGGCAGGGGCTGCCCCGGCACCGTGGTGCCCATGATCGAAGTCATCGAACTGACCAAGCGCTACGGCCGCCGGACGGCCGTCGACCGCTTGAGCTTCACCGTCCGCCCCGGCCTCGTCACCGGGTTCCTCGGCCCCAACGGCGCGGGCAAGTCCACCACCCTGCGACTGGTCCTCGGTCTCAACGACCCCACCTCGGGCACCGCCACCGTCAACGGCCGGTCCTTCCGCGAGCTGCCGCGCGGCCTGCGGGAGGTCGGTGCGCTGCTCGACGCGGGCGACGTGCACGGCGGACGCACCGGCGCGGCCCACCTGCGGGCCCTGGCCCGCAGCAACGCCGTCCCCCGTGCTCGCGTGGAGGAGGTGCTGGCCGAGGTCGGGCTCACCGACGCCGCCGGCCGGCGGATCGGCGGCTACTCGCTGGGCATGAAGCAGCGGCTCGGCATCGCCGGCGCCCTGCTCGGCGACCCGCCCGTGCTGCTCTTCGACGAGCCGCTCAACGGACTGGACCCGGAGGGCGTGCTCTGGGTGCGCGGGCTGTTCCGCCGACTCGCCGCGGAGGGCCGGACGGTCTTCGTCTCCAGCCACATGATGGCCGAGATGGAGCACACCGCCGACCGGCTGGTGGTGATCGGCCGCGGCCGGCTGATCGCCGACGAGAGCCTCACCGAGTTCGCCGCCCGGGCCGGCCGGACCGCCGTCATCGTGCGCGCCGCCGAACCCGAGCGGCTGACCTCGGTGCTGCGCGCCGCCGGCGCCGAGATACGCCCCGGCCCGGACGGCAGCCTCGACGTCACCGGCCTCGACGCCGGACGGATCGGCGAACTCGCCCTGGAGCAGCGTCTGTTGCTGTACACCCTGGCCGAGCGCGGCGCCTCCCTGGAGGACGCCTTCATGGAACTGACCGCCGACAGCGTCGAATACCTCGCCGGAGAGCCCCGATGAGCACCGCCCCCCTCGCCGCCCCCGTCCGCCGCCACCGCTTCGGCGACCTGCTGGCCGCCGAGTGGCTCAAGTTCTGGTCGCTGCGCTCGGTCCCCTGGGTGCTCGGCCTCGCCACGCTGCTCGTCGTCGCCGCCAACCTCAAGTCCGCCCAGTACACCCACGACCACTACACGCCCGGCGACGGCGATCCGGCGTTGATGGCGCAGGTCGCGCTGTTCGACTCCTTCATCACGGCCTCCGCCGACATCCTGATGCTGGTCGGCGGCGGCCTGGGCGCGATCGTCATCGCGGGCGAGTACGCGACCGGGCTGATCCGGACCACCCTGACCGCCGTCCCCGACCGCCGTGCGGTGCTGCTGGCCAAGGCGGCCGTGCTGACGGCGGTGCTGCTCGGCTTCGGGACGGTCACCGCGGGCGTCTCCTTCGGTCTCACCCAGGCGATCCTGGCCGACCGGGGCATCGGGCAGTCCCTCGGCGACCCGGCGGCCCTGCGCTACGTGGCCGCTGCCGCGCTGTTCGCCCCGGTGTGCGGACTGGTCGGGCTCTGCCTCGGCACCCTGGTCCGGCACAGCGCGGGCGCGGTGCTGGGCACCGTGGTGGTGCTGTTCTTCCTGCCGTCCCTGGTCACCGAACGCTACCGCTGGACCGCCGACCTGTTGCACGCCCTGCCCTACTCCGCCTGGCAGCGCCTGGCCCGGATCACCCTGGCGGGCATGCGGCCGACCGACTACCCGGCCACGGTCGCGGGCGCCTGGACCACGTACGCGGTGTGGGCGCTCGCCTCGGTGGCCATCGCGACGGTGGTGATCCAGCGCCGCGACCACTGACGACCGGAAGGCGGTTCAGAACGCCGCGATGCTGCCCGGCGCCCGCTCGGCCCGGCTGAGCGCCCGCAGCACGCCCGCCTGGCCGTGCCTGCGCACCGCCAGCCGGGTCAGCAGGCCGAGCACCGACTGGGCCGTCTCCGGAGGGAGTTCGGGGGTCGGGACACCGACGCTGACCGCGAGGTCGTCCGCGTGGACGGCCAGCTCCATCGTCCGGGTGGCCAGCAGGTCGTCCAGCCTCAGCGACCACGGCCCCCAGAACGGCAGCCGGACCGGTCGGGCGCCGTCCTCGCCCGCGAGGACGGCCGCGAGCCCGGCGAGCGTCCAGGCCAGCCGGCCGCTCAGCGCCGCCACCCCGGTGGCCGCGACCAGCTCACTGCCCTGCCGGATCCGCACGTTGATCTCGGCGTCGACCCCGGCCCCGACCCACTGCGACCGGCGGTAGTGCTCCAGCAGCCCCACCGTCTCCTCGCCCGGCACCGGCGCGGCCAGCACCTCCGGCACGCACAGCACCTGGTACGCCAGGTGCCCGGCCAGTCCGCCCACGCTCCACTGCGCCAGCGCACTCGGCCGCGCCCATCCGTCGGCCACCTCCGGCCGGCGCAGCAGCGCCTCCGCCGCGCCGGCCGCCGCCAGGAAGTCCGCTCGGGTATCCGTCATGCCGCACCTCCTACCCGCTCGCGGTCCGGGTTCACCGGGCGTCAGGGCACCCGGGAGCGACCGGCGTTCTCCCGCTGGTTCGCCCATTCGTCGGCCAGGGCCACCAGCAGGGCCGCCAGGACCAGGCCTGCGGCAACCGTGTCGCCGAGCTGGAAGGCGAGGGCCCAGTCGGGCTGGGGCCCGGCGGCGTGGGCGAAGAAGACCGAGCCGACGACGGCGATGCCGACGGCCGAGCCGACCCGCTGGGCGGTCTGCAGGACACCGCCGGCGCTGCCGGCCCGGGCGAGCGGGACGTGCTGGAGGGTGAGCGTCTGGTTGGGGGCGATCACGAGGCCGCTGCCCACCCCGGCGACCAGCAGCGGACCGAGGGTCGTCCAGCCCACGGAGGGCCCGGACCACAACTGGACGGCCACGGCGGAGGCCAGCAGGCCGAGCAGCACCAGCACGAGTCCGAGCACCACCAGCCGCCGCCCCAGCCGGCTGACCAGGCGCCCGCCCACCGCGGCGGCCACGCCCGAGCCGACCGCGAACGGGGTGATCGCCAGGCCCGCCGTCAGCGCCGAGTAGTGCAGGCCCGCCTGGAGGTAGAGCGTGAAGATGAAGAAGATCGCGGTGAACCCGGCGAAGTACACCAGCGACAGCAGCACCCCCGCCGCGTACGGCCGCACCGCGAACAGGGCCATGCTGACCAGCGGTTCGCGCCGCCGCGCGTAGTGCCGCTCCCAGCCGACGAAGACGGTCAGCAGCACGGCCGCCAGCGGCAGCAGCAGCCAGCGGGTCGCGCTGTGCCACTGCTGCTGCTGGACGAAGGGCAGCAGCAGGGCGACGGTGCCCGCGCCGAGCAGCAGCACCCCCACCGGGTCGAAGTCGCGGTGCCCGGCCCGTTCGGCGGCCGGGCGGGGCGGTGGCAGCAGCCGGTAGGCGATCGGCAGGGCGGCCACGCCGATCGGCAGGTTGACCAGGAACACCCAGCGCCAGCCGTCGTGCGGGCCGAACAGCTGGATCAGCAGGCCGCCGAGCAGCGGTCCGACGGCGGTGGACAGTCCGATGGTGGCGCCGAGCGCGCCGAAGGCCCGGCCGCGTTCGGCGCCCTGGAAGAGGGTCTGGATGAAGCCGGACACCTGGGGCACCAGCACGCCGCCGGCCGCGCCCTGGAACAGCCGGGCCAGCACCAGCCACTCCTGGTTCTGGGCGGCCCCGGCCAGTGCGCTGGCAGCGGTGAACAGGGCGAGTCCGGCGAGGAAGACGGCCCGTCGGCTGCGGGCGTCCCCGAGCCGCCCGGCGGGAACGAGCACCAGGCCGAAGGCGAGCGCGTAGCCACTGAGCACCCACTGGAGTCCGCTGTCCGACATGTGCAGTCCGGCCCGGACGGTGGGCAGCGCGACGTTCACGATGCTGACGTCCAGCAGGGTCATGAAGCCGGCGACCAGGCAGATCGTCAGCGCCCGCCAGCGCCGCGCCTCGGCCCGCCCACCGGCGGCGGTGGAACCGGGCGGCTGCGGTTTCTCCGCGTCACGGGAGGGGGGTTGGGAGGTCATGGGGGCCTCTTCCCGGGGTCCGGGCACTCGTCCCGGGTGGTCCTGGCTCTGCTCCGGCTCATCCTCGCCCGCCCCCCAGCCCGCCGCCACCCGGGTCCGCCGCCCTCACCCACCGCGCCGCGCGGCCCTTCCGTCCCGTCCGGCGCCGCGCCGGTGCCGCGCCGGTGCGAGGGTGAGGACGGTCAGCGGGGTCTCGCGGTCCACCCAGGACCGGCCGTTCAGCGGGCCAGCAGGTCCCGGAGCGCCGCCGTGATCTCCTCGGGCGCCTCCTCCGCCATGAAGTGCCCGGCGCCGGTCAGCCGGTGGTCGAGGTCCGGCGCCCAGGCCCGCCACACCGCGGCGGCGTCGTAGCCCAACTGCGCTCCCCAGTCCTGCTGGACCACCGTCACGGGCATCGCCAGCTGCGAGCCGGCGTCCAGGTCCGCCTGGTCGTGCCGGACGTCGACGCCCGCCGAGGCCCGGTAGTCCGCGACGATCGACGGGACCGCGGCGGCGCTCGCCCGCAGGTACTCGGCCCGCACCTCCGGCGGCAGGGCGGCCGGGTCGTTCGCCCAGGCGTCGAGGAAGGAGCCGAAGAACGCGTCCGCACTGTTGGCGATCATCGTCTCCGGCAGGCCCGGCGGCTGCGCCATCAGGTACAGGTGGTAGCCGACCGCCGCCGACACCCCGTGCAGGACGTTCCACATGTCGAGCGTCGGCACGACGTCCAGGATGCCCAGGTGGGTGACGGTGTCGGGGTGGTCGAGCCCGGCCCGGAAGGCGACCAGGGCGCCCCGGTCGTGGCCGGCCAGGGCGAAGCGGTCGTGGCCCAGCGCCGCCGCCAGGGCCACCACGTCGGCGGCCATGGTGCGCTTGGCGTACACCTCGGGGCCGGTCTCGGCCGGCTTGCCGCTGGCGCCGTAGCCCCGCAGGTCGGGGCAGATCACCATGTGCCCGTCGGCGAGCCGCTCGGCGACGTGCCGCCACATCAGGTGGGTCTGGGGGAAGCCGTGCAGCAGCACGACCGGGCTGCCGCTGCCGCCGACGGCGGCGGCCAGCTCCACGCCGTCCGTGCCGGGCAGGCGGAGGTGGTCGAAGCCGGGAATGGTGGGGGCCATGGAGGGTCCTCTCGGGTGCGGGGACTGGGTGCCGGACACCGGGTCCTGGAAAACCGGGTCCTGGAAAACCGGGTCCTGGAAAACCGGGTGCCGGCGGAACCGACCTGATCAGCGTGGTCCACCGCGATCAGCAACCGATCAGTGCGGTGCGGCACGGCCCACCCCCGGCACCGAGGATGGGGGCATGCGAATCGACGTGCTCGGAGCCGTACGGGCCCTCCGCGACGACGGCGGCCCGGTCGAGCTGGGCGGCCCCCGCCACCGCGAGGTGCTGGCCCGGCTGGTCGCCGCCGAGGGCCGGATGGTCACCACCGACACCCTCGTCGACGACCTGTGGACCGACCCGCCGGTGCGCGCCGTGGGCGCCCTGCGAACCTTCGTCGCCGCGCTGCGCCGCGCCCTCGAACCCGACCGGCCGCCCCGTGACGCCCCTCGCCTCCTCGTCACCGAGGGCCCCGGCTACGCGCTGCGCCTGCCCCGTGAGGACGTGGACGCCCATCGGTTCCAGGACGCCCTGGCCCGGGCCCGGCGCGACCCCGGCGCGGCGGCCGAACTGGGCGCGGCGCTCGCCGCCTGGCGCGGGCCCGCCTACGCCGACGTGCCCGACTCCGCCTGGGCGCAGCGCGAGCGCGCCCGGCTGGAGGAGCTGCGGCTGGAGGCGGTGGAACTGCGGGCCCGGATCCGGCTCGACTCCGGGGAGGGCGCCGAACTCGTCGCCGAGCTGGGCGCCCACGTGGCCGAACACCCGTGGCGCGAACCGGCCTGGGGGCTGCTCGCCCGCGCGCTGCACCGCGCGGGCCGTCAGGCCGACGCGCTGGCCGCCCTCCGGCGCGCCCGCGCCATGCTCGTCGACCAGCTCGGGCTCGACCCCGGCGCCGAACTGCGGCGCCTGGAGACGGAGATCCTCAACGGCCCCGCACCCGTCGGTGGTGCCCGCACCGCCTGGCCCGGCCCGGGCGTCCGGCTCGGGCCGCGCACCACCGTGGAACTGGCCCGAACCCTCGCCCTGGCGGGCGGGGACGCCCTGGTCCACTCCCGGCGCGACCGGCTCGCCGCGATCCGGGCGGCGGAACGCACCGGGGACCTGCTGCTGACCGCCCGGATCATCGGCGCCTACGACGTGCCGGCCCTCTGGAGCCGGGCCGACGACCCCGAACAGTCGCGCGCCGTCGTGGAGGCCGCCGAGCGCACCCTCGGCGCGCTCGGCCCCGACGGACCAGCCGACCTCTCCGCCCGCCTCCTGGCGACCGTCGCCGTCGAGAGCCGGGGCGCCGACCTGACCGGGGCCGAACTGCGGCGCGCCGGCCGGGCGGCCCGGCGGGCCGAGGCGCTGGCCCGGGGCCTGGCCGATCCCGGGCTGCTGGCCTTCGCCCTCAACGGGGTCTACCTGCAGTCCTTCGGCCACCCCGGGCTGGCCGAGGCCCGGGACCGGATCGGCGTCGAACTCCTGGACCTGGCCGGTCAGCACGGACTGGCGAACTTCGCCGTGCTGGGCCGGCTCGTGCGTCTGCAATCCGCCTCCGCCCTCGGCGACCTGGACGCCGCGTTCGGCCACGCGGAGGCGGCCGAACGGATCGCCGTCAGCACCGAGGCCTCGCTCGTCCCCGTGCTCACCGGGTGGTTCCGGGCCCGGGCGACGGCCGCCCGCAGCGTCGAACCCGGTGGCCCGACCGCCGCCGCGGCCGCCGCGGAGTACCGCGCCGCCGAGGAGGCCCTCCGTACGGCCGGGATGCCGGGGCTGCACCACGGCCTCTTCCCGCTCGCCCTGCTGGGGCTGCGCCTGCTGCACGGCCGTCCGGCGCCCGTGGACCCGCGGCTCGACTGGGGACCGTACCGGCCCTGGGCACGGCCCCTGGTGCTGCTGGCCGAGGATCGCACCGAGGAGGCGCGGGCCGTCCTCGCCGCAGTGCCCGAGCCGCCGCACGACCACCTCCAGGAGGCCCTGTGGTGCCTCGTCGCCCATGCCGCCGCCCGCCTCGGCGAACGCGCGGCCGCCGCCCGGGCCGCGGCCGCCCTGCGCGGCGCCGCCGAGGAGGACGCGGGCGGCGCCAGCGGGATGCTGACCCTGGGCCCGGTGGCGCGGTACCTGGCGGAGGCGGAGACCTGTGCCGGGTCCGGCGACGGCCCTCCGGGCGGGACGGTGCGCTGACGCACGGCCGGGCCACCGGCGGCGGCCCCGCCGCCCGGGACCGAGCGTCAGGCCTTCGGCCAGTTGCGCAGCAGGGCGTCGAGGGCGTCGAGGACGCGCGCCCAGGTCTCCTCGGTGGTGCGCGGGGTGTGCTGGAAGCTTCCCGCCCGCTCCAGGGCCACGTAGCCGTGGAAGGTGCTGCCGAGCAGGCGGACCGCGTCGGTCTCGTCGGGCTCCGCGAGGTCGTAGCCGCGCAGGATCGCGCGGGTCATCCGGGAGTGCCGGACGGCGGCGCTGTTGAGCGCCGTCTCGTAGTCGAGTTCCAGCTGCGCGGCGGCGTAGCGGCCGGGGTGCTCGCGGGCGTAGTCGCGGTAGGCGTTGGCGAAGGCGGCCAGGGCGTCCTTGCCCGCGCGTCCGGCCAGGGCGGCGGAGACCCGGTCGGCGAGTTCCTCCAGGGCGAGCAGGGCGATCCGGGTCTTGAGGTCCTGGGAGTTCCGGACGTGCGAGTACAGGCTCGCGTCCTTGACGCCGAAGTGCCGAGCGAGCGCGGAGACCGTGACCTTGTCGAAGCCGACCTCGTCGGCCAGCTCCGCTCCCGCCCGGGTGAGTCGTTCCGCGTTCAGTCCTACCCGTGCCATGGGCTTCCCTTCGATCGCCTGAAGCCATTATACGTTTGCCTAATCCTCCTAGGTAATTTACGTTGCTTCCTATGAAGCCGATGACCGAACAAGAGATCCGCTCCGCCTTCGTGAACTGCAGCAAGGGCGAGGCGAAACGGCTGCACGTGCCCCGCGACCTGACCGAACTCCCCTGGGACGACCTGGACTTCCTCGGCTGGCGCGACCCCCAGGCCCCCGATCGCGCCTACCTCGCGGCCGAGCTGGAGGGCCGTCCCGTGGCCGTCGCCCTGCGCTCCTCCGGCGCCACCTCCTGGCAGGCCCGGCGCAGCATGTGCTCGCTCTGTGTGACCACCCACACGGGTGGCGTCTCGCTGCTGGTCGCGCCACTGGCCGGGAAGGCCGGGAAGCAGGGCAACTCCGTGGGCGCCTACATGTGCTCCGACCTCGCCTGCTCGCTCTACGTGCGCGGCAAGCGGGAGGTCGGCACCCGGCTCCACGAGTCGCTCACCCTGGAGGAGAGGATCCGGCGCACCGTCGACAACCTCGCCGCCTTCGTCGCCAAGGTCACCGCCTGACCCGACACCGGAACCCGGGCAGGTCAACCGGCCGGCGGCGGGTCAACCGGCCAGCGGCGGGTCGAGCCGGGCGAAGGCGGCCTGGCGGCGGTACGGGAAGTACGGGTACGGCGCCGTGCGGGCGCCGGCCGCGTCCAGCCGGGCGATCTGGTCCTCCGTCAGCGACCAGCCGACGGCGCCGAGGTTCTGCCGGAGCTGCTCCTCGTTGCGGGCGCCGATGATGACCGAGGAGACGGTCGGGCGGCGCAGCAGCCAGTTGATGGCCACCTGGGGGACGGTTCGGCCGGTCTCGGCCGCGACCTCGTCCAGGGCGTCGACCACCCGGTACAGCAGCTCGTCCTCGACCGGCGGCCCGTAGTCGGCGGTGTCGTGCAGCCGGCTGTCGGCCGGGAGTGCCTGGCCGCGCCGGATCCGGCCGGTGAGACGGCCCCAGCCGAGCGGGCTCCACACCAGGGCGCCGACACCCTCCTGCCGGGCGAGCGGCATCAACTCCCACTCGTAGTCGCGGCCGACCAGCGAGTAGTAGACCTGGTGGGCGGCGTAGCGGGGGCGGCCGTGGCGGTCGGCGAGGGCCAGGGACTTCATCAGCTGCCAGCCGGAGAAGTTGGAGACGCCGGTGTAGCGGATCTTGCCCGCGCGGACCAGGTCCTCCAGGGTGGCCAGCACCTCCTCGATCGGGGTGGCGGCGTCGTAGGCGTGCAGCTGGAACAGGTCGAGGTAGTCGGTGCCGAGGCGGCGCAGCGCGTCGTCCACCGACCGGATGAGCCGGGCGCGCGACGTACCGGCGTCCTGCGGGCCGTCGCCGAGCGGCAGTCCGGCCTTGGTGGAGATCAGCACCTGGTCGCGGCGGCCGCGGACGGCCTGGCCGAGCACCTCCTCGGAGGCGCCGTCGGAGTAGACGTCGGCGGTGTCGAAGAGGGTGACCCCGGCGTCGATGGCGATGTCGAGCAGGCGGCGGGCCTCCTGGACGCCGGTGGTGCCCCAGGCGCCGAACAGCGGGCCGCGGCCGCCGAAGGTGCCCGTGCCGAGGCTGAGCGCGGGGACCATGAGTCCGGATGCGCCGAGCCGGCGGTACTCCATGCCGTTCGATTCCATGGTGGTTGCCATGACAGTACTCCCCTCGGAGCCACTAATGGGACTCCCGTTCCGTTAGGATGTCTCGAAGCTAGCAGGCTCCACCCAGCTAATGGAACAGGAATCCCGTTAATGGCTGTCGAGCCGGTTGAACCCGTCGAGCCCGCCGCGCCCGCCGACCCCGCCGCGCCCGGGGCACCGGTTGCCCCCGGTGCACCCGGGGCACCCGGGGCGCCCGGGACGCCCGGGACGCCCGGGAGCGTCCGCCCCGGCGGCCGTACCGCCCGGATCCGCGCCGCCGTCCTGCGGGCCGCCGAGGACGCCCTGGTCGAGCACGGCTTCGGCGGCCTCGACCTCGGCGACCTCGCCCAGCGGGCCGAGGTCGGCCGGACCACCGTCTACCGCCGCTGGGGCAGTACCACCGCCCTGGTCGCCGATCTGCTCGCCGACATGGCCGAGCAGTCACTGCCGCGTTCGCGCAGCGGCTCGCTCGCCGAGGACCTGCGGGCCAACGCACGGCTGGTCCAGCGCACCCTGGCCGACCCCCGGCAGGGCGCGCTGTTCCGCGCCGTCATCCTGGCCGCCAACGGCGATCCGGGGACGGCCGAGGCCCTGCGCCACTTCTACCGGCGCCGGGTCGAGGAGTGGGCGCCGTGCGTCACCGAGGCCGTCGAACGCGGCGAACTCCCGCCCGACACCGACCCGTTCGAGGTGGTCCGGGCCGTCTCGGCACCGCTCTACTACCGGATGCTCACCACCGCTGAGCCGCTCGACGAGCCGGCCGCCGACCGTGCCGCGGCCGCCGCCGAGGCCGCCGCCCGCGCGGGGGCGTACCGGCGGCAGGAGGCCTGAGCGGACGCGGTCGCACGGCCCGGGCACGTGAACGGCCGCACAACGCGGGTGCGCGGTGCGGCCGTTCGGGCTCCTGACGGACGGTGCGAGGGTCCGTCCTGGTGGTTCTCCCGCAGCTGCTCCAGCCGGCCGGCCCAGCGGGGCCGAAGCAGGACTCCGGCCAGGCGGCCGTCGGGTTCCCGGCGGCGGCCGGCAACTCAGCGGCAGCGGCCGTGGCGGCAGCGGCGGCAGCGGCGGGTCATCGGGTGCGTCTCCCCCGGTCAGCGCGGTGCAACGACGTCGTCCCAGCGCACGGCGCCGTCGGCGCCCGAACCGGGTCAGCTCCACCGGGACGCCGCCGCGCACCTTCCGTCACCTGTTCGCCGCCCACCGGCTGCGGAGCGCAACCGGCCTTCGTAGCGTCAGTGGCCATGACGACCACCGCACGAGCGCGAGCGCCCTGGCTCGCCGTCCTGACCGCCGCGGCCCTGGCCGCCGGTGCCGGCCCCGCACCGGCCGCCTCCAAGGCCGCCGGCGTCCCCTACTACCACCAGCAGCTCGACAACGACTGCGAGGCCGCCGCCCTGCGGATGGTCCTCGCCGCGAGGGGGATGAGGGCGAACGACCAGCAGGTCCTGGACCGGATCGGCGTCGACCGGGAGCACCCCGAGTTCGGCCACTCCGGCCCGCGGTCCGGCGATCCCTACCGGGCGTTCGTCGGCGACCCGAAGGGCTCCGAGACGGACGGCACCGGGTACGGCGTGTACTCCCCGCCGGTCGCCGGGGCCGCCCGCTCCTACGGCCTCACCGTGCGCCAGGACGGCGCAGGCGTCTCCGTCCAGCAGCTGAAGGACGAACTGGCCGCCGGCCACCCGGCGATCGTCTGGGTGGACTACCTCTGGCGGCACCTCGCGACCACCCCGTACACGGCGTACGACGGCCGGAGCATCCCGTACGCGGGGCCCGGCGAACACACCGTCGTCGTCACCGGGTTCAGCGGCGGCCGGGTGTCGGTCAACGACCCGGCGCGCGGCCGCATCACGGTCTCCGAGCAGGACTTCGCCGACGGCTACGCCACCTACGGGCAGATGGCGGTCGTCGTCGGCTGACCGGACCGGGCGGGACCCCGGCGGGCGGGGCGGCCGGGGTGAGGGCCGGGGGGGGGCGGCGGGGGGTGGAGCGGGGGCGGCCGAGGAGAACGAGTAGTCGTCCGAGGAGG
>NZ_JBIWPL010000017.1:2475-60676 GCF_044768255.1 Kitasatospora sp. NPDC101157 | reverse complement strand
GCCCCCCCACCCGGTCCCCCGCCCGGCCCCGCCCCCCCCCCACCCCCCCCGCGGGCCCGGGGGGGGGGGGGGGCGCCGCCCCCCCCCCCCCCCCCCCGGGGGGGGGGGGCGGGGGGGGCCCCCCCCGGCGGGGGGACGGCGGGAGGAGGAGCGGCGACGGCCTAGAAGAACGAGTCGTCGTCCTCGTAGTAGTTGTTGACGACCACCTGGGGCTCGTCGTCGCTCAGCGCCTCGTTGAGCAGCATGCCGCCGACCAGGCCCGCCGCACCGGCGCCGAGCATGGCGCCGGTGCCGAAGCGGCGACCGCCCTGGTCCTGGTGCTGCTGGGCGGGCACCTGCGGCTGGGCCTGCTGCTGCGGGTAGCCCGCCTGCGGCGGGGTGTAGAACGGCGGGACGGTGGTCTGTACCCGCTGGGCGCAGGCGGCACAGGCCTCGACCTGGCGCGGCACGCCCCACTGAGGCTGCCACAGCACCACGGCCGAGCCGACGCCGTGGCTGGGGTCGAAGAAACACGTCACGGGGGAACTCCCTGGTACTGGCTGGGTCTTCGGAACGGTGGGAACGACGGCGGCGGGCGCGGCCGCCGGCATCGGGGGCAGCGGCGCCGGGGCCGAGGGGGCGGCCGGGGCCGGCTGGAGGACGTCGACACCGAAGTCGGTGGCGATGCCCGCGAGCCCCGAGGCGTAGCCCTGGCCGACGGCGCGGAACTTCCAGTCCGCGCCGTTGCGGTAGAGCTCGCCGAACACCATCGCCGTCTCGCTGCCCGCCTCCGGCGTCACGTCGTAACGGGCCACCTCGGCGCCGCCGTCCGCGTCGGTGAGCCGGACGTACGCGCCGCGCACCTGCCCGAAGGTCTGTCGGCGCTGCGCCGCGTCGTAGATCGCCACCGCGAAGACGACCTTCTGGACCTCGGCCGAGACGTCCGCGAGCCTGACCTCGATCCGCTCCCGGTCCTCGCCCCCGCCACCCCCGCCGTCCGCGCCGAGGTGGCGCACCGCGCCGTCCGGGCTCTGCAGGTTGTTGAAGAAGACGAAGTGCTGGTCCGTGAGGACCTTCCCGGACGCGCCGCAGAGCAGGGCGCTGGCGTCCAGGTCGTACCCGGGGCCGGCCGTCCAGCCGAGGCAGACCCGGACGGATCGCACGCCGGGCGCCTGCCGGTTCAGGGAGACGTTGCCGCCCTTCGTCAGGGCCACACTCATGGGGTTTCCTCCACCACCGTCCGAATCACGCTGTTCGACCACGACAACGCCGTGGACGCCACGCCGGTTCCCGGTGCCCCGATCAGAACCGGACGGGGAGTTCCAGCAGGCCACGGGCCCTCATGGTGGGCCGGTGGCGAAGCCGCTCGGCCGGGACGTCCAGGGCCAGCGCGGGGAAGCGGCGCAGCAGGGCGGTGAGCGCGAGCGCGGTCTCCGTCCGGGCCAGCGGGGCGCCCAGGCAGTAGTGGATGCCGTGGCCGAGCGCGAGGTGGCCGTTCTCCCGGCGGCGCAGGTCGAGCCGGTCGGGGTCGCCGAACTGCTGGGGGTCGCGGTTGGCGGAGGCGAGGGAGAGCAGCACCGTCTCCCCCGCCGGGACGCCGACGCCTCCGATGGTGACGTCCTCGCGCGGGAATCGGCGGATGGCCAGCGGGGCCGGTCCGTCGAAGCGGGCGAACTCCTCGACGGCGCCCGTGATCAGCTCCGGTTCGGCGCGCAGGGCGGCGAGCTGCTCGGGGTGGGTGAGCAGGGCGAGGACGGCATTGGCGATCAGGTGGACGGTGTTCTCGTAGCCGGCGAAGAGGATGAGGAAGGCGAGCGAGGTCAGTTCCTCCTCGCTCAACCGGTCCTGTTCGTCCCGGACGGCGATCAGGTCGGAGAGCAGGTCGTCGGCCGGCTCGGCGCGCTTGCGCTCGATCAGGCCGGTGAAGAAGGCGAGCATCGCCCTGACGGCGTCGCGGGCCTGCTCGGGGCGGTCCGGGTCCGGGGTGATCAGGGTGTCGGTCCAGGCCCGGAAGTCGTGCCGGTCGTCCTCGGGGACGCCGAGCAGGTCGCAGATGACGGTGATCGGCAGCGGCGCGGCGTAGCTCGCGAGCAGGTCGACGCGCCGGGTCGGCCCGGCGGTGTCCTCGACGGCGTCGAGGAGTTGCTCGGCGACGCGCTCGATCGGCGCGTGCAGGGCGGCCACCCGGCGCGGGGTGAAGGCCTGGACGACCAGGCGGCGGATCCGGGTGTGGTCCGGCGGGTCCATGTTGAGCAGGTTGGCGTCCAGCGCGGGCGGCAGCGCGAAACCCCGGTAGTTGCCGGGCGCGGCGTGCGTCCGGTCGAGGGCGAGTCGGGGGTCGGCGAGGGCTTGGCGGACGTCCGGGTAGCGGGTCACCAGCCAGACGGGCAGTCCGTCCGGGCCGACGATCCGCCGGACGGGCGCCTCGGCGCGCAGTTCGGCGTAGGCGCCGTAGGGGTCGGTGAGCAGGGACTTCACGGTCGGGTCGAGGGGTGTCACGCGATCAGCCTACGGGGCCTCGGAAGGCACTCTGGCGGGGCGTCAGCGCCGCACCTATTGTCAGAGTTCATGACAAACACTCGCCGCGCCGCCGACCGCACCGCACGTGCCGCCGGGCGTGCCACCGGACGCGCCTTCGGCCGGGCCGCCGCCACAGCCACCGCCCTCGCCGGGACCCTCGCCGCCCTGCTCGCCCCGGCCGCCGCCCAGGCCGCCCCGGCCGGCTGCCGGACCGTCACCACCGCGCCGCCGGACGCCGAACAGGCCCGGCTCCAGGACCCCCGGACCGCCGTCTTCACCGAACGCTCCGGCCTCGACGACCTGCTCCACGGCTTCCCCGCCGCGCTCTGCTCCGCCCGCACCGCCCACCGCGCCCAGCGGGTGGTGGACGCCTGGGGCCGCAGGCTCTGGCAGGCCGGCCTCGACCGTGCCCAGGGCCGCCGGCCCGGCGGCGAGCTGCCCGCCCTCGACGACCGTCCGCTGTACTGGACCCGGCTCGCCATGACCGTCCAACTCGCCCACTGGCAGCCCGGGTTCGACGTCGACCACGCCGAACTCCGGGCCCGCTTCGAGGACGCCTCCCGCGGGCTGGACGACGGCTTCGGCGACGAGTCCGGCCCCGACTCCGGCTCCGGCATCCGGCGGATCTTCGTCAGCGGCTTCGACCCGTACGGCCTGGACACCGAGCCGCGCCGGGCCAATCCCTCCGGCGCGGCCGTCCTCCAACTGGACGGCCGGCGGATCACCCTGGCCGACGGCAGCACCGCCGAGGTGCGGGCGGTCGTCCTGCCGGTGCGCTACGGGGACTTCGACGACGGCATCGTGGAGCGCGCCTTCGGCCCCCACCTGCGGCCCGGCGGCCCGCAGTCCGCCGACCTGATCACCAGCATCAGCCAGGGCTACCCCGGCACGTTCACCCTGGAGGCCTGGGCCGGGCGCGCCCGCTCCGCCGACCCCGCCACCGACAACGTCGGTGCGCTCTCCGGCGGCACCACGACCCACCCGGTGGACGCCCCGGGCCTGGCCGCCGGCCCGCAGTTCATCCGCACCACCCTGCCCACCGGCGCCATGACGGCCGTCCAGCAGCCGTACCCCGTTCTGCTCAACACCCCGGTCGTCGAGATCCCCGCCGGCGCCACCGCCCCGGTCCAGCGCACCGACGGCCCCACCCCCGGCTCCCGCGCCGTCGCCGGAGGCGGCGGGGGCTACCTCTCCAACGAGGTCGCCTACCGCTCCAACCGCCTTCGCCTCGCCCTCGGCCCCGGCCTGCCCGGCGGCCACCTCCACACCCCCGTGCTCACCGGTCTGCCCGACCACCAGGACCAGGTCACCTCACCGGAGTTCGAGCACAACGAGGCCGCGATCTCCGACGAGGTCCGCGCCATCCTGGGCAGCGCCCGGCTCTGAGCAACGGCGGCACGGGCCCGGTCCCTCCCCCCGGCGGCCGGGCTGCCGGTCTGCCGGTCTGCCGGTCTGCCGGGGAGAGGGCTCAGGCCGGGTGGGCGAAGCGGGCGCCTGCCGCGCGGGAGTAGCGGGTCCCCGCGGCGCGGGCGCGGGATTCGGCGATCTCGGTGCGGGCCGCCTCGCGGCCGGCCCAGTGGGAGCCCCGGACGGACTTGCCGTGTTCGAGGTCCTTGTACACCTGGAAGAAGTGGGTGATCTCCAGCAGGTCGTACTCGCGCAGGTCGCCGATGTCCTGCAGGGCGGCGTAGCGCGGGTCGTGGGCCGGGACGCAGAGGATCTTCTGGTCGGGGCCGCGCTCGTCGCGCATCACCCACATGCCGACCGCCCGGCAGGTGAGCACACAGCCCGGCACGGCGGGCTCGCCGCCGAGGACGAGGGCGTCCAGCGGCTCGCCGTCGCCGCCGAGCGTGCCCTCGACGTAGCCGTAGTCCGCGGGGTAGCGGGTGGCGGTGAAGAGCGTGCGGTCGAGGCGGATCCGGCCCGCGTCGAAGTCCATCACGTACTTGTTCCGCGACCCCTGCGGGATTTCGATCATCACGTCGAACTCGGCGGGTTCCACCGGTGGCCTCCTCCTCGGCTCGTGGGGAGATTGTCCGCCGTCCGGACTCCCCCGGCACCGTCGAAACGGCCTCCGCGGTTCACGGTCAGCCGCTAGCATCCGGGCCATGGGGAGTTGGCGGGTCACGGTCATGCACCACCATCGCACGCCGGGCGGACGTCCGCAGGGCCGCCCGGAGGGGCCGCTGGCCCGGCGGGACGGGTGGGAGGTGCACGGCGGGCACGGCGAGCTCAGCTGCGTCGACCCGACCGGTCTGGTCCGCTGGCGGCGGCCCTGCCCGGGGCGGCCGAACGCGGCGCACCTCTCCGCCGACCGGGTGCTCGTCACCACCGACTCCTTCGAGCACACGGCCCTGGGCCACCTCGGCCCGGCCCTGCTGCTGGACCTCGCCGACGGCGCACCGGTCGCCGAGCTGCCCGGCGAGCGCGGCGCGGCGATCGGCGGCGGGCGGTTCCTCCTCGGGCAGGAGGGCCACGGCGCCTTCGACACCCGGGCCCACGACCGGGACGGCGCCGTCACCGACTCCTGGCGCAGCTACGGCCACTACGTGGTCGGCGACGGCCTGCGCGTGGTCGAGACGGACCGCCGCCACCCCACCGGGAGCCGGGTGGTGCGGCTGCTGCCGGGCGGGGCGGTGGAGCGCGGCCCGCTGCTCAGCGACGCCCGGGCACCGGAGCCGCTGACGCTGCCCGACGGCACCCTGCTGGTGCTGGACGCGGGGGTGCTGCGCGCGGTCGGACCGGAGCTGGACGACACGGTGCTCGCCGAACTGCTGCCGGTCGCGCCTGAGGAGCAGCGCCGCTTCACCGGTGCGCTGAGCCGGACGGCCGAGGGGCTGACCGTGACGCTGGTCGAGCGCCACCCGACCCGGATGGGCGACTACACCACCCACACCTGGGCCCTCGGCCTGGTCGGACGGTAGCCGCCGGCGCGCCGCTCAACGGCCGGTCGGCTCCCACGGGCCCTGCTCGGGCCGCGCCTCGGTGTCCGTTCCCGGCCAGGGCGGCATGGTGACGGCGGTGATGCGCAGCGGTCCCTCGGCGTCCGGGTCGGCCCGGAACTGGAAGGCGGTGCCCAGCGGGATCGACGCCGCCGTCCCGGCCACGAGCCGGAGGATCTGCTCCCGGCCGTCCTGGCGGCGCCACAGTTCGCCGCTGCCCGCGGTGACCTGCCACAGCTCCTGCACGGTGGCGTGCGACACCGCGTGGCTGACCTGCCCGGGGACGAGCTCGAAGACGGCGAGGCTGCCCAGCCCGTCCAGCACCAGCAGCGGGCGGACCACGGCGCCGTCCGGGGCGGTCACCACCGGGGCGTCGGCGGCCTCGGCGCTCTCGAAGGGCTGGTGGGCGGGCGGTACGGCTTGATTGCTCATCCGAGGATCCGGCCTCTCGTGCGACGGAGAGTTTCCTCTCTACCCGGGAACGCCCCCGGACTACCCCGGGACGCCCCCGAACTCGCGCACCGCCTCGGTGACGATGGACTCCAGCCGGGCGTGGTGGGCGCCGCGCCAGTACGCCTGGCCGCAGTCGGTGCACTGGGCGAAGGCGTCGTAGGAGCGCTCGGTACCGTCGTGGAGCTGCTCGCGCACGGTGGTCTTGCTCACCGTGCGCAGCGCGCCGTTGCAGGTGGTGCAGCGGCTCCAGGGCGCGAGCGGCGGGGCGAAGCGGGAGAGCACGTCGCGCAGTTGCTCGGCGGGGCGGTGGCTGTAGACGTAGGCGCCGGCCCACAGTTCGCGGCGGCGCAGCAGGCCGCGGTCGCGGGAGAGCATCACCCGCTGCTCGGCGGCGGAGCGGGCGGCCAGGGCCGCGTCGCCGATGTCCGGGTTCTCGTACGCGGCGTCGACGCCGAGCAGGCGCAGTCGGCGGGCGAGGGTGCCGAGGTGGACGTCCAGCAGGAAGCGCGGCGGGGCGGGCGAGGGCTGGGGGCGGGCCACCGCCCCGACACTGACGTGCTCGCTGTCGGCCGGAACGTGCGAGTCGGGCACGGGCCTGCCGTCCACCAGCAGGGTGCCGACCTCGGTGAGCGGGACGCCCAGGGACTCGACCACGTGACCGAGGGTGGAAGTGCCGTCGGTACGCAGCGCGGTACGGCCGGCCCGTCGGGGCGCGGAGACGAAGAGGTGCAGCTCAGGGGCGAAGTCGAGCCAGATCTGGGGTCGGTCCACGCGGCCAGCATGCCAGCGGGGGGCGGGCCGGGGCCACCGTTTTCCGTCCGCCGCCGGCGGTGAGGCTTCCGGGCCGCGCCGCCCGCCCGGGGGTCGGAAGGACCCTAGGCGGCCGGGACGACCGGCACGGGCGCCGGCTGCCGGTCGCGCGCCGCCCAGCGGGCGACCGGTCCCATCGCGTACCCGGCGGCCAGGAACACCCCGCCCAGCACCAGCCAGCCCGCGAGCCCGCCCTCCAGCAGCAGCGCGGTGAGCAGCAGCGGTCCGAGGGTGCGGGCGACGGCGACGCCGGTGCCGAAGAAGCCCTGGTACTGGCCGATCCGCTCGGGCGGCGCGAGGTCGAAGCCGAGCTGCCAGGAGCCGGCCGACTGCCGCATCTCGCCGGCCACCTGGAGCACGGCCGCGACGACCAGCAGCGCGCCGAACGCCCAGACCGGCATGGTCAGGGCCGAGAGTCCGCAGACGACGCAGGAGGCGAGCAGCAGCACTCCGGAGGCGCGCACCGCCCGGACCGCCGAGTCCAGTCCGCTGACGTCGCGGGCCACCCGGACCTGGAAGGCCAGCACGGCCAGGGTGTTGAGCACGAAGAGCACCGAGCCGAGCCAGCCGAGGCCGGAGGCGCGCTGGGCGATCCACAGCGGCAGGATCAGGCTGAGCAGCGGCATCCGCAGCAGGAGCACGGTGTTGACCAGGGTGACGGCGGCGTAGCGGCGGTCGCGCAGCACGGCCAGGCGCGGGCCGGTGCCCGGCTCCTGCGGCGCGGGCGGGACTTCGGGCAGCCGCCGGAGCTCCAGCGCCCCGGCCAGGAAGCCGACCGCGGTGACGGCGAAGGCGGCGAGGTAGGCGCTCCGGGTGCCGACGGTCAGCGCGATGCCGCCGATGGCGGCGCCAACGGCCAGTCCCCCGTTGAGGGTTGACTGCAGGTGGGCGAGCAGTCCGGTCCGCTCGGCGCGCGGTACCAGGCCCGCGACCAGCGCCTGCCGGGCGGCGGTGAGGCCGGACTGCGCGGTGGCGTAGAGGCAGACCGCGAGCAGGAACGGCCCGTAGGAGCGCACCACCAGGAGGGCGGCGACCACGGCCGCCGTGCCGAGGGCGAGGGCCACGGCGGTGCGGCGGGGGCCGCGCCGGTCGGCGAGGTGGCCGAGCGGCACGCCCGCCACCGAGCCGAGCGCCCAGGCGATCGCGAGGCCGAGGCCGAGGGCGGTCGGGGACATCCCGACGACCCGGGTGAAGTAGAGCGCGGAGCAGGTGTAGTAGGCGCCGTCGCCCACCGAGCTCGCCAACTGGGCTGCGGCCAGGGTGCGCTGGGGGCCGGCGGGGGGCAGCAGGGCGAAGCCTGCGGCGCTCTGGTTCGGCACTTCTCTCCTGTCGGACGGGCGGCGCGCGGGCCGGAGGTTCACAACCGTCCGGGGCGGCTCTCAGCGGGGCACCGCCCAGCCTAGGGGCCGAATGGACCGGCAGACAGATCCAATGATCTTGAATTTTCCTGGGCCACTCAACGAGCCGTCGGCCGGCCTCCGCCGCACCGCCGGGCGAGCCGTGAACTCCCGTACGAGGACGGACGGTTGCCCGGAAGCTCCGCCCCGGACCGGCCTCACCCGCCCGTCCGAAGCGCCGTCCGTACCCGTTCCGACGCCGCCGCCGCAAGCGGACGGAAGCCCTCCACCACCCGACCGGAGGGCCAAGTTTGGTCATGTTGACCCGTCAGTAGTGCCCTCCTATGCTCAACGGCGTTCGCGATCCGGCACCGGGGCCGGGGCCGTCCGTGCCCGCCCGATCCGGCGCCGTCTCCGGCTCGAAGGGTTTCCTCCCATCAGCACCTCCACCGCCCCCTCGGACTCCGCCGGCCACCCGGGCGACGGCGGAGGAGCGGCCGGCGCCGCAGCCCCCGAGGGCATCCCGGGCCCTGCCGAGGCCAGCGGCCGCCGCCGCTTCCTCACCTACCTGCTGGCCGCCCCGACCCTCACCGTCGCCGCCCGGCTCGGCCTCGACGCCGCCGCGCCCGCCTCCGCGCGGGCCGCCGTCCGCGCCGCCGCGGCCGCCCAGGAGGCCTCCGCGCCCCCGCAGTTGCTCGGCCTGCCGGGCATCCCGGACGTCCTCGACCTCGGCGACGCGATGATCCTGGCCGGGCTGCCGACCGCACACCTGCTGGTGCTCGAAATCACCCCCACCGGGCGTGCCGCGCTCCACCTGCCCCGACTGGAGGTCGGCCAGGGCCTGACCACCGCGATCGCCGTGCTGGTCGCCGACGAGCTCGACGCCAGGCTCACCGACGTGGACGTGCCGCTCTCCGACGGCCGCCCCGAACTGCTCTTCAACCAGCTCACCGGCGGCTCCAACTCGGTGCGCTCGCTCTACGACCCGGTGCGCGCCGCGGCCGCCGCCGCCCGCGCCCGGCTGGTCACCGCCGCCGCCCGGCGCTGGAACGTTCCGGCGGGCGGACTGCGCACCGCCGACTCCGCCGTCCTGGCCCCCGACGGCCGCCGCCTCGGCTTCGGTGAACTCGCGGCCGACGCCGCCTCGGTGGTCGTGCCGGCCGTGCCCGCCACCCCCAAGTCCGCCGACCAGCGCCGCCTGGTGGGCCGGCCGACCGGACGCATCGACGCCCGCGACATCGTCACCGGACGCGCCGAGTACGCCGGGGACCTGCAGATCCCGGGCGCCGCGCCCACCGTGGTCGCCCGCCCGACCACCGTCAACGGCACCCTCAAGTCCCTGGACGCCTCCGTCGCCCGCGCCATGCCGGGCGTGCTCGCCGTGGTGCAGATCCCCACCGGCGTCGCCGTCCTCGCCGAGACCTTCGACCAGGCGCTCAAGGCCCGCGACGCGCTGCGCACCACCTGGAACCCCGGCCCGGTCGCCGACCTGTCCGACGCCGACGTCCGGGCGAAGCTGCGCGCCGCCCACGCGCCGTTCCTGCTGCCGCCGCTGCTCACCCCCTACCTGGACGGTGAGTTCGACTTCGCCTTCGTCAACCACGCCCCGATGGAGGTGCTGACCGCCGTCGCCGACGTCCGGCCGGGCCGCGCCGAGCTGTGGTTCGCCGCACAGAGCCCGATCATCGCCCAGCAGACCATCGCCGCCGAACTCGGCCTGGCGCAGGGCGCCGTGACCGTCCACGTGGTGCGCGGCGGCGGCTCCTTCGGGCGTCGGCTGTTCTTCGACGCCGCCCTGGAGGCCGCCCAGATCTCCAAGGCCGCGGGGCGTCCGGTCAAGCTGATGTGGACCCGCAACGACGACATGCGCCACGGCCGGATGCGCCCCGCCAGCCACCACCGGATCCGCGCCACCTACGGCCTCGGCCAGGTGCTCACCTGGGAGCACCGCGTCGCCACCGTCCGGACCGACCTCTCGCACGGGCTCGGCGAGGCGCTCACCGGTGCCGGGTTCAACCTCTCGGTCGCCGGGATCAGCCTGGCCCAGGCCTTCTTCCTACTCACCGAGAAGAACCCGTACGACGTCGGCATCCCCACCCAGCTGCTCGCGGAGCTGCCGCTGCGGATGCACACCGGCAGCTGGCGCTCGGTCTACTCGGGGACGGTCCGGGTCGCCGACGAGATCATGATGGACGAACTCGCCCGTCGGATGGGCCAGGACGAGGTCGCCTTCCGGCGTGCCCGGCTGCGCGACGCCGCCGGACGGGCCGTGCTGGACACCGTCGCCACGGCCGGCAGCTGGGGCCGTCCGATGCCGGCCGGCCAGGCCCAGGGCATCGGCTACCACGACGAGAACGGCGGCCGGGTCGCCTACCTGGTCGAACTCGACGCCACCGACCGGGCCAACCCCCGGGTCACCAAGGCCGTCGTCGCCGCCGACGTCGGTCAGGTCATCAACCCCCGCGGCCTGGAGGCCCAGCTGACCGGCGCCCTGAGCGACGGCATCTCGGTGATCCTCCAGGCCGGCAACCACCTCGACAACGGCGCCTTCCGGGAAGGCAGTTACGCCGACTTCCACTACGCCCGGCAGCGCAACACCCCGACCACGGTCGAGATCCATCTGATGCCGCCGAGCGGGGCCCCGGGCGGGGCCGGCGAGCTGGGCGTCCCGGCCGCCTCCGCCGCGGTCGCCAACGCCTACGCCCGGGCGACCGGTACCAGCCCGCGCTCCTTCCCGATCAACTTCTGACCAGCGCCACCCCCTGACCGCCCGGAACCAAGGACATCGACTCCCCATGCCCACCCACACCTTCGTCCTCAACGGGCAGCCCGTGACCGTCGAAGCCCCGGACGACATGCCGCTGCTCTGGGTGCTCCGCGACAAGCTCGGCGTCACCGGCCCCAAGTACGGCTGCGGGGTGGGGGTCTGCCGGGCCTGCACCAGCCACCTCGACGGCCAGGAGTTCCAGCCCTGCACCCGCTCCGTCAAGGACTGCGCGGACCGCACGGTCACGACCATCGAGGGCCTTGCCGACGGCGACACCCTCCACCCCGTCCAGGAGGCCTGGATCGACTGCGACGTCGCCCAGTGCGGCTTCTGCCAGCCGGGCCAGATCATGACGGCCGTCGCGCTGCTGCGCCGCACACCGGACCCGACGGACGCGGACATCGACCAGATCCAGAACATCTGCCGCTGCGGCAGCTACCCGCGCATCCGCGAGGCGATCAAGCGCGCCGCGGCGGGCGGACAGGTGCACTGACGGGGCGGCGCCGCCGTTCCCCACGGAGGCCGGGGTGCAGGTGAACGGCCCTGGGTGCAGCCGCGCCCTCGCGCAGCGGCATCTTCAGCGCCCGAGCAGCCGGTCGGCGATCTCCTCCACCACCGCGGCCGCCACGTGCCCCGGTCGGGCGTACTCGGCCGGGGTGGCGGGCCCGGTGCCCGGCATGAGGAGGTGGTTGAGGTCCGGGTGGACCCGGATGCTCACCCCGGGCCGGCCCGCGAGCGCCTGCTGCCAGCGCGTCAGGTCGTCCTCGACGGTCACCTGGTAGTCCCGGCCGCCCTGGAGGATCAGCATCGGGAGGCCGAGCCCGGCCGCCGTGGCCAGCTGGTCGTAGCCGCGCAGGTCCAGCCAGTAGGCGGCGGAGAGCCCGAAGGGCAGCGACTCCGCCGGGGTGTCCGGGGCCAGGTCGGGGCCGGCCACCACCGCGGCCTGGCGGACCAACGCCGCCACCAGCTCCGTCGCCCCGGGCCCGGGGGTCAGCGCCGCGAGGTGGCGGGCGACCCGGACGGCCGCCTCGTGCATCGGCTGGGCGTCCGCGGCCAGCAGTACCAGTCCCGCGAGGGGTGGTTCGGCGGCGGCGGCGATCCGGGGCGCCACCTTGCCGCCCATGCTGTGGCCGACCAGGTGGACGCGGTGCGGGTCGACCTCCGGCCGGGCGCGGAGCAGGTCGACGGCGGCCAGCGCGGGCGGCAGGTACTCCTCGACCATGGTGAAGTCCGCGGGCAGCCGGTCCGGGTGGGCGAAGGTCGGCTTGTCGAAGCGCAGAACGGCCACCTGCCGGCCGGCGAGACCCCAGGCAAGGTCCTTGAGCGGCTTGTTGGGGCCGCTGCTCCCGTCCCGGTCGAAGGCGCCGCCGCCGCTGAGCAGCACCACGGCGGGCCAGGGCCCCGGGCCGACCGGCAGGCTGAGCGTGCCGGGGACGGCGAGCGGTCCGCCGCCGAGCCGGACCTCGGTCTCGGTGAAGCGCGCCGGGTCCGCGTACGGCGGCGGCTACCAGGCGGCGGCCTCGCCGGGATCGAGCCGCAGACCGTGCAGCAGCCCGTCCGCGCCGACCGAGGTGACCACGGTGAATCCGCCGTCCCCGCAGCTCACCGGGAGGTGCACCCGGACCGGCTCGTCCCCGGGCCGGGCGACCGGTTCCCCGATCGCGGTCACCCCGCCCCGTCCGTCCGTCTCGGTCGTCCAGGCGAGCCGCAGCGCCTCGGCCGGGACGGCGGCCCGCAGCGGTGGCGCGAACAGTTCGACGGCCCCGGCGAAGTCCTCGGCCCGCAGCAGCGCGACGAACGCGCGCGCCGCCTCCAACACCCTGTTCTCGTTCTCCCCCATGGTCAAGGAGGCTACCAGGGAGGGGAGTTCGGGGAGTCAGTGTTCGACGGCCGCCCGCGGGTCTCGGCCGAAGAACGCGGCCAGCCGGTCGTACACCGGGGCGCCCGCCGGGGCGGGGACCTCGGGGCCGAAGGCGCGGTGCTCCGCTTCGTCACCGCGGTACTCGGGCCTGAGGGCGCCCCGGGCCCAGTCGAGCGCCGCGAGCGCGACCTCGCGGTCCAGGCCCTCGGTCGACTGGCCGGTCGCGTGTGCCAAGTCCCAGGCGTGGACGGCGAATTCGGCGATCTGCTGGTCTACCGGGAAACGCGCCGGCAGGATGGCGCCGCCGGGGGCCGGCGTCGTGCCGGTGAGGTCCCCGGCGGCGCGCCAGGCGGCGACCAGCCGTTCCGCGCCGGCCTCGAAGGCGTGCAGCCAGTCCTCCTCCACCCGTTCGAAGGACTGCGACCGGTCCGGCTGCGCGCCCTCGGCCCGCACGGTGAACTGCCGCAGGTCGAACAGGAGATGGCTGACCAGGTCGCCGACGTCCCAGGAGCGGCAGGGGGTCGGGTGGCCGGCCAGCTCGACGCCGGTGCCGTCGATCAGGCCCGCCGTCTGGGCGAGGGCCCGGGCGAGCAGCTCGATCGGGTCGTCCACCGCGGTCATGGCACACCTCTCGGTCGGGGGCGCACGGGTCGTGCCGGGCGATCGTAAGCGCGGGCGCCGACGACCGCCGGGCACGACACCCGACCGCCCGGCCCGACGCCGCCGCCCCGGTCCGGGGGGAGGCCGCGCGGAGGAGCCGGGCGGAAGGTTCGGGCGGAAGAGCCGGGCGGGAGGGTCAGGCGGCGAAACCGCCGTCCACCGACAGCTCCGCACCGCTGACGTACCGGCCGTCCTCGCCCACCAGGTAGGAGACGGCGCCCGCCACCTCCTCCGCCCGGCCGTACCGCCCGAGGGCGACGAAGCCGCGCTGGAAGTCGGCGGACGGGCCGTCGGCCGGGTTCATGTCGGTGTCGATCGGTCCCGGGTGGACCAGGTTGACGGTGATCCCACGCGGGCCGAGCTCCCTGGCCAGCGCCTTGGTGAGGCCGATCAGCGCAGCCTTGCTGGTCGCGTAGAGCGCGGCACCGGGGAAGACGACCCGCTGGGCGATGCAGCTGCCGATGCCGACGATCCGCCCGCCCTCGGTCAGGTGCTTCACCGCCGCCTGGGCGTAGAGGTACGGCGCGCGGACGTTCACCTCCAGCACCCGGTCGAGCTCCTCGATCGCGACCTCCTCGATCGCCCCGCCGGCGCCGACCCCCGCGTTGTTCACCAGGATGTCCAGCCGTCCGAACCGCTCGGCGACGGCGGCGACCGCGGCGTGCACCGCCTCCGGGTCGGCGCTGTCGGCGCGCACGGCCCAGCCGGTTCGTCCCATCGCGGTGATCTTCGCGACCACCTCCTCGGCCCGCTCGGCCGAACCCTGGTAGGTCAGCGCCACGTCGGCGCCGTCCTCGGCCAGCCGCAGCGCGACCGCCGCCCCGATCCCCCGGCTGCCGCCGGTCACCAGGGCCACCTTGCCGTCGAGCGCCGCCGCACCGTTCATCGTCATCTCTCCGGGTCTCCTCGATCACGTGTACCGATCGCGGCCCCGGCCGGTGTTCCGGCCGGCGTCCCGCTCTCGGTGTGCGAGTCGATCCTGTTCCGGATTCCTTGACGTCTCCGGCGGTATTCGGACGTCGCGTTCAACGTTCAACTATGACTCCGCGCGCTCCGGGGGCGCGCAGCGGTAGTACGAACCGACCGCCGGCTGCCCGGTCCAGTTCGGACCGGCCGCCGGGTCGGCTCCCGCGTACTCGAACGGCAGCCGGACCGGCCGTCCGCCGTCCAGGAGCAGCAGGTGACGGCGCGCCCGGTAGTCGAACCCGGCGGCCCGCAGCGCGGCCACCACCGGGCGGGCCGCACTGGAGCCGTCGGGCCGGCGCACCGACTCCGGGTCGAAGTGGGCGGCGAACCGGCCGTCCGGGGTGAGCCAGCAGGCGGCGCGGGCGATCGCGCCGAGCTGGTCGCCGAGGTAGTGCAGGCCGTGCACACAGGTGATCAGGTGGTACGACCGCTCGGGGGCCCAGTCCGCGAGCGCCGCCGTCACCAGCCGCAGCCGCGGACCGGGGTGCGGGATCCGGAAGGCAGGCCCCACCGGACCGACCAGGTCGACCCCGGTCAGCTCGGCCGCCGCGGGCAGCACTCGGGCCGCCTCCGCGAGCGCCCGGCCCTCCCCGCTGCACAGGTCCAGCCAACCGGGCGCGGCCCCACCGTGCTCCCGCAACCAGGCGGCGGGGTCGAAGCCGAGCTCGCGGGCGTAGCTGTTCACTCCGCTGAGCCCGCGCTCGCGGTTCATCGTGCTGTTGGCCACCACCGAGGAGGCGGTGAGCTCACTGTCACTGACCAGTCGGACCATCAGCCAACCCTACTGACACGGGGTTCACCCAACGCGCCGAGTGGCCACCCCTGAGCGGGGGTGGCCACTCGGCTGCGCCGGACCGCGCCGGACCGCGCCGGTCGTCAGACGGTGAGGGTCTGACCCGGGAAGATCAGGTTCGGGTCGGCACCGATGGTGCGGACGTTCTTCCCGTACAGACTGTCGGTGTCGACGCCGAACTTGGCGGCGATGCCGCTCAGCGTGTCACCGCTCCTGACGGTGTAGCTGCCACCGGAGGTGTTCTTCGCCGCCGCGGGCGCCGACTGCACCGGCTTGGCCGACGGACGGCCCTGCGCGGCCTTCGGAGCCTGCGGCTTCGCCTTCGGGGCGGCCTGCTGCGGGGCCTTGGGCGCCGCCTTCGCGGCGCGCTTGGCGGCCGGCTGGGTGGCGGCCGAGCCCTGGTCGGAGGAGGTGTCGACGGCCGCCGGGGCGCCGCCCTTGCTCAGGCCCGCCTTCTTGGAGCAGACCGGCCAGGCGCCCGGCCCCTGCGAGGCGAGCACCTTCTCGGCGACGGCGATCTGCTGCGCCCTGGTCGCCTGGCTGGCCTGGGAGGCGTAGGCGGTCCCGCCGTACGCGGCCCAGGTGGAGGGGGTGAACTGCAGTCCGCCGTGGAAGCCGTTGCCGGTGCTGATGCTCCAGTTCCCGCCGCTCTCGCACTGGGCGACGGCGTCCCAGGTGGAGGAGGGTGCGGCGGAGGCCGAGGTGGCCGTGACGAGGCCGGCCACCGGCAGGGCCGCGACTGCGGCACCTGCGACGACCGCCATCCGCAGGCGGTTGCGCTTGCTGGTAGCGGTGGTGTCGGTGGCAGCGGCGGTCTCGTGACGGGAAGTCATGAATGTCCTCTCGACAAGCCCCGGGCGGGCAGGCGGAACCAGGCCCGGGACATGGGCCGGTCGGTCACGCTCAACCTCACTCGTCGGGCGGCCGGACACGTGTCGGACGTGCCGTGCCGCCCCGGTCACCTCCGCTCGCCGACGGCCCTCTTCGAGCCGGTCTCGTCGGCGGGCACCGCCCTCGCGCCGGGGGTCAGTCGGCGGGCCGTGCGTCGGGGTGAACCCGGGTGGCGCTCGTTGCGCCGCCAAGAAAGCTAGGGGGCATGTCCGGGGCGCAGCAAGCAATTCTTGGTCTTCGCAGGTCAGTTGACTGTTACCGGCGGTATCGATCAAGAAATCGCGCCCGGTTTGACCGGGTTTGACCGCATCTTCGATGCCTAACGATCAATTTCCGTGCCAACGCTCACATCTGTCCATCCGTGAAGTCCCGCACACCATCGACCGTCCGCGACCAGCCGCTGACACACCGTCACCCCGGTATTCGGAGTTCCCGCTTCGGGGCGGCAGTTGAGTGGCATCCGCCACTGCCAACCCGCTCCGTGACGACGCGAACTCCCTCAGTGAGGTCCGTCGAGCTCCGCGTCGCGCGCCAGCAGCGCCGCCTGGACCCGGTTCTCGCAGCCCAGCTTCGCCAGGATCCGGCTGACGTACGTCTTCACCGTGGCCTCACTCATGTGGATCCGGGTCCCCGCGTCCGCGTTGGACAGGCCCTCCCCGAGCAGCCCCAGCACCTCCAGCTCGCGCGCGGTGAGCACCTCCAGCCGGCGCCGCGCCTCCGCTCCGCGGGCGGCCGCCGAGGCGCTGCGCCCGGAGGCCAGCGAGTCGACGATGTGCCGGGTCGCGGCCGGGGAGAGGAAGGCGTTCCCGCCGGCCGCCGCCCGGACGGCCTGGATCAGCTCGTTCGGCGCGGTGTCCTTGAGGAGGAACCCGGCACCGCCCTCGCTCACGGCGCGCAGGACGTTCTCGCGCTCCCCGAAGGTGGTGAGGATGATCGCCCGTGCGCCGGGTGCGACCCTCCCGAGCTCCCGGAGCACGGTCAGTCCGTCCATCACCGGCATCTGGATGTCCAGCAGGACGACGTCCACCCGGTGCGCCCGGGCCAGGTCCAGCGCCTCCCGGCCGTCGGCGGCCTCCGCGACCACCTCGATGTCGTCGGCCGATCCGAGGATCATCCTGATCCCGGCCCGGATGAGCGGCTCGTCGTCGGCGACGAGGACTCGGATCACGCTGGTCATTCCCCTCGAACGGTGTTGCGACTGGGGCACCATCCTCACATCCCGGCCGCCCCGCCTCCCTCCCGGGCCGGGGCGGCGGCGGGGGCGGAGGACGGGGCGGCCGGGATGCGGGCCGGTGCGGACGCGGGGTCAGTCCTTGGCGACGTACTCCACCTTCTCCGCCAGCGTCCCGTCCCTGAAGCAGAACCGCGCCACGTGGTTGTCCAACCAGGAGTCACCGGGCTCGTCCTTGGCCAGCGAGTACCAGCGGCAGTGCGCACCCTCCGGCCGGGGCGGCCCGGCGTCCTGGTAGTCGGCGGTGAAGAAGTCGTTGCCGGGCGGCAGCCGGCGCAGCACCTCGGCCCGCGACTGGCCCGGCTGGATCCCGTCGTAGACCGACTGCGACACCGTCGAGTCGCCGGCGCCCCGGACGAAGGCCGTCACGCCCCAGGCCGCCAGGCCCGCCAGCACCAGGGTGACCGCGCCCACCCCGGCCGCGCAGCCGAGCGCCGGGCGGCGCCGCCGGCCGTCCGTCCCGTCCCCCGACGGCAGGCCGCCGAACTCCCAGTCCTCCTCGCCCGCCGGGGCGGCGCCGCCCTCGGCCTCCGCCCCCTGGTACGGGAGAACGGCCGCCAGCCGGAAGCCCTGCTCCGGCGTGGGCCCGGCGTGCACCATGCCGCCGACCAACCGGGCGCGCTCCCGCAAGCCGGTCAGCCCCTGCCCGCCGCTCACCACCGAGCCCGCGCCGGAGTGCGCGCCGACCAGCGCCGGCGCGCGCGGGTTGGTGACCTCCACCACCAGCGCGTCCGGCTCGTAGCGGAGCGCGACCGCTATCGGCGCGCCGGGGGCGTGCTTGTGCGCGTTGGTGAGCGCCTCCTGCACGATCCGGTAGGCCGCGTGGTCGACCGCGGCCGCCAGCGGACAGCGCTCGCCCTCGGTGGAGAACGCCACCTCGGCCCCGGCCGCCCGGGAGGAGTCCACCAGCCCCTCGACCCCGTCCACCCCGCCGCGGGCCGGCGGCGCGCCCGGGGCCCCCGGTACGCCCGGTACCCCCGGTGCGCCGACGGCCGGCGGCAGCGCCGTCGACTCGTCGTGCAGCACCCCGACCACCTCGCGCAGCTCGCGCATCGCCGCGACCGCCGCCTGGCGCAGCACCCCGACGGCCTCGCGCTGCCGGTCACTGAGGGTGCGGTCCACCTCCAGCGCGCCCGAGTGCACGGAGATCAGCGCGAGCTGGTGGCCGAGGCTGTCGTGCATGTCCTGGGCGATCCGGTGCCGCTCGCGCAGCCGCGCCTGGTGGACCACCATCGCCCGCTCGCGCACCAGCTGGTCGTTGCGCTCCCGCAGCGCGTCCAGCAGTGCGCGGCGCTGCGCCCGGTAGCGGCTGTAGAGCGCGGGCAGGACGGCGAAGACCAGGAAGAAGCCCAGCGACAGTCCGATGATCAGCTTGGAGGCGCCCGAGGCACCGTCCTTGAGCATCCCGAACGTGGAGAACATCAGATAGCTCAGGACGAAGGCGCCGACCAGCCGCCACACCCGGCTGATCCGCGCCCCGGCCGCCCAACCGGCGCACGCCAGCAGCACGATCGGTCCGAGCGACCAGCCCGCGATCACGCCGGTCAGCACCAGCACGGTGGCCGGGAAACCCTTCCGCAGCACCCACAACACGGCGACCGCGAGCCCGAACGGCACCGCCAGGTCGGTCCGGGAGAGCACCTCCAGCAGAGCGGCGACCACGCCCACCAACACGGCCAGCAGGGCCTCGCCCACCACCCGCCGGGGCCGCCAGGGCCCCGGCAGCGCCGTCCGTACCGCCTTCGACCAGGCCCGTGCCATTGCTTCCACCCGTCGAGGCTAACCGGCCGGCCGGCGCGGCCGCGGTCACCCTTCGTCGCCGCCCGCGCCGACGAAAGTCGCCGGTCCGCCGGCCCGCCCGGTGCCTTCGAAGGCCGTGAGCAGCAGCGCCACGTCGTCCACCCGCCCGGTGGAGCCGACCTCGCGCAGCAGCCGCTCGGCCAGTTCCTCCAGCTCCTCCCCCGCCCGGCCGTGCGCCAGCGCGGCCCGCAGCCGGTCCACTCCCTGGTCGATCGCCAGCGCCGGGTCCTCCACCAGCCCGTCGGTGTAGAGGACGAGCAGCGAGCCGGGCCGCAGCCGCAGCTCGTTCACCGGGTACCCGGCCCGCTCGTCCACGCCCAGCAGCGGCCCGCCGGGGACGTACAGCGCCTCGGCCCGCCCGTCCGGGTCGCGCAGGAGCGGCGGCAGGTGCCCTGCCCGGCCGATCCGCACCGTGCCGTCCGCCGGGGTCAGGCGGACGAGGCAGCAGCTGGCGAGCAGCCCGGGATCGAGGTCCAGCAGCAGCCGGTTGGTACGGGCGAGCACCTGGTCGGGCGGCTCGCCGCCGCTGGCGAAGGCGCGGACGGCGCTGCGCAGCTGGCCCATCGCGGCGGCGGCGGCCACGCTGTGGCCCTCGACGTCGCCGATCACCAGGGTGAGGTCCGCACCGGTGACGATCGCGTCGTACCAGTCGCCGCCGATCTCCATGCCCTGGGTGCCGGGCAGGTAGCGGGCGGCGGTCCGGATGCCGGGCACCCGCGGCAGCCGGTGCGGCAGCAGGGCCTGCTGGAGGCCGCGGGCCAGGGCGAACTCCGCGTCGTAGAGCCGGGCGCGCTCCAGCGCCTGGGCGATGAAGCCGCCCAGACCGGTGAGCAGCCCGCGCTCCTCCAGCGTGAAGGAGCGCGCGCGGTCGAAGCCGAGGATGCAGCTGCCGACCGGACGGCCGGAGGCGATCAGCGGCAGGAACGCCCAGGCGCCCATCTCGTCCAGGGCGAGGCCCGGGTAGGCGGCGGCGAGTTGGCGGACCGACTCGAAGAAGATCGGGGTGCCGGTGCTGAGCGCCTCGGCGCCGGGAACGCGGGCGTCGATCGGGGTGCCCTCGAAGCCGTCCAGGAAGCCGTCCGGGTAACCGGCCTGCGAGACCAGGTGCAGCCGCTGCCCGTGCACCCCGTAGATGGCGAGCTCCTGGCCGCCGAACGCCGGGAGGATCTCCTCGGCCACCGCCCGGCACACGTCGCGTACCGTGACCGCCTCGGTGAGCGCGCTGGCCAGCTGGAGCAGGTGGTGGGTACTGCCCACGTCTCCCCGGCCGGCGCCCGGTCCGGGTCCGGCCGGCGCTTCGACCGCGTCCGGTGGGGACTCGGCGGCGACCACCCGGCCGGTCATGCCGTGCCCGTCGGGGAAGAGCGAGAAGGCGAGCCAGGCGTCCGGCGGGCGGGCGGCCAGGAAGGTGGTCGGCTGCTGGGAGAGCAGGGCCGCGCGGTAGCGGTTCTCGTAGAAGGGGTCGGCGAGCCAGGGCAGCACCTCCCAGGGGTGGTGGCCGACCAGTTCCTCCCGGGTCGCCCGGAGCAGCGGCTCGGCGGCCCGGTTGACGTAGCTGACCAGGCCGTCCGGGTCGAGCGAGAAGACGCCCTCGCGCAGCCGCTCCACGGCGGCCGCGGCGGCGGTCAGGGTGCGCACGTCCAGGACCGCGCCCACCAGGTGGGTCCCGCCCCCGGGCATCGCGCCGGGCACCGCGCCGGGCACCCGGGCCCACAGCTCCACCGGGTACGGGCGCCCGCCCGGCCCGAGCACCCGCAGCCGGGCGGCCAGCACCTCACCGCGTTCCAGGGCGGTCCGGGCGGCGGCCCGGAACTCGGGCAGGTCCCCGGGGGCGATCCGCCCGGTCAGACAACCCACCGTGCCGTCGAACTCACCGGGCGCGAAACCGAAGATCGCCCGGAACTGCGCGTCCGCCGCCAGCGCCCCGGTGGCCACGTCCCAGTCGAACAGCCCGACCCGGGTGGTGGGCGCGGACGGCGGCGGCAGCTCCACCACCACCGCGTCACCCCCCGGCTCCACCGACTGCCCGGCCGCCGCCAGCTCGGAGAGCCCGGCGCCCAAGCGGGACGCGATCGGCGCCAGCTGCTCGCCCTCGTGGGCCGGCACGCCGTCGTCCGAGGCCGGCCACAGCACGCTCAGCACCCCGAACCGCTCCCCGCCGTGCTCCACCGGCACGAAGGCCGAGACGAAGTCGTAGGGCAGCCCGACCGCGAGCTGCGGGAAGCGCCGCATGGTGTCCTCGGGATCGGACAGCGTGACGCTCCGGCCGGTCCGGAAGCACACCGCGACCGGCAACGGCCCGGCGGCCGCGATCCGCCGGAACGGACTCATGATCGACAGCGGCACGCCCGCGACGGTGCGCAGCACCAGCGACCGCCGGTCCCGCGACCGCAGGTACACCATCGCCGCGTACGCCCCGGTGGACCCCAGCACCCGCCGCACGGCCTTCGCCAGCAACGCGTCACGCTCGTGCACGGCGTCGGCGTCGGCGTCGGCGTCGGGCAGTGCGTCGCCTTCCGGGGGCGCCACCGGCACCGGTTCCGGAGCCGTTTCCAGGACCGGTTCCGAAGCCGTCTCCGGGCCCGTCCCGCGGACCGGCTCGGCGGCCCCGCCGGCCGCCTGCGGATGGCGCATGCTCCCTTGCTACGTCCGGCCCGGAACCCTGTCAAGGCGAGCCGCCACCGCCCCGGAAGGCCCACGGACCCCACAACGCACCAGCCCGAACGCCGCGAACACCCGAGGGACGTACTCCCCCGAGCAGGTGACGGGCCTACGGCAGCTGGGTGAGGTCGACCTCCACCGGGTAAGGCACCGCGGCCTTCACCAGTCCGGTGAACACCTCACCGGCCCGGTAGGTCCCGCTCTCCGCGTCCAGCAGATGGGTGTGGACGACCGGCACCCGGCCCGCCGCCTGCTCGACCCGCCAGTAGAAGGGGATGCCGGCCTTCGCATACTGGTCGAGCTTGACCAGCCGGTCGGTTGTCTCCGAGCCCGGCGAGACAACCTCCACCAGCAGCAGTACGTGCTCCGGTCTGATGAGCGGCGCGTCGAAAGCGTCAACACGGTAGACCACCACGTCGGGCCGACGGTTGTTGAGCGGCACGTCCTGGAGCCGCACGTCGAAGTCGGTGTCCGCGATCCACTCCTCACCGCCCGCCCTGTCAAGGGCGTTCGCCAGAAGGCGTCCGATCCGGTTGTGACGCCTTGAGGCGCTGGGGCTCACAACGACCATCCCGTCGACGATCTCGATCCCCGCACACTGTTCCTCAGTCCAGGAGTCGTACTCCTCACTGGTGATCTGCCGGTGCATCCACTCGGGTGCGATCATCTCGGCCGTCACGGCGTACCTCCCCGGTCTCCTGCGCGGGCCTGTGCTGCGCCACAGCCTAGTGCAGCACGGCGATGTCCTCGGATGGTTCGGGGACCGTTCGATATCCTCCCGGCGAGCGGTGGCGCCCAGGCCGCCAGGGGTGGAGGTGGGAGCGGTATGCAGTCGCCGTCGTCCGAGGAGGCCGCGCGGGAGGGTTCGTGGCAGTGGGACGAGGCGGACGGCGGGGCCGAGGCGCCCGCGGACGTGCTCGGCGGGGCCGGGGGCGGGGGCGGGCCGCGGTTGAGCCGGCGGGGGCTGCTGGCCGGGGCCGGGCTGCTGGCGGTCGGCGGGGCGGTGTGGGCGCTGGGCCGCTCGGACGGCGGGCCGGTGCCGCGGCCGCCCCTCCCGGTACCGACCGCGCTGTCCGGGCCGACGCCGCTCTGGACGTACCGGGACGCGCAGGCGATGACCCCCGAGCGGCTGGTCGCCGCGCCGCGGCGCCCGGTGTTCCTGTCGAAGGCCGGCCTGCAGGTCCTCGACCCGGTCGGCGGCGGCCCCGGCAGGCTGCTGGTGTTCGACCCGCCGACGCCCCCGGACTGGCCGAGCGACGCCGAGCCGTCCGGCGGGAAGGTCGCGATCGGGCCGGACCACCTGTTCAGCGCCGAGTCGAAGGGCCACCTGGACGCCCGTCACCTCAGCGATCCGGCCGGGGACTGGAGCCTGCCGCTGCCCGACGAGCTGTCCACCCGGCTCCAGCTCACCTGCACGACGACCGGCGTCCTCTACGGCTTCGCCTGGGCCCCGTTCCGTCAGGAGGAGCTCTTCCCCGGCACCCGGCTCTTCGCCCTCGGGCTGGACGAGCGCACCGTGCTCTGGTCCGTCGCCGCTCCGCGCCAGGAGCGGCCGCTCGCCGCCGCCACCGGGGGCGGCGCGGGCCTGCTGGCCTGCGCCCGCTCGCTCGGCGACGGCTCCGAGCTGGCCGTCCGGGACGCCGCCACGGGGCGGGAACTGTGGACCGCCCCCGGCCCGGAGGGCCTGCGCTGGTGCGTCGCCGTCGGGGAGGGGTTCCTCGTCCCCGACGGCACCGGCGGGGTGCGCATGCTGGGCCCGGGCGGAGAGCCCCGCTGGGCGCACTCCCCCGCCCGGGGCGAGTCCTGGCGGGCGCTGCCGCCCGTCCCGGACGGCGCCCGGGTGTTCGTCCCGCGTGACAGCGGCGTCGTCACCTGCAACGAGCTGGCCACCGGCGCCGTGCTGTGGTCCCGCAAGCTGCCGTTCCCGCTTGACAGCCGTAGCCGCCCGCTGGTCGTCGGCGGCACGCTGTACGTCCCGGGACCGGCGGCCGTCGGGGTCTGCGCGATCGACGCCGCGACGGGCCGCCCGCGCTGGACCTTCCACGACTCCGGCCCTGGCCGCGACGTGTGGACCGTCTCCACCGACGGGACCCGCCTCTACGCCGGCCACGACGACGTCCTGCACGCGATCCCGACCGCCTGACGCCCGCCCCCGTTGACCCGGACGGCCCGACGAACGGCAGGATGGCCTGGTGCAGGTACGCCCGATCTCCCCCGACAAGCTGGCCGAGCTGCTCGCCGACCGGATCACCGCGCTGCCCGGCGCCGGCGAGCGGTGGCTGAGGATCGCCGTGGACGGCGCCGCGGCCGCCCGGCCAGAGCTGCTCGCCGACGCCCTGGTGGAGCCGCTGCGGCTGCGCGGCCGCCCCGCGCTGCGGGTGTCCGCGGAGGACTTCCTGCGCCCGGCCTCGATCCGGCTGGAGTACGGCCACCAGGACTCCGACGCCTTCCACGACCTCTGGCTGGACGACGGCGCCCTGCTGCGCGAGGTGCTGGACCCGCTGGAGCCGGGTGGCAGCGGCCGAGTGCTGCCCTCGCTGCGCGACCCGGCGACCGACCGCTCGACCCGTGCGCCGTACGTCCGACTCCCGCCCGGGGGCGTGCTGTTGCTGGACGGCGCGCTGCTGCTCGGCCGCTGGCTGCCGCTGGAGCTGACCGTCCATCTGGCGCTCACCCCGGCCGCACTGGCCCGCCGTACCCCGGCCGACCGGCAGTGGACGCTGCCCGCCTTCGCCCGCTACGAGGCGGAGACCGGGCCGGCCGAGGCCGCCGACGTCGTCGTCCGGATGGACGACCCGCGGCACCCCGCCCTGGTGGAGCTCGCGTAGGGCCGGTCCGGTCGGATCCTTGCCGGTCCCGGCGGGGACCGGCACCGGTCAGTCAGCCCCTGCCCACCGGGGCCGGTCCCCGCTGGCAGTACGGGCACCAGAACACCGCCCGGTCGCGCGGGGCGTCGCCCTGGCGCCCGGTCAGGACGGGCGTGACGCAGCGCGGGCAGGGCCGCCCGGCCCGGCCGTAGACCCAGTGCCGGTAGCCGGGCCGGGTGTCGCCGGTGGTGATGTGGCCGGGGCGCAGCTTGTTGGCCTCCAGCATCTGCCGGGCGCGCGCCACCAGCCGGTCGGGGTGCGGGACTTCGCCGACCTCGGTCCACGGGGTCACCCCGGCCACGAAGCAGAGTTCGTTGGCGTAGACGTTGCCGATGCCGGCCAGGTTGCGCTGGTCGAGCAGGGCCTCGACGAGGGGCCGGGCGGGGCGGGAGAGGAGGCGGCGGACGGCCTCGACCGGGTCCCAGTCGGGCCCGAGCAGGTCCGGGCCGAGGTGGCCGACGGCCCGCCCTTCGTCGGTGGTGCGCAGCAGCTCGACGACCGGGAGCCGGTAGCCGACGGCGGTGCCGTGCTCGGTGCCGAGGAGGGCGCGGATCTGCCAGGCGGGGCCGCCGCTCCAGCGCTCGCCGGGCCGGTAGACCTCCCAGCGGCCGTCCATCCGCAGATGGGTGTGCAGGGTGAGACCGCCTTCGAGGCGGGTGAGCAGGTGCTTGCCGCGCGGGCGGACCTCCAGCACCCGGCGCCCGGCGAGCGCGGCGGTCGCGTGCGCGGGCACCCGCAGTTCGGCGCTGGTCAGCAGCTGTCCGGCGAGGGCGTCGTGCAGCCGGGCCGCCACGCGGTAGATGGAGTCACCTTCTGGCATGACTCCATTCTGGTCCGCGTGGCGGCCCGGCGCGGTGCCGCCCCCGGTGGCGGCTACGCGGAGTGGGCGCCGCCCTCGACGTAGCCCTCCCGCACCACGACCACCGGGCACGGTGCGTGTTCGGTGAGGTGGCGGCTGACCGAGCCCAGCAGCACGCCGGAGAAGCCTCCGAGGCCGCGGCTGCCGACGACCAGCAGCGCCGCGCCCTTGGCGACCTGCAGCAGTGCGCCCGCCGCGTTGCCGGGCACCACGCTCTCCCTGATCAGCACGCCGGCGTCCTGGCCGACGACCTTGAGGACGCTCTCCGAGAGGGTCCTGCCGGCGAGCTCCTCCGGGTTGTACACATCGGCCGGCACGGTCGTGCCGCCCCAGCCGTAGAAGGCCGGGTACTCCCAGGCCGCGACCGCGTCGATGGTCCCGCCGACGGCCTTGGCGTAGTCGATCGCCCAGCGCAGCGCCTGCTCCGAGGCGGGCGAGCCGTCCACACCGACGACGATCCGGGGGCTGCCAGTCATGCCGTGTCTCCTTCGGTTGCTCCTGCTCGGTCCCCACCCGCCGAACATAGATCAAATCGGACAAATGGTCGGGAATTGCCGCGCGGGGTCCGGCGTTTCGCAGGCCGGTACCCCCACCGCTCTTCCGGCGACTCAACTGCGGTACGCCGTCCAGGACTTGGTCATCAGCTGGACCTGGCCGGGGGTGAACTGGGTCATGCAGGAGTCGTAGCTGTAGTCCATGAAGTTGTGGATCGGGTCGAGCCCGCCGCCCGGGCAGCTGTGGCGGCCCTCGGGGCAGCCGTAGCCGGGGGTGCGCTCGGGCGGGGTGTCGTCCACGTAGTCACCCGGGAACAGGCAGCCGCCCTGGAAGGTGTGGAAGAGGCCGAGCCAGTGGCCGATCTCGTGGGTGGCGGTGTTGCCCTCGTTGTAGTGGGTGGCCGGGCCGCCGGGCAGCGAGTCGTCCAGGATGACCACGCCGTCGTCGGTCGGCCGGGTGCGGTAGGCGTCGGGGAAGGCCGACCAGCCGAGCAGGGACTCGCCGAGGTGGGCGGTGTACAGGTTGAGGGTGCCCTGGTCGCCCTTGCGCAGGGCGGACTTCATCGCCTGCTCGGCGGCGGAGCCGGGCATCAGCCCGTTGTACCAGCCGGCGTTGTCGGTCCAGTCGGTGCCCACCAGCCGGAAGTGGAACGGGGTCGGCGTGTTGCCCTGGCCCTGGCCTCCGTAGGTGGCGTTCAGGTGCTCGATCTGGGCCGCGACGGCGCCCTCGTCGAGCCGGCCGGCGTCCCCGGCGTGGATCACGTGGACGTACACCGGGATGCCGGTCGGGGCGGCGGCCAGCGGGACGTGGGTGGAGCCGAGCTCGGCGAGCCGGTCCGCCAGGTCCGCCTGCATCGCCCGGGCCCGGTCGGCGCTCACCGCGTTCGGGTCCCCGCCCGCCCGGCTGCCGGCCGGTTTGCGGGCCGCGGCGTCGCCGCCCCCGCACACGGCCGCCGCCACCGCGCGGTGCGGGGCCGGCGCCGCGAACTGGCTCAGGCCTGCCGCGGCGACCAGCGCGACGGCGCAGGGGAACAGGCGGGGGGCACGCGAGCGCACCCGGGCAGTACGGCGCATCGGCGCTCCTGACGGGGGAGTTGACGGGGCTTCGGCCGCCCATCGGGCCCGCCCGCCGGCAACCGCCGGCGCCCGGCGCCCGGCGCGGACGCGCACGAGACTACGACGCCGAGAAGTCGATCTCCCGCAGGGCGCGCGCGGCACCCCGGTCGAGTACCACGGCCGACGCACAGCCCGCCGGCGCCCGCCCCGCCCCGAGCAGCAGCCGCCGCAGCCGGGCGGCCGCGCCCCGGTGCCGGGCGAAGGCGTAGCGCGAGACCCGCCGCCCGCGCCGCCGCTGCCCCGCCCGGGCCTCGGCCGGGTCGGCGTCGAGCAGCAGCAGGTGCACCCGGCGGCCCTGCCGTTCGGCGGCCCGGACGAGCCAGGCCCGGACGAAGGGCAGCGTGCCGCAGTCGTGCACCGCGAGCGGACCGCCGTCCAGGACGGCCCGGCGCAGCCGCCGGTAGTGGGCGAGCCGCACCAGCGGGCGGTAGAGCGCGTACGGCAGCCGCCCGGGCAGCCGGGCCGCGTACTCCTCGCGGACCAGCTGGGAGTCGACCAGCGGGGCGCGGACGCAGCGGCGCATCAGGGTGCTCTTGCCGCTGCCGGGCAGGCCGGTGACGATCAGCAGGTCACCGGCGGGGTAGCGCAGGACGGCCGGTCCGGGGCCGCGCAGCCCGTGCACGCCGCTGCGGACCACCCGGCTGCCGGCGCCGCGGCCGTCGGCGTCGCGGGGCGGCGGCACCCGTGGCACCGCCGCCCGCGGTGTTCGTACGCCCGTCACCCGGTCCCTCCCCCGCCGTTCCCGTCCCTGGAGCATGGCGCATTCCCAAGAACGAGTAAAGGCCGGTGGTCAGGGCGGGTGCGGGGACGGTCGCTAGCCCAGCTGCGGGGCGACCCGGGAGGCGACCAGCTCCAGGTGGTCGAGGTCGCCCAGGTCCAGCACCTGGAGGTAGACCCGCCGGCTGCCCACCGCCGCGTACCGGCCGATCTTCTCCACGACCTCGTCCGGGGTGCCGGCCAGGCCGTTCTCCTTCAGCTCGTCCACCTCGCGGCCGATCGCGGCGGCCCGGCGCGCCACCTCGGCGTCGTCCCGGCCGACGCAGAGCACCAGGGCGTTGGAGTACACCAGCTCGTCGGCCGAACGGCCCGCCTGCTCGACGGCGTCCCGCACCCGGCCGAACTGGGCGGCGGTGTCCTCCAGCGAGGCGAACGGCAGGTTGAACTCGTCGGCGAAGCGGGCGGCCAGCGCCGGGGTGCGCTTCGGACCCAGACCGCCGACCAGCACCGGGATGCGCTCCTGGACGGGCTTGGGCAGCGCGGGCGAGTCGGTGAGCGTGTAGTACTTCCCGGCGAAGTCGAAGGTGTCGCCGGGTTCGGTCCGCCACAGCCCGGTGATGATCTCCAGCTGCTCCTCCAGCCGCCCGAACCTCTCCTTCGGGAAGGGGATGCCGTAGGCGGCGTGCTCGGCCTCGTACCAGCCGGCACCGAGGCCGAACTCGACCCGGCCGCCGCTCATCGCGTCGACCTGGGCGACCTGGATCGCGGTGACGCCCGGCAGCCGGAAGGTGGCGGCGGTCATCAGGGTGCCGAGGCGGATGGTGCTGGTGTCGCGGGCGAGGCCGGCCAGGGTGATCCAGGCGTCGGTGGGGCCGGGCAGGCCGTCGACGCCTCCCATCTTCAGGTAGTGGTCGGAACGGAAGAAGGCGCTGAAGACCCCGAGCTCCTCGGCGGTGCGGGCCACCCGGAGGAGGGTGTCGTAGCTCGCGCCCTGCTGGGGCTCGGTGAAGATTCGAAGATCCATGCGGACCATTCTGGTACGGACCGCCGGTTCGGAAACACAGGGAACCGGCCTTGCCACGGAACGTTCCGGAGGTGGCCAAGGTCTCACCACGGAACCGTCACGGCCCGGCCTGCCCGCTCGGCGGCTCGCCTACCGTGGACGGATGTTCGCGACCCCCGACGAGTCCTACCGGCCCTCCCCCGACGGGCCGGCCGGCTGCCCGCTGCCCGGCATCGTGGCCGCCTTCACGCCCCGGCTGGCCGAGTTCGCCTTCGAGCCCGGTTTCGTCGCGGCGGTCGACCAGCACGCGGCGATGCTGCGCGAACTGCTGTACGCGCAGGGGCCGGAGCTGGCGCCCCGGCCCCTGGACCGTGAGGAACTGTCGGACTACGCGCTGGGCTTCCTGGACGCGCTCACCGAGATCGGCTGGCGGGAGCCGGTCGGCTACGACTACGCCGTCACCCGGCTGACCGCGATCTGCTGGCTGGTGCGTGAGCAGGGCCTGTTGGGGGTGTGACGGCCGCCGGCCCTCAGCGCTCCTGACCGGGGTCGATGCCCGGGGCCGGCGGGTAGCCCCGGCCGGTCTCGGTGGTCGGCCGCACCGGCTGGTTGGCCAGCGCGTCGGAGCGGCCGGCCTGGTACGCGCTGCCGCGCAGCCGGGCGGTCTCCTGCTCGGCGCTGTCCAGCCACCGCTCCCAGCGCTGGCGCATCGGCATGATCAGACCGCCGCCGACGCCGACCACCAGCACACCCGTGATGGTGGCGAGCGCGGCGATCAGCACCGGACCGGTGATCGCGGTCGCGATCCCGACCTGGCCGAGCGCCGCGATCACGCCGAGCGCCACGATGAACCCCCAGGCCACCGTCGAGACGGTGCGGCCGTACGCGGCGCCGGAGAGCGCGTTGCCGACGATGTCGCGCACGGCGTTGGCGATGGCCATCGCCACCACCACGATCGCGACCGCGACGATGCCCCTGGGCAGCCAGGCGACGATGCTGTGGATCATCACGCTGATCGGGTTCGGGCCGAAGACGCCGAACGCCAGCTGCAGGGCCATCAGCAGGATCGCGTAGTAGACGATCTTGCAGATGATGCCGGTCATGTCGTACTTCGAGCCGCTCAGGTAACGGGCCATCCCGGCCCGCTCGGCGACCCGCTCCGATCCGATCCGGCGCAGCACCCGGTCCAGGACCCCGGCGATCGCCTTGGCCACGAACCAGCCGATGACCAGGATCACCAGGAAGGCGATGAACTGCGGAATGACCTTGGCGATCTTGGACCAGGCCTGGGTGAAACCCGACCCGAAGTCGACGGAGAGTGCGAGCTGCTGAGCCACGGAGTCCTCCACTCGGTGACACGGCGCCGGAACGGCGCGGTCGACCCCCCACCCTTCGTGGATAGCAGCCCCCCGCCACTCCCGCGCGCGCCCGGTCGGCCGGGATGGTTCCCTCGGGTGAACACCCCGCCCGTACGCCCGCGTACAGTGGCGGTCCGGGCCGGGGCCCGGGGGTTCGCGGGTCACCGGGCCCGGGTGGTCGCTTGGTTACGGAGCTGGACGGTGCAGAGGTGACGGCAAGCAGTACGGGCGCGGGCACTCACGACGCGCTGCGCTGGCGGGTGCGCCCCCCGGCGGCCCGGGCCGCCGTCCTCGTCCTCCACGGCGGCGAGGAGCACAACCTCGCCCGCCCCCGCCCGCTCAACCTCCCGCTGCTGCGCATGCACGGCTTCGTCCGCGCGCTGACCAGGGCGACGGCGGGCACCGACATCGCCCTCGGCACCGTCCGCTACCGCCACCGCGGCTGGAACGGCGCCCGTGCCGACGCCGCCCGGGACGCCCTCGCCGCACTCGACGAACTCGCCGAGACCCTCGGCCCGGTGCCCACCGTCCTGGTCGGCCACTCCATGGGCGGCCGCGCCGCCCTGCGGGCCGGCGGCCACCCGGCCGTCACCGGCCTGGTCGCCCTCGCGCCCTGGTGCCCCGCCGAGGACCCCTGCGACCACCTCGCCGGCCGCGACGTCCTCCTCCTGCACGGCGACCGCGACACCGTCACCCCACCCGCCGACACCCGCGCCTTCGCCGCCCGCAGCCGCGCCGCCGGCGCCCGCGTCTGCGGCTACACCGTCACCGGCAGCGGCCACGCGATGCTCCAGCGCATCCCCGACTGGCACCGCGCCACCGCCCGCCTCACCACCGCGCTCCTCGGCCTCCACCCCTTCCCCGCCGAAACCGCCTCCGCCCTCGCCCTCCCGTCCACCTCCCCCGAAGCCCTCACCCTCCCCCTCCCCCGCCAATCCCGCCCCGCGCCCACACACGGGGCACCCGCCTGATCCCGGGCGAGGCCGCCCCCGGCCCGCCCCGCTGATTCCTGCCGCAGCTGCCCCCGTGCGTGGGAGTGGGGGCGGAGTTCGGCGGAAGAGGCCCACCCCGTACCGGCCTCGCCCGGGCACGGCCGTAGTCGGCGCCTCGTCCCGGCCCGCTGCCGGTGCGGGTGGCCCGGGCAGTGGGCCGTGCGCTTCTCCCCGTCGTCCGAGCGGACGGCGGGACGGCGTCGGGGTGAGTGCGTCGCCCGGCCGAGGCGGGAGCCGCTGCGCTGGGTGCACCTCCCGCCCGGAGGCCGCGGTATCGCCCCGCAGGGGGCGAGCGGAGGCAGGCCCCGGAGCGGGCCGGAACCGGAGGCGTCGGCCCGCCTCGCGAGCTCCGCGGCGCGCTACCCGACGGGTGGCACGGGGAGGTGGCCGGCGAGGAGGGCCTGGCCCAGGGGGGTGGGGCGATGGGTGACGGTGCGGCCGGTGCGGTCCTTGGCGGTGAGGCCGGAGTCGGCGAGCACGGTGGCGTGTTCGCTGGCGGAGGCGGTGGAGATGTCGAGGAGGGCGGCCAGGTCCTTGGTGGAGCAGGGGCCGTGGGTGGCGATGGCCGCCAGGGCGGCGGCCCGGGTCTGGCCGAGCAGGGCCGTGAGGGTACGGCTGGGGGTGGGTTCGGACTCGGGCTGCAAGGGGCCGCTGATCCTCGCCGGGTAGAGGAGGACGGGCTGTTGGCGCGGGTCCTCGAAGCGGGCGATGACGGGACGGCGGGGGCCGAACACGCAGGGCTGGAGCAGGAGTCCGCGGCCGTCCAGCCGGATGTCGTGCCGGCAGCCGTTCGCGAGCGGGAAGCTGAGCACGGGGCGGCGCCAGGACACCGACGGGTGCAGCGAGTTGAGGACCTGGTCCGGTCCGGTGATCCGGCGGCGGCGGCCGTGCTCGGTGGTGACGATGGTCTCGATCTGCCGGCGGTAGGGGTCTATCGCGCGGGTCTGGTACTCGGCGGTGACGTTGCCGAGCAGCTTCCTGGCCCGCCGGTCCCCCGCCGCCACGCCGCGGGCGAAGGCGCTCAACTGCCGTTCTCCGCCGACGGATCGCAGGTGGTCGCGGAGCGGTTCCTCGGGGGCCCCGGCGGTGGCGCTCTCGGTGGCGCCCGGGTCCCGCCGGACGGTGAGGAACTCCGGGATCGCCGAGGGCGTGTAGAGGTCGAAGAGCAGCGCGGTGCGCGGGTTCCAGGACGCCCGCAGCCGGTTGCGCCAGGCCTGGAAGCGCGGGTCGCAGCGGCCGCTGACCAGGGCGTGGACGCTGAGGGACAGCTCCATCGACATGTCGGGGCGCTCCGCGACCCGGATCCGGTCCAGGTCGTCCGTACCGAAGAAGATTCGCAGCACGGTCGCGATCGTCACCCCGCGGGCGCCCGGTCCGCAAGACCGTTCGGCGAGAACCGAATCCATGGCGGAACGGGACGGGCACAACGAGACTCGTCCCACCGGCGGTGGGCGCGGGTGACGGACCGGGCCCGCCGCCGCGGGCGGGCCCGACCGCCGGCGGCCGGCCTCAGCCGAGGTCGGCCGCCGACTCCACCACCACCCCGTAGAGGTCCCCGACCGTGGCGAGCGCGCCCCGGTGGATCTGGTCCGCGGTGAGCTCCGCGCCGCCGGACCGCAGCGGGCGGGTGGCGCAGGCGTCGGCGACGACGGTGGGGCGGTTGCCGCGCAGGAAGGCCCCGGCGGTGGTGAAGGCGACGCACAGGTGGGTCATGAATCCGGCGATCACCACGTCCTGGTGTCCGGCCGTGTCCACCAGCTCGCCCAGCCCGGTGCCGACGAAGGCGTCCGGGGCCTGCTTGACGACCACCCGCTCACCCTCGGCGGGGGCGACGTCCGGGTGGATCCGTCCGATCTCGGCACGGACGTCGTACGGGGTGCCCGGGCCGCCGTCGTTGACGACGTGGATGACGGTGGCACCGGCAGCCCGGGCCCGGGCGAGCAGTTCGGCGCCCGCGTCCAGGGCCTCGCGCCAGCCGGTCAGTTCCATCACCCCGCGGGTGTAGGTGTTCTGGTAGTCGATCAGGAGCAGCGTCGCCCCGCCGAGCCCGGCGGGCTTGTCGTCGAGGCCGTTGAGGGTGCGCAGGGTGGTGGTGGGCACGGCTGTACCGCCTTCGTCGCATGGAGGGGTTCTTCGCAGGTCACGCCGGGTGCGGCCTGCCTCCGGAACGCTACGGGCGGGCCCGGCATGGCGGCAATGCCGTCTAACATGCAGATTCCGACATCGAGGGGGCAGTGCGTGGAGAAACGGCTGATCGTCATCGTCCTGTTCGAGGGCGTCGACCTGCTGGACGTCACCGGACCGCCGGAGGTGTTCTCGCTGGTCCGGCGGGAGACCGCCGACGCGGTCGGCTACCGGGTGGTGCTGGCCGCCGCGACCACCGAGCCGGTCACCACCGCAGCCGGGGTGCGGATCCTGCCCGACCTGACCTTCGACCGGGCCGCCGCCGAGGGCGGCATCGACACCCTGCTGGTGCCGGGGGCGGTGGAGGTGGACGGCGGACGGGTCCAGGCGCTCACCGACCCGGCGATGGTCGACCACGTCCGCACCCTGGCCGCCCGGGCCCGCCGGGTCGCCTCCGTCTGCGTCGGTGCCCACCTGCTGGCCGCCGCCGGGCTGCTGGACGGCAAACGGGCCACCACCCACTGGTCGACCGCGGGCCAACTCGCCGCCGAGTACCCGCAGATCGAGGTGGACGCCGACCCGATCTTCATCCGCGAGGGCGAGGTGTGGACGGGCGCGGGCATCAGCGCCTGCCTGGACCTCTCGCTCGCGCTGGTCGCCGAGGACTTCGGCGAGGAGCTCGCCCTGCGGGTCGCCCGGCAGCTGGTGATGTACCTCAAACGCCCCGGCGGTCAGAGCCAGTTCAGCGTTCCGCTGGAGCCGGTCTCCACCACCCGGCGGATCGAGGAACTGCGCCACCCCTGCGCAACCTCTCCGGCCGGCTCACTGTGCCGGACCTCGCGGCGCACGCGAACGTCAGCGAACGGCAGCTGGTGCGGATCTTCAAGACCGAGCTGGGCACCACCCCGAGCGCCTACGTCGAGTCGGCCCGGGTCGAACTCGCCCGCCACCGGCTGGAGTCCGGCGACGACACCCTCGAACGCATCGCCACCACCTGCGGGTTCGGCACCACGGACACCCTGGTGCGCGCCTTCCGCCGCCGCCTGGACACCACGCCCACGGACTACCGGCGGCGCTTCCGCACGGTCCCGCCGCCGGCCGGCCCCTGAACGGCCTGCGGCATGACGGCCCCGCCGGCCGGACCGTGGACGAGCACCGCGTCACGCCGCCGGCAGCCGGACGGTGAACGAGGTACGTCCGGGCCGGCTGGCCGCCTCGACCGTGCCGCCGTGCGCCCGTACCACGGCCCGGACGATGGCCAGGCCCAGCCCGGTCGAGCCGGTGGCCCTGGAGCGGGCGCGGTCCCCCCGGACGAACCGTTCGAAGACCCGCTCCAGCAGCTCCGCCGGGATCCCGGGACCCTCGTCGGTGACACTCAACTCCACTCCGCCACCCGTGAGTTCGAGGCGCACCTCGACCGCGGTACCGGCCGGGGTGTGGGTGCGGGCGTTGGCCAGCAGGTTGGCCACCACCTGGCTCAGCCGGTGCTCGTCCCCGCGCGCCAGCACCGGTTCCTCCGGCAGAACCAGGCGCCAGCGGTGGTCCGGCCCGGCCGCCCGGGCGTCGGCCACCGCCCCCAGCACGATCCGGGTGAGGTCCACCTCGTCCTCGGCCAGCGGGCGGCCGGCGTCCAGCCGGGCGAGCAGCAGCAGGTCCTCCACGATCGCGCCCATCCGCAGCGCCTCGGCGTCGATCCGCTCCAGCGAGTGCCGCACCTCGCCGGGCACCTCCCCGGGGTGGCGCAGCGCCAGTTCGGCGTGGCCGCGGACGGCCGCCACCGGGGTGCGCAGCTCGTGGCTGGCGTCGGCGGCGAAGCCGCGCAGCCGCTCCTCCACCGCGTGGCGGCGGGCCAGCGCGTCGCCGACGTGGCCGAGCATCCGGTTGAGCGCCGCGCCGACCCGGCCGACCTCGGTGCGGGGATCGTCGTCCGGCACCCGCTCGGCGAGCATCACCTCGCCGCTGGCCAGCGGCAGCGCGCTGACCCGCTCGGCCATGCCGACCACCCGCCGCAGCGGGCGCAGCGAGAAGCCGACCCAGAGGGCCCCGGCCGCGCCGGCCGCCGCGACCGCGATCGCGAAGACGGTCAGCTCCAGGGTCTCCAGCCGCTCCACGGTGTCCTCGGCGGGTTTCACCGGCAGCCCGCTGACCAGTACGTCGCCGTCCCGGCCGGCCACCGCCCGGACCCGGTAGTGGCCCAGGGTGCCGCCGAGGTCGAGGGTTCGGGCCGGTCCGCCGACGGGCAGGGCGGCCAGGGCCCGCTGCCGGTCGGGCGGGAAGGAGACCCGGTCGTCCTCGTCACCGGGGTCGCCGACGTCGTCGGCGTCCCCGTCGACCACCCCGGCGGCGGTCACCCGGCCGCCCAGCAGCCGCACGCCCAGGGTGCCGGGGGTCTGGGCCCGGGTGTCCGGGCCGGCGCCGGCGCCCGTGTGCTCCAGGCTGGCGGCGTAGCGGCCGCCGGTCTCGGCGAGTTGCTGGTCGAGCCGGTCGACCAGGAAGTGGCGCAGGGCGGCGGCGGTGGCGAAGCCGACGGCGGCGCAGGTGACGACCAGCAGCACCAGCAGGCCGGCGATCAGCCGGGCGCGCAGGGTCCGGGGGAAGAGCCGCTTCAGGAGGCGCACGGCACGGCTCACGGCGCGGCTCACGGCGCGGCTCACGGCGCGGCCTTGATCAGGTAGCCCGCGCCGCGCACGGTGTGGATCATCGGGCTGCGGCCGGCGTCCAGCTTCTTGCGCAGGTAGCTGATGTACAGCTCCACGATGTGGGCCTGCCCGCCGAAATCGTACGACCAGACCGCCTCCAGGATCTGCGCCTTGCTGAGCACCTGCCGGGGGTGGCGCATCAGGTGGGCGAGCAGCGCGTACTCGGTCGGGCTGAGCTCGATGGTCTCGCCGTCGCGGGTCACCTCGCGGGCCAGGTCGTCGAGGACGAGGTCGCCGAGCACCAGGGCGTGCGCGGGCGGCTGCGCCGGGCCGGCGGGCGGGGCGGCCCGGCGCAGCAGTCCGCGCAGCCGGACCACCACCTCGGCCAGGCTGAACGGCTTGGTCACGTAGTCGTCGCCGCCCGCGGCGATGCCCGCGATCCGCTCCTCGACGGCGTCCCGGGCGGTGAGGAACAGCACCCGCACCTCGGGCTGCTCGGCGTGCACCCGGCGCAGCACCTCCAGGCCGTCGAGGTCGGGCAGCATCACGTCCAGCACCACGGCGTGCGGGCGCCACCGTGCCGCCTCCCGGACGGCCTCCAGACCGGTGGTCGCGCCGCGCGCGTGCCAGCCCTCGTAGCGGACGGCGCCGCAGACCACCTCCACCAGGTCCGGTTCGTCGTCGACGACCAGGACGCGCCAGTCGGGGCGGTCGTCCGGGCGGCCGGCGGTGTCGTCCATGGTGGCTCCCTCGGTCGGGCGGTGGGCAACGGTCATTCTGGCCCGCCGCGATGAGAAAGCCGTGAGATCGCCGGAACTGGTTCGTGAACCCGGACATAGCTTCTGACCTGCGGCGACAACACTTCAGGAGGGCCCCGGAACGGGCCGTCCTCAGAGGTGACTCAGAGCTTGCGGTGCGATCGTGGACCGCCTCGGCGGGGCCGTGCCGCCGCCGGGAGTCGAGGAGGACCCCGATGACCACTGCCACCGCACCGAAGTCCCGGCCCGCGCCCGCCCGTCCGCACCGCCGGGCGGCGGCCCGTCCGCCGCTCGCCCTGCCCCCGAACGCCGCGCTCGCGCTGATCGGCGCCGGGGCGCTCGGCGTGCTCGGGCTGTGGTGGGTGAACACCGCCTCCGTGGTCGGCGCGGCCGGGTGGCTGACCGGTGCCGGGCGGATCACCGGGCTGCTCGCCGGGTACGCCGCGCCGGTCCTGCTCCTGCTGATGGCCCGGCTGCCGCCGGTGGAACGCGGGGTCGGCGCCGACCGACTGGCCCGCTGGCACGCGTACGGCGGACGCTGGCTGGTCGCCCTGGTCTCGGTGCACGTGCTGACCGTGGTCTGGGGCTACGCGCTCACCGACGGGCGCGGGCCGGTCGGGGAGGGCGTGGAGATCGTCTTCCACTACCCCGAGATGATCAAGGCCTCCCTGGGCACCCTGCTGATGCTCGGCACCGGCCTGGTCTCCGCCCGGGCGGCCCGCCGCCGGCTCTCCTACGAGACCTGGTACTACCTGCACCTGGCGACCTACCTCGCCGTCGCACTCGCCTTCGCCCACCAGCTGGCCACCGGCGCCGACCTCGGCGGCGGCCCCGGCCAGGCCGCGTGGTACGCGCTCTACTTCGGCACGGCGGCGCTGATCGGCTGGTTCCGGCTGCTGCGGCCGTGGCTGCTCGACCGGCGGCACGGGCTGCGGGTGGCCGAGGTGCGGCGGGAGGGCCCCGGCGTGGTGTCGCTGTTCCTCTCCGGCCGACGGCTCGACGAACTCCGCGCCGAGCCGGGCCAGTTCTTCCGCCTGCAGTTCCAGGCGCCCGGGCTGCGCTGGGCCGCCAACCCGTACTCGCTGTCCGCGCCTCCGCGCCCGGACTTCCTCCGCTTCACCGTCAAGGACCTCGGCGGGCACAGCGCCGCCGTCGCCGCGCTGCCGCCGGGCACCCGGGTGCGGGCCGAGGGGCCGTACGGGGCGTTCACCGGGCGGCAGCAGCGGCAGCGCAGGGTGCTGCTGCTCGGGGTCGGGGTGGGGATCACACCGCTGCGGGCGCTGTTCGAGACCCTGCCGGGCGAGGTCACGCTGGTGCAGCGGGCACGGCGCGCGGAGGACGTGCTGTTCCGGGCCGAGCTGGCCGAGGTCGCCCGGCGGCGCGGCGGGGTGGTGCACGAACTGCTCGGCTCGCGGGAACAGGTCGGGGACCTCGGCGCGGCGCTCGCGCGGCTGGTGCCGGGCCTGGCCGAGCACGAGGTGTACCTGTGCGGGCCCGAGGCCGTCGCCGAGGAGGCCGTACGGGCGCTGCGGGCGGCCGGGGTGCGGGCGGGACGCATCCACCGCGAGTCCTTCGTCTTCTGACCCCTTTCCACGCCTACACGTCCACGTCTCCGGAGGAGTTGTCCTGCCATGCGCCGAGCCGTCGTCACCAGTGCCGCCACCGCTGCCGGGGTGGTGCTGCTGCTCTCGCTCAAACCGCACGAGGCGACCGGGTCCGCGCCGGTGATCAGCTCGGGGTCGGGGTCGGGATCTGCGTCGGGTTCAGGGTCAGGGTCAGGGTCGGATTCAGGGTCGGGGTCCGGCTCCGCCGGCACCTCGCCGGGCCCGTCCGCCTCCCCCGCACCCGCCACCGGTGGCGGCGGCGCCACTCGTAAGGTCAGCGGGGACACCGTGAACACCCGGTACGGCCCGGTGCAGGTGCAGGTCACCCTCGCCGGCAGCCGGATCACCACCGTCGACGTGGTCAAGTACCCGACCCAGGACCGCCGGGACCGCGAGATCAACGCCGACGCCCTGCCCGTGCTCAACCAGGAGGCGATCTCCGCGCAGAACGCTCGGATCGACGCGGTCAGCGGCGCGACCTACACCAGTGACGGCTACATCCGCTCGCTGCAGAGCGCCCTCGACCGGGCGAAGGGCTGAGGCCCCGGTGCTGCGGCACGCCGAGCCCGTGATGGGCACCGTCTTCTCGATCGCCGTCCGCGACCCCGGGCCGGACACCCCCGAGGCGGTACGGCGGATCGTCGAACGGCTGCACCGGATCGACGCGGTGTTCTCCACCTACCGGCCCGACAGCGACGTCAGCCGGCTCGGGCGCGGCGAGATCGCCCCGGAGGACTGCGATCCCGAGGTGCGCACGGTGCTCGCCGCCTGCCGTGAGGTGGCGGCCGAGACCGACGGCTACTTCACCGAGCGGCCCGGCGGCCGGCTCGACCCCAGCGGCTGGGTCAAGGGCTGGGCGATCGAGGAGGCCGCCCGGCTGCTCCGCGCCTCCGGCGCCCGGCAGTTCTGCGTCAACGGCGGCGGGGACGTACAGACCTGCGGCGGACCGTGGCGGCTCGGCGTCGCCCACCCCGGAAGACCGGGCATGCTCGCCGCCGTCCTGGCCGGCAGCGACCTCGCCGTCGCCACCTCCGGCACCGCCGAGCGCGGTGCCCACATCCTCGACCCCCGCACCGGCCGCCCGGCGGACGGCCTGGCCTCGCTCACCCTGGTCGGCGCCCCGGGCACCGGCATCGCCCGCACCGACGCCTGGGCGACCGCCGCCTTCGCCATGGGCCCCGACCGCGCGCTGGCCTGGGCGGCCCGCCGGCCGGGAGTGGAGGCGCTCGCGGTGCTGCCGGACGGCTCCAAGCGCTGGACGTCCGGCCTGCCCGGCCACCTGCCGCCCTCCGGGCCGGCCGACTGGCAGCCGGGTGCCTGACAGTCGGGTGCCCGGCAGCCGACCGTCGCATACTGACCGGCCGCGCCAATGTTGCTCCTACCGGCCCGAGTTCCCCCCATCGGGTGAACCCCGGTGATCATGTCGGGCTGATCTCCGCCCGGTGACGGATAGTGGGGAACCGATCGGGCACGGACCGCCCGTCCCCCAGCGGCAGGAGCGGCGCATGAGTGTCGGCGTGACGGAGAACCCCGGCGTGACCGGGGGCGTGGAGCTCACCACCCTGCTGGTCGCCGCCGCCCGGGCGATCGAGACCCACCGCCCCGACGCCCTCGCCCGGGACCGGTACGCCGAGCACTTCGTGCGCGCCGCCCCCGCCGCCGCGCAGTGGCCCGTCCACCCCCGCGACGTCCCCGACGGCGAGGCCGACCCGCTGTGGGGGCGACTCGGCCGCTACTTCGCGCTGCGGACACGGGCGTTCGACGACCAGCTGCTGCGGGCCGTCCAACTCGGCGCCCGGCAGGTCGTCCTGCTCGGGGCAGGACTCGACGCACGGGCGTACCGGCTCGACTGGCCCGGCGACTGCACCCTCTACGAGGTCGACCGGCCCGAGGTGCTCGCCTTCAAGGAGCGCGTACTGGACGGGCTGGAAGCCGCAGCGACCGACCTGCCCACCGCCCACCGGGCGGCCGTCGAGGCCGACCTCCGCACCGACTGGGCCGGGGCGCTGACCGCCGCCGGGTTCGACCCCGACCACCCGACCGCCTGGCTCGCCGAAGGCCTGCTGCTCCACCTGCCCGGCCCGGAGGAACGCGAACTCTTCGCCGCCGTCGACCGGTTGAGCGCCCCCGGCTCCACCCTGGCCTACGAGGCCAGGCTCGGCCCCGAGTCCACGGCGGTCCGCGACCACCCGCTCCACACCGCGCTCCGCGACCGGACCGGCATCGACCTGCCCGCCCTGCTCGACGCCGGCCCCCGCCCCGACACCCCTGCCGACCTCACCGCACGCGGCTGGTCCACCACCGTCCACACACCCTACGAGTTCACCCGCCACTACGGCCGCGGCCCGCTGCCCGAACCGGACGACGCCCTCGCCGCCGACCGCTGGGTCTTCGCCGTCCGCCCCTGAGGCGCTGAACCCTGCCTTGCGACCCGGCCGTCAGAAGTCCGACGGGATGGGACCACCGACCCGAGTCCCCGAACCGTTCACAACCGTCGTGTGCTCGTACCACCCCTTCCGGTGCTCCGGGCCCGAGGTACAGCGGATGCGCCGGGTGATCCACCGGCCGTGATCGTGGCCGGCTCGTCCGAGTCCTCGGGGGCGTGTTTCGCCGTCTCTTCGTCGTCTTCAGGCGTCATCCCGCAGATCGGCCGGTGGACCTGCGTCCGGCGTCTGCGGTCTCCTCCTCCGGGACCACGATCATCCGCTGTTCCTGGTGGGCAGCCAGCCGGTCTGAAACAGTGTTCCGAACGGATTTTCGGAGGTCACCCGAATTCCCCGGCCCGGGGGAAGTGGCTGGGGTGCCACGGCGCCCAGGAGGGGGACTTCCTGCCCGTCGCCGGAGAGCAGTACTCCGTGACCGCCCAGGTCGCACACCGCGCGCAGGAAGGGGTTGACGACACTGGCACGGCCGGCGCCCTCGGAGCGGCGGGCGACGATCACACGCAGGCCCAGCTCACGGGCGTGCGGGAGGAATTCGATGAGGGATGCCAGCGGGTCCCGCACGGTCGCGGCGATGAGGTCGAGGTCGTCCACGATGAGAAAGATGTCCTTGTGCCGCTGCCAGCGGGCCGCGCTCTGCTGTGCACCCGGCGTACGGCTGGTGGCGGTGACGCGCAGGATCCGCACCAGCGTCTCCAGGCCCGTCGCGCTCGACGCGTAGTGGATGAGGTACTCGGGGGGCACCTCGTCGAGCAGCGTGCGGCGGAAATCGGCCACCAGGAAGCCGGCTCGGTCCGAGGAGTAACGCTCGGTCAGCTGCTTGACCAGCAGCCGGAGCAGCGTGGTCTTTCCGGACCCCTCGTCGCCGAACACGGCGAACAGCGGATCGGTGTCGAAGTCCACGAAGACCGGGTTCTGTTGGGCCGCATCCAACCCGATCGCCACCCCCTGCAGCGCGTTGCCGCGCGGTAGCCGGTCCGCGTCCACACCGGAGGACGCGGCGGTGCCGCCCTGCGGCACGATGAGTGCCTCCGCCCAGCCGGGCCTGCGCAGTTGGAGGTCGTCCGCCTGGATCATCCGGTGGATGCTCGTCACCGCCGGTCCCGGTTCGACGCCGAACTCCTGCCGCAGCCGCGCCTGGAGACGGCCGTAGGCCTCCAGTGCCTCGGCCTGCTGCCCGCAGCGGTGGAGGGCGAGCATCAGCAGGGCGCACAACCGCTCGCGCAACGGACTGTCGGCGACCATCGGTTCGAGTTCCGTCACGAGCTCCCGGTGCCGGCCGAGCGCCAGCCCCGTGGCATACAGGTCCTCGGTGGCCGCCATCCGCCGCTCGTTCAGCCGGGAGCGCTCCCAGGAGGCGTACGGCCCCGGAACGCCGTCCAGCGCGGGGCCCTCCCAGAGGTCGAGCGCGGACCGCACCAGCGTGTGGGCCGCCGACATGTCGCCGGCCCTCTCCGCCTGCACGGCAGCGGCGAGCTGCTCCTCGAAGACGGTCACGTCGACCGAGCCCGGGTCGACCGTCAGCCGGTAGCCGTCCCTCACCACGTGCACGGTCTCGGCCGCGCCGCGCGGCTTGGTGCCGTCGCCCAGGGCCGACCGCAGCCGCAGGACGTGGGTGCGCAGCGCGCCCTCCGCCTGGGGCGGCGGCTGATCGCCCCACACCGCGTGGGCCAGGCTCGCCGTCGAGACGGGCTCCGGGGCGTGCAGGAGCAGGGCTGCGAGGACCGCCCGCTCCTCGGCCGAAAGGACGGACAGCGGCTGCTCGTCCCGCCAGACCCGCAGTGGTCCGAGCAGCGAGTAGCGCAGCCGGGAGCGTACCGGCGGCCCGGCCAACTCCTCTGCGCGTTCGTGCAGTTCGTTGAGACGGAACCGTTCCAGTTCCGCCGACGGTCCGGGCAGGTCCGCCAGCGGTGTGCCCTCCCAGAGGGCGAGGGCCGCCTCGGCGTGCCGCCGGGCTGCGGTCGCATCGGCGGCCGCCAGTGCCGCCTCGGCACGTTCCAAGGCCTGTTCGAAGAGGACGGCGTCGATCTGCTCGGAGGCGACGTTCAGCACCCAGGTGCGGCCGTCGGAGAGCTCCTCCAGCACTCCGAACCGGGCCGGGGCCGGGTTCAGGACACGCTGGATCTCGCGAACATGCGCGAGCATCCGGCCGCCGGTCGGCGCCAGGGGATCGTCGTCTCTCTGCAGCACCGCATGAACCAGGGCCTCCAGAGGAACCGGCCGGCCGTGGTTCTTGAGCAGTACGGCGAGCACCAACTTCTGCTCGGGAGGGCCGAGTTCGACGGGCTCGTCCCCGCGCCAGGCGCACACGTCGCCCAGCAGCCTGAACCTGAGCCGCCCCAGGGCGCCCGAGTCGGCGATCCGTCGGGCCACCGCGGCGGCGGAGGACGGCCGTCGGCGCGGGTCCGGCTGCAGCAGGTCACGGACGAGCCCGTGCAGTGGCTCGGGCACTCCGGTCGCCTCAAGCACCCTGCCGAGGGCGTGAATGTCACCGGCCGGGTCGACCGGGACGGCCGGCCCGCCGAGGTGGATCCCGAAGTCGCAGAGGGCCGGGCTGCCGTCCGGGCGGATGAGGATGTTGGCGGGCTCGATCCGGCCGTGGGCGAGCCCCTGGCCGTGGAGGTACTCCAGCGCCTCGGCCACGCCGTGGGCGATCGCCGCGGCCTCGGCAGGGGGCAGCGGTCCCGCGTCGAGCAGACTCCGCAGGTCGGGTCCGTCGACGAACTCGTGGACGAGATAGAGGTGTTCGGCATCGGCACCGGCGCTGTGGCAGGCGACCAGGCCCGGGTGGTCGAGTTCGGCGAGCCGTGCGGCCTGCGCCAGGAACTCGTTCGCGTCCAGGGCGACCGCCAGGCGGTCCCTCGCGACGGTCTTGACCACGACGGTCACGCCGTCCCGCTCGTCCCTGGCCCGCCAGACCTCGCTCTGCCGCCCCTGGGCGATCCGCTCGACCAGGCGGAAGCGCCCTGCGAGAGTGCGGGGTCCGGTCTCCTGGTCCACGCCGCCGCGCAGGCCGTTCGCCAGCTCCCAGATGTGGACCTGGCCGTCGTGGTCCCCGATCGAGGCGATGACGCAGTGGTCCTCGTCGCTGGCGATGCCGACGATCGTCCTCGCCAGATCGGGATCGAGCCCGTCGCTGCTGACGAAGTCGGGACTGTCGGGCGCGTCGGGCCGCCACCGACGCACCGTCCCGGACTGGTCGACGCCGACCAGGGCCGTCTGCCCGTCCAGGTGGGGCACGGAGGTGAGCGCCCAGGCGCGGTAGCCACCGGCGATGCCCGGCAGTTCCACCTCGACTGCGTTCTGGACGTCCCAGAGGCTCATGCGGCCCTGGAGGTCGGAGATCCAGAGATACTGCCTCCCGTCCGAATGGGTGTGGGCGGCCATCGCCACCGGCTCGAACGGGAGGCCGCTCTGGCTGTCGGTGAGGGAGCCGTCCTCCGCGTCCCAGAACTGGAGCACGCCGTCGACGTCCGCGGTGCAGAGGACGAACCGGTCGTCGCCGAAGGCGGCCATCGCCACGACGTCGGAGGTCACGTCGAGAAGCAGCGAGCTCCGGAACTTCAGCCCGTCCACCGCGTCGATGAAGTGGACCAGGCCGTCCACACCGTAGACGGCGAGATCACTGCGCCCGTCCGGCCCTGGCACTGCCGCCAGGGCCACTGCCCGGCAGGGCAGCCGGAAGCTCTTCGAGTCGTTCGCCGCATCGGCCTTCGGAGGCAGCACCAGAGCGGCCAGCTGGGCGTCGAGCTGCCAGGTCGCCAGTTCGTCCGGACGCCTGGGCATCCGGTCGAGCAGGGCCTCGAACTCCTGGTTGTGCTCGATCCGTTGGTAGTCCTCGCCGAGGCGGTGGCGGATCTCCTCGCGCAGTTCCGCCTCGGTGAGGGGGCCGAGGGTGATCGTCGTCGCGGAGTCGAGGATGCTCAGCCCCTCGCGTGTATCAGTGGTGACGATCAGGCGGCCCGACTCGGAGGCGATCAGGCGGGTGAGCTCACGGGAGTAGAAGGTGTCCGGCTGGAGACCGTCGACGACGATCAGCCAGTTCGGGTGGTCGCCGACCACCTCGCCGAGGAAGACGGAGCGATCCACGCCAAGGGCGTACCTCAGCCGTTCGACGCCGGTGGCCAGGGCTCCGCCGGTGCGCGCGTCGATCCAGTGGATGAAGGAGTGGCGGTCACCGTGGAGCCGGACGTACTCCTGAATGAGGCGGCGCCTGCCCATGCCTGCGGTGCCCTCGATCACCGTCACCCGGGTCTTCATGCCACCCGGTGCGCACGCCTGTGCGAGCAGGCGGAGTTCGTGCGCCCGGCCGATCATTCGCGGCGGGTCCGGCGGGCTCACGACCGGCGCCACCGGTGTCAGCGCGTTCCGCCGGATCGCGGGCCGGTTGCTCACCATCCCACTCAGGGTCCTTGCCAGCGAGGCGTGTTGACCGCCCGCCCCCGCCAGCACCCGCGCCGCGACCTCCGCGAAGGGCCGGCTGCGGTCCGGCAGCCGGTGCCGCCCCTCCCCCGCCGAGGCCGCCAGCGCGCGGAAGTCGAGCGTCCCGCCGAAGGTCGCCGCGACCCGCCCCGAGACCTTGGCGAGCACCTGGTCCAGCACCCGTACCGATTCCGTCCGGGTGAGCTCCCCGAGCAGTTCCTCCCGTACGTCGTCGACGAAGTCGTACACCACCTCGTCCGGGTCGGCGGCCTTCGCCCGTACCTCGACCAGCCCGGACAGGAACAGCTCCGCCAGCTCCCGCTGCCCCGACTGCGGCACGGTCGCCCGCTGGACCAGCCGCATCACCGGCAGGCTCAGCGGTGCCGCCGCCAGGTGGCAGGCGAGCCGGTACGCGTTCGGGGAGCTGCCGGCCCGGAAGGCGGCGACCCGGTCGGCGGCGGTGCGCGGGGCGGAGGCCCGGGCGCGCGGGCGCGGCGGGCGGGGGACCCCGCTGAGCGGCGCGGCGAGCAGGGGTGTCCAGCCGGCCGTGCGGCCCGCGGTGAGGTCGGCCCAGGGGGCGAGCCAGTCGGCGTCGATCTCCAGCACGGGCAGCCAGCGCACCGCGGCCCGGGCCGCGGCTCCGGCCCTGCCGCGGGGGATGCCGGGCAGGGCGGTGTCGGTCCGCAGGACGGGGGCGGGCCGGCCGGGGGTGGCGGCCCGGGCCTCGACCGGGGCGGCGCGCAGGGCGGTGCGGTGCCAGAGGCGGCGGGGCAGCACCTGGAGGGCGGCGGCCGGACCGGTGGTGGCGGCGCGGGCGAGGAACGGCACCAGTTCGTCGCCGTACCAGGCGGGTCCGACGCCGTCGGTGAGGACGAGCAGGATGCGGCGCCCGTGCGGGTCGGCGAGCGGGCGGGACCAGTTGCGGTCCGGGTCGGCGGGCGGTGGGGTGGCGGTGCGACGGCGCCGGAAGGGAGTGAGGTGCGGGGTGTCCCGGTCGGTGTCGAGGGACCAGGTGCGCACCTCCTCGAAGGCGCCGTGGCGTTCCAGCAGGGTGGCGAGTTCGCCGGCGAGGTCGTGCCAGACGGCCATGGTGGCGCCGGTGTCGACCAGCAGGTCGACGGCGTACCGGGGCTTGGCCCGGTGCCAGACCGGCAGCAGCACACCGGCTTCGGCGGTCGCCGCCGCCGTGGCCTCCTCGTCGAGGTGCAACGGCCGGTGACCGCCCGGGCGTTGGGTCAGCGGGCGGCGCAGTGGGCGCAGGGCGCGGGCGATGGCCAGGGCGCCGGGCAGGGCGGTGGGCCGGGTGACCTGGACGACCTCGGCGCCGCGGGGGACGGGCTCGGGCCGCTCGGTGCCGGAGGGGGCGCAGCGGGGGTGGAGCTCGACCGTGGGCTCGGGCTGCGGGGGCGTGGGGGCGGGCGGTTCGGGGGCGGGCGGGCGGTCGCGCTCGGTGCGCTGGTGCGGCAGGACGGGGTCGGGTTCCGGGGGCACGGGCGGTCGCGGGGCCGGCGGCCGTTCGGGGGACGGTTCGGGCGGGCCGTCGGTCACGGGTGCGAGGCCGGCCAGCCGGGCGATCCACAGCACGTCGGCGAGGTCCTGCGGGTCCGGCCGCTCGCCCTCGGGGGCGACGAGCGCGGCCAGCGCCCGGCGCAGCACGGACCGCGCCGCGGCGTCCGTGCCCGCGACGTCCGCCCCCGTACCGTACTCGCCGGCCGCTGGGGACTCCCCCGCCGTCCCGAACCCTCCGCCCGTCCCGAACCCTCCGCCCGTCCCGAACCCGCCCACCGGCCGCCGCCTCAGCTCTCGTTGAGCGGGCGCAGCAGGACGTCGTGGATGACGTCGCGCCCGGGTCCGCTGCCCCACAGCCCGCGTTCGGCCATCAGCAGGGCGTTGAGCAGCTGGTCGTTGGCCAGGTCGGCGCCGTCCTCGCGCTGGCGGCGCAGGAACTCGGTGATGAGCTCGGCGCGCCGGAGGCCGTCCTCCGACCGGTCCGCGCCGAGGTGGGCGGCGACCATCGCGGCCAGCCGCTCCTCGGTGGGCGGCTGGATCTCCAGGCGGACGCAGCGGCGCAGCAGCGCCGAGGGGAACTCCCGCTCGCCGTTGCTGGTGAGGACGACCAGCGGGAAGTGGGCGCAGCGTACGTGGCCGCCGCGCACGGTGGCCCGCCGGCCGGGGTCGGCGATGGCGACCTCCTGGGGGCCGGGGCCGAGGCGCTGGAGTTCGGGGATCTCGAACTCGCCCTCCTCGAAGACGTTCAGCAGGTCGTTGGGCAGGTCGATGTCGCTCTTGTCGATCTCGTCGATGAGGACGACCCGCGGTGTGCGCCAGGGCAGCAGCGCGGTGCCGAGCGGGCCGAGGCGCAGGAACTGGCCGATGGCGGGCGGCTGCCGGTCGCCGGCCGGGTCGCCGTCGTGCCGGGGGGCGCGCAGGCCGGCCTCGTGGAGGCGGCCGATGGCGTCGTAGGTGTAGAGGCCGTCGCGCAGGGTGGAGCGGCTGCTGACGGACCAGCGGAGGACCGGGCCGAGTCCGAGCTCGTGGGCGACGGCGTAGGCGAGGGTGGACTTGCCGACGCCGGGCTTGCCGGTGATCAGCAGCGGGCGGCGCAGGTGCAGGGCCAGGTTGACGAGGTGGATCTCGCGTTCGTCGGCCTGGTAGGCGGTGGCCTGCCGGGTGCGGCCGAGCCTGCGGGCGGTGGGGCCGGTGGCATCGTCGGCCGGGGGCGGCGGCAGTTCCTCCTCGCTGTCGACCCAGTCGCCGAAGGAGCGCCAGGCCGGGGCCGGCGGGAGGGCGGCGATGCCGTCGTGGGGCACGCCGGTGCCCCGGTAGATCCACCAGTTCTCGGGCATCGTTACCGCCTGCTCCTCGTGATTACGGTCGTTGCGCTCGTCGAAGTCGTCGCGCTCGTCGAAGTCGCTGCGCTCGTCAAAGTCGTCGCGCTCGTCGAAGTCGCTGCGCTCGTCGAAGTCGTCGCGCTCGTTCGGAACCATTCGCCTCACACCATCCCCGGAAACCCGGCGTCCTGGTCCGGGTCCACGCAGTTCGGGTCGTCCCAGAACAGGGTGATGCCGTCCTGGCTCTCCGCCGCCCGGGTCACCTTGCGGTGCCGGTGGACGGCCTCCGGCAGGTGGGCCAGCGAGCGGGGGCGGTCGCGGCGCAGGGCCTCGACCAGGTCCGTCGGGGCGCCGGGGGTGCGGCGCCACAGCATGGCCGGGACGCCGTCGAACACCATGGCGTCGAGCACCGCCGTGCGCACCCGGGGGTCGAGGTCGTCGTACGGGGTGTCGAGGCCGAGGCAGGCCAGGGTGGGCCGGCCGTCGAGCCAGCCGGGCAGGTCGGCGGCCCGTTCGGGGTGCAGGGGCGGCCAGCCGATCCGGTCGACGGCCTCGCACTCCATCGTCTCGGCGAACAGGTGCTCCCACCGTTCGTACCAGTCGGGTGTCTGCAGCCACGGGTTGATGTAGCGGTCCAGGGACCGGACCACGACGGGGTGCAGCAGTCCGAGCCGGTACCCGCCGGGGGTCGGGGACCAGAGTTCGGCGCTGTGGCCGAGCAGTGCCTTGGGCAGCAGGAACTCGATCCGCACCGGGCTGCGCTTGCTCCTGGCCATCTCGGTGAACAGCGCCTGCCAGCCGGCCAGTCGGGCGCTGCCCTCGGTGACCAGGTCCTCCTTGGCGAGGGAGTCTCCGGCGACCAGGTCGTTGAGGCGTTCGATCGGGCCGCCGGCCAGGGGCTGGCGGTAGTAGGAGGCCCGCAGGTGGTAGCGGCTCGCCTCGATGTGCTCCGGGGTCTCCGGGTCCAGCCGGATCTGCACGACGAGGCGGCCGGCCGCCACCTCCCGGGGGGCCGGCCGGGCGACCGTGAGGCTGGTCAACAACACCCCGATCTCAGCGAGTTGGGGATGCCGGGGGGCGAGCTCGGGGTCCCGCACCAGGCCGTCCAGGAAGGTCAGCGCGTAGCCGGGGTCGGGGCCGCCGAAGTGGTCCAGCAGCCGGCCGAGGATCTCCGGCAGGGTCGTCCGCCCGTCGATCAGGTTCCGGCCGGGAGCGCGCGGTGGCAGGTGGCCGAGGAGCCGCTCGGGGCCCGGCGTGGGCGTGAGCGCGCGCAGCAGGCCGATGAGGCGCAGCAGGACGGCGGTGGGCAGGCCGGTCTCGGCGGTCAGGGCCAGCACGGCCAACTCCAGCCAGGGCAGGGCGCCGTCGTACGGGTCGTGGTCCCGGAGCGCCTCGCCGAGCGAGCGGAGCACGGCCCGGGGGTCGCGGGCGCAGCGGATGCTGCGCAGGATCTCCCGGACGTGCTCCCGCGCGGTGTCGGCCTCCTTGACGTCCAGGTGGAACAGCCGGGAGGACGGGCTGCGGCCCATCGTCTCCAGGACGCCCTGGCGGAACTCCCGTCGCGAGATCCCCTGGAAGTCGAACAGGATCTCGGCCAGCAGCCCTTCGGCCGCCTCGAACGGGGTCGCGGCGGCAGCCCCCGGCTCGACGGCGGTCCGCGGCGACCAGCCGCCGTACGCCCCTGCGCCCATCACCCGTGCCCGCTCCCCCTGCCTTCGGCCACCGCACCGGTCGCCACCACACCGGTCGCCGTCGCACCGTTCGCCGTCGCGCCGCCCGTCACCCGTTCCACCAGGGACCGGAGCAGCTCCAACGCGCCGTCGTCCGGGGCGAGTTCCTCCAACGCCGCGCACAGCGCGCGCAGGGCGGCCGCGGCGTCGCGGTGGGAGCGGCAGCGGCGCACGATGCGGAACAGGTGGTCGCGACGGTCGGAGCGCTCCTCGACCTCGAAGGAGTGCGGCAGTCCCAGGTGTTCGCCCATCCGCTCCAGCAGGTCGAAGCGCCCGTCGGCCCGCGCGGTGTACCGGACGGCCATCAGCGCCGTCACCAACTCGGCGTCGGTGGGAGGCGGCTCAGGCGCCGGGCCCGCCCCGGCGGCCGGATCGAGCCCGGGGGCCGGGGCCGCCGGGCCGAGGAAGGCGAGCAGGGCGGCGAGCGGGACGTACCAGCCGCCCAGGTCCTGCTTGTACGAGCGGCTGCCCTTGAGCACGCCGCGCACCAGCCCGTCCGGACCGACCAGCATGCTGCCGCTGAAACCGGGCTGGACGAAACCGCTCACCCGGACGAACTCCCCCGACCGGCCGACGACTCGGAGCGCGACCGTGTCGGCGTTGGCGCCCGGGGAGGGGGTCGCCTCGGAGTGGCCGAGGGCGGTGAGCCAGGTGCCCGGCTCGGCCTCGCCGTCCGCCAACGGGGCGACGGGGTGGCCGGTGGCGGCCGCCGCCGGGACGTCGAGCAGCGCGAGGTCGGGGAACGCCTCGAACGAGCCGCTGCCCACGGTGCCGGGCTCGGCCCGGACGGCGCCGGGCAGCACGGGAAAGCCGGTCGACCCGTGGCGGACGACCAGGCCCTCGGCCACGCCGAGCCGGTCGAGCACGACGTGCGCACAGGTGACCACCAGCCCCGGGGCGACCAGGAAGCCGCTGCCCCGGAAGCCGCTCGCCACCTCGATCCGCACGGCGCAGCGGTGCAGCGCCTCGGCGCGGGCCCGATCGAGGTGCGGGCCGGTCACTCCGAGACAGCAGGGTCGGCCGCCGTGCCGTTGCCCCGCTCGCGCCGGGCCGCGAGGTCCCAGGAGAGCTTGACGGTCAGCCCCGCCTCGCTCCCGGCCTCCGCGATGATGCCGAGCAACTGCCCGGACTTCACGGCCAGTTTGAGCCCGAACTCGACCTCGAACGAGTCCGGCGCCCCGGATCCGCCCTGGGCGATCGTCTCCGCCGCCCAGCGGCCGATGCCCTGCACAGTGCCGCGCACCTGGTCCAGCGACAGCGCGACCGCGGAGCCGACCCGGGCGGCCCGATCCCGCAGCGCCACGTCCCCGAAGCCGTCCTCGTCCCCGGCCGTCTCGAAGCCGACCTCACCGATGACCTCGGCCCGCACCGTGGTGCCGTCCCCCAGGTCGATCGTCTGCACCGTCACGTCCCCGGCCACGCCGTTCCCCTCCCACACGTCCGCCCCTGCTGCGCGCGCCACAATACCGCGACGTCCGGGACACCCACCGTTACGGGGCCGGACATCCGAGGCACTCCCCAGGACTCCAGAGGGATCATCAAGGTCTCACCAGGACTTCCGAGTTGCCACCTGCGGGCGAGCGGCTTCCAGGGCGTCCGGTGCGGCCGGGACCTCCGGGCTTTGAGCGTTTCTGCGCAGAGCGCCTCCCGCCGGGCCTCGGACGGGGCGCGTTCTTGCTCGATACTGCGCTCACGATTGACATGAACCGCCCGAAGCACCAAGCTGCTCTTTCGAAACTGCTCAAAACCAGCATTCTTCAAGCATCTTGGATCATCCGATCAAGCACGCACGAAGGCGGTAACTGCGGTGGACAAACGTGTGCTGGCCCTCGTCTCGGCGTGCGCCCTCGGCGCGCTCGCCCTCACCTCCTGCGGCAGCGGCGGCAGCGGTGGCGGCGGGACCGACACCGACGGCAAGGTGACCCTGAAGCTGGTCGCCGCGGACTACGGCGACAAGGAGTCCAACAGCTCGAAGGCCTACTGGAACAAGGTCGCCACCGCCTTCACCGCGGCCAACCCGGACATCAGGGTCGACGTCCAGGTGGTGAACTGGAACGACATCGACAAGCAGGTCAAGACGATGATCCAGAGCGGCAACGTGCCGGACGTCCTGCAGACCGGCGGCTACGCCGACAAGGTCGCCGACGACCTGCTGTACACGGCGGAGGACGTGCTGTCGCCCGGCACCCGGGCCGACCTGATCGACAGCTTCGCCCGGGCCGGCCAGGTCAAGGGCGTGCAGTACGGCATACCGTTCGTCTCCTCGGCCCGCGCCCTGTTCTACAACAAGGCGCTGTTCCAGCAGGCCGGCATCACCCAACCCCCCACCAGCTGGGAGGAGTTGCGCAAGGACGCCGAACAGCTCAAGGCCAGGGTCCCGGGCGTCACCCCGTACGCGCTGCCGCTCGGCCCGGAGGAGGCCCAGGGCGAGAGCATGATCTGGGAGCTCGGCAACGGCGGCGGGCCCACCGGCAAGGACGGCGCGTACACCCTGAACAGCCAGGCGAACATCGACACCTTCCGCTGGCTCAGGTCCGACCTGGTGGACCCGGGACTGACCTACACCAACCCCGCCACCACCGACCGCAAGACCGCGTTCGCCGACTTCGCGGCCGGCAAGGCGGCCATGCTCAACGGCCATCCCTCGCTGATCCAGATGGCCCAGGACGGCAAGGTCGACTACGGCGTCGCCCCGATCCCCGGCAAGTCCGGGCCGCTCACCTCCACCCTCGGCGTCGCCGACTGGATGATGGCCTTCAAGAAGAACGGCCACCGCGACCAGATCAGGAAGTTCCTCGACTTCGCCTACGCCAAGGACAACCAGCTCGCCTTCGACGAGACCTACGACCTGATGCCGGTCACCCGGAGCGTGCTGCACGAGATGACCAGCAGCGGCAAGCACAAGGACCTCGAACCCTTCTTCGCCCTGCTGCCGAACGCCGTGTTCTACCCGCTCGGCGACACCACCTGGGACGCGGTCTCCGCCGAACTCAAGAAGTCCGTCGGCAGCGCCGTCTCGGGCGACCCGGCCAAGGTGCTGGGCGACCTGCAGAAGAAGGCCCAGGACGCCGTCGCGAACAAGTGACGGCCGAACCGATGGTGACCTCCGACTCCCCCGTACGGAAGGCCCGCCGGCCGGGCCGGTTCGGCCCGCTGCCGTGGATCGCCCCGGCCGTGCTGCTGATCCTCGCCGTCGTGCTGTGGCCGGTCTACGAGATGGTCCGCACCTCGTTCCTGCGGGTCAGCACCAGCGGCTTCGTCCGCGGCTCCGCCGGGCTGGACAAGTACCGCAAGCTCTTCGGCGAGGCCGACCTCGGCCACGTGCTGCTCGCCACCGTCGCCTGGACCGCCGCCGTGGTCGCCCTCACGATGCTGCTGTCGCTCGGCCTGGCCCAGCTGTTCAACCAGCGCTTCCCCGGGCGACGTTACGCCCGCTGGGCGCTGATCGCCCCGTGGGCGGCCTCGGTCCTGATGACGGCGATCGGCTTCCGCTGGATGCTCGACCGGACGGCGGGCGTGCTCAACACCGCGCTGACCGACCTCGGCCTGGTCGACGGCCCGCGGGACTGGCTCGGCGACCCCTCGACGGCCTGGCCCTGGATGGTGTTCGTCGCGGTCTTCGTCTCCCTGCCCTTCACCACCTACACCCTGCTGGCCGGCCTCCAGACCGTCCCCGCCGAGGTGTACGAGGCCGCCAGGGTGGACGGCGCCTCGCCGTGGCAGGCCTACCGGCGGATCACCCTGCCGCTGCTGCGCCCGGCCTTCCTGGTCGGCCTGGTGATCAACCTGATCAACGTGTTCAACTCCTTCCCCGTCATCTGGGGGATGACCCAGGGCGGCCCGAGCAGCGACACCGCGACCAGCACGGTGTTCATGTACCAGCTGAAGGACACCGACATCGGGGAGTCGGCGGCGATGTCGGTGGTCAACTTCGCCCTCGTGGTGCTCATGGTCCTGGCCTTCCTCAAGGTCAGCCGCTGGAACCAGGAGGAGAGTTGACGAAGCACCGGAAGCGTCGGATCGCACCGCGCACCCTGGCCCTCGCGGGGGCGGCCTGGCTGCTGGCGGCGGTCTTCCTGTTCCCGTACCTGGAGATGGTCGTCACCGCGCTGCGCCCGGCCGACGAGCTGCGCGACGCGACCTACCTGCCACGGCACTTCGCCTGGTCCAACTTCACCGGCGTCTGGCGCGACTCGACCCTGGGCGGCAACCTGCGGGTCACCCTGCTGGTCGCCGGCGGCTCCACCCTGCTGGCGCTGCTGGTCGCGCTGCCCGCCGCGTACTACACCGCCCGGGTCCGCTACCAGGGCCGTCGGCTGTTCCTGCTGCTGGTCCTGGTCACCCAGATGTTCCAGCCGACCTCCCTGCTGGTGGGCCTCTACCGCGAGTTCTACCAGCTGGACATGCTCAACTCGGTCTGGACGCTGATCCTCTGCAACGCCGCCTTCAACCTGGCCTTCGCCGTCTGGATCCTCACGGCGTACATCTCCTCGATCCCGGTGGAGCTGGAGGAGGCCGCGATGCTGGACGGCCTCGGCCGGGTGGGGGCGCTGCGCCGGGTGGTGCTGCCGCTGGCCCTGCCCGGCGTGGTCACCGCGGTGATCTTCACCTTCATCTCCGCCTGGAACGAGTTCGTGATGGGCCTGACCCTGTCCACCGACCCGGGCAGCCAGCCGCTCACCGTCGGCATCAACAGCTTCATCGGCAACTACACCGTCCAGTGGAACTACCTGTTCGCCGGCTCGGTCGTCGCGATCGTCCCGGTGGTGGTGCTGTTCGCCCTGATCGAGCGGCACGTGGTCTCCGGACTGACCGCCGGATCGGTCAAGTAGCCGCCCGTACGAGCAGATCCGCCCGAAGAGTCGACAGGAGAACCCCCGTGCGCCTGCTCCGACCCCACCTCCGAAGGGCCGCCCTCGCGGCGGCCCTCACCAGCATCGCCGCCATGGCCGGCCCCGTCGTACCGGCCCGTGCCGCCGCCCCGCCCGCCGCCGTCCTGGACGGCGGCCACCAGGACGTCAGCTGGCAGAGCCCCGCCTACCCCAAGGGCACCCTCGGCGGCGCCACCTCCTGCCCCACCGCCGCCCAGGACCCGGACGGCACGGTCTGCGGCCGCTTCGACCTCACGGTGAACGTCCCGTCCGGCTACTGGGACGACAACCCCGAGGGCGGCGTACCGGTCTCGATCCAGTGGCAGAACCCCACCGACGACTTCGACCTCTACGTCTACGACGCCAACGGCAAGGAGGTCGCCGAGAGCGCCGGCACCGCCGACCCCGAGGCCACCGTCATCCCCAAGGCCTCCGGCACCTACCACGTGCTGGTCGTCCCGTACGACGTCAAGGGCGGCTCCTTCACCGGCCGCGCCTACCTCCCCCGCACCACCGACGCGGGCGACCTCACCTCCTTCGGCGGCGGCGCAGGCAGCTACGACATCTCCGCGGGCACCCTCAAGGCCAAGGTCGACTTCCTCGCCGACGACCAGCTGCGTCTGCGCGCCGCCCCGGACGGCGACATCTCCGACCCCGTCGGCGCAGCCATCATCCGCCAGCAGCCCGCACTCCAGACCCGCACCTCCACCTTCGACGCCGGCGACTACTACGGCATCCGCTCCGGCCACCTGGTGCTGCGGGTCTACAAGCACCCGCTGCGCTTCGGCCTCTACCGGGCGGACGACCGGACCGCCGTCTGGCAGGAGTCCGCCCCGCTGCGCTGGTCCACCAACGGCCTGCGGCAGAGCCTGACCCGCGGCGCCGACGAGCAGTTCTTCGGCGGCGGCGAGCAGAACGGCAGCTTCTCCCACCGCGACCGCACCGTCCACGTCTCCAACAGCACCGACTGGAACGAGGGCGGCTACAACAACTCCCAGCCGTTCTACGTCTCCACCGCCGGCTACGGCGTCTTCCGCAACACCTTCGCGCCCGGCATCTACGACTTCGGCTCACCGGTGCGCACCGGGCAGCAGGAACGCCGCCTGGACGCCTACTACTTCACCGGCGACGTCAAGTCCGTCATCGGCGAGTACACCTCGCTGGTCGGCAAACCCTTCATGCCGCCGGTCTACGGCCTGGAGCCCGGCGACTCCGACTGCTACCTGCACAACGCCAACCGCGGCGAGCGCCACACCACCGACGCCCTCAAGGTCGCCGACGGCTACGTCCAGAACCGGATGCCGCTCGGCTGGATGCTGGTCAACGACGGCTACGGCTGCGGCTACGAGAACCTCCCGCAGACCGGCGAGGGCCTGCGCAAGGACCACGCCCAGCTCGGCCTGTGGACCCAGAACGGCCTGCCCAACCAGGCCGAGGAGGTCAAGGCCGGAGTCCGGGTGCGCAAGCTCGACGTCGCCTGGGTCGGCAACGGCTACGGCTTCGCGCTCAACGCCTGCGACCGGGCGAAGGCCGGCATCGAGGACAACAGCGACGCCCGCGGCTTCGTCTGGCTGCCCGTCTCCTGGGCCGGCGCCCAGCGCTGCGGCGTGCTCTGGAGCGGCGACCAGAGCCTGTCCTGGGACTACATCCGCTGGCAGATCCCCACCTACGCCGGCGCCACCATGTCCGGCATCGCCTACGACACCGGCGACGTCGGCTCGATCTTCCGCCGCGATCCCGCGATGTACACCCGCGACCTCCAGTGGAAGGCCTTCCTGCCGACCATCATGACCATGGACGGCTGGGCCAGGGACATGTCCGGCAAGCAGCAGCGCGACCAGCAGCCCTGGCTGGACGGCGAGCCCTACACCTCGATCAACCGCAAGTACCTGCAGCTCAAGGAACGGCTGCTGCCGTACATGTACACCCTGTCCGCCGAGGCCACCCGCACCGGCATCGGCGCGGTGCGTCCGCTCGCCCTGGAGTACCCGGACGACCCGGCCGCGCTCGGCCCGAACGCCAAGTACGAGTTCCTGGCCGGGCCGGACTTCCTGGTGGCCCCCGTCTACTCCGACACCTCGGTCCGCGACGGCATCTACCTGCCCGAGGGAACCTGGACCGACTACTGGACCGGACGCACCTACCAGGGCCCCACCACGGTCAACGGGTACTCCGCTCCGCTCGACACCCTGCCGCTGTTCGTCAAGGGCGGCTCGATCGTGCCGATGTGGCCCCAGGGCACGCTGTCCTGGGAGAACCGCGACCGCGGCGAACTCGACTACGACCTCTACCCCCAGGGCGACTCCTCCTACACCCTCTACGAGGACGACGGCGTCACCCGGCAGTTCGCGGCAGGCTCCTCGGCCACCCAGCAGGTGGACGTCCACGCCCACGGACCGGTCACCACCATCCAGGTGGGCGCGAGCGAGGGGAGCTACAGCGGCAAGCCCGACGCCCGCTCCTACCGCTTCACGGTGCACGGCCGGTCCGCCCCCCGGATGGTCGTCACCCAGGGCGGCCCGTTGCCCCGGGTGGACTCGGCCGCCGCGCTCGACACCTCCCCCTCCGGCTGGTACTTCGACCGGGCCGCCGGGGTGACCCACGTCAAGACGGCACCCGTCCCCACCGACGACGACTTCTCCCTCCACCTGATCCACGGCGGCCACTGACCTCCACCCGCCCCCACGCGGCCCCGTCCCGCCCGGATCGTCCTCGCCGGGCGGGACGGGGCCGGCCGCATCCGCCATCGGTTCCGATTTGTGACGTGACCCTGCCTAGTTCGTCCGCGTCCCTGCGTGATGGGATGGGATCAACGGGGTCACGAGCGCAGGTGGGGGTACGTGGTGCGGAGTGGACGGCTGCCGGCACTGGACGAGGACGCGGCACATCTGGTCGCGGTGGGAGTGGTCCGGCTGGGGGCCCGGGAGTGGCTCGGAGCGACGGGCGTCGCGCCGGGCGGAGCCCTGGACGGGGCAGCGGGTGGAGCGCCGGGCCGGATGGGCGGGACGCCGGTCCGGACGGGCGGGGCAACGGGTGGAGCGCCGGGCTGGACGGGCGGGCTGCAGGCCGCCTCCTTCGCGGACGCCTGGCTGTCGTTCGGCGACATACCCGCGCCCGGGCTGCGGTTGCCGGCGTCGGCGGTGCTGCCGAGCGTCGCGGAACTGGCCGCCGAACTGCTCCTGCGCTCCTGCGGGGAGGACGCGCCCACGGCACTGGCGTGGCTCGGACTGCGCTCGGCCGAGACCCGCGAGCGGGCGGACCGGGAGGGCCTGGCCCACCCGGCCGAGCCCTGCGCCCTCGCCCTGGTGTGGCACGGCGTCCAGGCGCTGACCGCCGGGGACGGGGCGCCGGACCACCGCCGGCGCATCGAGGAACGCGGTGAGGCCTACGTGCGGGAACGGCACCGCCGCCAGGACACCCTCGCGCTCCTGCTGGGCTGCGCCCGGATCGCCGCGGCCGCACTGGTGGAGCTCAGCGAGGGCGATCCGCAGCGGGTCGACGGGTGGCTGGAGCAGGACGCGGCGCGCGCCATGCCGCGCGGCGGCCCAGTCCCGCTGTGGGTGCCGGGACGGCCCGGACAGCCGGTCGACTGACGGTGCGGCCGTGGGGGGCGGCTCCCGGCGCCGGCGCCCCCCCCACCCCGGCCGCCGCGCCCGGCACCGCCCCACCGCCCCCCGCCTGGCCCCGCGCGCCCCCAGACACCT
>NZ_JBIWPL010000017.1:0-2465 GCF_044768255.1 Kitasatospora sp. NPDC101157 | reverse complement strand
GGCGGGCGCGCCGGGACCGGCGGGGGGGGGGCGGGGGGGGGCGGGGGCCCGGGTGGGCCCCCCCCCCCACGGCCCTAGGAGTCCGGGCCGCCGGTCAACGGGGGCCGGGGTCGCTGGTGCCCGGGCGACCGTTCTCCAGGTGGCCGGCCCAGCGGCGGCGGAACGCCGGACCGTCCGCCGCCGCCGTGACGGTGACGTCGTACCAGCGGCCGCCGGCGGGCAGGTCGAAGGTGAACCGGGTTTCCTCACCGGGGCGCAGGGTACGGCCCTGCTCGGCGCCCTTGGTGTACGCCTCCTCGGCGGTGACCGTCCGGGTCGTCTCCCCGTGGTTGGACACGGTGACCCGCACCCTGTTCCTCGCCGGCTCGAAGCGGGCGACCAGGCCACCCACCGTCCTGCCCTCGAACTCCTGCACCGAGCCGTTCGGCCCGTGGGCGACGAGGTGGTAACCGCCGTCGACCAGCGGCCAGTGGTCCTCGAAACTGTCGCCGGCCGAGACGGTGTAGCGACGGGGGGCCGCCCCCGGAGCCATCCGGTCGTAGACGTAGAGCCAGGCACCGGCCTTGCCCCTGTTGGTGAGGCTCAGCTGGAACACCGTCCGGTCGTAGGTCTCGTCCTCGTTGACCCGCAGGTCGTACGGGAGCGCGCGGGCCGGACGGGTGCCCGGCTCCTGGGTCGGCATCCGCTGCGGCAGCGGCACCTGGTACGGCTTGCCCCGCGAGGCGATCGGCGCCGGCACCGGGATCGAGACCGGCCCGGGGTCGGCGCCGGAGAAGTCGAGCGCCGAGGTCAGGTCACCGCAGACCGCGCGGCGCCAGGCGCTGATGTTGGGCTCCTCGATGCCGAACCGGGCCTCCAGGAAGCGGAGCACCGAGGTGTGGTCGAAGGTCTCCGAACAGACCCAACCACCGCGCGACCACGGGGAGATGACCAGCAGCGGCACGCGCGGGCCCAGTCCGATCGGCTGCAGTCCGCCGCGGTCCGCCCCAGGGACCAGCGGGCTCATCTCGCCCGGGTACCTGGCGAGGTCGAGCAGTTCGTCGCCGAGGCTCGCCTCCAGGTCGGAGGAGACCATGCCCTGACCGCCCGGGCGGCTGACCACCGGCGGCATCGGCGGGACGACGTGGTCGAACAGCCCGTCGTTCTCGTCGTAGTTGATGAGGAAGACGGTCCGGCCCCACACCTCGGGGTTGGAGGTGAGCGCGTCCAGCACCAGGTTGATGTAGTACGCGCCGTCGGTGGGCGTGGCGGAGGGGTGCTCGCTGTACTTGTACGGCGGGACGATCCAGGACACCTGGGGCAACCGGCCCTGCTCGACGTCGGCCCGGAACTCCTTGAGCGTGTGGTCCGTCGCGCCCTTCTCCACCAGCGGACCGGAAGCACCCTCGGCGACCTGGTACCGCTCGAAGAACATCAGCGAGTTGTCGGTGTAGTTGTCGGTCGGAGTGCCCGGCTCACCGGAACCGCCCTGGTACAGCTTCCAGCTGACCCCGGCCTCCTCCAGCCGCTCCGGGTAGGTGGTCCAGGTGTAGCCGTTCCGGTCGTTGCGCTCCTCCAGGCCGGGCCCGTTGGGCTTGCGGCCGTGGACGTTGCGCGGGTCGCTGGTGCCGGTCCACAGATAGATGCGGTTGGGCGCGGTGTCGGCGTGGACGGAGCAGAAGTAGGAGTCGCAGACCGTGAAGGCGTCGGCCAGGGCGAAGTGGTACTGAAGGTCCTGACGCTTGAGGTGACCCATCGTCATGACGTCCTGCTTCTGGTTCACCCACTGGTCGTGCCGCCCCTCGTTCCAGGCGAGGTGGCCGCTGCTCCACCCGTGGTCCGTGCCGGCCTGGTGCTCGGTGGTGTTCCGGGGGTCGATGTACCAGGGCAGCACCTCCTGCTCGGAGGCCGGCAGGCCGCGGTCGTGGTAGCGCCCGGTCCTCACCGCGGCGGCGGGCTGGTGCCAGTTGGGACGGCCGTCGGGCAGCAGGGTGGGGCGCGGGTCGGCGAAACCGCGGACGCCCCGGAGAGTGCCGAAGTAGTGGTCGAAGGAACGATTCTCCTGCATCAGGATGACGACGTGTTCGACGTCCTTGATCGAACGCGTCCGGCCGATCGCGGGCAGGGCGAGCGCCTTGCCGACCACGGGCGGGAACGCACCGAGGCCGGCGGCGGCCACGGACGCACCGCCCAGCTGGAGAAATCGGCGCCTGTCGATGGAGGCCACGTGGGGTCCTTCCCGATCGGTGGATGTACGGGTTCCGCTGGGGCTCGAACATACGGGCCGCAGGCGGGACGTACACAGTGCGTCGGCGAACGTAGCGTGATCTTTCGGCCAACTCATGTACCGGAAACGCGAAGAACCCCCATCCGGAATCCGGATGGGGGTTCTTCTGAATGATTGTTCGGCGGCGTCCTACTCTCCCACAAGGTCCCCCCTGCAGTACCATCGGCGCTGTGAGGCTTAGCTTCCGGGTTCGGAATGT
>NZ_JBIWPL010000016.1:0-222332 GCF_044768255.1 Kitasatospora sp. NPDC101157 | reverse complement strand
GGACGCTTCCTTCGGACCGCCTTCCAGCGGGCCCTCCGGGCGCTTCGTTCTTTCGTGTTTCCAGCTTATCAGATGTTTTCCGCTCCGTTTTCCGGGGCTTCCTCATCCAACTCGCCGGTGTCTTCCGAGGCTTGACGCCCCGTCCGACCTTCCGAACTCTAGCCGACCCCCGCTCCGAAAAGCGAATCCAGCCGAATCCAGTCGCAATCCCGATAAACAGGCACGCCGAAGCGGCACCTGGTGTTTCTGTGGATTGGCCGCCCCGGGACCGTCCGCGCAGAACCTGCGTGTCCGGTGCTCCCTGCCGAGCGACTGGGAGACAGTACCCCTCCCCGACGCCCGGAACAAATCGCTGGAGCATTGACGTCCTCCCGGCCCTAAAGGACCGGGATTCCTGCCACGGTCGTCTGACCGTCTCGGTGGGTTCCTGCTTCACGGCGCTGTGCCGGGACGAGTCCCGGTCTTACCCGCGCTCCACAGGCGTTTAGCCTGTCCGCCCGTCCGGCGGCCAGGATGTTGCGTGCGGCGTTCACGTCGCGGTCGTGGACGGTCTCGCAGTCCCCACACGTCCACTCGCGGACGCCGAGGGGCTTGGGGCCGTCCTTGATGCCGCAGGCCGAGCAGATCTGGGAGGTGGGCTCGAAGCGGCCTGTCCTGCCGAAGTGGCGGCCGTGCTTGATGGCCTTGTACTCCAGCATGTTGAGGAAGGCGGACCATCCGGCGTCGTGCACGGACTTGGCGAGCGGTGTCCGTCCGAGGCCGGACACCGCGAGGTCTTCCACGTACACCGCTTGATTCTCGCGGATGATCTTCGTAAATTCCTTGTGGTGCCAGTCCCGGCGGCGGTCGGCCACCTTGGCGTGCTGACGTGCGACCTTCTTGCGGGCTTTGGCCCGGTTCTTCGATCCCTTCTCGCAGCGGCTCAGGGCCTTCTGCATGCGTTTGAGTTTCTTCTCCGCCCGGCGCAGGAACTTCGGCGAGTCCACCTTGCGGCCGTCGGAGAGCACGGCGAAGTGGGTGAGGCCCAGGTCGATGCCGGTCTCGGTGTCCAGCTCGGGCAGGATGTCCGGCCCGGTGTCCACGACGAAGCCGGCCCAGTACCGGCCGGCGGCGTCCATGGTGACGGTGACGCTGGTCGGCTTCGCCGGGAGCGGACGTGACCAGCGCATTTCGAGGTCTCCGACCTTCGCCACGTAGAGGCGACCTGACTCGCGCAAAGAGAACCCGTTGGCGGTGAGCCGGATCGACTGCCGGCTGTCCCGCTTGGACTTGAAGCGCGGCGCGGCGACCTTCGGCCCCTTGCGCTTGCCCGTGACCGAGGAGAAGAAGTTCCGGTAGGCCGTGTGCAGGTCCCGGAGGGACTGCACCAGCACCACCGAGGACACCCCACCCAGCCACGCGCGCTCTTCGGTGCGCTTCGCGGCGGTGATGACCTGCTTCTGCAGGTCGGTGTCCTTGATGTACGGCAGTCCCGCCGCATGGGCTTCCTGACGTGCCCGAAGGCCGTCGTTGAAGACCACGCGGGCGCATCCGAACGCCTGGGCCAGCGCACGGCACTGGGCAGGTTCGGGGTACACGCGGTAGTTGTACCGGAGCTGCACACGACTGACCACACCATTTGGTCTGTGAGTGAATTGACGGAGTATCGACGTGGCTGGAGCGTGGTTTCGGCGATGCACGTGCATTTGGTCTTCGTGACGAAGTACCGGCGCGGCGTCCTGGATGACGAGATGCTGACGGTCTGCGAAGCGACCATGCGCAAGGTCTGCGAGGACTTCGAGGCGGAGTTGAAGGAGTTCAACGGCGAGAAGGACCATGTGCACCTGCTGATCAACTACCCGCCGAAGGTCTCGGTGTCCGGCCTGGTGAACAGCCTCAAGGGCGTATCCGCCCGCATCCTCCGACGTGACTTCACCGGCCGTGTGAACCAGGCCGTCATGCGCGGGCACTTCTGGTCCCCTTCCTACTTCGCCGCTTCCTGCGGCGGAGCCCCGCTGTCGATCATCAAGCAGTACATCGAGCAGCAGCAACGGCCAGCTTGAAACGCTGCGGCCCGAGGCCGGAACGCTCCGCGCCCCGGGCCGCACGGGCTATCCCGGCCCTGAAGGACCGGGCTCGCGCCCGAATCAGATGGGTCACTCCGTAAACACGGGTGATCCGTCCTCATCCACGTGCGGGCTCATCCAGGTACGGGCGCACAGGAGGCGCCGGTCCCACCGCCCCACAACCCCAGCCGCCGCCCGCTCCCGGTCGCCGCCCGCCCGCGCTGGGCCGACCAGGGGATTCCCGTCTCCGACGCCGCCTTTTTGGCCCGTCAACCCGCGCCCCCGACGTAGCTTTGTCGACGTTTGGTCAACTCTGCCCTCTCCCAAGGGACTAGTCATGCCCAAGTTCCGTCGGCACGCCTTCGTCGCCGCCACCGCCCTGCTGGCACTTCTCGGCAGTGCCTCACCTGCCCTCCCCGCCGCCACCCCCGTCCTGGCCCCGATCGCCGCGCACCACCACGGCGGGGGCGTGCTGCACGGCACCAGCTCCAACTGGGCCGGTTACGTGTCCACCGGTGGCAAGTTCACCAGCGTCAGCGCCGACTGGGTCCAGCCGGCCGTCACCTGCACCGACACCGACAGCTGGTCCGCCTTCTGGGTCGGCCTCGACGGCGACGGCAGCAAGACCGTCGAGCAGATCGGCACCGAGGCGGACTGCTCCGGCGGTTCCCCGGTGTACTCCGCCTGGTACGAGATGTTCCCTTCCTACCCCGTCGACCTGCGCGATCCCGTGGAGCCGGGCGACCACCTGACCGCGAGCGTCACCACCGATGGCTCCGGGGTGTTCACGCTCTCCCTCACCGACCTCACCCGGGGCTGGTCCCGCAGCGTCCGCAAGACGCTGAAGAGCGCCACCCTGGCGTCCGCCGAGGTGATCGCCGAAGCCCCGTCCAGCCTCTTCGGTGTCCTCCCGCTGGCCGACTTCCACACCGTCGGGTTCACCGACGCCACCGTCAACGGGCAGAGCCTCGCTGCCGCCAAGGCGTCGAGCATCGACATGGCCGAGGGCGGCGTCACCAAGGCCACCACCAGCGCGCTCGTCACTGACACCGACTTCTCGGTGAACTGGCAGCACAGCTGACGACCTCCCGTCGAGGCCTGGCCAGTCCGCCAGGCCTCGACGGCCGGTCGGCGGCCCTGCTCCAGGAAGTCCATGGGCCCGCCGACCCCGCCGAGTTCGTGGGCCGTCCGGGCCGCCCCGAACGACGCGTTCCGGAACTCCCCCCGCCACGGGGCACGCGGACCGACGTACGCGTACGGCTCGGCAAGGACGCGTCCCCGGGCGAGATGCCGTGGTTCACCGCGTCGACCGTGTCCCGGCGTCGAAGTGCTCGGGCCGGATGACCGGCTCCGTCCCCGGGAACACGGAGCTGGTGGGGCCCGGGCGGGCGGTGTCGCTCCAACCGACCAGTTGCCTCGCGCCCCGCGCGCGGCCCTCTCGCCGGAATCCCACAGGCCCCCGGTACTGCGGCCCGGCCCACACCAGCCCGGCCAACACCGGCTCGGCCACCGTCTGCAGGGAGAGTCGGGTCCCTCCGAGCGTCCCGGCGTCCCGGCGTCCCGGCGTCCCGGCGTCCCGGCGTCCCGGCGTCCCGGCGTCCCGGCGTCCCGGCGTCCCGGCGGAACGGTCTCCCAGGAGGCGGGCCCGCGCACGGTCTTCCGCCGCCGCCCACGGGCCGTATCCTCACTGGATGGAGACCAACCCAGCGGTGCGATCGTGCGAAGTCCTCGTCTCCGGGGCGTACTTCGCTGATCTGGTGTTCCACGGTCTGGCCCGGCCGGTGCGGCCCGGGACCGAGGTCTTCGCCGACGGCTTCGGCCTGGTGCCCGGCGGCGCGTACACCCTCGCGATGGCACTGCACCGGCTGGGGCGACAGGTCCTGTGGAGCACGGACTTCGGCACCGACCCGTTCAGCGCCCACGTGCTGGCCTGCGCCAGGCAGGAGGGGCTGGCCGAGGGCGCCTACCGCCACCACCCCTTCCCGGTCCGGAGCCTGACCGTCGCCCTCGCCTCCGCCGACGACCGGGCGATGGTCAGCTTCCAGGACCCGGTGGACGGCCAGCCGCTCGGGCCCCTGCTCGACCGGCTGCACCCGCGCGTGCTGCTGCTGCCCCAACTCCGTTGGGACAAGGCCACAGTGGCGGGTCTACGGGCGGCGCATCGGCTCGGCACGCTGGTGGTCATGGACTGCCACGACACTCCGGCGACGCTCGACGACCCGGCCGTGCGCGAGGCCCTCGCCCTGGTCGACGTCTTCACCCCCAACGACGCGGAGGCCCTCCGCCTGACCGGTGCCGGCGACCTGGACGGCGCGATCGCCGCGATCGCCGCCCTGGTGCCCACCGTCGTGGTCACCCGCGGCGCCCAGGGCGCGCTCGCGGTCCGGGACGGCGAGCGGTTCGACGCACCACCGGTCCCCGAGGCCGCCGGCATCGACCCGACAGCGGCGGGCGACTGCTTCAACGCCGGTCTGGTGCACGGGCTGCTCGAAGGCTGGAACCTGCCCGACTGTCTCACCGCGGCGACGCTCTGCGGAGCCGCGGCGACCACCGGCCCGGGCTCCAGCGCCGCCCTGCACGCCGCCGACCTCACCCGCCGGCTCGACCGCCACCTCGCTCCCCGCCTCGACCGCCACCCCGACCGGCCGTCCCGGACAACTACCAACGTGGGGTGAACACTTCACCACCGGGCGTGATCGTGTTAGCGTCCCTCGGATGTCGAGGATTCTGGTCACCGATCTGGACGGCACACTGCTCGGCGGCACCCAGGACGACCGGATCCGATTACGGGACGCCCTGGCCCGTCACCCCGAGGTGACGACGGTCTTCGCCACCGGTCGGGGGCCGTCGTCGATCCGCGAGGTCCTCCGCGATCCGCTCGTCCCACGGCCCCGGTGGATCATCGCCGACGTCGGCGCGACCGTCGTCGACGGCACCGACCTCACCCCCGTCGACCCGGTCCAGGAACAGCTGCGGGCCGGCTGGCCGGGCCACGACCGGGTCCGCGCCGCACTGCGCCGCTTCCCAGCGCTCGCCTACCAGCACGGCGTCGTCCAGAACGGCCGTTGCTCCTACCACCTCGCCCCGGACGGGCTGACCGACGAGCTCGTCGCCGCCGTCGAAGCCCTCGGCTGCACCTGGGTGTACTCGGCGGACCGCTACTTCGACGTCCTGCCGCAGAGCGCCTCCAAGGGCAACGCCCTGCGGGCCCTGGCCGCGAAGCTGGGCTGGCAGCCCGAGCACATCCTGGTCGCCGGGGACTCCCTCAACGACCTCTCGCTGTTCCGGCTGGGCACCCACGCGGTGGCCGTCGCCGGAGCGGAACCCGCCCTGCTCGCCGCCCTCGCCGAGGACCCCCGGGTCCACCGCGCCGACCGGGCCGGGGCGGGCGGCATCCACGCGGCGCTCCGCGAACTCGGCTGGCTCCCCTCCGAACCCGACCCCGGCACCCGGAACCGCGACCCCGGCAGCCGGCGCCCCGGCCCCGAGCGCGCCGCGGGCCCGCACTCCCTCGTGGTCGCCTACCACCGCCCCCCGCTCCACTGGAACGGCGAGCGCTGGCAGCCGCCCCGCAGCCCCAACGGCATCCTGCCCACCCTGAGCAGTGCCTTCGCCGACGGCCTGTCGGGCGTCTGGGTCACCGCACTGACCGGCCGCGACCGGCTCGCCGCGCACCCGCGGCCCACCACCCTGCCGCTGTCCCCCGTACCGCTGGACACCGCCACCTGGGACGGCTACTTCCACCGCGCGTGCAAGGAGACGCTCTGGCCGGTGCTGATGTCCGAACCGGAGCGGTCCGTCCACGACGAACGGGCCTGGGCCGACTACCGCACGGTCAACGCCCGCTTCGCCGAGCACATCAGCGGTCAGGCCGCGCCCGGCGCCACCGTCTGGCTCCACGACTACAACCTGTGGCTGGTCCCCGGCCTGCTCCGCCGCCTCCGCCCCGACCTCAGGACGGGGCTCTTCCACCACACCCCCTTCCCTGCCCCCGAGGTCTTCGCCACCCTCCCCGTGGCCGACGAACTGCGCCGCTCACTGGGCTGTCTCGACTGGGCGGGCTTCCACACCGAGGACTTCGCCGGGCACTTCCGCCGGACCCTGGCCGACTGGCCCGACCCGCCGCACACCGCCGTCCACCCGCTCGGGATCGACCGGCCGGCCGTCGAGGAGCTCGCCCGCCGTGCGTCCCGCCGCCGCACGCCCCACCACCACCGCCCGGCCACCGGCCGGCGGCTGGTGCTGTCGGTGGAACGCCTCGACTACGCCAAGGCCCCGATCCAGAAGGTCGACGCCATCGACCACCTGCTCGCCCTGCGCCCCGAGCTGCGCGGCCGGCTCACCTTCCGGCTGGTCTGCCCGCCACCGGAACCCGGCATCACCGCCTACGACACCACCCGCCACCACCTCGAACAGCGCGTCGCCGCCGTCAACGCCACGTGGCAGCAGGGTCATTGGCAGCCGATCGACTACCTCCCCCACAGCCTGTCCGCCGCCGAGGTGGTCGACGAGTACCTGGCCGCCGACGTCCTCTGGGTGACCTCCCTCCAGGACGGGATGAACCTCACCGCCAAGGAGTTCACCGCCGCCCAGGCCGCCCGGCCCCACCCCCGTACCGGCCGGGGCCCGGGTGTCCTGGTGCTCTCCCGCCACGCCGGCGCCGCCACCGAACTCGGCGCGGCCGCCCTGCTCACCGATCCCCGCTCCCGCGAGGACCTCAGCACCGTCCTCGCCCGCGCCCTCGACCTGGGCCCCGCCGAACGGCGCGCCCGGATGGACCGGCTCTCCCGCCTCCTCGGCCACGAACGCCCCGCCGACTGGGCCGCCCGCATCGTCCACGGCATCCGCACCTGCACCCCAGGCCCCGCCCCCGGACCCGCAGAACCCGCGCTCGACGCTGCCGACGCCGCCCCACTGACGGCCTGACTCCGCCGACCCCGCGGGCGGCTCACGACCTGATCCGAGCGTTCTCATGAACTACCTCTTGCCCGTGGAGGGTTGGTGAGGGAATCATGACAGCCCTCACACAACCGGGGAGTTGAGAGGTTCATGGGCGCCGTGATGGCCGGCACCGAAGTGGCACGGCAGGCGGCCTCGGCGAGTCGCCGTCAACTGGCGGTCCTTCTGACCGCCAAGACGATATCGGACGTCGGCTACGCGCTCGACTTCATCTGCCTGTCCGTCTTCGTCTGGGAACACAGCCGGTCGACCCTGGAAACCGGACTGGTCAGCGTGGCGCTGTACGCCGGTGCGATCGGGGGCGGCCGGCTGGGGCACCGCTACGGGGACCGTTGGGACCGCCGCCGGGTGATGATCGGCGCCGACCTCGCCCGGGCGCTGATGCTGGCCCTGCTGGCACTCCTGCCGACGGGCGCGCAGAACTGGTGGCTGTACCCGGCGGTGGCGGTGATCGGCACCGGGCGCTCGGTGTTCGAGGCCACGCTGTCCGCCGCCACGCCCGTACTGGCCGGGCCGCGCACCCCCTCGGTGAACAGCGCGCTGGCCGGCCTCAAGGGAGTGGCCTTCATGGTCGGCATGGGCCTCGCCGCCGTCCTGGTCCCCCTGGCCGGGTACCGCTGGGTGTTCGGGCTGGACGCGTCCAGCTACGCGCTCTCCGCGGCGGTGCTGCTCGCGCTGCGCCTGCGGATGCGGGAGCCGGACGGCGCGGCGGCCGCGGCCAGGGACCGTTCCGGTGCCTGGCCGCTGCTGGTGGCCGCCGGACTCGCCGGCCTGGTCGTGCTGCGCGGGCTGGACGCGTTCGGCAGTGCCTCCCAGCACGTCGGACTGCCACTGCTGGGCACCGAGCTGCGCCCGACCGAGCCCGCCGTGGTCTCCGGTGCGGTGTGGGGCAGTTGGGCGGCCGGCCTGCTGCTGGCGAGCTTCGTGCTGCGTCCGCTGGCCAAGCGCCTCGTCGAACGCGCACCGGCTCCGGTGTACTGCGTCGCCACCATGGTGATGTCGCTGGGCTTCATCGGCGTGTTCTGGCTCGACGGCTGGTGGCCGAGGCTGCTGGCGGCCGCCGGGGCCGGTCTGGGCGACGCCCTGAGCGAGATCACCTACAAGCAGTCCCTCCAGCAACTGCCCGACGGGCGGCGGGGAAGGGCCTTCGGGCTGTCCCAGATCACGGTCAACGCGGGCTTCATGTCCGGCCTGCTGGTCACCAGCCTGGTGCTGCAGCCGGCCTGGGTGGCCCAGTGGGTGCTGCTGCTGCACGGCGTGCCCCTGCTGGTGGCCGGCTGGATGGCGGTCGGCGCGGCCCGTGCCGTCCGCACCCTCCGGCCGGCCTCGTGACCGGGGCCCGCCGACCCGGTGGCGCCGCCGGTGACGTCTACCTCGACTACGCCGGGCTGGGACGGCTCCGGCCCGCCGCCGTCGCCGCGATGCGCACCGCCGTGGACGAGGTGCTTCCGTACGGCAGCGCCAGGGTCGGCCCCCTCTTCGGCGCCCGGAACGCCGCCCGGCAGTCCGTCGCCCGGCTGCTCGGCTGTACGCCCGAGGAGGTCGCCTTCGTCCCCAACACCTCGGCCGCCATCCACCTGGTGGCCGACGGTCTGGAGTGGCGCCCGGGTGACCAGGTCGTGCTGTTCGACCGGGACTTCCCGGCCAACGTGCGGCCGTGGCTGCGACTGCGCCGACTCGGGGTCGAGCCGGTCTGGGTGCCGATGCGCGACGGCGGCTACCGGATCGAGGACGTGGCGGCGGCCGTCGGACCGGCCACCCGCCTGGTGGCGGTCAGCCACGTCAACTTCGCCACCGGCTTCCGCTGCGACCTCGACCGGATCTGCGAACTGGCCGCCGGGGTCGGGGCGCTGGTCTGCGTGGACGCCGTGCAGAGCTTCGGCGCGCTGCCACTGTCGGTGGCCGACACCCCGGTGGACTTCCTGGCCGCCGGCGCGCACAAGTGGCTGTGCGGGCCGCCGGGCACCGGGGTGTTCTACTGCCGCGCCGACCGCCTGGAACTGCTGCGCACCACACCCACCGGCTGGTTCGGCTACCAGGGCGCCGCAGAGGTGTCCAAGGGGCCCGGACACCTGCGCTACGACCTGCCCGAGCGGGCCTCTGCCGCCCGGGTCGAGGGCGGGATGTACGACCTGGTCGGCATGGCCGGGCTCGCCGCCGCCCTGGCCGAGCTGGAGCAGACCGGCATCCCGGCGGTCGCCGAGCGGGTGCGCACCCTGGCCGACCGGTTGCGCACCGGGATCGCCGGGCTCGGGTACCGGTCGGCGATCCCCCCGGACGGCACCGGGCACTCGGGCGTGGTGAGTTTCGCCGGTGGCCGGACGGAGGGGGCGGAGATCGTCCGGCGATTGGCGTCGGCCGGAATACACGTTTCCGTTCCGGACGGCTGGGTCCGCGTCTCACCGCATTTCTGGACAACCGATGAAGAAGTGGCGGAGATTCTCTCGGAGCTTGCCGTGCACAAGCCTTGACGGCGCTGTTCCGGTTCGCGAAGAATAACGCTCAACCGCTTCGCCGGCCCGGATATCCGGACCGGCCCGTGAAAAGAGAGGGGTTGCAAAATGGCTTACGAGACCTGGGAGTCCCTGGAGGACGAGGTCGAGATCAGCACTGGTGCGGCGGACTGCTGGACCTGTCTGATCGACGACGCCGGCGTCTGATCCCGGCGCTCCACCACCCCGCGATGGAATCCGGGCACGCCCCGGATTCCATCGCGGGGCATCTTGCCGATCGCCCGGCGCCCGGCCCACGAAATGTAGAGGAATTACCGCGTGAACCGGTGGGAATTCAGTCACGGAATCGTCGGGGTCAACGCGCCGAGTTGGCTCACCTACGAGGTGCACCGCCCGTACTTCGACGGCGCCGAATCACCGGCCACGGTCATTCAGGCACGGTCCGCGGTCCTCGCCGCCCGGCGTTTCGAGAACCCTTCTCCGGGCGCGCTGCGGTTCGGCATGTCGATGCCCGCGAGCTACCGCCGGCTGCTGGTGCAGGAGTCCCGGCTGACCGCCTACCGGGCGGCGGTCCCGACCGACCTGCCCGACGAGCTGGCCTCCCCCGCCTGGCGGCGGATGACCGAGGCGTACCGGCGGCACGCCGAGCTGGACCAGCTGGACCGGTCCGGCCTCGCGCACTGGCTGCTCGCGGTCTGCCTCCCCGACGCGGTGCTCGACGTCGTCCCGGCGGACCTCGACCCGGCGGCCTGCCAGGACCAGGTGACCGCCGCCGTGCAGGCCGCCCGCGCGGCCGCCCTGTTCGGCTCCGAGGGCCTCTCCGAGCGGGCCACGGCCGCCTACCGGGTGCTGGCCGACCACCCCGCGCCCACGATCGCCCACGTCCAGGCGGTGGCCGGCTGGGGCTACCTGCTCGCCCGCCACGCCGGGGACGACTCCGCCGCGCCCGTCTTCCTCGGCCGCGCCCGGGAGTTGCTCAAGGACATCGCCGGCGAGCTCACCGGCTTCACCCACACCGTGGTGACCGCCCGGCTGGCGCTGCGCGAGGTGATGTACGCCGAGCGGCAGCGGGACTTCACCGGCGCCCGGGCACTGCTGGCCGACGTCCGGGCGAGCGTCGCCGAGCTGACCGCCCCCGACCAGGACGACGAGCTGGTCCTGCTGGAGACCCGTCGGCGGCTGCTCGACCGGCACCTGGAGATCGCGGTGCGGATGGGCGACAGCGAGGCCGAGCGCGCCGCCGTCGAGGAGGGCCTGGCCCTCGACCCCTCGGACGTGAAGATCCGGATGCAGGCGGCACAGGCCCACGAGCGCGCGGGCGAGCACGAGCAGGCGCTGGCCGGCTACCTGCACGCCGCCCGGCTCGGCCCCTTCGGCACCGGCTTCGCCCTGCTGCGGGCCGCCGACTGCGCCCGCGAGCTCGGGCACACCGAGTTCGCCCGGGTGCTCAACGAACGGGCCTTCCGCGCCGCACCGCGCGCCGGCGCCACCAGGGACGCGCTGCTGGACGCCTGTCGGCGGGACGGCGACCTCCCCTTGGCCGAACTGACCGAACGCGCCGCCACCCGGGACCGGGAACGGCCGTACGCCAACAACTGGCACTACCGGATGTACGCCTCGTACTTCAACCTGGGCGAGTCCGAGTCCCCCGGCCTGTACGCCCGACTTCCCAGCCTGGCCTACGAGTTCGCCGAGCGCGGGAGCGACCGGGCCGAGGTCAACTGGCAGCGCCTCATGCCGCCGGCCTTCCGGGGCAACCTGATCCGCGAGTCCGGGCTGACCGAGTTCGCGGTCGACCACCCCGCCGAGCTGCCCGAGCACCTGCGCACGCCGCGCTGGAACCGGCTGTGCGAATGGCTGGACGACTTCGAGGCCTGCGAGCCCGAGCGGCAGCAGCAGATCGCCATGGTGCTGTACCGGCTCGGATTCACCAAGCTGGTCCTGGAGTTGATCCCCGCCGTGCCGGTCGACCGGCTTCGTACCCCGGCCGAACTGCGGCTGCACCACTGGCGCGACCTGGTGCGCTACGTCGGCTCCATCGGCACCAGGGCGGTGGCCACCCCGGAGACCTCCTTCGCCGTCGCGGAACACCCGGCCTGCCCGACCCACCTCCGGTTCGTCATCGCCGTGGTGGCCGTGGTGTTCCACGCCCGCGAGACCCGCTCGCTGGAGGAGGCGGCGCGCTGGCGCGGGATCGGCGCCCGGGCGATGGAGGAGCTGCTGGCGGACCCGGACCGCTCCGAGTTCGAGAAGATGATGGCGGAGAGCCGGTTCTACCGCAGCGTCAGCTTCGTGCCGTTCATGGCCAGGGACCGCGACCTGCTGGCCCGCGACATGGACCGCGCCGAGGAGCTCGCCCGGGCGGTGCCCGCCGAGGGGCCGTACCAGGAGTTCCTCAAGCGGGAGAACCTGCGGGCCTGTGTGGAGAGCCGCTCCAAGGAGTGCTACGCCTTCGGCGAGGACGAGCGGGGCGACCGGCTGGTCGCGGAGGCGCTGGCCCTGGACCCGTACGAGCCCAAGACCCACATCGAGGTCGCGGAGGGCCTGCTGCGGCGCGACCTCCCCCGGGAGGCGGCCGACAGCTACCTGCGCACCGCCCGGCTCGGCCCGGTCTCCACCGCCTTCGGCTACGCGTCGGCGGCCGAGTGCTTCCGGCGGGCCGGCCAGCCGGTCCTCGCCGAGGACTGCTACCTCCAGGCCCTCCGGCTGGACCCGTACGCCGTCTCCGCGGCCCGCGGCTGGGCGGCGGTCGGCGCGGCCAACGGCATGGACGAGCTGGCCCGCACCTACCTCGCCGACCTGGAGGCCTGGGGCGCGGTCCGGCGCGCCGCCCGGCGGGAGCGGGCGTGAGCGTCACCTGGGTGCTGCGCCCGGAGACGGACCCCGGAGCGGAGGCCGGTGCCGGGGCTGGGGCCGGCGCCGAGGCCGTCGTACGGCCGGTGTGGGCCGGCGAGCCGCCCGCCGACCTGCCCGCCGCGTTCCTGGCCGGCACCGGGTTCGACGGCGAGGTGGGCCAGGTCCTGCAGCTGCCCGGCACTCCGGTGACCGTCCTGCTCGGCGTCGGGCCTCGGGACCGGCTGGACCGGGACGCGATCCGGGCCGCGGCGGCCGGGCTGGCCCGGGCGGTCTCCGCCTACCGGCACCTGGCCGTCCACCCGCCGGGCCCGGACCTGCGGCCGCTGGTCGAGGGCTACCTGCTCGGCGGCTACCGGTTCACCCGGTACCGGAGCGGCGCCGGCGCGCCGACCGACCAGCTCGTCGAGGTGCTCGCCCCGGAGACCCCGGATGCCGTCCGCGGCCTGTTCGAGGGCCGTCGGCTGGCCGAAGCCGTCCTCCTGGCACGTGACCTGGTCAACGAACCCGGCGAGGCCCTCACCCCGCCCGCCTTCGCCGAACGCGCCGCCGAGATCGCCGCGGAGACCGGGCTGGACTGCGAGGTCTGGGACGGCCCGCGGATCGCCGCCGAGCGGCTGGGCGGCCTGCTCGGGGTCAGCCGGGGCTCCCTGGTGCCGCCCCGGCTGGTCAAGCTCGGCTACCGGCCCAGCCGCTGGACCGAACGGATCGCCCTGGTCGGCAAGGGCGTGACCTTCGACGCCGGCGGCCTGTCGCTGAAGCCCAACGCGCACCTCGCCGGAATGAAGGCCGACATGGCCGGAGCGGCCGCCGTCCTCGGCGCGATGTCCGTCCTGGGCGCGCTGAACTGCCCCGTCGCCGTGGACGCCTGGCTGCCGCTCACCGAGAACATGCCCAACGCCGATCCGATCCGGGTCGGGGACGTCCTGGTGATGCGCGACGGCACCACCGTCGAGATCTGCCACGCGGACGCCGAAGGCCGCCTGATCATGGCCGACGCGCTCGTCCTGGCCGCCGAGACCAAGCCGCAGGCGATCATCGACATCGCCACCCTCACCGACGCCGCCGCGATCGCCCTGGGCCGCCGGATCGCCGCACTGATGGGCACCGACGACGCCCTGATCGACCGTCTGCGGGCAGCCGGCGCCCGAGCCGGCGAACCGCTCTGGCCGCTCCCGCTGCCCGACGCCTACCGGCCCCAGCTCCGCTCCCGGATCGCCGACCTGGTCAACTACACCCTCGGCACCCGGCACGGCACCGCCCTGCTGGCCGGCCACTTCCTGCGCGAGTTCGTCCCGCCCCACATCCCCTGGGCCCACCTCGACATCCAGGGCACCGCCCTCTCCGACACCGACCACGCCGAATGGCCCGCCGGCGCCACCGGCTTCGGCGTCCGCACCCTCGCCGAACTCCTCATCGCCCACCCCCAGCCGCCCACCTGACCGTCCGGGGGGGCGGCGAGGAGTGGCGCGGATCACAGCGGGTCCGGTGCGGCGGGCGAAATGCGGGGAGCGTCGGGATGGTTGGCACGGTCAACCGTTTCCGTCCCGGCACCATCCACTGCCATCCGCGAGGAATCCCCATGACCGTCACTGAGCCCTCCGCCTCCCGCGCGACCGAGATCCTGTCCCGGCCCGTCACGATCAACGGGCTGACCGTGCCCAACCGCATCGTGATGGCGCCGATGACGCGCAAGTTCTCCCCTGGCGGCGTGCCCGGCGAGGACGTGCGCTCGTACTACGCGCGGCGCGCCGCCGCGGGCGTCGGCCTGATCGTCACCGAGGGAACGTACGTCGGCCACGAGTCCGCCGGTCAGAGCGACGACGTCCCTCGCTTCCACGGCGAGGAGCAGCTGGCCGGGTGGGCCCGCGTCGCCGAGGACGTCCACGCGGCGGGCGGCACCATCGTGCCGCAGCTCTGGCACATCGGCATGGTGCGCGACCAGAACGACCCTCCCTTCGCCGGCGCCCCCGCCGTCGGCCCGTCCGGCATCCGGCTGGACGGCACCGAGGGGGCGGGGCGGGCGATGACCCGGACCGACCTGGACGCCGTCGTCCAGGCGTTCGCCGAAGCCGCCGCGGCCGCCGAGCGGATCGGCTTCGACGGCGTCGAACTGCACGGCGCCCACGGCTACCTGCTCGACCAGTTCCTGTGGGCCGGCACCAACCGGCGCACCGACGCCTACGGCGGCGACCCGGTCGCCCGGACGAGGTTCACGGCCGAGCTCGTCGCCGCGGTGCGCGAGGCCGTCTCTCCCGCGTTCCCGGTGATCTTCCGCTACTCGCAGTGGAAGTTGGGGAACTACGACGCCCGCCTCGCCGAGACCCCCCAGGAGCTGGAGGCGATCCTCACCCCGCTCGCCGAGGCCGGCGTCGACGCCTTCCACGCCTCGACCCGCCGCTACTGGACGCCCGAGTTCGACGGCTCCGACCTCAACCTGGCCGGCTGGACCAGGAAGCTCACCGGCCGTCCCACCATCACCGTCGGCTCCGTCGGCCTCGACGGCGACTTCCTGGGCGCCTTCGCCGGCCAGGGCTCCGCTCTCCAGGGCCTCGACAACCTCCTCGACCGCCTGGAGCGCGACGAGTTCGACCTCGTCGCCGTCGGCCGCGCCCTCCTCCAGGACCCGGAGTGGGCCGCCAAGGTGCTCGGCGGCCGCTTCGCCGACCTCCGTCCCTACGACGCGTCCGCGATCAGCACCCTGAGCTGACTTCCCGCCCCGCCGCCTCCCCGGAAGCCCGGCTCCCGGGGAGGCGGTGTGGAAGGTCCCCGCCTCCTCGCACATCAGCGCCGCGATCCGCCCCGGCAACCCCACCACGCCCCCGGCGGCTTCCTGTTCAGCGGCGGTGTGACGCTGCTGATCCACCCGGACGGCCGGCCGCAGGTGCTCCGGCAGCGCGAGGTGGAGAACCTCTGCGAGACGCCGGCGTGACCGGCGGCGGGTGGCCGCCGTCGCGACCGGGGCGGTCGGCTACAGGTACTGTTCGGCCCAGATGATCTTGCCTTCGGGCGTGTAGCGGACACCCCAGCGTTCGGCGAGCCGGGCGACGAGGAACAGGCCACGGCCTCCCTCGTCCTCGGCGGCCGCGTAGCGCAGGTGGGGGGCGGTGCTGCCGGTGTCGGAGACCTCGCAGATCAGCGTGCGGTCGTGGATCAGGCGCACCTTGATCGGTCCGCTCGCGTAGCGGATGGCATTGGTCACCAGCTCGCTGAGCACAAGTTCGGTGACGAAGCCGGCCTCGTCCAGGCCCCACTCGGCGAGCTGTCGGGCCGCGTCGGCGCGGGCCCGGGCCACGGCCGCAGGAGTGGCGCTCACCTCCCACTCGGCGATCCGGTCGGGCTCCAGCACGCGGGTTCGGGCGACGAGGAGGACGATGTCGTCGGTCTGCCGGGCGGGCAGCAGGGCCGACAGCACGGCGTCGCAGATCTCCTGCGGCGACCGGCCGGGGTGGGCCAGGGTGGTGCCGAGGACGTCCAGGCCGACGCCGATGTCGCGGGTGCGGTCCTCGATGAGGCCGTCGGTGTAGAGCACCAGGCTGCTGCCCGGCGGCAGGCGCACCTCCGTGGCTCCGAAGGGCATTCCGCCCAGGCCGAGCGGCGGGCCGGCGGGGAGCCCGAGGACCTCCACGGTGCCGTCCGGGTGGACGAGGGCGGGCGGGGGATGACCGGCCCGGGCCAGGACACAGGTCGCTGTGGTGGGGTCGTAGACGGCGTAGAGGCAGGTGGCGCCGGTGATCGAGAGCTGTCCCTCAACCGCGGCCGTCTCCTGGTCGATGTGGGCGACCAGTTCGTCCAGGTGTCCGAGGAGCTCGTCCGGCGGCAGGTCCAGGGTGGAGAAGTTCTGGACGGCGGTGCGCAGGCGGCCCATGGTCGCGGCCGCGTGCAGTCCGTGGCCGACCACGTCGCCCACGACGAGGGCGACCCGGGTCCCCGACAGCGGGATGACGTCGAACCAGTCGCCGCCGACGCCTGCCTGGGCGGGCAGATAGCGGTAGTCGAGGTCGAGCGCGCTCTGCTCGGGCAACGCGCGCGGCAGCAGGCTGTGCTGCAGGGTGACCGCCATCGTGTGCTCGCGGGTGAAGCGGCGGGCGTTGTCGACGGACACGGCGGCCCGGGCGGCCAGCTCCTCGGCCACGGACAGGTCGTCCTCGTCGAACGGTCCCCTGTCCCGGCTGCGCCAGAAGCAGGCCACGCCCGTCAGCACACCCCGCGCCGTCAGGGGCACGGCGATCATCGACGCCAGGCCGAACTCCAGCACCGCCTGCGTGCGCTCGGCGTCCTGCCTGCGCCACCCGGCGTCGGTCGCCAGCTCGGGGACCAGCACGGAGCGCCCGCTGACGACGCCCGCCGCCTGCGGGGTGCTCCCCGCCCACGTGACCAGCTCTCCCTGGGGGTACAGCGGCGAATCGTCCCGCAGGCCCGTGACGGCCACCCGTCGCAGTACCACCGGGGCCCCGACCGTCAGGGTCTGCGGCTCCTCGCCGCGCAGCACCTCCTCGACGAGGTCGACGGTCGCGTAGTCGCAGAATTCCCGGGTGGCCGTCCGGGCGAGTTCCTCCGCGGTGCGCCGGACGTCCAGGGTGGTTCCGATGGCCACGCTCGCGTCGTACAGGAGCCTGAGCCGACTGCGGGCGACCTCGGCCTTACCCGTCAGGGCGAGCAGCTCGGTGGAGTCGCGCAGGGTGGTGACGCTCCCGGGCGGGCCTCCCCCGGTGTCGGTCGGGCGGTTGTTGACCGCCAGCAGTCGGTCGCCGACGGGGATCACCTCGTCGGTCACGGGACGGCCCGAGGTCAGCAGTCCGGTCGTACGGGGGGCGAGGCCGAGGTCGGCGACGGCGCGCCCCTCCGCGTCGGCGGGCAGGTCGAGCAGCCGCCGCGCTTCGTCGTTGGCGAGCAGGACCCGGCCGTCGCCGCTGACGATGGCCACGCCCTCGCGCACCGCGTGCAGGACCGCGTCGTGGTGCTCGTACATCCGGGTCATCTCCTCCGGCCCCAAGCCGCGGGTCTGCCGCAGGAGACGCCTGCCCACCAGCGCGGTTCCGGTCGTGGCCAGGCCGAGCGCGACGGCACCGGCGGCCAGGACGACCGGCAGCTGGCGGTCGATCGCGCTGCTCACGTTGGCGACCTTCATCCCGGACGACACGATGCCCACGACCGCGCCCCGGGCGTCCTCCACCGGGACCACCACCTGGAACTCCTGGCCGAGCGGGCCGTGCACCTGCTCGACGGTGATCCCGCCCTGCAGCGACGGCCCGATGGTGCCGACGAACTTCTTGCCGATCTGCTCCGGCTGGGGGTGGGTGAAGCGGATGCCGTTCCGGTCGGTCACCACGATGAAGTCGACCTGGGCGGCCTTGCGGGCCTCCTCGGTCAACGGCTGGAGCACCGCGCTGGGATCAGGGCCCTGGATCGCCGCCACCAGGCCGGGGCTGTGGGCGAACGCCTCGGCCGCCGCCAGCGAGCGGTCACGCGCTGCGGCGAACCGGTCGCTGCGGGACTCGACCAGCAGCGCGACGACCGCCGCCACCACGAGCAACAGCACGATCGACACCTGGAGGACGAAAATCTGACCCGCGACGCTGCGGATGCCCATCACCGACCGCAGCCGCCGCACCGACGGCTCCGGCGGGACAGGGCGTGGCCGCCGCCTCCGGCGGACGCCCGAGCGGTCCGGAGGCCGGGGAGAGGAGCCCTTGTCCTTCGCCATACACCCATGGTCCCGCCCGGAGCACGAGCGGGCTCTGGCAACGGGCAATCCGCCTCCCACCTCCCACTGTCGGCCCGGAGCCGGCTACCGTGCGTGACGGCGACCGGTGGGCGGCGATCGGGTCGGGACACCAGGCGTGGGAGGCCTTCGGCGTGCGGCGTTGCGTCTCGGGCGGTGGGCGGTTGCCCACCACGCCGAGGTGGCCCGCCGGTCTACTCCGGCTCGGGGAGCGTCGGTTGCTCCGAGGTGCGGGTGAGCGTCTCCAGCGGCCGGGTGAGCACCGCGGAGAACGCCAGTTCGGCGGCGCCGATCAGGACGGTGTCGGCACCGAGTTCGCTGATCCGCAGCCGCAGGTTCTCCCGCACTGCGGCGAGGGCATTGGTGTTGATCCGGCTGCGCACCTGGGCGGCGGATCCGAGGAAGACGTCCCGGAGGGTGCCGCCGAGGATGACCAGGTCCGGGTCGAGGAGGTTGGCGAGGTTCGCGATGCCGATGCCGAGCCAGTCTCCGACGCGGTGCAGAGCCTCCCGCGCGGTGACGTCTCCGCGGTCGGCTGCGGTGACGACCGAGCGCACGGCGTCGGCCCCGGTGACGCGGCCGTCCCGGCCCGCGGCTTCCAGGAGGGCGCGCTCACCTGCCTCGGCTTCCAGGCAGCCGCGGGCACCGCAGCCGCACGGCCGTCCCCCGTGCGGGTTGACGGTCATGTGGCCGGCCTCGCCGGCGTATCCGCGTCGGCCGCGCAGGAGCTCACCGTCGATGATCACTCCGGCGCCGATGCCGATCTCGCCGTGGAGGTAGACGAGGTTCCGGCTTCCGCGGCCGATGCCGCGCCGGTGCTCGGCGAGCGCACCGAGATTGGCCTCGTTCGCGACGAGGACCGGCAGGTCCAGGCGCAGCCGGTCGGCGAACGCGCCGGCGAAGTCGACGCCCTTCCAACCCATGTTGGGAGTGAGGCTGACCAGCCCGTCGGGATGGCGGACGATGCCGCGTACCGCCACGCCGACGCCGACGCACGAGCTGCCGGCCGGTGCGCCGGCCAGCATCTCGTGGGCGAATCCCGCGAGGACGGCGGCCACGCGTGCGGGGTCCTGCGGCTGCCCGTCGGGCCAGGGGCACTCGCGTCTGTCCAGGAACACGCCGCCGAGTCCGATGAGGGCTGCAGCCAGGCGCTCCACGCCCAGGTCCACCGCCAGGACGTGCACCCGCTCGGACTCCGGCCGGACGACCAGCGAGGGCCGCCCGGCCCGGCCGGTCTCCTGCGGCAGTTCCTCGCGGACCAGGCCCGCCGCCGTCAGATCGCCGACCAGGCCCAGGATGGTGCTGCGGTTGAGGCCGAGCCGGGTGGCCAGGACGGCCCGCGAGGTCGGCCCGTCGAAGTGGACCAGACGCAGCAGGGCACCCAGGTTCTGCTGGCGGACCTCTTCCTGGGAAGGACCGGCTTTCATGGCGGGCCACCCTCAGCGTTGGAATGGGCTCATCGTCGGGCTGTGCGGCGGCGGGACATGGCATCCACACCGGCGGCCACCAGCAGAACCGAGCCCGTGACAGCGTACTTGACGCCCGAGCTGTACCCCATCAGGCCCATGCCGTTCTGGATCACCGCGACGACCAGGCCGCCCAGGACGGCGTCGACGACGCGGCCGCGACCGCCGAACAGGCTGGTGCCGCCGATGACGGCGCTGCCGACGGCGAGCAGCAGAACGTTGCTGCCGCCGGTGTTGGGGTCCACGGAGTTGCCCCGGGAGGCGGCGATGATGCCGCCGACGGCCGCCAGGCAGGAGCAGATGACGAAAGCGGCGGTGCGGATGAAGGCGACGTTGATCCCGGCCCGGCGGGCGGCTTCGGCGCTGCCGCCCACGGCGTAGATGTGCAGGCCGAAGCCGGTCCGCTGCAGGGTGAACGTCCCGAGCAGGACGAGGGCCCCGATCACGGGCACGACGATGGGCACGCCGGTGAGGGAGCCGATGGCGATGTTGCGGCTGCGCTCCTGGTTGAGCAGGTACACGGCCACGCTGCCGAGCACGACGACGGCACCGGTCCGGAGGGCGAGGAGTACCGCCGGGGTGCCGGGGAGGCCCCGGCCGCGCCGGTCGCGGCTGCGGCGCAGTTGCAGGGCGGCGTACCCGGCGGCGCAGCAGGCCAGCAGGACCCAGCCGAGGACGGGGCTGAGGTTGTCGTTCGCGATGGCCAGGATGGTGGGGTCCTTGACGGAGACGTTCGTGCCTTCCTTCAGCAGGATCAGGACGACGCCCTGGAATCCGAGGAACGCGGCCAGCGTCACCACGAAGGAGGGGATGCCGACCTTGGCGACGAGCGTGCCGATGAGCAGGCCGATGACCGCACCGGTCAGCACGGCGGCGGCCACCGCGGCGTACCAGGGCCAGCCGTGGTTGGTCAGCAGGATGGCCAGGACCGCGGCGCAGACGCCGCTGGCGTACCCGGCGGACAGGTCGATCTCGCCGAGGAGCAGGACGAAGACCAGCCCCGTGGCGATGGCTATGCTGCCCGCGCTCTGGGTGAGCAGGTTGGCGAAGTTCAGGTTGGACAGGAAGACCGGGCGCAGGAGGGAGAAGAACACGCAGAGGACGACCAGGCCGGCGATGGCGGGGAGGGCACCGAGCTCGCCCGCGCGCACCTGCTCGACGTAGCGGCGGCCGATGTCACCCAGGCCGGCGGTCGGGGGCCGGTCTTGCGCGGAGTCGGTGGGGCGGTTCGGCCGCTCGGGCTTCTGGGAGGCGAGGGCGGAGGTCATGCGGCGGCTCCGTTGGGGGTGGTCCGAGGGCCCAGGTCGCCGCTGCGGCCCGAGGTGATCAGTTCGACGACCTGGGCATGGGTCACGTCGGAGGCCTTGACCTGAGCGGCCGTCCGGCCGAGGTAGAGGGCGGCTATCCGGTCGGAGACCGCGAAGACGTCGTTCATGTTGTGCGAGATGAGGACGACTGCCAGCCCGTTGTCGGCCAGCCGCCGCACGAGTTGCAGCACCTGCGCGGTCTGGGCGACGCCCAGCGCCGCGGTGGGCTCGTCGAGGACCACGAGCTTGCTGTTCCACAGCACCGCCTTGGCGATGGCCACCGTCTGGCGCTGGCCGCCCGAGAGGCTGGAGACCTTCTGGCGAAGTGACTTGACGGTGCGTACCGACAGCCCCTTGAGGGTCGCGGCGGCCATCTCCTCCATGGTCGAGTCGTCGAGCACGAGGCCTCGCCGCTTCTCCCGGCCCAGGAACATGTTCTGCACGATGTCGAGGTTGTCGCACAGCGCGAGGTCCTGGTAGACGATCTCCACGCCGAGCGCGGCGGCGTCGCGCGGACTGTGCACCTGGACCGGCCGGCCTTCGAAGAGGTAGTCCCCGGCGTCGATGGGGTGGATCCCGCCGATGCACTTGACGAGCGTCGACTTGCCCGCTCCGTTGTCGCCGACGAGGGCCGTGACCTCTCCCGCGTAGGCGCTGAGCGCGACGTCGTGCAGGACCTGGACGGGGCCGAAGCTCCTGTTGATCCCGCGCAGTTCGAGGGTCGGTGTGTCTGTCATGGGTGAGGCTCCTGGGGGTTGGCGGAGTGGGCCCCGTCCACAGGCTGCCGGGACCCACTGGTACGGCCGGCGCTCGCGCTACTTGATGCCGGCCTTCGTGCACAGCGCCTCGTAGTCGCCGGTGCACAGCTGCGCCTTGGTGACGTAGCCGTCGGCGATGACGTCCTGGATGTTGTCCTTGTGGACGGCTTCGGGAGCCAGCAGCACCGCCGGCACGTCACGCTTGCCCGTCGGGTCGTTGACGGTGGCCTTGGTCTGGCTCTTCTTGCCGCCCGCCAGCTCCACCGCGAGGGCGGACGCCGCGTCGGCCTCCTTCTTCACGGCCTTGTAGACGGTCATGCACTGGTCGCCTGCCAGGATGTTCTGCAGGCCCTGCACGGTGGCGTCCTGACCCGTGATCGGCACCTGCCCGTTGCGGTGGTTCTTGCGCAGCACGGCGATGGCCGCGTTCGCCAGCCCGTCGTTGGCCGCGAGCACGCCGGCGACGTCCGGCCGGCTGGTGTACATCTGCTCGAAGATGGTCTGGGCCTGGGCGTCGTCCCAGTCGGGCACCGACTGGTTGGGACCCTTGGTGTACTCCCCGGAGGCGTACTTCGGGTCCAGCACACTGTTGTAGCCGTCGGCGAACAGGGTGGCGTTGTTGTCCGTCGGGGAGCCGTTGAGTTCGGCGACGACGGGGTTCTTGGCGCCCGTCTCGGTCAGGCACTTGGTCAGGCCCTCGCCCTGGAGCTTGCCGACCTGGGTGTTGTCGAAGCTGACGTAGTACTGGGCGGAGCCGCCGAGGGTGAGCCGGTCGTAGTCGATGGTGGCCACGCCCTGTGCTTTGGCCTTGTCGAGGACGGCCTTGCCGGTGCCGCTGTCCAGGTTGACGATGACCAGGACGTTCACGCCGCTGGTGATCATCTGGTCGGCGATGGTCTGGAACGCCTGTTTGTCGCCCTCGGCGTTCTGGATGTCGTAGTCCACACCGGCAGCCTTGAAGGCCGCGGCGAGGTACGGCCGGTCCGCGGTCTCCCAGCGGACGGACGACTTGCTGTCCGGCAGGATCACGCCGATCTTCGGCTTCTTGGCGCCCGCCGGGCCGGCACCGGAGCCCGAGGAACTGCAGGCGGTGACCGTGGCGAGCAGGGCCGCTGACACGGCAGCGGTGGCGAACAGGAATCCCTTGCGCATCGGCAGGGTCCTTTCGAGGCGTGTCCGAACAGCGCCGGACGTGCGGCTGACGAAGGGCGGGGAAGGGCACGGGCACGCAGCGGGGAAGCAACCGGGGCCCTTTTGTTGCCTGCGACAACATACGGCCTACGGTGAGGCCCGCCAACCCCTCGTGCCGACCCTTCGTGCGCAACACCCCCGGCGGCCACCGACCGCTCACGCATCCGGGCCCGACACCGGCACCGCCCTGTGGGCGAGCCGGGGCCGGGCCCGGATGGACCTTCGAGCGGACCTTCGAGCGGGGCTTCGAGCAGGGCTTCGAGCGGGGCCGCGAGCAGGGCTTCGAGCGGTGGTCAGCCGAGCTTCCACTGCTGGTTGCTCTGCCCGTTGCAGGCCCACAGCTGGACCAGCGCGCCGTTCGCCGTCGACGCTCCGCTGACGTCCAGGCAGAGTCCGGACTGGACGCCGGTGACGGTGCCGTCGGCGTTCCGGGTCCACTGCTGGTTGGGCTGTCCGTTGCAGGTCCAGATCTCGACCTTGGTGCCGGGCGCGGTCTGGCCGTTGTACGCGTCCAGGCACATCCGGGTGCCGCCCGAGGAGACCGTCAGCTGGCCGGAGGCGGTGCCGGTCCAGGTCTGGTTCGGCTGGTCGTTGCAGTCCCAGATCTGCACCTGGGTGCCCGGGGTGGTGGTCGAGTTCGGCACGTCCAGGCACTTGCCCGCGCCGACCGCGTGCACCGGGCCGGTCTGGTTCGTTCCGCCGCTGGTGCCGCCCGCGACGCGGAACATGGCGGTGCCGTGCGCCGGCACCGAGGCGCTGATGGTGCCGGTGGTGGTCGAAGTCGCGCCGGACCAGAGGTCGGTGAGGTTGTAGCCGGCGGCGCCGGTCTTCCCGATCGCGGCGGCGGAGGTGCTGATGGTCGCGGTCGATCCGGTCTCGTTGAACAGGGCCACCGAGACGTCGCCGTTCGCCAGCGGCTTGGCCAGCACGTCGAGGCCGCCGGCGGAGGACACCAGGACGCCCTGCTTGCCGAGCGGGTCCTGGTCCACCGCGATCACCCGGGGATTGGTGAGCGTCGCCAGGGTGGCCGGGCTCGCGGAGGCGATGTTGGTGCCGGCGATCAATGGAGCCGCCATCTCCGCCCACAGGCTGAACTCCGAACGGCTCTCGGTGTCGGTGAGCGGCCCGTTGCCGACCTCCAGCATGTCCGGGTCGTTCCAGTGACCGGACCCGGCGTAGGCGGCCAGGTTCACGTTGCTGTGGAAGATCGACAACATGCTGTTGAAGCTGGCGCTGATGTCGCCGGTGGTGCGCCAGCTGTTGCCGACGCCGGCGCCCCAGGTCCACACGCTGTCCTCGCCCCAGCTGCACAGGCTGAACAGGATGGGGCGGCCGGTCGCGGCCAGGGCGTCGCGCATCGTGATGTACCGGGTCTGCGCGGGCACCTTGGAGCCGTTGGGGCAGGAGTTGAGCGAACAGCCGGGTCCCGCGTAGCAGTTGTCGTACTTCAGGTAGTCCACGCCCCAGTCGGCGAAGGTCTGCGCGTCCGTGGTCTCGTGGCCCAGACTGCCCGGGAAACCGCCGCAGGTCTGCAGTCCGGCGTCCTCGTAGATGCCCAGCTTCAGCCCCAGCGAGTGGACGTAGTCGGCGGTGCCCTTGATCCCGTCCGGGAACTTGTTCGGATCGGGTACCAGGCGCCCGTCGGAGCCCCGGGTGTGGGTCATCCAGCAGTCGTCGATGTTGACGTACTGGTAGCCGGCACCCTGCATGCCGTTGTTGTGCATGGCCAGCGCCGTGCTCTTGATCAGCGGCTCGGAGACGTTGCAGCCGTAGGCGTTCCAGTCGTTGAAACCCATCGGCGGCGTGAGCGCCAGACCGTTGCCCAGCGCCGCAGCCGGCGGGGCCGCGGCCAGCGAGAGCAGCGGAAGCGCCAAGGACAGGAGCAACGCCGAGAGGACGCAGGCAAGCGTCCTGCGCGGGTTCGCATGGAGCATGGTGGTCGCCTCCTGGTGGGTGGGGTGATGGCGGAGGTGAATCTTCGTGGGCATGACAATCCCAGGGCCGGACCGGGCCCCACCGTTGCGGGAGGTGGGGCTCCGGACAGGGAGCACTGCACGCCGGTTTCCGGTGCGCCTTCCGGTCTGTTAGCGCTAACAATCAGTCGCAAAAAACCACCGGGGTGAAGGTCCCCGGCGTCGGCCAATGGGAGCTTCCAGCACCCGGCACACAGTGTCAACCCTTCTCGCAGCACTGCGCGCCGCCCGGTGGCCGCCCCCTGGCGCGGCCACTTTCATCTGATGGGACCTCAGTTTCCCTGCGTTCCAACACGTTCACCAGGACAGGGAGCTGTTCCGCGCAGGCCACGGCGGGCGTCGATGTCATTCGACGCGCTTTCGACAGTGATGCCATGGAAGAAATGTGTCTTCCTGCACGGAGTCTTGCTGAGCAGACGCCCCGTCATTACCGTCCAGCCAAGCGCTTCGACACTGCGCACCTGCATCCGGCGAGCCCGGTCCCACCACCAGACCGGGGGCCGTGACAGATGCATCGCCGCCCTTGGAGGGACACATGAGATGGCAAACCCTTGAATCCATCAGCAGCAGGTCGGCCCGGTTCGGTCGGCCGGCCCTGATCGCCGCCGTGATCGCCGGGTTCCTGAGCTTCGCGACTCCGGCGCAGGCCCAGGTGTACTCCACCTGCGACCAGTGGGGTCAGTACACCCAGGGCACCTGGACGGTCTACAACGACGTCTGGGGCCAGAACCACGGCCCGCAGTGCCTGACCGTGAACAGCATCAAGTCGTGGTACGTCGATGCCAACCACTCCGGCGGCGGGGTCAAGTCCTACCCGAACACCGGGGTCCGGCCCCAGACGCCGCTGTCGCAGTTGAACTCGGCGGGCTTCTGGTACAACACCTCGTCGGCTCCCGTCGCCGGCGGTGACTGGTGGGACTGGACGGGCGACCTCTGGTCGACCGGCAACCAGGACGAGATCATGGTCTTCACCAGCTGGTCCGGCACGGCGGCCGGCGGCTGGGGAACGCGGATCGCGTCCAACGTGACCATCGGTGGCGTCCTGTACGCCTCGGTCTGGCGGGCCGATCCCGGCTGGAACGTCCTGCAGCTCATCCCCGCCCAGCAGAGCAGCACCGGTACCGTCGACGCCTCGGCGGTCTGGCGCTGGGCCGCGTCGCAGAACCTCCTGCGCAACACCACCTTCGACACCATGCAGTTCGGCATCGAGATCACCTCGACCGGTGGCGTGCAGAAGCGGTACTCCCTGAACGCCTACAGCGCCTGGTGGAGCAACACCTCCGGCGGCGGATCAACCGTCTAGCGGCTGTCCCGCAACTGCCGGCCGCAGGCGTTCGGACCCGCCTGTCGTCGGAACCGGGTCCGGACGTCGGGGCCTCCGGATGGCGGCAGGGCACGGCTGAGAGACCGGTCGACGCCAGGAGGCCGAACGGTCCCGCACCGACTGACGTAGATCTCGGACGGCACGTACGTGGTGGTGCTGCGCCAGTCCATCGCCAGGACGGACCCCGGCGCGGTCTACAGCTGACCGGCCGCGGCTCCTCGGGCGACGCGGGTCGCACGGACTACCAGCTCAGCGGCACCGAGAAGATCCCGCTGGTGCACAACACCCTGCTGTGCGACCGGTTCCTGCTGGTCGACGGCAAGCTCAAACCCGTCCTCGAGGTGCGCTTCAAGCGCAGCAGGCACGCCACCAACCCCGAGTCGGCCAAGGACAGCCTGGGCACCGAGGACACGGAGGGCCGCCCGTTCCACGAGCCGACCCAGGAGCTGCCCTTCGTCCGGAACCTGACCCGGGGCCGCTTCGCCGCCGTGCTCGTACCGACCGCGATCAGCAACGTGCAGCGCTGGCAGCTCCGCAGCGGCCAGCGGCCAACTACGGCGAGTGGTGGGCACGATGGGCGGCAATCAGGTCGCGATACCAGGCGTACGAGGCCCTCGGAGTGCGCCGCTGCGTCTCGAAGTCGACGTGAACGAGACCGAACCTCTGACGGAACAGCCCCTCGGCCCATTCGAAGTTGTCGAGGAGGGACCAGGTGTAGTAGCCGCGGATGTCGATGCCCTCGGCGGTGGCGGCGGCGAGGGCATCGAGGTGGGTGGCGAGGTAGTCGATGCGGGGCTGGTCGGGGGTGGTTGCCTCGGTGACGGAGCAGCCGTTCTCGGTGATGGTGATGGGTGGGAGGGCCTTGCCGTAGGTGTCGCGGAGGGAGAGGAGGAGGCGGGTGAGGGCTTCGGGGACGACGGGCCAGCCGAAGGCGGTGTGGGGGACGTCGGGGATGGCGACCAGGTCGAAGGGCAGGCCAGGCTGCGTGGGGGCGGCGACGCGGGTGGGGTTGTAGAAGTTGAGGCCGAGGCCGTCGAGGCCGGGGGCGTGGATGAGGTCGAGGTCGCCGTCGCGCACGGCGCCGTAGATGTCGTCGGGGACGCCGAGGGCGGCGAGGTCGGGGTAGCGGCCGAGCAGGAGGGGGTCGGTGAACAGGCGGTTGTGGAGGGCGTCGTAGGCAGCGGCGGCGGCCACGTCCTCGGCGGAGTCTGAGGCCGGCTCGACCAGGGTGAGGTTGTTGGAGAGCATCACCTCCAGGCCGCGGTCGTGGAGCAGGGATGCCGCCAGCCCGTGGGCGAGGAGCTGATGGTGGGCGGCCGGGAGGGCCTGGAACATCAGGGTGCGGCCGGGGGCGTGGATGCCCAGGGCGTAACCGAACACGGTGTGGACGAAGGGCTCGTTGAGGGTGATCCAGGCGGGTACACGGTCGCCCAACCGGTCGGCGACCACGGCGGCGTAGTCGGCGAAGCGGTGCGCGGTGTCGCGGTTCAGCCAGCCGCCCTCGTCCTCCAGGGCCTGCGGGAGGTCCCAGTGGAAGAGGGTGGGCAGCGGGGTGACGCCCGTCTCCAGCAGGGCGTCGACGAGGCGGTCATAGAAGGCGAAACCGGCGGGGTTGACCGCACCGGATCCGGTGGGCAGGACGCGGGGCCAGGCGACGGAGAAGCGGTAACCGTCCAGCCCGAGGCCGCGCATCAGCGCGATGTCCTCGGCGTACCGGTGGTAGTGGTCGCAGGCCACCGCCCCGGTGTGCCCGTCCCGCACGGCGCCGGGGCGAGCACAGAAGGTGTCCCAGACGGACGGGCCCCGCCCGTCCTCGGCCACCGCCCCCTCGACCTGGTACGCGGCTGTGGCAACACCCCAGCGGAAGCCCGCCGGCAGGTCGAGACGGTCCGGCATGGCAGCCTCCAGACAGAAACATGAGGAGCACTCATGTTAGCGACTTCATGCCGACGCGCCAGAGGCCACGCTCTCAGGCCAGGAGGGCTGTCCCGTCCCCTCCTCAAGCGAGCAGAACCAAGGAAGCCCCGCAGCGGCGGGTCCTCCCGCTGCGGAGGCGCACGAGCCCGAGGGGCTTACTTCCGCTCCGCAAGTTAGTCGTCGGCACGAGCCCGGGACAAGGTCTGATTCCCGGGCGAAGCACGCCCGTCATTTCTGCGACACCTGCCGCAACATGCGGCCATGGCGCGGCAACGCCCGCTCTCAGTAGGCAAGTTGGTGATTGACATCTGGCTGCGGCGTTCAGCACGATGAGCGCCGAGCCCACTCGCAGCGAACCGGAAGGAGGGGCCGTGCACACCGCCGATCGCCCTGTTCCGTGCCCGGTTCCCGCTCGCTGCCGGTGTTGTCGCCGCGCGCTCGCGCACTGACCACTCGCTGGAACTCCTCTTCACGCACCCCTCGGCCGGAAGTCCGCCGTGCCGCCGGGTTCCGTCGTGCTCCGTCGCACCATCATCACGCAAGCGCAGTCGAAGGGAACCGTCATGACCCCTGCCCTGACCGAACTCCGCCTCACCCCCGCCGCCGGCCGGATCGGTGCCGTCGTGCACGACGTACGCCTCGGGGGCGACCTGCCCGCCGGGACCGTCGCCGCCCTCGAAGCCGCCCTCTACGAGCACAAGGTGCTCTTTTTCCGTGGCCAGCAGCACCTCGACGACGCCGGGCACGAGGCCTTCGCCCGTCTGCTGGGCCACCCGGTCGGGCACCCTACCGTCCCCAGCGCGGACGGCCGCTACATCTTCGAGCTGGACGCGACGAAGGGCGTGCGCGCCAACAACTGGCACACCGACGTCACGTTCGTCCCGAACTACCCCAAGGCGTCGATCCTGCGCGCCCTGGAACTTCCGACGGCCGGCGGCAGCACGGTCTGGGCCAACACGGCCGCGGCCTACCAGGACCTGCCCGCGCCGTTGAAGGCCCTCGCCGATGGCCTGCGCGCCGTCCACACCAACGACTACGACTACGCCGCGAGCCTGGCCCTGCGGCCTGAGCTGGCCGACAACGCCGAGGTGGCGAGGCTGTTCCGCGAGGTGTTCGTCTCCACCGCGTTCAAGACCGAGCACCCGGTCGTGCGGGTGCACCCGGTGACGGGCGAGCGCACGCTCCTGCTCGGCGCCTTCGCCCAGAGCATCCGGGGCGTCTCCGGCGCCGACAGCCGGGCCCTGATCGGCATCTTCCAGCGGTACGTCGAGCGGCTGGAGAACACCGTCCGCTGGGACTGGCAGGTCGGCGACGTCGCGATCTGGGACAACCGCGCCACCCAGCACTACGCCGTCGCCGACTACGGGGACGACCCGCGCCTGGTCCGCCGGATCACCCTGGACGGGGACCTGCCGGTGGGCGTGGACGGCACCCCCAGCCGCCTGCTGGAGCCTGCCGACCCGCCGCGGGTGGCCGGGCTGGTCCCCGCCGAGGAGCTCGAAACCGCCTGATCCGCGCCGACGGGACCGATGACCATGACGACCATGACGACCATGACGGCCGGAGCCCTTCCCCGTGCCGGGGACGACCGCCGGGACGCCAACGCCGCCGCCGTCCTGCGCACGGTGCTCGACCACGGGCCGGTCGCCCGCAGCCGGGTCGCCGCGCTCACCGGGCTCAGCGCCTCCGCGGTGTCCCGGCAGGTGGTGGACCTCATGGGAGTCGGACTCCTGCGCGAGCACCCGGAGCTGTCGGGCACCGGCACCCTCGGCCGCCCGCAGCTCCCGGTGGACGTCGACACCGACCGCCTCGCAGTGGCCGGTCTGCACATCGGCCTGCCCTACACCACCTTCGCCCTGCTCGACCTGCGCGGCCGGGTGCTGTACCGGCAGGAGATCTCCCACCGTGGTCACACCGGATTCGCCGTCCTGAGGCCGCTGCTGGCGCGCCTGCCCCGGCTGATCGCCGCCCGGCGCGGCGGGCGGACGGTGGTCGGGCTGGGCGCGGTGACGGGCGGCGCGGTTGACCCGGCGCGCGGAATGACGGTCCATCACGATCCCTTGAAATGGCGGGACGTGCCCCTGCGCGACCTGCTCCGGGAGGCCACCGGGCTCCCCGTCCAGGTCGACAACCACGCCCGGGCGCTCGCCCGGGCCGAAATCCTGTTCGGCCATCCGGCGGCCCGCCGGAGCGTGGTGCAGCTGTTCGTCGGCCACGTGGTGGACGCGGCGCTGGCGGTCGCGGGTGCGGTCCACCTCGGACCGCCGTCCCCGACCGGCGACGTCGGCCACCTGCCGGTCCCGGACAGCGACGAACCATGCCACTGCGGCCGGCGCGGCTGTCTCGCGGTGGCCGCCTCGGACACGACGCTGTTCGCGGCGGCCGCCCGGGAGGGGATCACCGCCGGGCCGGACCGGGCCGGGCTGATCGCCGCCGTCCGGGAGGGCGACCGGCGGGCGGACCGGCTGGTCCGCGAGCGCGCCCGGGTGATCGGGCGCGCGCTCGCCCTGCTCGCCGACGTCGTCAACCCCGACCTGCTCGTCCTCACCGAGACCTTCGCCCTCCTCGACCCGGTCTACCTGGACGTCGTCCGCAGCGAGTTCGCCCTCTGCTCGCACCTGCACCGGGACGCCGACCTGCTGATCGCCCAGCAGCGCGGGGCCGACGCCCTCGCCGTGGCGGCCGGCGCGGCCGTCCTCGGCGAGCTGTACGCCCGCCCCTACCGCACCCTCGCCTGAACAGGGCCGACACCGAAACCGCCCCGACCGAAGGACCCCGTCCGATGACCGCGTTCACCACACCACCCGCCCACGGCGTGACCCGCCGCGCCCTGCTGCGCGGCGGCCTCGCCGGAGCCGGCCTGCTGGCGCTGGCGGCCTGCCGGTCGGCCGCCGACACGGCCGCCTCCTCCGCCGCCGGCGGGTCAGCCGGACCGCGCAGGGGCGGCGTCCTCACCGTCGGCACCGGGATCGACTTCACCCCCGGCCTGCTCTTCGCCCAGAGCGCCAACACCCTCGTGCAGCGCCTCGTCTTCAACACCCTGACCAGGTACGACGACCAGCTCCGCCCGCAGCCCGAGCTCGCCACCTCCTGGCAGGTCGCCCCGGACGGCAGGAGCGTCACGCTCAAGCTGCGCGAGGGCGTGCACTTCCACGGCGGGCGCCGGTTCACCGCCGACGACGTCGTGTTCGCCGTCAAGAACCTCCAGAACCCGGCCCGCTCCGCCCAGTTGCGCGCCACCGCCGCCGCCGTCACCGACTTCCGCAAGAACGGCGACTTCGAGCTGACCCTGGTCCTGGCCCACCCGGTCAGCAACCTCTTCGACCTCTTCGAGTTCATGATCATCCCGGACTCGGCCACCGTCGAGGACGCCGTCGCCGGCACCCGTCTGATCGGCACCGGCCCGTTCACCTTCACCGAGCGCCGGCCGGGCTCCTCGATCAGCTTCGCCCGCAACCCGGACTACTGGAGCCCGGGCCGCCCCCACCTCGACGGCGTCGAGATCCGGGTCGTCCCGCAGGCCGAGTCCCTCCTGTCCTCCCTGCGCACCGGGCAGACCCACCTCTCGTACAACGTCCGCGGCAAGGACGTCGCCACCCTCAGGAACGATCCGCTGTTCCGGATCAAGCAGTACGACACCGGCGCCGGCGCCTACTACATCGGCGCGAACCTCACCGCCGAGCACGTCGGGGACAAGCGCGTCCGCCAGGCCATCGCCTGGGCGATCGACCGCGACCGCTTCCTCCAGCAGGCACTCGGCGGCTACGGCACCATCTCCTCCACCCCCTGGCCGAAGTCCTCCCCCGCCTACCGCGAGGCCGACGCCACCCGCTACCACCACGACCCCGACCGGGCCCGCGCCCTGCTCAACGAGGCCGGGGTCGGCCCCATCACCCTCCCGTTCGCCCACTCCGCCGACCCCGGCGCCACCGCCATCGCGCAGATCCTGCAGTACGACCTTCAGCAGGTCGGCATCCAGACCGTGCTGCAGCCCACCGACTCGCCGACGATGCAGAAGCAGCTCATCTCGCAGTCCATGCCCGCGCTGTGGACGCTCAGCCACGGCTTCGCCCAACTCCAGCCCGCCACGCTTGCGGTGAGCGCCTACCCGTTCAACGAGGCCAAGAACAGCTCCCACTTCAGCTCCCCCGCCTACACGGACGTGGTGCAGAAGGCCTGGAACCGCCCCGACAGCGACAGCGCCGAGGCCAAGGCCCTCCACCAGCAGATCACCGAAATCCTGCTGGACGAGTCCTTCGTGATCGACCTGGCCATCGCCGGCCTGATCGAGGTCGCCGGCAGCAAGGTCCGCGGCGCGGACCTCAACAAGTTCGGCTACCTCAACCTCGACGACGCCTTCCTCACCACCTGACGGAGTCCGACCGTGCGCACCTTCCTCCTCAAACGGCTCCCCAGCGGGCTGCTCGTCCTCCTCCTCGCCTCCTTCCTGGTCTTCCTCATCCTGCGGCTGATCCCCGGCGATCCGGCCACCACCCTGGCCGGCCCGGACGCCACCCCGGCCACAGTCGACGCCATCCGCGCCCAACTCGGGCTGAACCAGCCACTGTTCAGCCAGTACGCGCACTGGCTCGGTCACCTGCTGACCGGGGACCTCGGGCCCAGCTACGCGATCGGCGGCCAGGTCTCCGACCTGATCGGCAACGGCCTCGCCGCCACCGTCCAACTCACGCTCGGCGCCCTGCTGCTGGTCGTCCTCCTCGCCCTGCCGCTGGCCGTCCTCGGCACCACCACCAGGCACCGCGCGGTCGCCGCGACCGTCCAGGCTGTCACCACGGCCGTCCTCGCCGTGCCGCCGTTCGTCACCGGCCTCCTCCTCGTCCTCCTCTTTGCCGTCACCCTCGGCCTGCTCCCGGCCGGCGGGCACGAGTCCCTGCTCGACGCCCCCGACCTGGCCGTCCAGTACCTGCTGATGCCCGCCCTCTGCCTGGCTCTGCCCAGCGCCGCCGTCCTCGCCCACTACCTGAAGAACGGCATCGACCGGGCCCTCGGCGAGGACTACGTGCGCACCGCGACCGCCCTCGGCGTCTCGCGCCGGCGCATCCTGTGGCAGCACGCGCTGCCCAACGCCCTGCCGCCCGCCGTCACCGTGCTCGGCCTCCAGATCGGCCAACTCATCGCCGGGGCGGTCCTGGTGGAGCGGATCTTCGCCTGGCCCGGTCTCGGCCAGCTGATCGAACAGGGCGTGCTGCGGCGGGACTACCCCGTCGTCCAGGACCTCCTGCTGCTCGTCGTCGCCGCCTACGTCACCGTCCAACTGCTCACCGACCTCGCGTACGCCTGGCTCGACCCACGAGTCCGGTGGGAGTGACCCGATGACCACCGCCACTGCCCCTTCTCGCTCCGGCGCCCGCTCCCGGAACCGGTATCTGACAGGCCTGTTGACCTGGCGCGGCCTCGCCGGCCTCGCCCTGGTCGGCGTCGTCGCCCTCGCCGGACTGCTCGCTCCGCTGCTCAGCGGCACCGACCCCAACGCACAGGGCCCCCTCGCCCTCGCCGGGCCCGGCCCCGAACACCCCTTCGGCACCGACGACCTGGGGCGCGACCTGTTCGCCCGGGTGCTCCGTGGCATCGGCACCGACCTCTCGATCATCCTGCTCGCCGTCCCGGCCGGGGCCCTGCTCGGCTGCGCTTGCGCCCTGCTGGCCGCAAGCTCCCGGTGGGCCGACCTCGCCGTCCAGCGGGTCTTCGACCTGCTGCTCTCCTTCCCCGGCCTGATCCTCGGGCTCGCCGTCACCGCCGTGCTCGGGCCCGGCCGCTGGACCGTCGCACTCGTCATCGCGATCGCCGAAGTCCCCTACTTCGGACGACAGTTGCGCGGCGGAATCCTCGTCCAGCAGGAACGCGAGTACGCGGTGGCCGCCCGGGTCGGCGGCGCCACCCGGGGCAGGGTCCTGCTGCGGCACGTCCTGCCCAACGCCGTTGACCCGCTGATCGTCCAGACCGCCGTGGCGCTCTCCGTCGGCGTCTTCGTCGAGGGCGCGCTGAGCTTCCTCGGCCTGGGCGTCCGGCCGCCGGAACCCACCCTCGGCAGCATCCTCAGCCAGTCCGTCGACTACCTCGCCACCGACCCCTCCTTCGCCGCCGGCCCGCTGGCGGCCACCACCGCACTGGTGCTCGGCTTCACCCTGGTCGCCGAGGCCCTGAACCGGGGGATCCGCCGATGACCGCCGCCCTGCACGTACGCGACCTCACCGTGGAGTTCGAGGGGGCGAAGGAAGCCGCGGTCGACGGCGCCGGCTTCGACCTCGCCCCCGGCGACACCCTCGGCATCGTCGGCGAGTCCGGCTCCGGCAAGTCCACCACCGCGCTCGCCCTGCTGCGCATGCTCCCGTCCGGCGGCCGGATCACCGGCGGCTCGGTCGAACTGCTCGGCCAGGACCTCGCCGAGCTCCCCGAGGACGGGCTCCGGGCCCTGCGGGGCCGGCGCATCGCGATGATCTTCCAGGACCCGATGTCCTCGCTCAACCCGGTCCTCACGATCGGCAAGCAGCTGGACGAGGCGCTGCGCGCCCACAGCACTCTCGCACGCGCCGAACGCCGTTCTCGCGCCGTCCAGTTGCTCGACCTCGTCGGCATCCCGGACGCGGCCGGGCGGCTGCGCGACCATCCGCACCGGTTCTCCGGCGGGCAGCGCCAGCGCATCATGATCGCCCTCGCGCTCGCCCACGACGCGGAGGTGCTCGTCGCCGACGAGCCCACCACCGCGCTCGACCCGACCGTCCAGCAGCAGATCCTGCGTCTGCTCACCCGGATCAACCGGGAGAACGGCATCGCCCTCGTCGTCATCAGCCACGACCTCGGCGTCATCGCCCGGACCTGCCGCCGCCTCCTCGTCATGAGCGAGGGCCGGATCGTCGAGCAGGGCGAGACCGCCGACATCATCGAAGCGCCCCAACACCCCTACACCCAGGCCCTGCTGGCCGCCGTCCCCCGACTGGAGACCCCGTCCGCCGCCGCCACCAACAGCACCCCCGGCGCCCAACCCCTGCTCTCCGTCACCGGGTTGCGCAAGACCTACGGCTCGCGACGTCGGACCGTCACCGCCCTCGACGGCGTCGACCTCGCCCTGCACCCCGGTGAAACCCTCGGCCTGGTCGGCGAATCCGGCTCCGGGAAGTCCACGCTCGCCAAGGCCCTCGTCCAGGTGCACGCACCCTCCGAGGGCAGCATCCGCTTTCGCGGCGAGGAGCTCGGCCGGACGCCGCGCCGGGAGATCCAGATGGTCTTCCAGGACCCGTACTCCTCGCTCAACCCCCGGATGAGCGTGGGCCAGATCATCGCCGAACCGCTGATCAACCACCGCATCGGCGACCGCGCCCAGCGCACCGCCCGGGTCGCCGAACTGCTACGCCAGGTCGGCCTCGACCCGGCGACGGCCGACCGGTACCCGCGCGCCTTCTCCGGCGGCCAGCGCCAACGCATCGGCATCGCCCGCGCGCTGGCGCCCGAACCGAGCGTGCTCATCTGCGACGAACCGGTCTCCGCCCTCGACGTCTCGATCCAGGCCCAGGTCATCGACCTGCTCACCCGGCTACAGCGCGAACTGGGCCTGGCCGTCCTCTTCATCGCCCACGACCTCGCCGTCGTGCGCCGGGTCAGCCACCGGATCGCCGTGATGCACCGCGGCCGGATCGTCGAGACCGGCCCCGCTGACCGCGTCGTCACCGCCCCCGAACACCCCTACACGGCCGAACTCCTGGCCGCCGTCCCGCGCCTCGACGCGGTCCGACCCAGCTCGCGACCCACCATCCGGAGCACCGCATGACCAGCCCCACCGCCACCCCCGACGACCCGCACCACCGCGACCCGTACGCCGGCTTCCCCGGCACCGTCGGCCGCACCTTCGCCGAGTCCACGCCCGCCTGGCCCAGCAGGGTCCGCCCGCGCGAGGGCGCGCCCAACATCGTCGTCGTGCTCATCGACGACATGGGCTACAGCGACATCGGCCCGTTCGGCGCCGAGATCCCCACCCCCACCCTCGACCGGCTCGCGGCCACCGGCGTCCGGCTCGCCAACTACCACACCATGCCGCTCTGCTCGCCCGCCCGCGCGGCCCTGCTGACCGGCCTCAATCCGCACCGCGTCGGCTACTCCTTCGTCGCCAACGCCGACCCCGGCTTCCCCGGCTACGGCATGGAGGTCGCCGGGGACATCCCCACCCTCGCCGAACTCCTCCACGACAACGGCTACGCCACCTACGCCGTCGGCAAGTGGCACCTCACCCGCGACTCCGCCTCCAGCGCCGCCGACAACCGCGCCAACTGGCCGCTGCAGAAGGGCTTCGACCAGTACTACGGCGTCCTGGAGGGCCTCACCAGCCTCTTCCACCCGCACCAACTCGTCCGCGACAACAGCCCGCTGGACATCGACGAGTTCCCGGACGGCTACTACTACACCGACGACATCACCGACCAGGCCATCGCCATGGTCAAGTCCCTGCGCGCCCACGACGCCGACAAGCCGTTCTTCCTCTACCTCGCCCACAACGCCGTCCACGGCCCGCTCCAGGCCAAGCCCGAGGACCTCGCCCGCCACCGGGGCCGCTACGACGGCGGCTGGGACGAACTGCGCACCTCCCGCTTCGCCCGCCAGCTCGCCGCCGGCCACTTCCCGCCCGGCACCGAACTGCCCGACCGCAACTCCGAGGCCGGGTACGAGGTCGGCCCCTGGGACGAACTCACCCCGGTCCAGCAGAAGTTGTACGCCCGCTACATGGAGGTGTACGCGGCGATGGTCGACAACGTCGACCAGAACCTCGGCCGCCTCACCGACACCCTCGCCGCCCTCGGCGAACTCGACAACACCATCATCCTGTTCACCTCCGACAACGGCGGCACCGGCGAGGGCGGCGCCGAGGGCACCCGCAGCTACTTCAGCCGCTTCGTCCACCACCCCCGCCTCCCCGACGACTGGAACCCGGACGTCGAGCGCGAGATCGGCCTGATCGGCGGGCCGCAGAGCCTCGTCCACTACCCGCGCGGCTGGGGCATGGCCTCCAACACCCCGTTCCGCCTCTACAAGGGCCAGACGTACGCGGGCGGCGTGCGCGTCCCGTTCGTCCTGTCCTGGCCCGCCGGCCTCCCGCGCTCCGAGGGCGACAGCGGCGTCCGGGCCCAGTACCAGTACGTCACGGACATCCTGCCGACCCTGCTCGAACTCGCAGGCGTGGAAAGGCCGTCGTCACGCCGCGGCGAGCCCGTCCAGGGCCTGGACGGCGTCAGCTTCACCCCTGTCCTGCGCTCCGCCGGAGCGGAAAGCACCCACGCCGAGCAGTACTGCGAGATGACCGGCAACCGCAGCTACTACCGCGACGGCTGGAAGCTGGTCACCCTGCACCGCCCCGGCGCCCCGTACGACGACAGCGAGTGGGCGCTGTACGACCTGCGTGCCGACCCGACTGAGATCCACGACGTCGCCGACCAACACCAGGAACTGGTCGCGGAGTTGTCCGCAGCCTGGGAGGCGGCCGCCTGGCGCAACGGCGTCTTCCCACTCGCCGACGGCAGCGGGGCCCTCGCCCTGCGCGGCCCGGAGGCCGAACGCCTGCGCCGCCCGGTCATTCTCCTTCCCGGCACCCCCGAGCTCGAACGCTACCGCTCGTCCCGGCTGATCGCCTTCCGCTCCTTCACTATCGAGACCGCCCTCGACCACCACGCCGAGGGCGACCAGGGCGTGCTGGTCTCGCACGGCGACCAGGGCGGCGGCTACAGCCTCTACATCGAGGACGGCCGACTGCACTTCGCCTACAACCAGTACGGCGAACTGTTCGAGACGGAGGCGGGCGCGGTCCCGGCGGGCACCCGTCTGATCACCGTCGAGGCGGCGGCCGTCGCGGACCTCAAGTGGGAGTTCCGGCTCACCGTCGACGGAAGGGAGGCGGGCCGACTGGGCCCTGTCCACCAGCTGATCGGCATGGCCCCGTTCCAGGGCATCAGCGTGGGCATCGACCGCAAGTCCCCGGTGTCCTGGCCCGTCCACGAACGCCACCGCTCCTTCCGCTACACCGGCGGCCTCCGCTGCGTCACCTACATCCCCGGCGACCCCGCCCCCTACGACCCGGAGACCGTCGCCCAGGCCCTGACGGAGGCGGCCGCGGCCTTCGAATGAGCGTCTCTTCGAGACCACCGGCGGCCCGGATCGGAATGGTGTCTTGCGGGAGGTGGACCGAACCAGGCCGCGGGGGGACACACGGCCTGGTTCGGAGTAGGTGGGGCTCACACGTGGGGGCTCGAGCCTGGGATCAGAACTTCTCCAGGAACCGGTGGAGGGCCTCGGCCGTCGCCTCGATGTCGGCGGTGGTGTGCGCCGTGCTGAGGAAGACCTTGCCGGACGGCATGAACAGGAAGCCCTGGCGCAGCATCCCTTCGAGGATCTCGGTCCAGAGCCCGCCGGTTCCGTGGAGCCCGGTGGCCCCACCGGCGGGGACGTACTGGAGGAGCGAGCCGACCCGGTTGAAGCGGCCGAAGTCAGGAGATGAGCCGAGAGCACCGCCGACGAGGCTCTCGAACTCGGACGAGGTCCGTTCGAGGTGCTCGTAGACCGCGGGATCGGCCAGGACGCGCATCGTCGCCTCGACGGCCGCCAGCGCGATCGGGTTGGCGTTGAAGGTTCCGGCGTGCACGACGCCGGCCGTCACCTGGTCGACGAGTTCGGCCCGGCCGACGACGGCGCTCTGGGTGAAACCGCCCGCCATCGCCTTCCCGAAGACGGACAGGTCGGGCCGTACGCCGTACTTCTCGGCCGCCCCGCCCCGGGCGATCCGGAACCCGGCAATCACCTCGTCGAAGACGAGGACGACGCCGTGCCCGTCGCAGAGGGTTCGCAGCGTCGACAGAAACTGCGGTGCGGGTGCCTCGACGCCCGCGTTGCTCATCACCGGGTCGACGAGCACGGCCGCGATGTCGCGCTCGACGGACTCACTCAGCAGGCGCTCGGCCAGCTCCACGTCGTTGAAGCGCGCCACGACCAGGTCGTCCAGCACACTGGCCGACTGCCCCGGCCCGCCGGGAGTGGCGGCGCGGTCGCAGTCGTCCTCCGACATCCCGGCGTACACCGTGTCGTGCCAGCCGTGGTAGCTCTTGGCGAACTTGAGGACGCGGCGGCGCCCGGTGGCGGCCCGCGCGAGGCGCAGCGCCACCTGCACCGCTTCGGTCCCCGTGTTGCTCCACAGCAGTCGCTCGCCGTGCGGTACGGCCGCGAGGACCGCTTCCGCCGCGAGGTATTCGAGCGGGTGGCCGGTTCCGACGACCTGCATCCTGGTCGCGACCTCGGTCACGGCGGACACCACGCGCGGGTCCCCGTGACCGAGGACGAGCGGGCCCCAGGCCATCACGTAGTCGGTGTACCGGTCGCCGTCCAGGTCCCACACGTACGCGCCCCGCGCCTCGCGCACGAAGAGCGGATGGGGAGGCATCGCGGCGCGCAGGCCCGACCCCACACCCCCGCCGATGCTGCGGCGGGCTCGCTCGAAGGCCGAGCGTGATGATTCCAGGGCCATGGGATCGCCCCTGCCTTTCAGTAGGTGATCACCGAGCGGATGCCGACGCCGCGCTTCAGTTGGTCGAAGCCTTCGTTGATGTCCTTCAGGTCGATCACGCGCGTCACGAGGGAGTCGAGGTCGATCCGGCCGTCCAGGTAGTGGTCGATCAGCAGAGGGAAGTCCGAATCCGGTGTACTGGAGCCGTAGTTCGACCCGATGAGGGAGAGCTCCTGGTCGGACATGACGAACGGGTCGATGGAGATCCGCACACCGTCCGCCACCTGCCCGGCGACCACCGCCGTGCCGCCCCGGGCCAGGACCGCGTAGGCAGCCTCGATGGTGCGCGGCAGACCGATGGCCTCGATGGCCACCTCCACGCCGCGTCCGTCGGTGAGCTGGGAGATCCGCTCGGCGAGGTCCTCGCCCCGGTTGTTGACCACGTGGGTGGCGCCGAAGTGGCGGGCCTGCTCGAGCCTGTCGTCGGAGACGTCGGAGGCGATGATCTTCCGGGCGCCGACGAGTCGGGCGCCTTGGATCGCGTTGAGGCCGACGCCGCCGCAGCCGAGGACCAGCACGGTGTCGCTCGGACGCACCTTGGCGGTGTTGACGGCCGCGCCGATGCCGGTGGTGACGGCGCATCCGACCAGTGCCGCCTGTGGGAACGGGGCGTCCTGGCGGACGGCGATCGCCGCCGACTCGGGCACCAGGGTGTACTGCCCGAACGTTCCGAGGCCAGCGAAACTGTAGACGTCGGCCCCGTCCGCGGACGTGACGCGGGATCGGCCGTCGAACGACAGGTGGTTCGCCGAGTGCTGGCTGACCATGTCGCACAGGACCGGCCTTCCGCTGACGCAGTGGCGGCAGCGGCGACACGACGGCGTCCACGACAGCACCACGTGGTCGCCCTGCTTGAGGGTCGTGACGCCTTCGCCGACGCGCTCGACCGTCCCGGCCCCTTCGTGGCCGAGGATCATCGGCGACGGCACCTCCCACTCGCCGACCAGCGCGTGGAGGTCGCTGTGGCACAGCCCACTCGCTCCGAGCCGCACGAGCACCTCGCCGGGCGGGGGCGTCGAGGGCAGGGCGACCCGCTCGATGGTCAGCGGCGCGCCCGGGCCCCTGAAGACGGCGGCGTCGAATTCGATGGTCATGACGGGTTTCCTCCCGTGGGCTGTGCCGGACGGGACGCAGCGGTGCGGATGAGCTTGCGGTTGGCGAACTCGTCGATTCCGGCCCGGCCCAGTTCCCGGCCGAAACCGGACCGCTTGACCCCGCCGAAGGGCAGTTCCGCGCCCTCCAGGCCGACGCCGTTCACGAAGACCATGCCCGCGTCGATCCGGTCGGCGACCCGCTCCGCCTGGTCGGCGTCGGTCGTGAACAGGTAGGAGCCCAGCCCGTACGGTGTGGCGTTCGCCAGTTCGACCGCCTCCTCCTCCGACCGGGCCCGGTGGACGATCGCGACCGGGCCGAAGAACTCCTCGGCGGCCGTGGGCGAGGTCGGCGACACGTTCGTCAGGACGCCGGGCGGGAAGTGCGCCCCTTCCCGCTTCCCCGCGGAGATGAACGTCGCTCCGTGGTCGACGGCTCGCTCGACCTGTTCCTCGAGGTACTCGGCGGCGGCGACCGAGGACAGCGGCGCCAAGCCGTCGGTCATGGCGAGCACCTCCCGGATGAACGCGTCGAGGAAGGCGTCGTAGAGGTCGTCGGCGACGATGAACCGCTTGCCGCCGTTGCACGCCTGCCCGGTGTTCTCGAACCGCGCCTCGACCGCCGCCCGGACCGTGGCGTCGAGGTCGTCGGTCGACAGCACGATGAAGGGGTCCGAGCCGCCCAGTTCGAGCACCACCTTCTTCAGGCAGCGCCCGGCCTGCGCGGCGACCTCCGCGCCGGCCTTCTCCGAACCGGTGAAGGAGACCCCCTGCACCCGGGGGTCCGCGATGGCGACGGCGATCTGCTCGCGGGTGGCGTAGACGTTGACGTAGCAGCCCTCGGGAGCGCCCGCGTCGGTGAACAACTGCTGGAGGGCCGCGGCGGACTCCGGGCACTGCGACGCGTGCTTGAGCACGATGGTGTTGCCCAGCGCGAGGTTCGGTGCGGCGAACCGGGCCACCTGGTAGTACGGGTAGTTCCAGGGCATGATCCCCAGGAGCACGCCGACCGGCTGGCGGCGGATGAGAGCGGTGCCCTCTCCCCCCAGGACCTCGATCGGCTCGTCGGCGAGGAACGCCTCCGCGTTGTCGGCGTAGTACCGGTAGATGGAGGCGCTGAACTCGACCTCCGCGAGGGCCTGGTCCAGCGGCTTGCCCATCTCCCGCTGGATGATCGCGGCGAGCTGCGGGCTGCGCTCTTCGTGCAGGTCGGCGACGGCGCTCAACACCCGGGCGCGCTGGGCGAGGGAGGTCTGCCTCGACCAGTGCGCATAGGCCTTCGCCGCCGCGTCGAGCGCCCCGTCGACGGCCTGGTCCGTCGCGGTGGGGTACTCCTTGACCACTGTGCCGTCGGCGGGGTCCACCACCGCGTACCCGTGCCTGTTCGCCATCCTGACTCCCTCTTCGTGTGCGGGGTTCATGCGGGGGCTCCGACTGCGCGGGCCGGGTTTGCGTCCGAGGTGGCGGTGCGGTCGTGCAGCACGCGGTAGGCGCGGGCGTAGACGAATATCTCGGTGCCCCAGGTCGCCAGCGCGGCGGTGTAGAAGACCGTGCGGTCGGCGTCGTCGAACGGCAGGGGGAAGAAGTCGTAGATGACCGCGATGGTGGTCCCGGCGGCCGTGACCAGTGCCGTCCAGATCGCCGGCCATCTCGCGCCTGCCTGCCACAGCCGCTTGACGAAGTATCCGAGGAAGACCGCCGTGAGGAGATTGACGACGACGTAGAACACGGCGACCGAGAACGCGGCGCGGTCGGTGTGGAGGTTCGCGCCGTGGAACGGCCGGAGGAACAGGCCGGCCACGACCGCAGCTCCGAACACGGCGATGTCGACGCCTCGGCTCGGCTTGTAGCGGTGGGTGACCATCATCAGACCCATGATCAGGATGACCGTGATGCCGACGGACCTGGAGAAGGCGTCGAAGAAGTAGGCCACGTCGTAGAGGATGCTGCCGCGGTCGGCGCCCAGCAGCGACCAGAGCAGGAAGTTGCTGCCCGACGTCGCGACCACCATCACCTCGAGACCGAGGAGGTAGTTGCCGTAGCGGCGGATGAATCTCCAGCCGTAGAAGTAGCCGGCGAAGATCATCCACAGATCGGCCAGCAGGAACAGCGCCACCTTCATCTCGACGCCCCCTCACGCACGTTGCCGGACAGGAGCGCGGCGACGTTCTCGGCGGTGCGCTGGCCCGTCAGGACCGCGCCGTTCATGGTGCCGGCCCACTCGCCGGCGGTCTCGGTGCCGGCCCAGTGGATGCGCCCGTGGGGCTCGGTGAGCGCCCGGCCGTAGCTCGCGGTCGTGTGGGGGCCGGCGACGGGGTGGGGGCCGCCAGGGGCGAACGGCTCCGCTCCCCAGCAGTGGTCCAGGTAGTCGATCGGGGTGCTGGCCTGCGGACCGTAGAGGTCGACGAGTTGCTGGACCACCAGGTCGCGTCGGGTCTCGGGGCTGAAGCCGTCGAAGACGCGAGGGTCGCAGAAGGCCATCAGGACGCCCGGTCCGGCAGGGGTGGGGGACACGTCGAAGGTGATGAACACGGTTCCGGTGTCGGTCACCGCCTCACCGGAGCAGCCGTCGGCCCGCCAGAAAGGCCTGTCGTAGGCCACGAAGGCCTTGCTCAGCACGCCCATGCGCCAGGTCCGTGTGAGCCCTCGGGCCTGCTCGGGCAGAGCGGGTTCGTACTCGATGGTGGCGCGGTGCGCCGGGGCGGCCGTGACGATCGCGTATCCCGCGCGGATCTCGCCGGAGTCGGTGTGGACGGTGACGCCGTTGCCGTCCTGCGCGATACATCGCACCGGTGTCCCCAGCCGCACGCGGTCGCCGAGCTTCTCGGCCACCCGCCTGGCGATCTCCTGGGTGGTCTCGACGAACCGGTCCTCGTTCGCTCCGCCCTCGACGTCCAGCATGTGGTTGAGTCCGCCCGCTGCACGGATGTAGCGCAGTACGTGCAGCAGGGAGACGTCTCCCGGGGTGCAGCCCCACTGCACCTTGCTGACGATGGTCATCAGCGCACGGGTGCTGGGCAGCGCGTTCTTCCGGTCGAGCCACTCGCCGAAGGAGACGGCGTCGAGCCTGACGGCGCCGGGCGTCTCCCACGGGGCGTCCACGTCGATGGTGGCGACCAGCTGGTTCATCGCCATCTGCATGCGGGCCATGTCCACCAGGGCTGCGGGGGAGACCTTGGGAATGGTGCCGCTGTAGGTGCGGCGCCGGCCTGCCATCCACAGCACGTTGCGGCCATGAGCGAACTGGCCGGTCGTGGTGCACCCCATTCGGCGTGCCAGGTCCCGGATGGCGGTGTGGCGTCGTGACACCCATGTCGCTCCGAGGTCGACCTTCACGCCTGCCACTTCGCCGGAGAGCGATCGGCCGCCGACCCGGTCGCGGGCTTCCAGGACCAGGACGGACCGGCCCTCGCTGGTCAGCCGCTCGGCGGCGCTCAGGCCCGCGAAGCCGGCGCCGACGACCACGACGTCGACCGTGGCGTCCCGGGAGTTCCGCTCAGGAGATGCGGACATGGTTTCCTCCTTCGCCCACGCGGGCCGCGTGCTGCGCGATGTACTGGGTGACGGGGCCGACGAGGGCCTGGGGAAGGTGGTGGCCCATGCCGGGTATGACCACGTGCTGGGCCGAGCGGATCGCCTTCACCGTCGCCTCGCCGCCGCTCGGGTGGACCAGCAGGTCCCGGTCGCCGTTGATGACGAGCGTCGGGGCATTGACGGTCCTCAACTGGGCCGTCCGGTCCCCGGAGCGCTGGATCGCCTGGATCTGGCGCGCCACGCCGGCCGCCGGGTCACCGGCGCAGCGGTCCCAGCCGCGGGCCGCGATGGCCGCCTCGGCCGCGTCGTCGATGGGGTAGCCCGTTCCCGCGATGTGCCGGGTGATCCGCAGGTGGGCCCGGACCGCCCCGGTCCTGTTCCGGGCCGGTGGGGTGGCGAGGAGCCGGATCGTCGACAGTGCCGGCCGGCCCACCTTCTTCGACCCGGTGGTCGAGTAGAGGGAGGTCAGCGACAGGACGCGCTCGGGGGCCGTGGCCGCGATCGTCTGCGCGATCATCCCGCCCATCGACCGCCCCACCAGGTGGACCTGCGAGATCCCGAGGTGGTCGAGAACGCCGACGGCGTCCTGCGCCATGTCGGCGAGTGTGTACGCGTCGCGGCGCGGGCGCGCGGCGATCTGACGCCAGAGCGCCGGAGGGGGTGCGGCCACGAACCTCGACTGCCCGACGTCACGGTTGTCGACCGCGATGACCCGGAAGCCGCGGGCGACGAGCGCGTCGAAGAACGCATCGCTCCAGAAGGTGAGGTCCTCGCCCAGTCCGGCGAGGAGGAGGATGGCGGGGTCGGCCTCGTCGCCGAAGTCGCGGAAGCAGATCGTCATGCCGGACGGCAGGGCCGCGTACTGGTCGGTGCTCTTCGCGCTCGCCTCAGACACGGGTCGCTCGCCCCCCGTCGGACGGGTGCGCGACCCAGCGTGCGTTGCCGAACACGAGGTTGTTGTCGGCGACCGGTCCGCGCAGGGCCTTGGCGTCCTCGGGATAGGACAACGCCATCCGCCAGGGCTTCTCGAGGCCCTGCTTGGGCAGGACCTTCTCGCCGCGCTTGGCGTAGCCGGCCTTCAGGTCCATCACCGGCCTGCGTTCCATCCCGGGCTGGGCGACCGGGACCACCTGGTCGTACCCGTGGGCGTCCATGTGCCGGACGAGGTCGATGAAGTAACGGCACATCAGGCTCACCTTGAGCGTCCACGACGAGGTGGTGTAGCCGATCGCCATCGCCCAGTTGGGGATCCCGCTCAGCAGCATCCCGCGGTAACTGACCGCGTCCGCGATCTCGACCTCGCGGCCGTCGACCACGATCGGCATGCCGCCGAAGAGCTGCAGGTTCAGCCCCGTCGCAGTGACGACGACGTCGGCCTCCAGTTCCTCGCCCGAGCCGAGCACGACGCCGCGGCTGCTGAAGCGGGTGATCGTGTCGGTGACAACGCTCGCGTGACCGTTCTTGATCGCGTCGAAGAAGTCGCCGTCCGGGGCCAGACACAGCCGCTGGTCCCACGGGTCGTACGGCGGGTTGAAGTGCTTGTCGACGTCGAACCCCTTGGGCAGCCGCTTGCGGTTCTCGTACCGGATCAGCCGTCGCCCGGCCCTCGGGAACGTGCGCAGGCCCTTGACGACCGCACGGTCGAGCCAGATGTTCTTGAACCGCGTCACGGCGTACCCGCGCTCCTCGCCGAGCACCTTGGTGAGCGCCAGGGCGAGCTTGTCGACGCGCGGCAGGGCCAGGACGTACGTCGGGGTCCGCTGCAGCATCGTCACGTGCCGGGCGGCATCCGGCCCGGTGGCCATCGACGGCACCAGGGTGATCGCGGTCGCACCGCTGCCGATGACGACGACCTTCTTGCCGCTGTAGTCCAGGTCCTCGGGCCAGTGCTGCGGATGGACGATGGTGCCCTCGAAGTCCTCCTGCCCGGGGAAACGGGGGGAGAAGCCCTCGTCGTACCGGTAGTAGCCAGTGGCGGCGAACACCCATCCGGCGCGGATCGTCCTGGTCACGGTGACCTTGCGGGCGGGATCGGTCGCCTCGACGGTGAGGGTCCACCGCACGTCGGACGAGGACCATTCGGCCCTGACGACCCGGTGGCGCAGCCTGATCAAGGGCTCCAGGTGGTTCTCCTCGACCGTCTCCCGGAGGTAGGCCCGGATCAGCGGCGCATCGGCGATCGCGGCTTCGTGACGCCACGGCTTGAACTCGTAGCCGAACGTGTGGAGGTCCGAGTCCGAGCGGATGCCCGGGTAGCGGAAGAGGTCCCATGTGCCGCCGATGTTGTCGCGGCCCTCAAGCACGAGCAGGGACTTGCCGGGGAGTTCACGGCTGAAGTAGCTGGCCGCACCGATTCCGGAGATGCCCGCTCCGATGATGACCACGTCGAACTCCTCGACGGGGTCGAGCACCTTGGTTGTCATGGCGTTTCCTCGCTGTTCCCGGGGTCGTGACCTCACTGTCGCCAACCGTGGCCACGAGCGGGAACGACAGCGCGCACCCTTCTTGCGCCAGACCTGGTGCACCACGCACAAGCCGGCCGTGCGCTGCCGCCACCCTTGTGACGCCCCCGTCGGCGTGATAGAGCTTTGCGTCGTTTACTGCCACTAAACCCTCTCGGCGAGTTCGCCGTGAACGACAGCCGCGCGGTCCCCGGACCGGCGGGTCCGGTCCGTGCGGTGGTCGCCGACTCCGTCGCTCCCTCCGCCACAGCCGGCACGGCGCAAGCGCTCGTCCTGCGGAAGCGGACGTGCCTCCCGACCGCCTACCAACGACTCGATGCGAAGGTCCCCCATGAGTGAGCACGGCACAACGGCCGAACTGGCCGAGCGGGTGAGGAATTTCATCGCCGAGGAGGTCCTCCCCGTCGACGACGCCTTCGACGGCGACGTCCAGGCCGCCGGAGGAGAGGCGCTGCGGACCCGGCTGCAGGGCCTGGCACGGGAGCGCGGCCTGCTGGCCCCGCACGGCCCGGTGGAGCACGGCGGCCTCGGCCTCGGCATGGTCGACCGGATCGAGGTGTTCGAGGCGGCGGGCCGCTCGCTGTTCGGGCCGATGGCTGTCAACATCAACGCCCCGGACGAGGGCAACATCCACCTGCTCGACCGCATCGCCTCGCCCGCCCAGCGTGAGCGGTACCTGGCGCCGCTGGTGCAGGGCCGGTGCCGCTCGGCGTTCGCCATGACCGAGCCCTCACCCGGCGCCGGCGCCGACCCCGGCATGCTGCGCACCACGGCGCGCAGGGTCCACGGCGGCTGGCTGATCGACGGTGAGAAGCGCTTCATCACGGGGGCCGACGGGGCCGGCTTCCTGATCGTCATGGCCCGCACCGGCGGTGAGCCGGGCTCGGCCGGCGGCGCGACGATGTTCCTCGCCCCCGCCGACTCGCCCGGCATCGAGGTGGTGCGGCACGTCGAGACGGTCGACAAGAGCATGCTCGGCGGGCACTGCGAGCTCCGCTTCACCGACCTGTTCGTCCCCGACGACGACGTCCTGGGCGGCGTCGACGAGGGCATGCGCTACGCGCAGGTGCGGCTCGGGCCCGCACGGATGACCCACGTGATGCGGTGGACGGGCGCGGCGCAGCGGGCGCACGAGGTGGCCCTGCGCTACGTCTGCGACCGGGAGGCCTTCGGCTCGCGGCTCGCCGACCAGGGGATGATCCACCAGATGATCGGCGACAGCGAGATCGACCTGGCCGCCACCCGGGCGCTGCTGCTCGACGCGTGCCGGCGGCTCGACGCCGGCGAGCGCGCCTCCCGGGAGACCTCGATCACCAAGACCTTCGCCGCCGAGGCGCTGCACCGGGTCGTCGACCGGGCGGTGCAGATGTGCGGCGGCCTCGGCGTCTCCCGCGACCTGCCGGTCGCGAAGATCGCCCGCGAGCTGCGGCCGTTCCGGATCTACGACGGTCCCTCCGAGGTGCACCGCTGGTCCATCGCCCGCCGGGCGCTGCGCGCCGTCGCAGGGCGGTGACCGGATGAGCGACAACATTGCCGCCGCCACCCCGCTCGGCATGCAGCCGACCGACGCCGAACTCACCCGGCTGGACACGGCGCTGCGTCAGATCGGCACGACACCGGCCGGCCCCTTGCGGACCGAGCTGATCGCCGGAGGACGTTCCAACCTCACCTACCGGCTCACCGACGGCACGTCGACCTGGGTACTGCGCACCCCGCCGCGCGCCGGGCACACGCCGTCCGCCCACGACGTGGCGCGGGAGTTCACGGTCACCTCGGCCCTGGTCGGGACCGAGGTGCCGGTGGCGCGGCCCGTGCTGCTGGTGGAGGACCTCTCGGTGCTCGGCGTGCCGTTCACCGTCGTCGAGCATGTCAGCGCCCGGTCCCTCCGTCTCGCCACCGAGCTGGCACCGCTCGGCGACGCAGAGGTCGACGAGGTCGTCACCCGGCTGATCGACGTGCTCGCCGCCCTGCACCGGGTCGACCACGTCGCGGTCGGACTGGAACGGTTCGGCCGCCCGGACGGCTACGCCGAGCGGCAGCTCAGACGGTGGGCCGGCCAGTGGACGCTGGTCGGGGCGCCCGAACTGGCCGCGGCCGGCGAACGGGTCGCGGAACTGCTGTGCGCACGCCTGCCGGCCCAGCACCACGTCTCGGTCGTGCACGGCGACTACCGCCTCGACAACACCCTGGTCCGCCTCGGCCGCGCGACCGGCGGGGCCGAGATCGCCGCGGTCGTCGACTGGGAGCTGTCCACCATCGGCGACCCGGTGGCCGACGTCGCCCTCATGTGCGCCTACCGCGACCGGGTCTTCGACCTCATCGTCGGCGCGCCCAGCTCCTGGACCAGCCCCCGGCTGCCCGAGGCGTCCGCCCTCGCGGAACGGTACGAGAGGGCCGGCGGCGTCCCGCTCCGCGACTGGGACTTCCACCTCGCCCTGGCCTACTTCAAGATCGGCGTCATCGCCGCCGGCATCGCGCACCGCCACCGGGCGGGCGCCGGCGACGGCGCCGCGGGCTATGCCAGCGCCGGCGAATCCGTCGCCCGCTACTTCGACCTCGCACACGACGCACTGCAGGGGACGGCATGACGAACTCCTCCCCCCGGACCGCGCTGGTCACGGGCGCTTCCCGCGGCATCGGCCGGGGCATCGCCACCCGGCTCGCCCAGCACGGGTGGGGCCTGACGGTCACCGCCCGCAACGCCGACCACCTGACCGAACTCGCCGGGGAACTGCGCGCCGCCGGCGCGCCGCACGTCGCGCGGCTGGCCGTCGACCTCGCCGCCGAGGACGCGGCCGACCAGCTCGCCGAGCTGCACCAGCACGCCTTCGGCGCGATGAGCGCCCTGGTCCTCAACGCCGGCGTCGGAACGGTCGCCCGCGCCGCCGACTTTCCGGCGCACCGCATGGCCAAGACCCTGCAGGTCAACCTGGTGACCTCGATGCGGCTGACCCAGCGGGCACTGCCGCTGCTCCGCGAGGGCGCCGCCGCCGACCCGCGGCACGGCGCCAGCATCATCGGGCTGTCGTCGATCACCGGCGTCCACGCCGACGCCGGCTATGCGGTCTACGGCGCCAGCAAGGCGGCCCTGCTGCGGTACCTCGAGGCCGTCCACCAGGAGGAGTCCGCGGCCGGCGTCCGGGCCACCTCGATCGCGCCGGCCTACGTCGCCACCGACATGACCTCGTGGATCGCGGACCGGGTGCCCGCAGCCTCGATGATCCCCGTCGAGGACGTGGTCGAGGTGGTCGACATGGTGCTGCGGCTCTCCCGCAACGCCGGTGTCGCGCCGATCGTGATGACCCGAGCCGGGACCTCGGGATTCCAGGCCTGAGCCGCCCCCACCGGATGAGGAAGGTACGTCGACGATGACCCCACCCAGCCCCGGAGCCCTGCCCGACGAGCGGCCCTGGCTCGCGAGCTACCCCGCCGGCACCGACCCCGACCCGGTGCTGCGCCACGCCTGCCTCGCCGAGGCCTGGGACGCGCGCGTGGCGAGGGCGCCCCACCGCGTGCTCGTCCGGTATTTCGACGGCACGCTCACCGCCGCCCAGGTCGACGCGGCCTCGGACGCCCTCGCGGCCGCGCTCCAGGACCGGGGCGTCGGCCGGGGCGACCGGGTCGCGATCCACCTGCAGAGCGTGCCGCACTACCTCGTCGTCCTCCTCGCCCTGTGGAAGACCGGCGCAATCGGCGTGCCGCTCAACCCGATGTACCGCGGCCGCGAACTGCGCCGACTGGTCGATGACTGCCGGCCGGTGGGCGTCTTCGCGGCCCACACCGACGCCGCCGAGATGTCGGCCACCCTCGCCGGCTCTTCCGTCACCTGGGTGATCGGCGTCAACGACCGCGACTGGCAGACCCGCAACGATCCCCGCGTCGCCTGGGGCGCCTCGTCCAGCGCGCTGGCGGACCTGTCGGCGCTGCTGGCGCAGCACGCCGGACGCCGTCCGCGGCGTCCGGCCGTCGGCGCCGACGACACGGCGCTGATCTGCTACACCTCCGGCACCACGGGTCCGGCGAAGGGCGCGATGAACAGCCACGGCAACGTGCTGCACTCCGCCGCCAACTTCGGCGCCTGGGTGCGCCTGGGACCCGACGACGTCGTGCTGGGCATCGCCCCGCTGTTCCACATCTCCGGCGTGATCCTCAACGCCGCCACCGCCGTCCTCAACGATGCGGCACTCGTCCTCGTCGGCCGCTACCGGCCCGAGGTCGTCCTCGACGCGTTCGCCGAGCACGGCGTCACCTTCACCCTCGGGTCGATCACCGCGTTCAACGCCCTGATGGCGCTCGAACACGCCGGCGCCGACCACCTGCGCCACGTGCGGCTGCTCTACTCCGGCGGCGCTCCCGTACCGCCGGCCACCGTGGAGGCGTTCCAGGAGCGGTTCGGCCACTACCTCCACAACGTCTGGGGGATGACCGAGACCACCGCGGGCGGCATCGCCGTGCCCCCGGGGCGTCACGCGCGCCTCCACGCGGCCGACGGCACCCTCTCGGTGGGTGTGCCCACTCCCGGTGTCGTCGTGCGCGTCGTCGACGCCGAAGGCACCGGCCTGCCGTGCGGGACCGCCGGCGAGCTGGAGATCTCCGCGCCCCAGGTGATCTCCGGCTACTGGGAGAAGCCCGACAGCTCCGCCGCCGCCCTCCCCCGGGGGCGCCTGCGCACCGGCGACGTCGCCGTCCTCGACCCGGACGGCTGGGTCTACCTGGTCGACCGGCTCAAGGACCAGATCAACAGCTCCGGCTACAAGGTCTGGCCCCGCGAGGTCGAGGACGCCCTCTACGAACACCCCGCGGTCTTCGAAGCCGCCGTCGTCGGGGAACCGGACGCCTACCGCGGAGAAGCCGTCGTCGCCCACGTGTCCCTCACACCGGGGGCCACCACGACCGCGGACGAGCTCCACGCCTTCGTGCGCGGCCGCCTGGCCGCGTACAAGCGGCCGCGCCGCATCCACCTCGTCGGCGAACTCCCCAAGACCGCCACCGGCAAGATCCGCCGTCAGGAACTGCGCGAACAGGGCTAGGACGGCCCTCGGGCGGCGCGCAGGAGCGGGGGCGACACCACCCACAGGACCTCGCTCGCCGTTGGGCCCGGGTTGTCGAACTGGTGCAGCACCTCGCCGGAGAACGAGGTGGACGCGCCGGCCGACAGCATCCGGGTCTCGCCACCGACGACCAGGCGGGTGGAGCCGCTCAGCCCCATCGCAAAGACGCTTCCCGGGCCGAGCCGATAGGGGCCGCCGGTGCCCCCACCCGGTTCGATCACCGAGCGGAAGACCTGGAACTCCGTGGTGCCGGCGGGCGTCAGCAGGTACTCGACGACACCCTCGCCGCCCATGTCGATCCGGCTCCCGCCCTGCACGACCGGCTCGTCCGGGTAGTCGAACAGCTCGCCCACCCCGATCCGCAGCACCTCGCAGAGTCGCAGCAGCGTCGGGACGGACACGCTGGTGAGACCACGCTCCAGCTGACTCAGAAAGCCCTTGGTGACGCCCGCCCGGTGCGCGACCTCCGTCAACGACAGCCCTCGACCGGCCCTGATCTCCCTCAGCCTCGGGCCCGCGGAGCCTTCGGGAGCTGGCGAGCCCTCCGGCGCCCCGTGGGTCGTCCTGCTGCTGTCGATGTCCGCTCACCGCCTGTCCCGGAGCCGAGGCCGCCCGGCCGGCGGGCGGCCGGCCGACTCCGACGAGCCCCTCCGTAGGAGAGGCTAGGCCATGGTGGGTGCTGCCCCTGGGACGGGGCCGCTTCCCCCGACCCCGCGCGATGACCGCGGCAGGGCGATGTACGGGCCTCCCCCGGCCCCTTCCTCCTCCCCCACCGCCGGTGCCGCGGCGCACCCCGGGTGCACCGGCTTCTCGAGATCAGGAGCAGACTTCAGACATGGACGAGCTGTGGCCCCCGCCTTCCCCCGAAGTCGCCGACGCGATCAGATCCCTGTGCCAGCGCCTGATGAGCGAGACGGACGCCATGATCGACGCCCTCACCCCGCCCACGCTCGTGGCCCAGAACGACCCCGCCCTGCTCGCGGACGCATCCCTGGCGGAGGAGGACCGCGAGCTCAACCGCTCCGATCTCGTGCAGTGGTTGACGGCGAACGTCCAGCGGCCGGGGCGGCGGGTGGAGCCGTACGTCGGCCCGCGTGCCACGGCCTACATCAACGACCTCGTCTCCCGCGGCATCGCGCCGGACTTCGTCGGCGCCTGGCGCGTGGCCCTGGGCATGGGCTGGCGGCGGTGGCTGGAGGAGTGCGCGGCGGAGGTCACCGATCGCGGCCTCCTGGTGGACGTCCTGGACGTGTCGGCGAAGTCGCTGGTGCAGTACGCACTCGACTCCGTCCTGGCGCTGCGGGAAGCCAGTCTCACAGCGGCGAAGGGCAACGCGGACGCCGGGGCGATCGCGTTGATCCAGCTGATCGCCAGCGGAGCACCGATGGCGCAGGACCTCGCCGAGGGGCGCCTGCACTACCGGATGGGGCGCTGGCACACCGGTCTCGTGCTGTGGATCGACGACCCCCGGCACATCGACGCCCTGGACCTGGCCGTCGCGGCGGTGAGCACCCCGGCCTCGGACCGCAGCACCCTGGTGGCACGTGCCAGCACCGCCTCGCGCTGGATCTGGCTCTCCGGTGCGAACATCCCGGACCCGTACCAGGTGGAGCAGGCCCTGGCGACGGCACCCGGCGTCCGCGGCGCGGTGGGCAGGCCCGGCCACGGACTCGAAGGGTTCCGGTCCAGCCACCAGGACGCCCTCGCGGCGCAGGCACTGGTCAACCGCCTCGCATCCGGCCGGCAGTTCACCGCCTACGCCGACGTCGAGCTGATCGACGCGCTCACCAAGGACCGGGCCGGCGCCCGACGGTTCGTCATCAACACCCTCGGTCCGCTGGCCGAAGCCGACCCGCCGCTGCGGCAGTCGCTCCTCACCTACCTGCAGTGCGGCTTCAACACCACACGGGCCGCCGCCGCTCTCTACGTGCACCGCAACACCGTAGAGCGGCGGGTCTCGCGCGCGAACGAGCTCTCGGCGGTCAAGGTCGAGGACAACCCGGCCCATCTTGCGGCAGCGCTCCTCGTGCTGGACATCGCGCCCGGCATCCTCGCGACCGCCTCGAACTGACCTCACACCACGGGATCGACCGGGCGTTCGAGCCTGCGGAACCAGTGAAGGGCCGGAAGGGCGAGCAGGGTGGCCCCCAGCAGCGCCGCGAAGGCGAGCGCGGGGCGGGTGACGAGCAGTCCGACTGTCGTCGCCAGCACGACCCCTCCCAGGTTGCCCGCCATCCAGATCAGCCCGGCGGCCGTGCTCTCGGCCCCCGGCGCGTGCCGCTCGCTCAAGGACAACCCGATGGGAAGGGCAGGAAGCAGCATGAATCCCGTCCCGAGGAGCGTGACGAACGCTGTCAGCGGGCTCGGGACCAGGGCCAGATGCAGACAGGCCATCGCGGTAACGGCGATCGCGGCACCCATGACCTCGACCTCGCGGCCGCGCCGGTCCGCCCAGACGGGCACGACCGCACAGCCGACCACACCGGCGATCATCGTCAGCGCGAGGATGAGGCCGGCGGTGGGTTCGGAGACGCCCGCCGGCGCCAGCAGGGGCTGCACGAACGTCGCAAGGGCGATGAACGTCCCCATCGGGATGACGGCCACCGCACACAGCCGTCGCACGTGCTGATTGCCGAACGCCATCCGGAAGGCAGGGTTGACGCCCGCTCCACCCGTCCCCGGGACCGACCCGTGGCCCGCGTACGGGCGCAGGCGCAGGGCGGCGACGAGACACAGCCCTGCGTCCAGGGCGACCAGGGCCGTCACGAAGGTGAGGGTACGGATGTTGCTCTCGCCGGGCAGGCACGCGCCGAGCAGGTAGCCCACGACCATGCCGGCGAACGTCGCGGAGGACGCGGCAGCGACGCCGATGGCCCGGTGCCTCTCCGCCAGGTAGCCCACGGCGAGACCCGGTATCGCATTCAGGATGAACGGCTGTCCCACCGCGGCGACGACCTGCCCGACGAACGCCCAGGTGAAGTCGTCGGCCACCAGCCTCAGGAACGCCCCGACCGCAGTGAGGACCGCACCCAGCACGAGCGCCGGACGCAGGAACCGGTCGAGTGCCAGGCCGGCCGGGATCGCCAGCAGGACGTACACCAGCGGGAAGACCTGGGACAGCCAGCCGATCTCGCCCACCGAAACGCCGAAGTGCCGCGCCGCGTCCTGCGTCACCGGCGCGTAGGTCACGAACAGCGCCTGGGTCGCGACCGCCAGCAGCCCATAGGCGAGGAAGACCACCCACCGACTCCTCACGGCCTGCTCCACCGCCGGCGCCCCGGGCGGGCGTGTGCCCTGGTGCCCGACGCGTGCGAGAGGGTCGCGGGGCCGGCCACGCTTCCGGGCACTGCGTCGGATCATGGCGGTGGCGACTGCACCCGCACCCAGGACGGCAACTCTTCGCGCTCTTCGCCGCGCGGTCGACAACTCCGGCATCCCTGTGTCCTTCTCGGTCGATCGTGGTGCTCCACTGTCACGATCCGGACCGCCCCTGGATACGCCACGGTGCACAGTCCTTCGCCCCGCCCTGTGCACTCGGCACCACCGCTGCCGCACCGTTCCGCTGCCCGGCGGAGGACCGCGCTGCCCTGCCGGTAGGACACCGCGGCGCCGCCGACGCCAGACCCTCTCGTCCAGCCCCGCACCGGTCGGCCACGGCCGCAGGCCCGCCCCGTGACCGTCGTCAACCGCGAAGCGTGGACGCAGGATGCTCGGCGGAACGGTGGCGGGGCGTCCGGTTCAGTCCGACGACCCGACGGGCAGTGCTGCGATGCGCCTCGGCCTCTCCCTGGCCGGCCCTGTCAGCAAGGACCTCACCGTCCCCGGCATCGAGTCGCAGCAAGCCCAGGACCTCCTGCACCGGAAGATGCCCGAGGCCGCGGGCGGCACCGTGCGCGTCGTCGTCGCCGCGCCCCCGGGCACCACCCTCGACGCCGAGCAGGCGAAGGCCGCCGTCGCCGCAGTCGTTGGCGCCGCCGTTGGCGGCGATGTAGGCGCGGCGGCGTCGGCGTAGCCGCCCGCGCTCAGCAGGCCGATGTCCCTGGTCGCGTTGTCGGAGGCGCGCCTGACCTGGTACAGCGGGCCGCCGTACGAGCCGTACAGCGCCCGGGTGGTGCTGTGCGCGGCGACGCACGGCGTGCCACCGGCGGCGTAGATGTCGCACGGCCCCTGGGTGGCCGCCTGCGAAGTCCCGGCCGTGGTGGTGAGCAGGCCGGCCGCGAGCACGGTGGTGGTACCGGCCGCGAGGAACGCGTGTCGGAGGCGGTGCAACCACGGTTTGAACACCAGGAGTTCCTTCACTGGGTGGGGTGAGGTGAGCGCGGACGAACGTCCCGGTGTCCGGCTGTGCGGACGGCGCGGAGTTGCACTGACATCGCCGGGCCGGTGCGGCTTCGGCCCGCTGCGGCCCGGGCCCGGCAGGAGACCCGGCTCCGGCTGCCCTTGGTCAGCTCCAGGGGGCGGCGGCGAGCCAGCTGGTGTCCTGGGCCCATGACGACGGGGTGTCCCAGGCGTTGGCACCTCCGTCGCTCGCGAGGTAGCCGGCGAGGCGGTAGTGGCGGATGTACTCGGCCGGGTAGTTGGAGGACTGGAGGGAGTAGCCGGTGCCGCTGTTTCCCGGCTGGGCGCAGAAGGTGGCGTCGGCGGCGAACTGGCTGGTGCCGGGGTCGGGCTGGAGGTGGAGCTGGAAGGCGTAGTGCCTGAGGTAGTTGCCGGGTGTGTCGGCCGACTCGAAGGAGACGCAGTTGCTGTTCGCCAGGCCGGCCCGGACGATCCAGGTCGCGTTGCCCTTGTCAGCGGCGGAACTGCCGGAGGTCACCGGCGCGATCACCACCCTGTCGTCGCTCGTGTCGTGCCGCAGGTAGTCGCCGGTGCAGCAGGGGGTGGTGGCCTGAAGCGACACCTTCGCGCCGGGGGTGAAGGGGGTGGTGGTGCGGTACCCGGCCGCGGCGATGTTGGCCTGGACCGCGGCGTCGGTGGCGTCCGAGGGGTAGCCCTTGACCATGGCGCCCTCGTAGAAGGTGCCCGCGCTCGCGTTGCGGTTGGTCTGGCAGCAGTCGCCACCGCTGCCGAGGATGACGGCGCCCTGCTTGTGCATCGGGCTCCATCCGCTGGGCAGTGAGCCGCTGTAGAGCTGAGCCAGGCCCCCTGACTGGGCGTCGGCGCCCTTGAGCGCCATCCGGGTGGTGCCGTCGTTCTTGAGCATCGCGGTGACGAAGCGGCTGGTCTGCGGGACCTGGCCGGGGTTCCACGTCTTGCTGCCGCCGGAGAACAGGCCGTTCTCCAGGTCCGCCTGTACCCACGGTCCGGTTCCGGTGCAGCCGCCGAACCAGCACTCCGTGCCGAAGTTGATCGCGTCCATGGCACCGTTGCCGTCGGCCTTGTGGTCGGTCTCCGTGTTGCCGTAGTCGAAGCAGCATCCGTTGTTGACGTGGGTGCCGCTGGTGACCATGTACTCGCCCTCGGGTGAACTGCCGGTCGGCACGCCCCCCGTGGGGTTGTGGGCGAAGTAGCTGTTGCCGGGGTTGATGTAGAGCGCGTACGCCTTGCGGCCCCCGACGCTCAGCGCTTCCGTGTTCGCGACGGCCGCCCTGTCGGCGCCGCCGGTCCCGCCGGGCCCCTGGTACACCAGGGTGTTGCCGCCACCGGTCTGGTCGTAGACGCGGGTGACGATGCAGGTGGTGCCCGCGCAGAAGGAGTCCTGCGCCGCGGCGTCGGCAACGCCTCCGGCGGACAGCACGCCGACGTCCTGCAACGCACTGTCCGAGGCCCGCTGCACCTGGTACAGCGGGCCGTTGTAGGAGGCGAACAGGGCGCGGGTGGTGCTGTGCGCCGCGACGCACGGCGTTCCGCCCGCGGCGTAGACGTCGCACGGCCCCTGGGTGGCGGCCTGGGCGGTACCCGTGCCGGTGAGCAGGCCGGCGGCGAGCAGCGCGGCCGTTCCGACCGCCGCCAGCGCCCGGCGGGCGCGGCTCAGCCACGATCGTGTGGTCATGAACGAACTCCTCCGCGGGTGGGGGAAGGAAGAAGGCGTCCAACTTTGTTAGCGCTAACAATTAATGCCCGGCAGAGGCTGCGCACATAGCACCAAGGGCACCGTCACCATGCTGCGCCGGCCATCACTATGGCCAGCTGCCGAGGCACCGTCAAGAGACCGGACTGTTAGCGCTCACTGTGAACACGGGACGCGATGTCGTACGGCCGGGGTAGTTTCGACGCCGACGCCGAACGAACCGGGGACCGACCGCATGACCGACCAGATCACCACGACCGCCACGGCGACCGCCGGGACCGCTTCCGCGACTGCCACCGCTACGCGACTGCACCGACTGACCGAGGCCTCCGGCGGCCTGGTGGCCCTGGACCCGGGCATCGACGACGCCCGGATGGACGGCTGGCCCGTCCCGGTACCCGAGGAGGTTCGGGTACTGCTGCGCTCGATCGGCGGGGTGCGCGTGACCGTCAGCCGCTCCGCCGTGAACGGCCACGAGTCCCATGAACACGTCGACCTCGACCACTGTTACAACCGCGGCCGGTACGGCAGCGCCGATGTGAGCTGGTACCAGGAACACGCCGGCGGGGTGGGCACCCACTGGTTCGTCCACACGGACCACGGGGACGGCCACACCTACGTGGACGTCGACCCGCGGACCGGGGTGTGGGGCCCGGTGTTCCGGTTCTGGGACGCCACCGACACCGACCGCGTGGCTCCGTCCCTGACCGCATGGCTCGACCACCTGGCCGACTGCCTGGAGCAGGCCCTCGCCGCGGGCACCGAAGCGCCCGGCACCGCGGCCGAGGTCGGAGTCTTCGGCCGGCGGTTCGGGGAGCTGTGGCCTGACGGCGACCGGCACACGACGAGCGTCGAGGACATCACCGCGGCCCGGCTCCGCACGAGCGAGGACGACGTGCTGCGCGCGGCCGCACAGGACCTGCCCGACGACGCCAGGGTGGCCGACCTGCGCTCCGTCACCGGCCGCGCCTCCGTCGACTTCTGGGCAGTCGGCGCGACCTGCCGCTACGCCCGCCGGGCCGGCGGGGCGGTGCTGGCGGCCGTCCCCTGGGACGGCGAGTAGCCCGGCACGCCCCGGGGCACGAAGCGGCCGGTCACCCGCTACAGCCGACGCCTCCAACGCGTCTTCTACACCTCCGCGTTGATCAGCATCCGCTGCTGTGAGGAGTCCCGCCGCTTCTACGACCGCAAGCGAGCCGAGGGCAAACGGCACAGCCAGGCTGTCATGGCCCTCGCCCGACGACGGGTCAAGGTCCTGTGGCTTTCCTGCGTGACGGACGGTGCTATGAAGCCGTACCGCCCGTCACGCAGGCTGCTTCACCTCTCTATGAGGAATCGCTGAACCGTTCGCCCCTCTCCGCCTTCGCGACCAGCAGCGCGGGTGGCGTGAACCGCTCGCCGTAGGCGGTGGCGAGCGCGCGCGCCCGCGCCACGAAGCCCGGCAGGCTGCCCTCGTAGCCGTTGATGTACTGCAGGACGCCACCCGTCCACGCGGGGAAGCCGATCCCCATGATCGAGCCGATGTTGGCGTCCGCGACGGAGGTGAGCACCCCCTCCTCCAGCAGGCGCACGGTTTCGAGGGCTTCGGAGAAGAGCATCCGCTCCTGCATGTCCGCGAACGGGGTGGTGCGGGACGGGCCGTCCTCCCCCGGCCTGCCGAAGTGCTCGCGCAGGCCCGGCCACAGACGGGCCCGCCGGCCGTCCTTGCCGTACTCGTAGAAGCCCGCTCCGGCGTTGCGGCCCGTCCGCCCGAACTCGTCGATCATCCGGTCGATCACCGCGTCGGCGGGGTGGCCCGGCCAGCGCCCGCCCGCCTCCGCCGCGGCCTGCTCGGTCTCGTGGCGGATCCGGCGCAGGAGGGTGAGGGTCAGCTCGTCCACCAGGGAGAGCACCTTGGCCGGGTAGCCCGCCTGGGCGGCGGCCTGCTCGACGGAGGCGGGCTCGATGCCCTCGCCGACCATCGCGACGCCCTCCTGGATGAAGTTCGCGAAGACGCGCGAGGTGAAGAAGCCGCGCGAGTCGTTGACCACGATCGGCGTCTTCCTGATCTGCCGCACGAGGTCGAAGGCCCGCGCGACGGCCTCGTCCCCGGTCCGCTCGCCCCTGACGATCTCGACCAGCGGCATCTTGTCGACGGGCGAGAAGAAGTGCAGGCCGATGAAGTCCCCGGGCCGGGGGACGCCCTCGGCGAGTCCGGTGATCGGCAGGGTCGAGGTGTTGGAGCAGAGCACGGCGTCCGGGGACAGCAGGTCGTGGACCTCCTGGAAGACCTTGTGCTTGAGGGCCGAGTCCTCGAAGACGGCCTCGATCACCGCGTCGCAGCCCGCGACGGCCTGCGGATCGGCGGCCGGCGTGATGCGGGCGAGCAGCGTGTCGGCCTCCTCCCGGGTCGTGCGCCCCTGGGAGACGGCCTTGGCGCAGAGCTTCTCGGAGTACGCCTTGCCCCTGACCGCGACCTCGACCGAGACGTCCTTCAGGACGACCTCGATGCCGGCCCGCGCGCAGGCGTAGGCGATGCCCGCCCCCATCATTCCGGCGCCGAGGACGGCGACCTTGCGGACACTGCGCGGCTCGATGCCCTGGGGGCGGTTCGCCCCCGCGTTCACGGCCTGGAGGTCGAAGAAGAACGCCTGGATCATGTTCGTGGAGATCGGGCCGCAGGCCAGCTCCGTGAAGTAGCGGGCCTCGATGACCTGCGCGGTGGCGAAGTCCACCTGGGAGCCCTCGACCGCGGCGGCCAGGATGTTGCGGGGGGCCGGGTACGGGGCGCCCGCCGTCTGCTTGCGCAGATTGGCCGGGAACGCCGGGAGGACGGCGGCGAACTCCGGGTCGGCGGGCGTACCGCCCGGGATCCGGTGGCCCGGTGCGTCCCAGGGCTGCTGCGACTCGGGGTGCGCGTCGACGAAGGCCCGGGCCCGGGCGAGCAACTCCTCGCGGGTGGACACGACTTCGTCGACCAGGCCGTTCTCCAGCGCCCGCCGCGGGCTGTACCGGGTGCCCTTGAGCAGCAGCTTCAGGAGCGCGTCGGCGATGCCGAGGAGACGCACCGCACGGGTCACCCCACCGCCGCCGGGCAGCAGACCGAGGGTCACCTCGGGCAGTCCGATCCTGGCCCCGGGCGCATCCAGGGCGATCCGGTGGTGGCAGGCGAGGGCGATCTCGTAACCGCCGCCCAGCGCCGCTCCGTTGACGGCGGCGACCACCGGGACGCCGAGGGTCTCGATGCGGCGCAGATCGGTCTTGATCGCCATCGTCGCCTCGAAGAGGCGCTGGGCGTCCTCGGGCCGGGCCCTGATCAGTTCGCGCAGGTCGCCACCGGCGAAGAAGGTCTCCTTGGCGGAGGTGAGGATCACGCCGCGGACCGATTCGCGCTCGGCCACCAGGCGGTCGGTGACGGCGGACAGCGAGGCCTGGAACGCCGCGTTCATCGTGTTGGCGGTCTGCCCGGGGTCGTCGAGGACGAGGGTGACGAGGCCGGTCTCGTCCTGCTCCCAGCGGATGGTCGACATGATGGTCTGCTCCGTGTCTGCGGCGGGGGCGGAAGGAGGAGGGAGGGCGGAAGGAGGAGGGGAGGAGCAGGGAACGGCGGGCGGGAACGGGCAGCTAGCCGATCGCCAGCCCCGTCACGGCGCGCCCGATGACGAGCCGCTGGATCTCCGAGGTGCCCTCGAAGATGGTGAAGATCTTCGAGTCCCGGTGGAAGCGTTCCACCGGGTGGTCGCGGGTGTAGCCCGCGCCGCCGAGGATCTGGATGGCCTGCTCCGTCACCCATACCGCGGTCTCCCCCGCGACCAGCTTCGACATCGAACCCTCGGCGTTCTCGAAGGCCTTGCCGTTCCGGGCCATCCAGGCGGCCCGCCAGGTGAGGAGCCGTGCCGAGTCGATCCGGGTCGCCATGTCCGCCAGCAGGAAGGCGATGGCCTGGTTCGCGCCGATCCTCCGGCCGAACTGCTCGCGCTCGCAGGCGTGGTCACGGGCGTACTCGTACGCCGCCCGCGCGATGCCCACGGCCATGGACGCCACCGTGGGGCGCGAGGACTCGAAGGTCTTGAACGCGACCTGGCTGCCGGAGGGCCTGCCCTCCCGGGCCGCGGCCAGCCGGGCGTCCAGCCGTTCCTTGCCGCCCAGCAGGCAGGATCCCGGCACCCGTACGTCGTCCAGGAACACCTCGGCGGTGTGCGACGCCCGTATCCCGTGCTTGCGGAACTTGCGTCCCTGCGACAGGCCCGGTGTGCCCGGAGGCACCACGAAGGTCGCCTGCCCGCGGCTGCCCAGCGCGGCGTCCACCGAGGCGACGACGACGTGCACCGCGGCGATCCCGCCGTTGGTGATCCAGGTCTTGCCGCCGTTGATGACCCACTCGTCCTTCGCCCCGTCGTAGCGGGCCGTGGTGCGGATCGCCCCGACATCGCTGCCCGCGCCGGGTTCCGAGGCGCAGAACGCGCCGAGCCGCACGTCGTCGACCGTGCCGAACATCGGCGGGATCCACTCGGCCTGCTGCTCGGGGGTGCCGTTGGCCAGGACGGCCACGGCGGCCAGGCCGGTGCCCGCGAAGGCCGTGGAGATCCCGGCATCGCCCCAGAAGAGCTCCTCGAACACCACCGGCAGGGCTAGGCCGGTCGGCTCCAGTGACTGGGTGAAGAAGAAGTCCAGCGAGTACAGGCCGATCTTCGCGGCCTCCTGGATGACGGGCCAGGCGACCTCCTCCCGTTCGTCCCATTCCGCTGCCGCGGGTCTGAGCACGTTCCGGGCGAATCCACGGGCCCAGGTCCGCATCTCGACCAGGTCCGTGTCCAGTTCCATGTCCATGGGCTCTCCACATGAGCGTCGATCGGCGGGGATCGTCGGGCGGACGGGACTCAGTTCGCCCCGGAGTGCCGGATCACCAGCCGGTTGGGACCGCGGACGTTCACGTGCTCGCGGTAGGCGACGTCGATCAGGCGGGGGTCCTTCACCCGCTCGGCGAACGAGCGCAGCAGGAGGGCCGCTTCGAGTCGGGCCAGCGGTGCGCCGAGGCAGAAGTGGATGCCGGCCGAGAAGGCCAGGTGGGGCACCCTCTCCCGGACGGTACGGGTGATGTCGAAGTCGTCGGGGTTCTCGAAGTGCGCCGGGTCCCGGTTGGCCGCGGCGAGCAGGATGAGCACGACGGCCCTGGCGGGCAGGTCGTACCCGGCGATGCGGGACGGCTCGCTCACCGTGCGGGCCGTGATCTGGACCGGGGGGTCCCAGCGGAGCGTCTCCTCGACCGCCCCCTCGACGAGGGAGGGGTCGTCCCGGAGCGCCTGGAACTGGTCCGGGTGGCGCAGCAGTGCCAGCAGCGCGTTCGAGGTCAGGGAGGCGGTGGTCTCGTGTCCGGCCACCAGCAGCAGACCGCAGGTGGACATCACCTCGAACTCGTTGAGGGTGTCGCCGCGTTCCTCGATCTGCACCAGCCGGGTGAGGAGGTCGTCCCGGGGGTCGGCGCGCCGCTCGGCTATCTTCTGCGCGAAGTAGACGGCGAACTCGTCCCTGGCGTCCCTGATCGACCGGAGCTGGCCGTCGTCGGCCTGGCGGAAGGTGATGACCGGGTCCAGGACCATGGTGAAGGCCTTCGACCAGCGTTCCACCTTCGGCATGTCCTCGGGCGGGACGCCGAGCATGCCGCTGATGATCGTGAGCGGGAGGGTGTAGGCGATGTCGGCGGCGAAGTCGAACTCCGGTTCGGCGAGCGCCTCGGTCAGCAGGTCGTCGATCACCGCCTGGACGGCGGGGGCGAGGGCCGCCACGCTCTTCGGGGTGAAGGCCTTCGAGACCAGGCCGCGCAGCCGCGTGTGGTCCGGCGGGTTCATGGAGAGGAAGGTGGGGGGCCGCAGCCGGTCGCGCCCGGTGGTCTCGCCCGCGACCAGTGAGCGGTCCGTGCCGAGCCGCGGGTCCCGCAGCAGCCGCGCGCAGGTCTCGTAGTCGCCCACCACCACGCCGTCCCTGGCCTGCATGGGGATCGGCTGCTTCCGCAGTTGGGCGTAGAGCGGGTAGGGGTCGTGTCTGCTGCCGGCGTCGAGCAGTTCCATCAGCAGCGGGTGTTCATGGGTCGTCACGTGGTCTCTCCTTCGGGTCGTTGCCGCACCGGACCGAACATGGCGCGCCGATCGCGCAGGACGCGCCGATCCCGCAGGACGCGCCGCTCCCGCGGGGCGCGCCGATCGCGCCGGGTCACGCCGTCTCGCCCGCCGGCTCGCCCACCACCGGCGCTCCGGCCCTGGCTCCGCCGGAGCGCACCGCGGGCATGACCAGCCCCAACAGTGCGACCAGCACGGCGATGACCCCGGCGGTCAGGAGCGCGTGGTCGAAGTCGGAGATCCGGACCAGCCGGTCGCCGGGCAGGATCAGCGCGACCAGGGCGACGCCGAACGCGGTGCCCAACTGCCGTGCGGCGGTGTTCGTTCCGATCGCGCCCGCCAGCCGCTCGGGTGTGCTGGAGAGCAGGACGCTGCAGGCCGTCCCGGTCACCACGGCGCCCATCCCGATGCCGACGAGCACCCCGCACGGCAGCCAGAAGCCCAGGAAGTCGGGCTCCGCCGCCAGCACCAGCCAGGTCCAGACGCTCGCCGCCGCCATGGCCAGCGATCCGAGGGCGATGGCGGCCTTCGGCATCCGCGGCGAGGGGATCCGGCCGACCAGCAGCGCGGTGAGTCCGGCGGCCAGGGCGCAGGGCGTCATGGCGAAGCCCGTCCTCAGCACGGAGTACTGCCACGCCTGGTTGAGGATCAGCACGCCGGTCAGCAGCCACATGCACATGACGATGCCGTACAGCGTGGAGGCCCCGACGGAGAAGGAGAAGGTGCTGTTCCGCCACAGGGTGGTGTCGAGGGCGGGAACGGGATGGCCCACCGAGCGCCGGATCGCCGCCGCCACGGTGACGCCGCCGCCGATGACCAGGGCGACCGTCTTGGCGTCGCCCCATCCCCAGTACTGGGCGTTGCTCAGGGCGAGGACGACCGCTCCGAGGCCGATGCCCAGCAGGACGGCGCCGATCCAGTCCGGCATCCGGGCGCGCACGCCGGCGGACTCGGGCGGCTCGGACCGCCGGAGCCTGACCGCCAGGAGCAGGAGCACCCCTCCCAGCGGGAGGTTGATGTAGAAGATCGCCCGCCAGTCGAGGGAACTGACCAGGGCTCCTCCGACACTGGGCCCGACGGCCGCCGCCAGGGCGGTGGCGGCGCTCCAGATGCCGATCGACCTGGTCCACCGCTCCACCGGGATCCCGTGGAGCAGCAGCACGAGCGAGGCCGGGATCATGACCGCGGAGCCGATGCCCTGCAGGCAGCGGCTGACCAGCAGGACGGGCAGGTCGGGGGCGGCCCCGCAGAGCGCGGAGGCCACCACGAAGATCCCCACTCCGGCCAGGTACAGGCGCCACCGCCCCACGACGTCGGCGAGCCGCCCGGCCGGCGCGAGCAGCGCCGCCAGGGGTACCGCGTAGATCGTGATGACCCACATGACGTCGGTCAGCGACTCCGACGGGAAGCCGGAGCGCAGTTCGGGGATCGCGAGGTTCACGACGGTCGCGTCGAGCATCGCCAGGAACGTCGCCCCGGCCGCGAGGATCGTGACGGCGCCGCGTCCCGGGCCGGGTCCCGTGCCCGCTGCTGGTCCCGACCCTGGTAAGGCTGACGGCTCTGCGGTCATGGTCCGTGCTCCCTTCGGGGGTCAGCCGCTGAACGGCACGACGTAGATGAGGTGGCGGGCCTGGAGGGCGAGGCGGTCCTTGCTGTCCCAGATCTCCACGTCCTGCTCCAGGAAGCCCCCGGCGTAGTTGCTGGTGCGCTGGGAGAGGCGGAGCCAGCCCGGGGCGGGCTTCGCCCGGACGTGCACGGACATGTGCACGGTCAGGGGGAGCCCGGCGGCGCCCAGGTCGAAGGTGACCGGCGGGAGCACGTCGGAGGCGAGGAGCAGGGCGAGCGGGTCGGGTTCCCGGCCGTCGCGGAACCGCATCCAGCCGCGCGCGGCGCCCTCGCCGGACGGCCCCTCCTCGTTCGACCAGCCCGTCGTGCGGGGGTCGAGCCTCAGGTCGAGGTGCTGGTGCAGTTGGGACCGGGAGAGGATCTCGTTGGAGGCCGTCTCGGTGCTGACGCACTCCTCGCGCGGGGGCAGGTCCGGGGCGGTGGCCGAGGTGAACACCTCGTCGTTGAGCGTGTCCAGGTCGCGGTACGTCCCGGTGATGCGGACCCGCTCGGCCTGCACCCCCTTCTGGTCGGTCTGGACGATGGACGCCGTGCCGGTGGAGAGTTGCCGCCCCTGACGCACCACGTCGGTCCGGATCTCGACGGGCCCGGGGGCCGAGCGGCTGAGGAAGTGGGCGCTCAGCGCGAACGGGTCCACCCGGGCCGGGCCCTGCGCGAGCCGCTCGCCGAGCGCGCGGGCCGCGACGGCGAGCAGGAAGCCGCCGTTGACGTGGCCGTGGTTCAGCCAGTCGGTGCTGAAGTCCGCCCGGTACCGGTCGTCCGTGCCTTCGGCCGGCCGGACGGCCGTGGCCTTGTCGAAGTCTGTCTCAGTGGTCACAGGCGGTACTCCTCGCAGTGGGTGGGTGGCCGGGGCGGTTCTCCGGGGCGTTCACCCCGGAGGTCGGTCGTTCACCCGGGGATCATCGGAAGGTGATGCGGAAAAGGTTCGCGTAGCGCTTCTCGAAGGACTGGGCGGTGACCTCCAGGTAGCGCTCGTACTTCAGGACCGTGTCGGTGCCGGCGACGGCCTCGGCGGCGTCCCGGTTGTCCTTCAGGCGCTCCAGCCAGGTCCTGATCGTGCGCCCGTAGTGGTCGCCGTCGAAGCGCACCGCGATCGGGTCGAAGATCAGCTCGCTGGCCTCCAGGATCTCGGAGAGCCGGGGCGGTTCCGTCTCGGGGAAGATGTCGTCCGACACGAAGGCGATGTCGCGGATGTACCGGCGGTCGAGCTTGACGGTGTTGCCCTTGCCGACCGTCTGGAGTCCGAGACGGCCTCCCGGGCGCAGCCAGGAGCGGCAGCTCTCGAAGAAGGCCCGGTACCCGGCCACGCGTTCGGCGCGCGACAGTCCGCGCCGGGCGAAGTGTTCGAACGCGCCGATCGAGATGACGGCGTCGTACTGGTCGGTGGGCCGGTGGTCCTTCCAGTTCTCCAGGCGGACGTCGCAGCCGGGCAGCCCGAGGGAGCGGGCGGCCTGCGCCTGCTCCTCGCTGAGGGTCAGGCCGACGGCGGCGCCGACGCCGTGCACCTCGGTCAGCCGCCGCAGGAGTGCGCCCCAGCCGCAGCCGATGTCGAGGACCCGCGCGCTTCCGGCCGCACCGGTCTGCTCGACGAAGTAGTCCAGCTTGCGCAGTTGGGCGCTCTCCAGGGTGTCGCCGTCCTGCCAGAGTGCGCAGGAGTAGACGCGGTTCTCGTCCAGCCAGAGCCGGTAGAAGTCGTTGGACACGTCGTAGTGGTGCTGGATGGCGTCGGGAGAGGCGCCGGTGTAGTGCGCGTTCGTGCCCGCTGTTCCCATTCCTTCTCAACCCTTCCTCGGAACACGTCGGTACAGGTCGGTGCATTCGGTCGGGGGCGCGATCGGGCGGGTCACCAGCGGACGAGCACGGCGCCGAAGCTCAGTCCGCTGCCGAGGCCGACGAGGCACACCAGGTCGCCGCCGCGCAGCCGTCCGGACGCCGCCGCGGCGGCCAACTGCTGCGGTATGGCGGCCGCGTTGGCGCAGCCGTACTCGTCGACCATGATCAGGACCTTCTCGTCCGGGATGCCCAGAGTGTGGCAGAACTCGCGGGTGTACGGGACGGATATCTGGCTGATGCAGACGAGGTCGAGGTCGTCCACGCTCAGGCCGTTGTCGGCCAGGAGTTCGGGGATCGGACCGAAGTCCGTCTCCGCCAGGGCCCGGAGCGCCTTCATCGGCTTGACCCTGAGCCGGCCGATCTCCAGCCTGCCGTCGGCGTTGGTGGTCATCGGGGTGACGGAGGCGCGCCAGGCCCGGGAGTTGGCGCCCATCCGGTGGGCGATGACGCCGGGTTCCGCGCTCGCCTCGATCAGCAGCGCGGCGCCGACGTCCGACATCGTGAGGGCGGCGCAACTGTCCACGTAGTCCTGGAGGTTCGCCACGGCGGTGCCGAGCAGCCGGGTCGGGGCCTCGCCGCAGGCGACCAGGATCCGCCGGTAGCTGCCCGCCCGGATGAGCGCGTCCCCGACCTCGATGGCGTTCAGGACCGAGTTGCAGGCGTTCTTCAGGTCGAACACGGGGCAGGTCGCGCCCAGCCGGTCGGCGACGATGTGGGCCGTGGCCGGTTCGAGGACGTCCCCGCTCGCGGCGGCGAAGACGATCAGGTCGAGGTCGCCGGCCCCGTGTCCGGTCCGCTCGAACAGCCGGCACGCGGCCGCCACCGCGAGGTCGGACGCCTCCCAGCCGGCCGGGGCGACGTAGCGGTGGCGCACCCCGGTGAACCGTTCGATCAGGCCGCGCGGCAGGTCGAGGCCGGGGTTGCCGGCGGCCAGTTCCTCCTCGACGTCGGCGACGGACATCCGCCGCTCGGGCAGGTGGACCGCCACGGCCGCGATCCGGGAGCCGAGCGTCATGACCGGTCGCTGCTGAGGGCTTCCGCCACGAGCGCGGCGACCTGGGCGACGCTGCGCACGGCCGGGGCCTCGTCCTCGTCGAAGGCGATGTCGAAGTGGTCCTCGACCGCCAGCAGGCCCTGGAGGAGCTTGAGCGAGTCGACCCCGGGGAGGTTGAGGAGCTGGGTCTCGGCCGTCACCTCGGACAGCGGGATCTTGAGGTGGTCCGCGATCAGGCCGCGGACCTCTTCGAGCACGCGCGGGTACTCGGTGCCGCCGCCGTCGACCGCTTCAGCCGTGTGCTGGGTCACCTGGGGGTCTCCTTCGTTCGGTTCGGGTCAACTCGGCCGGGGTGCCGGCCGGTAGTCGTTCAGCGGGGTCGCCAACACCGCTCCCTCGGCGGCGAGTTGGCGCAGCCGGAACAGGTAGGCGGCGCCGTGCATGAGCTGCTCGGCCACCTCGACCACGGTCCGGTTCTCCGCCGGGAAGAGGTGGCTGTCCTTCGCCCAGTCGTTGAACGCGCCCATGGCCGGGCCGCACCACACCTGGTAGTCCCGGATCCGGTCGGTCTCGCCGCGGACGGCCCAGCGCGCGGACAGGCCGAGGTACCACCGGAACACCAGGGCCATCTTGACCCGGGGGTTCCCGGCGGCGCGGGCGATCTGCGCCGGGTCCCGGGTGCCGAGGTAGTCGAGGCACTCCCGCCACACCTCGTCCACCGACATCCGGAACACGTCCTTCTCCAGGCGGCTCAGCTCGGTGGCGGGGATGTCGTCCAGGCCCTCGTACGTCCGGTAGAGCTCACGCAGCCGGGAGGCGCGCATCGGGAACATGGTGCCGCTCCTGAGGACCTGGACCTCGGCGCCGAGTTCGAACATGTCGGCCGCGGGCGCCATCGCGTAGTCCGCGGCGCCGGCCCGGGTGAGCAGTTCCTTGGCCTCCGGGGACGTCCCGGCCTCCACGCAGCTCTGGTTGACCGAACCGGTGACCACGTAGTCCGCGCCCATCGCGAAGGCGGCCGCCAGGCCCTCGGGGCTGCCGAGTCCGCCGGCCGCTCCGACCCGGGGCACCGACCGGTAGCCGAGCTCCCGGGTGATCCGGTCCCGCAGCCGCAGGACGGCAGCCGCGGCCACGGTCGAGGGCCGCCGGTCGGTGTGCCCGCCGGAGTCCGCCTCGACGGTGATGTCGTCGGCGAGCGGCACCCGGGCCGCCGATTCCGCCTGGAGGGCGTCGATCCGGCCCTCCGCGACCAGCGCGTCCAGGACCTCCCGGGGCGCGGGGCGCAGGAACAGCTCGGCGACCTCGGGCCTGGACACCTTCGCGATCACCCGGTTGCGGGCCACGGTCCGGCCGTCGCGGTCGCGCTCCAGCCCCGCCACCCGGTAGCGCACCACCTCCGCGGTGGGGGCGATGAAGGCGGAGGCCTCGACGAGCCGTACGCGCCGGTCGAGGAGGAGGTCCACGGTGGCCCGTTCCAGGCCGGGCTCGGCCGGGCTGTGGATGAGGTTGCAGGCGAACGGCAGGCCGGGGATCTTCGCGGCGAAGGTGTCCAGGGCGGACGCGATGCGCTCCGGCGCCAGACCGGCGGCGCCGAACGATGCCAGCAGGCCCGCCTCGGCCATCGCGATGACGAGTTCCTCGGAGGCGATGCCGTTGGCCATCGCGCCCGCCAGGTAGGCCAGCCGCACGCCGTGCGCCTCGCGGAACGCGGCCGAGCCGAGCAGGCCGGGCGGGAACGCCGGCGTGGAGGCCAGGAGTTCGAAGCCGTCCTCGTCGGTCGCCCGCCCGCCGGAGACCGCGCCGACCGCGTCGCCGTCGGCGACGACGTGGCAGGCCTCGTGCAGCCGGTGCAGTTCGCCGCGCACTCCGGCGATGTCGAACCTCGGGGTGCGTTCCCCCTGCCAGTTGGGTTTTCCGCTCACCTGTGACCGCCCCCCGTCACCACCGCGATGGCGATGTCCTTGAACTCGTAGACCCGCAGTTCGCCGCGCCACACGCCGGCGTCCGCGATCAGGAGGCGCCGGCCGTCCTGCTCCCGCACCTCCTTGAGGTGCGCCTCGAAGTCCAGCCGGGGGTGGGTCGGCGCGAACTCGCCCCGGTAGGTCCAGCTCGTCCGGATGCCGGGCGCGTGGTCGAACCGCGCGTCGGGCCGGTGCCGGGCCGGCTCGGCGACCATGGCGTACGCCCGCAGGCCCGCGTACACGGTCTCCGCGCCGAGCGAGCCCGGCATCACCGGGTCCTGGTGGAAGTGCAGCGGGAAGTACCAGTCGTCCGGGCCGATGTTCCGGTGGCCGCGCAGGTAGCCGGCGCCGTGCAGGCCGCCGCCCGGCACGTAGGAGAAGCCGTCGAGCATGTCCAGCCGTCCGGTGCCGAGGCGCAGCGAGTCGGTCCGCGCCCGCAGCGCGTCCAGGTCGACCTCGACCGCCGCGCCGGCCCCCGGCCCGGCCGAGTCCAGCCACAGCGGCACCGGCCTGCCCTGGTCCAGGCCGACGCTGCCGGCCCTGAGTTCACCGGTGAAGTAGCCGGAGAGCTGCTCCCCGGTGTGGAAGACCTCGCCGTCGACGGACAGCTCCCAGTCGGCGCGGTGCAGGATCGCGCCGCCGACGGCGTCGTTGGACAGGATGGTGACCCGCTGCCGGACCGTCCTGCCGCGCAGGTCGACCTGGCGCAGCGCGGTGGCGTGCCCGCCGAGGTTGCGCAGGTAGTACTCGGTCTCCGGGAACCGCAGGGTCGTGCCGAGGTAGTACGGCCCGAGCACCCCGGGCTGGACGCCGGCCTCCATGGAGGCGAAGTGCGGCATGTACGGCTGGTTGTTCTCGGTGAAGTACCAGGCGTCCGCGGGGACGTCGTACTCCGACTCGACCACGACGCCGGGCCGGACGGCGCCCTCGGGCGCGTCGACGCGCAGCACCCGGTCCACGAAGCAGAGTTCACCGCTGGGCAGCCGCGGCACCCGGGGCAGTTCCCGGCAGACCTCGAACTGCTCGCCCAGCATCGCGTGGTCGCCCCTGGCCACGTGGGCGACGTGCATCTCGTTGAGCACGGCCGGTTCCCCGGACGCGCCGCTGCGCCCCAGGTACCGCGGGGCGCGGTCACGGCGGTCCGGGCGGAAGGGCGTGCCCGGCTTCTCCACGAGCTGGAACCCCACGTTGCTGATCCGGGCCACGGGCAGGTCGTCGGCGTGGACCAGGACGTCGGCGACGACGAACGGGCGGGGGACGAGACCGATGTCGACGATGTCGATCTCGTAGCGGATCTCGCGGGTCGCCGGACTGATCTGACCGCGCACCTTGGTCGTGGTGGTCAGCCCCTTGACGGGCTGGTAGGTGGCGTCCGGCAGACACAGGTGGAGGCCGGCGTGCAGACCGTACACCTGGAGCGCCTGCATGGCGCCCTCGGCGACCAGGGTGCCGGGCATCACCGGGTCGCCGACGAAGTGGCTGGTGAAGTACCACTCGTCCGGGTCGAGCCGCTTGATCGAGGTGCAGGAGCCGCGGCCGTGCGCACCGCCGGTGAGCCCCATCCAGGGGACTTCGTCCACCATCAGCAGCCGCGTCGGGTTCAGCCGGAGCGAGCGGTTGGCGCCGGGCTCCTGCCGGTACGCGGGGCCGAACACCTCGGCGAAGCGGCCCTGGGTGAGCTTGGCGATGTCCTCGCCGTCGAGCTTGGTGCGGTCCGTCCGCGCGAGCGGCTTGAAGGCGGAGGGCCGCGCCGCACGCCCGGCCGGCTCTTCCGCCGGTGCCTTCGACTCGGCGCCGATGATGCCCCCGGCCTCGGCGAGCTCGCGGTCGGTGAAGAAGCCCGCGCAGCCGTTGCGCATGGTGAAGGCGAGCTCGCCGTCGACGAAGCAGTCGTAGTGGAAGAAGGTCAGGGTCGGGCCGTTGGTCTGCAGGACGTTGCTGATGTGGATGTCGCACCGGATCCGCTGGCCCTCCCGCACCGACGAGCCGTACGGGGTCAGCGAGCCGTCGAGCAGCCGGTAGACCCGCTCGCCCCGGTTCTCGAAGTCGATCCCCATGTAGCTGATCAGCACCAGGTCGCACTGGCCCGCCTCGGCGAGCACCCCGAAGGGGACCTGCCCGTCGACGCTGTACCAGGCCCCCACCGGGACGTCGTACTCGGTCCGGATGAAAGACGGCCCGAACCTGCCGCGTTCGGCTTCCAGGGCGGTCACCCGGCTGACGAAGTGGTAGGGCTCGGCGGGCAGCCGGACCCGGCGCGCGAAGGCGTCGATCGGGGCGTACTCCGGACCGAAGGCCTTGCCCACCTCGCCGTTGGCGAACTCCATCAGGTCCTGCTCGTCGAGGACCACGCCCGGCGGCTTCCTCCGCCCGGCGGGCGGAGCGGCGGCGGGCGGGCCGTCCCCCGCGGTCGGACCTCGCCGCCCGTCGGGAGCAGCGGCGGCGGTCCGCCGTAACCGGCCGGGGAAGGTGATGGCCGGCTGCTCCTCCGGCGCCTCGCTGCTGGGCCGCAGCCGCTGGATCGCTGCGCGGCTGTTCTCGGCCACGGACTCTGCCACCGGGGGTCCTCCTGGAGTTGTCTGACGGATCGACAGAGCACGGGCGGCGGTTCCCCGGGGCGGCTCCGGCAGGTACGGCGAGAGGTCGACCGGCAGGCCGTGCGCCGCGAGCTGTGCCAGCACCCGGCCGATCCCGGACGCCGTGCTCGTCCGGCGCCGGTCCACCGATGCCGCGACGTGGCTGCGGGTGGTGAGCGTCTCCCTGATCCACCTGCTGCAGGTGCCGCCCGGTCCCACCTCGACGAAGTAGCGGTAGCCGCGCGCGTACAGCGTCTCGACCAGCCTCGGGAAGTCGACGGTCCGCCTCAGCGTCGCCGCGTTGTTCTCGGCGACGGCCCTGGCGCCGAAGTCCGTCAGCGGCGCGTAGCCGTTCGCGGAGTACAGTTCCACGTCGGTGACCGGCCGGGTCTCCCGGCGCAGGCAGTCGGCCAGTTCGCCCGCGTCCGGCAGCGGGCAGTGCAGCACGTGGCTCACCCCGGAGGCCAGGTTCCGGCAGCCCAGCGCGTCCACCACGGCCCGGCACTGGGCCGGGTCGCCCGAGATCACCACCTCCACCGGGGTGTTGACGTGGGTCACGAAGACCCGGTCGTACCGCCTGACGGCGGCCCGGACCTTCGCCACCTCCTCGAAGAGGACGAACCCGGACCAGACGTCGGCGTCCGCCGTGGTCTCCGGGAGCGCCCACGCCTCGCGAACGGCGGTCTTGGGCCCGCTCAGCCGGCCCTGGAACACCTCGGTGAGCCGGGCACGCTGCTCCCTCCCGTGCGAGGCGGGGGAACAGGCTCCCAGGGCGTACAGCATGCTGGACTCGCCGAGGCTGTACCCGAAGGCGCCGTGCACGGGCACGCCCAGGAGGCGGCGCAGCGCCTGCGTCTGGAGCCACGCGAACGAGCTGCCGATGTCCACCATGGACGAGAAGTCCCGCATCAGCGCGGTGGCGGCGGCCTCCGCCTCCTCGGCGTCCGCCGGACGCACCCGGCGGCGGAACAGCAGGTCCTCGCGCATCAGTTCACCGGCGTCGGGCACCGCGGCCTCGGCGATCGGCAGCAGCCCCGGAAGCGTGCGGAACAGCTCGGCTCCGACGCCCGGGTAGGCGCTGAGCATGCCGGGGAAGACCAGCGCGACCCTGCCGCGGCCGCCGATGGGTGTCGGTGTGTAGTGGCTCCCGGCCGGAGTGGTCCACTCCGTCCCGGCCGCGTGCGCCCGCGGTACCCGGGCGAGCGCGCGTTCGGCCTCGCGCCGCAGGACGTCGGGGCGGGCCGCGCACAGCACCAGCCGATGGGCGTGTTCCGGCACGGCGGCGACCTCCGTTGCGACCCGCCGGAGTTCGGCGCGGTCGCCGGTCGCGTCGCGCACCTCGGCGACCCGGTGCATCAGCTCGGCGAAGTCCGCCCCGCCCACGGCCAGGATCAGCTGGCCGTGGACGTCCGGGCCTTCGACGGCCGTGACGTCACCGCGCACCGAGGCGCCCGAGAGGACGACGCTGACGTGCGCGCCCCCGGTGCCCAGTCCGTTCACCACCGCCCGGCGCGGCCCCCGGCGCGCGGCGCGCAGCCAGGGCCTGCTCCGGTCGGGCACGAAGAACGCCGACTCCGACAGCGTTGCCGAGAAGCCGTCCGACGGGCCCGACCAGCCCGGGACGGCGGGGAGGTAGGCGCGGTGCAGACAGAGCGCGACCTTGACGATGCCGACCAGCACCGCCGCCAGCTGGGTGTCCCCCACGTTGGCGGAGACCGAACCGAGCGCCGTGGTGCGCTTCCCGGCACTCTCCGTGCCGCCCTCCGCCGGGCCCTGCCCGGCCCAGACCCGGGCGAGGCCTTCCAGCTCGGCCGCGTCCTGCTCGGGAACGCCCGTCGAGTGCAGCTCGACGTAGTCGACCTCGCCCGGCGTGATCCCGGCGGTCCCCAGCGCGTCGAGCGTGGCCAGCCTGACCTGCTCGGCGTCGGCCGCGAGGCCCACCGCCGGGGACGGCGCGTACCGGATCGACAGCGCGTCGATCGTGGCGTAGGCCGGGCGCCCGGGCGCCCGCCGGTCGCCGGCCCGGGTGAGCAGCAGTGCGGCGGCTCCCTCGCCCGCCCGCCAGCCCGGTCCGCCGCCGCCGATCCCGAGTCCGGGCGCGCCCCCGTAGGCGGCGAGCCCGAACCGCGCCAGCATGTTCTCCACGTTGCCGGTGAAGTCGACCGCCCCGACCAGGACGGCTTCGACCGACTCGTCCAGGAGCACCAGCGCGGCCGCCTCCAGGGCGGAGGCGGCCCCCGTGCTGTCGGCCGCCACCGTGAACGCCGGACCGGTGAAGTTCCACAGCGACGAGACCCTGGTGGCGGTGATGCCCAGGTAGCTCAGCACCGCGTTGGGCGACCAGCCTGCGCCGATGCCCCGCTGCGCCCCCTCCACGAGCGCGGCCACGGCCTCGGCGTCGCCGGTCAGCGCGAGTTCCTCGCAGCGGCGGCGCAGGACTCCGCCCAGGTCGTGCCGTGCGGCGTAGGAGTGCCCCACCGGGTTCATCTCGGCGGCCACGACCACGGCCACCCGGCGGGCGGGCGGCGGTCCCCCGTCGTCGGCCTGCCGCCGGTAGCCCGCGTCCAGCAGTGCCTCCTCGGCGACCCGGACGAAGAGCAGCTGCTGCTCGTTGAAGCCCTCCAGGTCGATCGGCGGGACGCGCAGGCGGGCCGTGTCGCAGTCGAAGGAGTCGATGTACGCGCCGTCGGGCAGCGGGTGGCCGGGGGCGAGGCCGCGCCAGCGCCGCTCCGGCAGCGGGCCGAATCCGTCGCGGCCCTCGTACACCGCGCGTTCCAGCTCGCCGGCGTCGGCGAAGGGGCCGACGTGGCAGCCGAGGCCGAGGATGTCGAGCCTCGGCAGTGCGCGCGGGGCCTCCGGCGCGGCGGCGGTTTCGGAGGGCTCGGCCGGCTCGGAGAGGACCACGTGGGCGTTCGTCCCGCCGAACCCGAAGGAGGACACCGCCGCCGTGCGGGGTCGCCCGGTCCGCGGGAAGTCCGTGTTCTCCCGGGCGAGTCGGCCATGGGTGTCCGCGAGCGGTTCGGCCACGCCCGGGGTGGGCGGGATGACGCCGTACCGGATCGCGAGGATCGTCTTGATCAGCCCGGGCATCCCCGCGCCGGTCAGCAGGTGCCCCAGGTTGGACTTGACCGAGCCCAGGTACGGGACGGTGCCCGAGGCGCCGAAGAACTCGTTGATGCCGGACAGTTCGACGCCGTCGCCGAGCCGGGTACCGGTGGCGTGGCACTCCAGGTACTGCACGGTGGACGGGTCGACGCCCGCGTTCCCGTACGCGCGCCGGTAGGCGTCGACCTGGCCGGCGCGCTGGGGCACGAGGGTGTGCCGGCCCGTACCGTCGTTGGTCAGCGCGGCCCCCTCGATGACGGCGTGGATCCGGTCACCGTCGCGGCGGGCGTCCGCGAGCCGCTTCACCACCAGCATGCCCGCGCCCTGGCCGGTCAGCGCCCCGCTGGAGCGGGCGTCGAACGGCTGGCAGCGGCCGTCCTCGGGGTAGGCCCGCAGGTCCGAGAAGGCCAGGTGCAGACCCACCAGTTCCTGGCCGCCGACCGCGCCCGCGAGCATCACGTCGGCCCGGCCGACGGACAGGTGGTCGCAGGCCAGCTTGAGCGCGTAGAGCCCCGAGGCACACGCCCCGTCGACGGCCAGCTGGGGGCCGCCGATGCCCAGCGCCGCCGCGACGACGCGCGCGGGCATGCCGCCGACCCACAGGTTGTGCGCGGCGGCCAGGGGATCGGAGCCGCCGCCCGCGCCGGAGGCCAGCGCCTGCCCCGGGTCGAACCCGGCCTCGGCCAGGCCGCGTCCGACCGCGGCGAGCCACAGGTCCGAGCCGTGCCGGGTGGACAGCAGCGACGGGAAGCCCGCGTTGCCCAGCACGATGCCGGCCCGGTCGGCCCGCGCCCCGGCCATCCGCCCGACGCCGTCCCCGGCATCGTGCCCGGCGTCGCGGCCGAGGTCGTGTCCCGCGTCGGCCAGGGCGTCGCGGGACGCGTGGAGCGACCACTGGAAGATCCGGTCGAGCGCGGAGAGGTAGTCGGCCGGCAGCCGGTAGCCGGTGGGGTCGAAGCTGAAGCCGCGGACGAAGGCGCCGCGGGTGCTGTAGATCCGGTGCCGGTCCCCCGGCCGGGCCGCCGGTCCGCCCGGCACGCCCCGTTCGAAGATCTCCTCCGTGCCGTCGGTGCGGCTGTCCCGGCCCCGGCACAGGTTCTGCCAGAACTCCTCGACCGTCGCGGCCTCGGGGAACAGGCAGCCCATGCCGACGACCGCGTACTTCTGCCCGTGCGTCATCCGCGTCGGCCCCCGGTCACGGCGGCGGTGGGTGCCCGCCGCGGATCGAGGCCCGCGGGCCCGGCCGTCGGACCGATCATGACGATCGCGTCGCCGCTGCGCCCGGGCGCGAACTGCTCGGCGAACATCCCGGCGCCGACGTGCCGCGGGATGAGGACGACCCCGCGCTCCTCGAACATCCCGCGCAGTTGCGGAGTGACCATTCCACCGTCCCACGCACCCCAGTTGATCGAGAGGACGCGGTCCGCCCGCCGCTCCCGCCCGAGCGCGGCCACCATGCGGTTCAGCACTTCGTTGGCCACCGCGTAGTCGGCCTGGCCGCGGTTCCCGAACAGCCCGGCGACCGACGAGAACAGCACGATGTGCTTGAGGCGCCGGTCCGTCAGCGGCGAGAGGACGTTGTCGAGGCCGACCAGTTTGGTCGCCAGCACGGCGGTGACGTCCTCGGCCCGCTTCTTGGCGATCAGCCGGTCCGCCAGCAGGCCCGCGCCGTGGACCACACCGCTGATCCGCTCCCGGTAGGGCTCCAGGGCGTCCTTGACCGCGCCCGCGTCCAGGATGTCCACGGCCAGGTACGTCACCCGGGCACCCCCGGCCCGGAAGCGGGCCAGGTTCGCGGCGATCTCGCGCTGGGCCAGGATCGCGCGGTACCGGCGCTCGACCTCGGGGAGGGCCACCTTCCCGCCGTTGCGTCCGGCGTGCTCGATGATGCCCCCCTTCAGCCCGGCGCCGTCGAGGCCCTCGGCCCACTCCGGCTCGGCCTCCGGCTCGGTCCGGCCGAGGATCAGCAGTTCACACGGGTACGCGGCGGCCAGCGCGGCGACGCACTCGGCGGTCACCCCGCGCGCCCCGCCGGTCACCACGAACAGGTCCGACGCCCCGGGTGATCCACCGCCCCCGGGACCGACGGCCGTGCCGGGGGCCGCCGGTGGTGCGAAAGCCAGCGCGGTGCGCTTCCGGCCGTCGTGCCCCACTTCGTGGAGTCCGGTGTCCGGGTCGTTCAACTCGCCGTGCACGACGGCCCGGACCGTTGCGTCGTCGAGTCCCGGCGCGAGGTCGATCGACCGGCAGAACAGGTCCGGCGATTCGACGGCCAGCGTCTTGGTCAGGCCGGTGAGCCCGGCCAGTAGGCCGCTCGGCAAGCCGGCCGGTGGGCCGCTCGGCAGCGAGCCGCCGCCGAGCCCTGCGGCGCCGTCCAGGTTCGTCACCACGACGAACGCGGAACGCCCGTCCTGCGCGGTCGCCAGCAGATGCGGCTGCGTCAGCTTCGCCAGCAGGATCGCGTGGGTCAGCCGCTCCACGGCGTGCCCGACGGTGGCCGGTTCGCTGCCCGCCATCTGGAGGCACAGGTCCAGTCGGCCGGCCCGGCGGGCCACGTCCTCGACGGCTTCGGCGAGCGCCGACTCGTCCCACGACCCGAGCCGGGTGACCGGCAGGCCGGCGGCCGTCGGCTGGACTCCGGGCAGCGTGACGAGATGCGGCCGGAGCCCCAGGGTCAGGAGTTCGTCGATGATGCAGCGGGTGATCGCGGAACCGTCATCGACCAGCAGCGCCGCTGACCGCGGCGCGAATGCTTTTCCCTGCGTCACCACCTCGCCCACCGTGTCGTAGGCGACCGTGAGCCGGCCGATTCCGGACGCGTGGTCGTCGCCCTCCGCCGCGTCCGCCGCGTCGGGGTCCGGGTCAGGGTCAGCTGCCACGAGGACGGCCACCACATCGGCGAGCGTCCTCAGTTCACCGAGCCGCTGGGTGTCCATCTCACGGATCGCGGGATACGCGCCCTGCAGACCGCTGACGATCTCCACCCGCTTGATGGAATCCACACCGAGATCCGCCTCGATGTCCATCGACACGTCCAGCATGTCCACCGGATAACCGGTCTTCTCCGACACCACCGCGAGCAACGCCTCCCGCGCCCGCACCACGGCCGCCGACTCCACCACCGCAACCGGGGCCTGGACCGGAACCGGGGCCGGCGCCGAGGCCTTGACCGGAACCGGAACCGGAACCGGCGCCTCCACCGGTTCCGGCGCCTCCATCGGCGCCTCGACGACGTCCGCCGCGTCGGGGTCGGCCGCGACGAGGACGGCCACCACGTCGGCGAGCGTCCTCAGTTCACCGAGCCGCTGGGTGTCCATCTCACGGATCGCGGGATACGCACCCTGCAGACCGCTGACGATCTCCACCCGCTTGATGGAATCCACACCGAGATCCGCCTCGATGTCCATCGACACGTCCAGCATGTCCACCGGATAACCGGTCTTCTCCGACACCACCGCGAGCAACGCCTCCCGCGCCCGCACCACGGCCGCCGACTCCACCACCGCAACCGGGGCCGAGGCCTGGACCGGGGCCGAGGCCTGGACCGGGGCCTCCACCGGTTCCGGCGCCTCAACTCCCGGCGCCCCGACCGCTTCCGCCGCCACCCGCGGCACGACCGCCTGCCGTGGTACCGGTAAGGGCCCGACGGCCGCAGGCGCCGGCAGCTCCGCCCCGTCGAGCAGAGCGGTGATCAGGTCGTGTCCCTGCTCCTGCCCTTCGAGGATCAGCGCGAGGTAGCGCTGCAGCACGCGCAGCGACTTCCCGACCTCCTCGGCGGGTGCGGCGCCGACGTGTTCGGAGATGTCGGCGACCATCTCCTGGGCGGCGTGCAACTGCCCGTTGAGGTACCCCTTGTGCAGCGTCACCTGTCTGGCCAGCAGTCGGTTCGTACTGATCGGCACATCGACTCCATCATCGTCAGTGGCAGGTCCGCTGTCCGCTGCCGGGGAGGGCCTCGCCGGTTCTTCGTCCCGGTGGCCGTGCGGAACGGCCGCGGCGGCGGGCGCCGGCGGCACTTCGGGCGTTCGGGAGGTCATCTCGTACGGTGTGGCGAGGAGTTGCTCGTACTCCGCCTTCCTGTTCTCCGGGACGAAGTTCTTCGCGGTGAGGAGGATCGAGCCCTTGGCGACGGGCGCCGGGGCCTCGGTCCGGTCGTAGCGGCCGATCCGGTGGACGGGCAGGCCCAGGACGCGGAGCCGGAGCGCGAGGAGCTTGAGGGAACGGTCGGCGCAGGCGCGCGGCCCCTTGTCGGCGGAGAGGCACACCACCGAGCCGTTCGGCAGCGTGCGCTCGATCAGCCCGGAGAGCGTGGACCTGGGCCCGAACTCGACGAAGACCCGGAAGCCCGCGTCGTACATCTCGGTGATCCGTCCCGCGAAGTCGACCGGCTTGCGCAGCTGTTCCACCAGGACCCGCTTGTTCCTCGCCGGATCGGCCCCGTAGGAGGCACCCGCCGTGTTCGCGTGGACCGGCCGGTCCGGGGCCCGGAACTCGACCGCCTCGACGGCCGCGCGGAAGGCCTCCACCGCGTGCTCCACGAACGGCGTGTGGAACGCCGCCGACACGGGGAGCCGTGACGCGGTGATCCCCTTGGCCTTCGCCTCGGCGACGAGTTTCTCGATCTGCCAGGTGGCTCCGCCGACGACGAACTGCTCGGGCGCGTTGATGTTGCAGACCCGGATGTCCGCGTGCGCCCGGACCAGGTCGTCCACCACGCTCCTGGGCGCGCTGATCGCGGCCATCGCCCCGGTGTCGAGGGCGCCGGGCCCGGTGGCGGGAGCGGCCATCGCCCGGCCCCGCGCACCGGCCAGGCGGAAGAACTGTTCCTCGGTCAGGCTGCCGGCGGCCCAGAGCGCCGTGAGTTCACCGAAGCTGTGTCCGATGAAGCCGTCCGGGGCGAAGCCGAGCTCCCGCAGCCAGTTGTACTGGCCGACGGAGAGCGCCCCGATCGCGGGTTGGGCGTTCTGGGTCTGCCGCAGCAACTCGTCCTGCCGCTGGTCGTCCTCGCCGAAGGTGGGCGGCGGGAAGACCGCGCGGGACACCGTCGACCCTCCGGCCGCGTACCTGGCCATGCTGTCGAAGGCTTCCCGCACCGGCGGCACGGCGAGCGCGGCGGTCCGCCCCATGTTGACGTACTGGCTTCCCTGACCGGCGAACACGGCCGCGACCCTGCCGGGTCCGGGCAGTGCTCCGCGTCTGCCGGAGATCCCGGCCGGGTCGTTCCACTCCTCGGCCCCGGGGTGCTCGCGCACCAGGCGGGCGGCGGCCGACCTCAGCTCCTCGAACTCGTCCCGGGTGCGGTAGACGAAGCCGATCCTCGGGTCCCCGGCCGGAACGGCGGCGTCGTCCTCGGCCGGCGGGTCCTGGACGAGCCGTTCCGCCAGGGTCGGGGCGTCCGGGGCGTGCCACAGCGCCGTCCGCACGGTCGGCGCGAGGACCGTCCTCGGCTGACCGGGGGCCGGGTACTCCTCCAGCACGCAGTGGTAGTTGGTCCCGCCGAACCCGAAGGCGGAGACCGCCGCCCGTCTGGTCGGACGCTCCGGGTCGTGGATCCACGGTCGCGCCAGGGTGTTGACGTAGATCCCGCTGTCGGGCGCGGCGGCCGCTTCGAGCGGCTGGGTGACGTTGATCGTCGGGGGCAGGACCTTCTGGTGCAGGGCCAGGGCGGTCTTGATGAGGCCCGCCGCACCCGCCGCGGCCTTGGTGTGGCCGATCTGCGACTTCACGCTTCCGATCGCGGCGAACTTGCCTTCGGAGGTGGCCTCCCGGATGACCTCCGTCAACGACGAGAGCTCCACGCTGTCACCGGCCTTGGTGCCGGTGCCGTGTGCCTCGAAAAGGCCGATCGAGGAGACCGGTACGCCCGCGTCCTCGTACGCCCGTCGCAGTGCGAGCATCTGCCCGTTTTTCTGCGGGGCGTAAATACTGCCGGACCGGCCGTCATTGGCGGTTCCGAGTCCGCGGATCACGGCGTAAATCTTGTTGCCGTCGCGCTCGGCGTCATCGAGCCGACGCAGCGCGACCATGCCTATTCCGTCGCCGAGGAGGGTCCCGTCCGCGGATTCGTCGAAAGGCCGGACGTTCCCGGAGAGGGAAAGCGCCGGAGTCTTGGAGAAGGCCATGTAGGCGAACACGGTGTTGTCGACGGTGCAGCCACCGGTGACCATCATGTCCTGCCGGCCGGCGGCCAGTTCCCGCACCCCGACTTCTATTGCCGCGAGGGAACTCGCGCAGGCGGCGTCGACCGTGCAGTTCATCCCGCCGAGATTCAGTCTGTTGGCGATGCGCCCCGCCACGACATTGCCCAGCAGCCCGGGAAAGGAGGCCTCGTCCCATTCGACGAAGGCCCTCGTGAACCGCTCCGCGATCTCCTCGGCATCGCGCTCGGCGAGGCCGATGCTCCGCGCCGCGTCGGCCACGAGCGGGGCCTGCATCCGGGAACTGAGCGGGATGGTGGCCGAGAGGGAGCCGCTGATGCCGAGGACGACTCCGGTCCGCGACGGCTCGAACCAGGAGGATCCCTCGGCCCCGGCGTCCCGCAGCAGGTCCCGGGCGACGACCAGGCTGAGCAACTGGACGATGTCGGTCGACGGCAGGAGCGTCGGCGGGATGCCGAGGCCCATCGCGTCGAACGGGACGTCGGGCAGGAATCCCCCGCGCCGTGAATAGGTCCTGTCCCGGGCCGTCGGATCCGGGTCGAAATAGCGTTCTGTCGACCAGTGCGAATCCGGGACTTCCCGTATGCAGTCCTCGGCCTCCACGACCCTTTGCCAGAAATCACCCGTGCTGCTGGAGTTCGGGAAGAGGGAACCGATTCCGACGATTGCGATCGGAGTTCCCGAAGATCGCCGTTCACCTGAAGGGGAGCGCATGTCTTCCTTCCATGGAAGCCGTTGCACGGCGTCCGGACGGCGCTCCAGATCAAGCGCGCGACACGACAGCAGAGGTCGGTGTCATGCGCCCCCGCTGCTTGACGAGTCCGATCCTTACACGGCTATCGGCGAATCAGCAAGGCCCCGGCGTGAAGTGAAATCCGATCACGGAATCTCCGCATATCACTTCGACTTGCGGCGGCGTGATCATTGTTGCGGCGGCATGATCCTCTTTATCGGAGATCTTGGAACTGCCGCCGGGCGGCCGGCCGGTGCGCCGCGGGGGTGGTCGACGGGAACGGACGCGACGAGGGCCCGGCCACTGCCACCCGGTACCGCGTTTCCCGCCCAACTGCGCTGGAACCACGGTAGGTTGAGGCATGACGCAGACTACCCCGCCGGCGGAGCAGGCGCCCGCGGTACTGCCCCCGGCGCTGCGCGGGTGGTTCGGGCCGGTCGCGGGCCTCGCCGCGTCGGTGGTCGCGCTGCTCGCGTTCCGGTACGCGGGCGAGGGCGAGCCCGGAACGCTGGACGCGCGGATCGGCGCGGCGGTGGACGGGGTTCGCCCGCCGTGGCGGTCCGTGGCGCTGTTCCTGGACTCGCTGGGGGAACCGGTGGGGGCCACGGCGCTGGTCGCCGTCCTCGTGACGGGCTGCCTGGTGCTGCGGCGCCCTCGCGCGGCGGTGTTCGGCGTGGCCGCGATCGGCCTGACCGTCGGAGCGGCGACGCTGCTCAAGCACCTGGTGGGGCGCACCATCCACGGCGACAACCTGTCCTACCCGAGCGGGCACACCGCCTTCGCCACCGCCCTCGCCCTCGTGCCGGCCCTGCTCGCGACCGGCCGCCGCGGCCACCACGGCCCCGGCCCCGGCCCCGGATTCCGGTCCGGGCTCGCACTCGCCGCCGCGGCGGCGGCCGGAGCCGCCATGGGCTGGGCGCAGGTCGCGCTCGGCGCGCACTACCCGACCGACGCCCTGGCCGGCTGGTGCACCGCGCTGGCGGTGGTGCCGGCGACGGCGTGGCTGGTCGACCGGACGGCCGACGCCGGGCGGCCGGAGCGCCGCTGACGTCGGCACGTCACCTCACGTCACCTCACGTCATCCGGCGGGCCCGGTCAGGCCCGGCGGCGGAACACCGGCTTCACCGGCCGCCCGCCCAGCCACGACGTGGGATCACCGGCGTCCAGGGCCTTGCGGTACACCGCACAGGCCGCGGCCACCGCGTCGACGGTGTGGGCGATGTCGGCCTCGTCGAGTGCGCTGCTCACCACGAACGAGGGGGCCAGCACCCCGCCCGCCAGGAGCTCCCGCAGGAACAGGGTGCGGTACGCCTGCGAGGGCCGTCGTTGCTCGTCGAGGGTGGCGAAGACCAGGTTGCTGGCCCGGCCCCGGACGACGACGTGGTCGCCCACGCCCATGCCGGCGGCTGCCTCCCGGACGCCTGCGGCCAGCCGCTCCCCGAGGGCGTGCAGCCGGGCGGTGACGCCCTCCTCGACGTAGGTGGCCTGCACGGCCATCGCGGCGGCCAGCGCGTGGGTCTCCGCGCCGTGGGTGGTGGACATCAGGAACACCCGGTCGTCCTCGCCGCGCAGGCCGCCCCGCTCCATCAGGTCGCGGCGCCCTGCCAGTGCGGAGACCGCGAAGCCGTTGCCCAGCGCCTTGCCGAAGGCGGAGAGGTCGGGGACGACGCCGTACAGGCCCTGGGCGCCGGTCTCGGACCAGCGGAAGCCGGTGATCATCTCGTCGAAGATCAGCACGCAGCCGTGCCGGTCGGCCAGTTCGCGCAGCCCGGCGAGGTACCCGGGCGGCGGCTCGGTGTGGCCGGCGGGTTCGAGGATCAGGCAGGCGATCTCGCCCCGGTGGCGGGTGAGCAGTTCCTCGGTGGTGGCCAGGTCCCCGTACGGGAACGGGACGGTGAGATCGGTGATCGCCGAGGGGATGCCGGCGTCCATGGGGGTGGTGCCGATGAACCAGTCGTCGACGGAGAAGAACGGGTGGTCCGAGCAGACGGCCACCCGGGAGCGGCCGGTGGCGGCGCGGGCCAGGCGCACGGCGGCGGTGGTGACGTCGGAGCCGTTCTTCGCGAACTTCACCATCTCGGCGGTCGGCACCGTGGCCAGGAAGTGTTCGGCGGCCTCGACCTCCACGACGGACGGCCGGACGAAGTTGCTGCCGCGGTCGAGTTCCCGCCGCACCGCCTCCAGCACACGCGGGTGGGCGTGGCCCAGGCTGACCGACCGCAGGCCGGAGCCGTACTCGACGTACCGGTTGCCGTCGATGTCCCAGACGTGGGCGCCGCGGCCGTGGCTGATGACCGGGGCCAGGTGCTCGGGGTACTGGTCGTCGCCCTTGGCGTAGGTGTGGGCGCCGCCGGGGACCAGCGCGTGCAGCCGCTCGTTGGCCGCCCGCGACTTGGGGAGCCGGAAGTCGTCAACGGTCATGGGACTCAGTTCTCCTCGGAACGCAGGGCCTCGGCGAGGCTCGGCGCCTCCCGGTCCCGCTCGGACATCGACACGGGCGGCAGCGGCCAGGCGATGGCGAGCTCCGGGTCGTCGAAGGCGATGGTCACGTCCTCGCCCGGGTCGTGCGGGCGGTCGATCCGGTACGAGACGTCGGCGTCGGTCAGCGCCTGGAAGCCGTGCGCGCACCCGGCCGGGATGTACACGCTGGCCTGCGTCTCGCCGGACAGTTCGAAGGTGGCCACGTTGCGGTGGGTCGGCGAGTCCGGACGCAGGTCCACGACCACGTCGAACACCTCCCCGTGCGAGCAGCGCACGATCTTGGCCTCCCCGGCGCCGGAGCGCAGGTGCATGCCGCGCAGGACGCCCCGCAGCGAACGGGAGACGCTGTGCTGGACGAAGGCGTCGGGGTCGAGGCCCACCGAGCGGAGCACCTCGGCGTCGAAGGTGCGGCAGAAGAAGCCGCGCTCGTCGGTGTACGGAGTCGGGGTGAACAGGTAGGCGCCGGCGATCGCCGGGACTTCGGTGACCTTCAAGAGCAGTCCTTGGGCGAGTTCGGGAAGAGGGCCGCGGTCAGGGCGGTGAACTGGTGGTCGAGCCGGCGGGTGACGGCGAGGTTGCGTTCGGCGAGGGTCTGCCGCAGCTCCGCCGACCGCTTCTCCAGCTCCCGGAACTGCTCGATCAGCCGGTCGGGGTCGACCTCGCGCGCCGGGTGGCAGTACGCGCCCAGGCCCATCCGGTCCATGAGCGCGTCGCTCTTCGCCGCGTAGCTCAGGGCGAGGGTCGGGGTGCCGACCTTCAGCGCGCAGATCAGGTTGTGGTAGCGGGTCGCCACCACGGCGTCGGCGGCCGCCGTCTCGGCCATCAGGTCGGCCAGTGACGCCACCTCGGCCGCGGTGACCAGCGGGGAGCCGACCGCCGCGGTGATCGCGTCGACCACCGCGGCGTCGCATGCGTCGCCGGTGAGCAGCCGCACCTGCCGGCCGTCCTCGACCAGTGCGCGGACGAAGCGGGTCGTGCCGTCCAGGTAGCGCCGGTGGATCTCCTCGGCCCGGGGGCGGTCGTCGTTGCCGCCGTGGAAGTCCATGACGCCGACGCAGACCCGCCCGTCCGGGGGGCCGGAAGCGGGCGGTGCCGGCAGGGCGAAGGCGAGGTCCGGGTGGACCTCGTCCCGCGAGACGTCCACGCCCGTCGCCCGCATCGCGTCGCGGGACAGCGCGTCCCGGTAGGAGCGGTAGGCAGCCGACCGCGCCGACCAGCGCACCAGCGCCCGGGTGGCCCGGTCGCGGATCGGGGCGGCGCCGACGCCGACCAGCGCCACCGGGGTGCCGAACAGCCGGCCGGAGGCGCAGAGCAGGAACAGCGCGTACGGGAAGCCCCAGGGCCGCAGCGGCAGCGTGGCCTCCAGGACGCCCATGCCGGGCACGATCACCACGTCGTGCCGGCGCACCCAGGCGGCGGTGCGCACCACGTCGACGAGCTTGCCCAGGCCCTTGCCGAGAATCGCGCCCGCCCGGGAGGCGGTGCGGTACTCGCCCCGGTACCAGTGCAACCGGGTGGCGGGAATCCGGTACCGGGCCGTGACGACCTCCGGCCCGCCGCACAGCGCGTCCACGGCCGCCTCCGGGTGCTCGGCGCGCAGGTACCCGAGGACGGCCTCCAGCGACCCGTCGTTGCCGAGGTTGCCGGAGCCGAGCAGGCCGAACAGCCCGACCCGCAACGGGGGTTGCTTCACGGCCGCCTCCCCCCGCGCCCGGCCACGAGCTCGTCGACGGAGCAGGCCAGGCCGGTGGGCACGACCGGGGCGCGGTCCTCGACCCGCTCGCCGACGCCCGGCCGCACCCGGCTGGTCATCCAGGAGGCCAGGTGGCGGTAGCACGCGCGCCGGTCGTCCGGGGACAGCGGCGCCCGCCGGATCGCCGAGGCGAAGCCCCAGACGTACTCGGCGAGCAGTCGGGGCGTCGGGTGGAGCAGGCCCGCCCGGCGCGGGTCCAGGTTGACGCACCGGGAGCGCTTGGAGGGATTGGCCCGCTCGGCGCGGGTGGGGTGGTCGCGGCGGAAGTACAGGAGCTCCGGCACCTGGTGGAAGGGCCCGTGCAGGGTGATCTCGGCGACGAAGGTGCGGTCCGCGTGGTGGTAGCTGTCGTGCGGCTTCACCCGGCGCAGCACGTCGGCCCGCATCACCCCGTAGAAGTCGTCGCCGCCGGGCTCGAACAGCAGGCTGCGGAAGCGCTCCGGCGCGGACGGCGAGTCGGTGGCGAGCCCGTACTCGTAGGGGACCTTCACCCGGCCGTCGCCGTCGATGACCGCCTGGCCGGAGTGGGCGAGGATCAGCTCCGGCCGCTCGTCCAGCGCCTCGACGCAGCGCAGCAGCAGGTCCCGGGCGTACAGGTCGTCGTGCGAGGCCCACTTGAACAGCTCGCCGCGGCACTGGGTGAACACGTAGTTGTGGTTGGGCGCGGCGCCGACGTTGACGGGCAGCCGGAGGTAGCGGATGCGCGGGTCCTGCTCGGCGTAGGTGCGGCAGATGTCCTGGGTGCGGTCGGTCGAGGCGTTGTCGGAGATGACCAGCTCGAAGTCCTCGTAGGTCTGGCCGAGCAGGGCGTCGAGCGACTCGGCGAGGTACTCCTCGCCGTTGTGGACGGGCAGGCCGATGCTCAGCCGGGGAACGGTGGTCAAGGCGTCCTCACTTCGGGGATCGGGTTGTCGTGGTGCTCGCGCAGGGCGGCGCGCAGTTGCCGCCACCACACGGCCGAGCCGCAGGCCGTCGCGGTGGCGACGCCCCAGGCCGAGCCGACCGTGCCGGCCAGGGCCGCCCCGCCGAGCCCGCCGCCGAGGTAACAGGCGGAGGCGAACAGCTGGCAGCGCAGGCTGCGCCGGGCGGCGGCGAGCGCGCGCAGCCCGGCCGCCGCGCCGCTGCCGAGGCCGGCGCCCGCGACGCCGAGGGTGGCGGGCACGATGAGCTGCGAGGCGGAGTGCCAGACGTCGCCGAGGACGAGGTGGCCGACCCGGTCCGGCATCAGCAGCAGGGCGGCGCCCCACAGCAGGGCGGCGCCGGCCTGTCCGCCGCCGAGCAGGAGGCAGAACCGGCCGAGCCGCTGCGGTGTCCGCCGCAGCACCCGGGCCGCCTCCGCCACGGTGACCAGGGACAGCCCCATCAGCAGGGCCAGGAACGGGCCCTGGAGGAGTTCGGCGCCCCGGACGGCGCCCACCGCGCCGACCCCGGCGATCGCGCCGAGCCCGTACGCCCGCAGCTGGCCGGCGCCGCTGAGGCTGACGTTCTCGACCAGGTACCGACTGCCGAGGTCGCGTTGCTCGCGCAGCCACCCACGGGCCCGGGTCACCCGGGGCCGGACGCCGGACTGGAGGAAGCCGTATCCGGCGGCGGCCGCGGCGGCGGCGCCCCAGGCCAGCAGGAAGGCGGACACGGTGCCCACCCGGGCCGCCACCACCATGGCCGGGACGAGCGCGGCGCCCTGGACGAGGTCGTTGGTGAACGCCTTGCGCCCGGTGCCGGCGGCGAAGAACGCGAACCGCCGGGAGTCCTGGAGCAGCAGCGCCGGCAGGGCGACGCCGAGGCAGGCGAACGCGGACCCCACCCCGCCTCCGAGGCCGAGCCCGACCAGCAGGCACACCGCGCCGAGGGTGGCTCCGACGGCGAGCGCGGTACCGGAGGACCGGGCCGCCGCCGCGCGCCAGGCCGCCTCCGGCACGCCGCTGAAGCGCACCATGAGCGGGTCGGTGGCCAGCCCGCGGGAGACGTTGAGCACGACGCCGTAGGTCAGCCAGGCCAGGCTGAACACGCCGAAGGCGTGCACCCCCAGCTCGCGGGCGACGTAGATGCCCACCGCGAAGTTGATCATGCTGGTGACCGCCTGGTCGGCCAGCCCCCAGGACACCCGCCCGAGCACGCCCCGCTTGGTGGAGCGCCCGGTCCCCCCGGCCGGGGCCGCAGGCGCCGTCGTCCGCACTCCCTCGGTGGTCATCGGCGTCAGGCCTTGACCAGCCCGGCGCCCCGGAGGGCGTCGGCCGCGACGGCGACCGTGTCGAAGGGCAGCCCGGACCGCTCGGCGACGTCCAGCAGGCTGTGCCGGCCGTCGGAGAGGCTGAGCACCCAGAGCATGGCCATCTGCGCCGCCTTGGCGTCGCTGCGCCCGCCGAGCGACTCGTAGAGCCCGCGCCGGCCCAACTGCGGTTCGCCGTACGGGCTGAGGTTGAGGTAGCTGCGGTTGCGGTCGAGCAGGGAGAAGGCCTCGCGGCAGACAGCGAGGGTGTCCGCCATGGCCTCCGGCGCGACGAAGTCCGGGTTGTCCGCCGAGGTGTGGTACTCGGGGTACCCGGCGTACGGGGTGCGGCTGAGCGAGCCGACGCCGAGGTCGAAGCCGGGCGAGCAGTACTGCCGCTCGTCGTAGCCGTACGGGGTGAACTCGGTGATGCGGTGCGGGCGTTCGGAGGTGGTGAGGACGTGCCGCAGCACCCGGTCGATCTCCGCGTCGCCGCGCCTGCTCCGTTTGTACGTCAGCTGCCCCCGGTCCCCGGCGCAGGCCAGCACCAGGCCGTGCTTGACCCGCTCCACCCGATCCGCGTTGCGGGCCAGCCAGGTGATCGCCCCGATGGTGCCGGGGGCGAAGACGAACCGGTACGTGTACCACGGGCGGCGCTGCGCCAACTCCCGTGCCAGGAAGGTCGCGACCGCGATGCCCGCCAGGTTGTCGTTGGCCAGCGAGGGGTGGCAGACGTGGCAGGAGACGATCACCTCGTCGGCGACCTGCCCGGGGACGACGTGCTCGGCGTAGGTGAGGTGGCCGTCCGCGAGCGTGGAGTCGATGCGCACCTCGTAGTCGCCGTCCGGCAGCGCGTCCAGGGCCTCCTGCGAGAGGCAGAACCCCCAGTCGGGCGCGTAGTAGCTGGTCCGGTACGGCACCCAGCTCGGGTGGTCGGGCAGGGTGTGGAGGTGTCCGCGCAGTTCGGCCAGCGGCATGGTGGCCGCCACCGGCACGCTGTAGCCGAGCACGTGCAGGCTGGACGCGGCGAAGTCGACGACCCGGTTCCCGGCGGCGTCGGCGATGTAGGCGTCCCGGATGTTCCACTCCTGCGGCACCGTCCAGTCGAGCACCTGCGTCCCGGTCGGCACCTCGTGCACCTGCAGCGGAAGGTACTCGCCGACGATCCCCAGGGTGGCGCGCACCCCGTCGCCGGTGATGCTCCGGCAGAGCGGGTAGAGCCGCTCCACCAGCGCGTGCATCTCCTCGCCGACGGTGGTCACCGGCGCCACCGCAGGGTGTCGTCGACGGTGCCGGCCCCGGTGGCCCGGCGCAGCACGGCCAGCCGGGTGAAGCGGCCGTCGAAGTCCTCCTTGGTCAGGCCGAACCTGCGGTAGGCGTCGGCGAGTTCGGCGGCGCCGCGCTCCACCGTCCACTCGCAGTCGAAGCCGGGGACCGCGGCCCGGAAGCGGGAGAAGTCCACCCGGTACGAGCGGGGGTCGGCGCCGGCCTCCCCGGTGATCCGCACCTTGGAGCCCTCGACCGCCTCGGCGACCTGTTCGGCGATCTCGGCGACCGTGACGTTGTTGACCTCGCTGCCGATGTTGAACGCCCGGTCGTGCACCGCCTCGCGGGGCGCGGCCAGCGCCGCCGTGAAGGCCCGGGCGATGTCGGCGGCGTGCACCAGCGGGCGCCAGGGGGTGCCGTCGGAGAGCACCAGCACCTCGCCGGAGAGCAGGGCGTGGCCCACCAGGTTGTTCAGCACGATGTCGGCGCGCAGCCGGGGCGAGTAGCCGAAGGCGGTGGCGTTGCGCAGGTACACCGGGGTGAAGTCGCCGTCGGCCAGCTCGTGCAGGTCGTCCTCGACGCGCACCTTGGACTCCGCGTACGGCGTCACCGGGCGCAGCGGCGCGTCCTCGCCCACCAGCTCGTCGCCGCCGGCCGCGCCGTAGACCGAGCAGGTGGAGGCGTACAGGAAGCGCTTCACCCCGGCGTCGCGGGCGAGTTCGGCGAGCCGCACCGAGGCGTGGTGGTTGATGTCGTAGGTGAGGTCCGGGGCCAGCGAGCCCAGCGGGTCGTTGGACAGGGCGGCCAGGTGGATCACGGCGTCCACCCCGGCCACGTCCTCGGCGGTGACGTCGCGCAGGTCCACCCGGCGCCCGGGCGGGTCGGCGGGCTTCGGGCCGAGGACGCAGTCCGCGAACAGCCCGGCGTCCAGGCCGACGACCTCGTGCCCGGCCTCGGCGAGGACCGGGGCCATCACGGTGCCCAGGTAGCCCTGGTGTCCGGTGAGCAGTACGCGCATGGTTCAACCCCCCAGGTTGAGAGTGCCCAGATCGAGAGTGGCTTTGGTGGCGGCGAAGGCCTCGGCGTAGCGCGCGTGGCATTCGATGCCGCGGATCCGGGCCAGCCCGAGGAAGGCCTCCCGGTCGTACCAGGGGCGGTGCCGTTGCGAGGGGTAGTGCTCCTGCAGCAGCCGCGCCTTCTGTTCGGCGGTCTCCGGGGTCAGCGGCTGGTACGCCGTCGGGCGGCCGAGGTCGCCGTCCCACTTGACGATCTCGTAGCCGAGCACGAGGTGGTCGCGGAACGCGGTGGTCACCAGCTTCGCCAGGCCGCGGTGGTCCTGGTGCGCGTCCTCGGTGCGCGGGGCGAGCACCAGGTCCGGGTCGGACTGCGCGCGCAGCTCCTCCACCGCGGCCTTGGCCTCGTCCCAGTGCGCCGGCAGCCGGCCGTCCGGCAGCTTGCGGACGGTCAGGCGCAGGTCGGCGCCCGGGCAGAAGGCGGCGAGCGCGGCCCGCTCCTCCTGCTCCCGCTCGCTGCCGCCGCCGGAGAGCACCAGCGCGTCCACCCGCAGCCCGGGACGCGCCAGGCACATGGTCAGCAGGGTGCCGCCGGCGCCGATGGCGATGTCGTCGCAGTGCGCGCCCACGGCGACGACGCCGTTCAGGCGCCCGGGCCGGAGCCGGATCACGCCGCGCCCTCCCGCTCCCAGACCGCCCACGGGCGGTCGCCGTGCGCGTAGGCGGCGTCCAGGGCGGCCCGCTCCTTCACGGTGTCGGTCGGCTTCCAGAAGCCGCGGTGCTGGTGGGCCACCAGCCGTCCCCGCTTGGCGAGTTGGGTGCAGCCGTCGGCCACCAGGTCACCGTTCTCCGGGATGTGGTCGAAGACCTCCTGGCGGAGCACGAAGTAGCCGCCGTTCTCCCACAGCGGCATGTCGCTCACCGCGGTGATGCCGCCCACCAGGTTGTCCTCGCCCAACTCCACGCAGTGGAACGAGGACTGCGGCGGAACCACCATCATCGACGCACCGGCGTCGCGCTGGGCGAACCGCTCGATCATCTCCGGCAGCGGGGCGTCGGTGAGCACGTCGGCGTAGTTGGCGAGGAACATCTCGTCGCCGTCCAGGTGGTGGCGCACCCGGCGCAGCCGCTCGCCGATCGGCGACTCGATGCCGGTCTGCGCGAAGGTGATGGTCCAGGAGGCGATGTCGGTGGACAGCAGCTCGGTCCGGCCGCCCCGCAGCACGAAGTCGTTGGACGTGGTCTCCTCGTAGTTGAGGAAGAAGTCCTTGATGTGGTGGGCGCCGTAGCCGAGGCAGAGGATGAACTCGGTGTGGCCGTAGTAGGCGTAGTAGCGCATCACGTGCCAGATCAGCGGCCGGGGCCCGACCATCGCCATCGGCTTGGGCACGTCGTCCGACGCCCCGCTGCGCATCCGCAGCCCGTAACCCCCGCAGAACAGGACGACCTTCACGGCTTCACCTCGACGATGCTGAGTTCCGGGACGGGGAAGACCAGCCGGCCGCCCCACTCGTGCACGAAGGACAACTGCTCGACCAGTTCGGCCCGCAGGTTCCACGGGAGGACCAGGACGTAGTCCGGCCTGTCGACGGCGATCTGCTCGGGCGGCAGGATCGGGATGCGGGTGCCGGGGGTGAACCGGCCGTGCTTGTAGGGGTTGCGGTCGACGGTGTACGGGAGCAGGTCGGGCCGGATGCCGCAGTGGTTGAGCAGGGTGTTGCCCTTGCCCGGGGCGCCGTAGCCGACGACCGTCTCGCCGCGCTCGGCCGCGTCGATGAGGAACCGCAGGAGGTCCCGGCGCACCTTGGCCACCCGGGCGGAGAACTCGGTGTACCCGGACAGTTCCTGGAGCCCGGCGGCCTTCTCCCGGTCCAGCACCTCGGCCACCCGGCGGCCCGGTTCGCCGGCCGCCTCGGCCGGGCGGGCCCACAGCCGGACGGAGCCGCCGTGGGTGGGGAGCAGCTCGACGTCCACCAGGGTGAGTCCGCCGCTCGCCAGGGCCCGGGCCGCGGAGGCGACCGTGTAGTACTGGAAGTGCTCGTGGTAGATGGTGTCGTACTGGTTCTCCTCGATCAGGGACAGCAGGTGCTGCACCTCGACGGAGACCCAGCCGTCGTCGGCCACCAGGGCCCGCAGCCCCCGGGTGAACCCGACCACGTCGGGGATGTGGGCGTACACGTTGTTGGCCACCACCAGGTCCGCCGGGCCGTGTTCGGCGCGGACGGCCGTGCCGGTGTCCGGGGAGAGGAACTCGGTGAGCGTGGGCACGCCCGCCTCCCGCGCCGCGGCGCCGACGTTCACCGACGGCTCGATGCCGAGGCAGCGGAGCCCCCGGTCCACCACGTGCCGGAGCAGGTACCCGTCGTTGCTGGCGACCTCGACCACGAAGGCGTCCGGGCCGAGGCCCAGCCGCTGGACGGCGCCGTCCACGAAGCTGCGGGCGTGCTCCACCCAGGAGGTCGAGTAGGAGGAGAAGTACGCGTAGTGGGTGAAGGTCTCCTCCGGCGTGATCAGCGGGGGCAGCTGCGCGAGCCAGCACTCGGTGCAGACCCGCAGGTGCAGCGGGTACGCCGGTTCCGGCCGGTCGAGTTCGTCGGCGGCGAGGAAGCTCTCGCACGGCGGGGTCGCCCCCAGGTCGACGACGCTCGCCAGCGCCGCCGAGCCGCAGAGTCGGCATCGTGTCATGTGGTGCCCCCAATCCCGCCCGCGCGGGATCCCCGCCGCGGGCCAGCGTTCGTGTTCCCTACCGGCGGCGCGCCGTCCGCGCCGCCGGACCGACCCGCGATCGCGGAGCGGTACCCCTCCACCAGGCGCTCCAGCCCGACGGCCGGGCCGAACCCCTGTTCGTAACGGCGCCGGGCCGCCAGTCCCATCTCCCGGTTGCACACCGGCTCGGCCGTGATCCGGCGGATGGCGGACGCCAGCGAGGCCGCCTCGCCCGGCCGGTGCAGCAGCCCGGTCACACCGTCCTCGACGAGTTCCACGAAAGCGCCGTGACCCGCGGCGACGACCGGCACCCCGGCCGCCATCGCCTCCACGACGACCAGCCCGAACGCCTCCAGCCAGGTCGAGGGCGCCAGCACGGCGACCGACCGGGCGACGGCCTCCCGGCACCGGGCCTGGTCGTACAGCCCCGCGTACTGGACGTCGTCCCGGCCCGCCGCCCAGGCGGCCACCTCCCGCTCCAGCGGCCCGGCGCCGGCGACCACCAGCGGCACGCCCACCCCGCCGTCCGCGGCGAGCCGGTCCCACGCGGCCATCAGCAGCCGCACGCCCTTGGCCTCCGCGAGCCGCCCGAGGTAGAGCAGGTGCTCCCCGGCGCCGGTGCGGCCGACGCCCGGCTCCGGCACGAAGTTGTGCTTCACCGCCAGCCGTTCGGGGGGCAGCCCGGCCCGTACCAGGACGTCGCGCTGCGCCGCCGAGATGCAGAAGAACCGCTCCACCCCGGACCACCAGCGCCGCCGGTTGACCGCCAGGCTCACCGCGAGCGGCACCGTCGCCAGCCGGGAGCCGCGGTAGCAGCCGTGCCGGACGGCGGGCAGCGGTGAGCCCCCGACGCACTCGGTGCACGGCCGGCCGTCCCGCTGGAGGGTGCCCGGCGGGCAGACCTGGGTGTAGTTGTGCAGGGTGGCGACGGCGGGCACCCCGGCGTCGGCGCAGGCGGCGAGTACCGCGGGCGACAGCAGCGGGAAGACGTTGTGGACGTGCACCACGTCCGGCCGCTCGGCCCGCAGCCGGGCGGCGAGTCGCGCGCGCACCGCCGGGTTCCACGGCACCAGCAGCGGTACCGCGGCCTTGCCCGGCAGGGACCGGGCGGCGATGGAGTCGCTGCTCCGCTCGAACAGCTCGACCCGGTGGCCGGCCCCGCGCAGCAGCGCCGCCTCCTGGTCGACGACCTTGTTCTCCCCGCTCGGCTGCGCCGAGCCGTAGCGGTTGTGCACCACGAGGACGTGCATGGTCAGGTCACCCCTTCGGGTGTGGGGACGGGACCGGCGGGGGCCGCCAGCAGCGAGGCGGCCACGGTCAGGTGCAGCAGGTACGGCGAGGCGTCGCCGAGCCCGGCCTCGGTGTACGAGGCGATCGCGCAGTAGCTGATCAGGAAGATCGCGCAGGCCCTGGAGAGCGACGGCGGCCGCAGCAGGGCGACGCCGCCCAGCGCGAGGAAGACCGCCGCCACGATGGCGGTGCCGGTCAGGCCCTGCTCGTTGTAGACGGCCAGCCAGCTGTTGTCGATCGGCAGCCCGCCGAAGGACTTGTCGCCCAGGCCCGTGCCGAACAGCTGCTCAAGGGTCGTGCGCGGCGCCGCGAGCAGGGCGTCCCAGACCTTGGCCCGGCCGGTGAGGTTGGAGAAGTTCTCCTGGCTCTGCCCGCGCAGGAACCACGCCTCCAGCAGGGAACTCAGCCCGACGGCGGCCGCGGTGGCGCACAGCACCGCCCAACCGAAGAACCGGCGGGCGGCGGCGCTGGTCAGGACGAGCGAGCCGATCGCCAGCGCCAGTCCGGCGATCAGGCCGAGGGTGGCCGTGCGGGTGTGGGTCAGCGCGAGCAGGACGAGGGACGGCAGGATGATCGCCGCCGCGCTGAAGCCGGTGGTCCGGCGGCCCAGCAGGAGCAGCACGGTGAGTCCGACGATCACCGCGGCGTACTGGCCGATCTGCGGCGGGGTGAGCGGCCACAGCGCGCCGACCAGCCGTCCGCCGTAGAGCTCGGGCATCGCCGCGCCCGGGGAGATGACCAGGCCGGCGGCCACCGACAGGAGCACCGCGAAGTACATCCGGATGTGGTACCGGACGAACGTCGGCCCGCCGTCCCACCAGCGGCTGAGCAGCCACAGCGTGCCGACGAACAGCGCCAGCCGGAAGCAGCGGAACAGTGCTCCGAACCCGGACTCCAGATGGGCGCTGGAGACCACGCTCAGCACCAGCAGCAGGGTGAGCAGGCACAGGAAGGCGCTGGCCCGGACGCGCAGCCGCAGGTTGAGGAGGAGCGCCAGGGTGAACGCGGTGACCAGCGCGCCCATGGTGGTCATCTGGATGAGGGAGCGGGGCAGCGGGACGACGGTCACCGCCCCGGCGGAGCCGAGGGTGTTGAGGATCAGCAGCCCCCAGATCAGCTCGACGGTCCGGGGCGGGCCCGCCGGGCGCGGCGCGGCCCCGGGCCCCGGCTGCCGCCCGGCCGCCCCGGCCGCCCCGGCCGGCCCCCGGCGGGTCAGGTCCCGGTCCATCTCAACCACCCGCCCGGGGCCGGAAGGTGCTGCCCGCGTCCTGCTGGTAGGGCCGGCCCTGCCACTGCCCGAAGTCGAGGGCGCGGCTCGGGTCGTGGGCGACGAAGCTCCACGGTCCCAGGTAGCTGTTGTCGTGCCAGCGGTTCTGCTGCCCGCCGGTGATCGCCTCGGCCACCGGCTCGCCCTTGTACGGCGACCAGTCCGGATAGGTGCCGTAGTTGGCCAGCACGGCCATCCGGCCGCACTTGACCGCGCAGCCGACGACGGACGGGTCCAGCTCGAAGCGGTTGTCGTGGATGTCGACCCGCTGGGTCTTCCACCGGCAGTCGCCGTACAGCGGCGGGGTGGCGATCGTCGGCTGGGAGCAGCTGTCGGTCTTCCCGACCAGCAGGGTGCAGTCACCGGAGGAGGTGTTGGCCGGGCTGTTGCAGAACCGGTCGGCGTTCTCCCACAGGGTGATCCCGGACCAGTTGTCCTCCAGCGCGTTGCGGTAGATCTCGATCCTGTCGGTGCGGGCCGGGATCCGCGGTTCGCCGCCGGACTCGGACAGGTAGACCGTCGCGTACGGGAAGTCGTCGCCGCGGTCGGCGGCGCTGCGGCCCTCGACCCAGTCGTTGCGCCGGATCGTGTTGTCGCGGATGACCGCGTTGTAGCTGGTCTCGTAGATCAGCGCGGCGCCGTCGTTGGCCTCCAGCAGGTTGTCCTCGATGCGGAAGTCGTTGTTGTTGGTGTCCGCCCACAGCCCCGGTCCGCGGTTGTCGTGCACCCAGTTGCCGCGCACGTCGGCGCCGTTGACGGCCCAGAACTTCGCGCCGCCGGTGCAGCCGCAGCCCGGCTGCCGCCGCTCCCACTGGTCGGTGTCGTTCCCGGTGATCTCGTTGCCCTCGACCAGCAGGTCGCTGACCGGGGCACCGGACTTGTAGGCGTTGATGCCGTACTGGCCGTTGCCGCGCAGGCAGTTGGCGCGGACCCGCTGGTGGGCGCCGGCCATCAGCCCGGCGCCGGAGTTGTCCTGGACCGTGTTGTGCTCGATCACCCAGCCGTCGGCGGAGTCGTGGTTGACCACGCCCTCGTTCTGCGGGGCGACGAAGCCCTGCACGGTGAGGTGGCGGATGGTGACGTCGGTGGCGGCGCCGCTGAACGCGTACTCGTTGGTCTTCCGGCCGTCGAGCACCGCGCCCGGTGCGCCGAGGTAGCTGTCGCCCTCCTTGGGGACGACCTGGGCGTACCGGTCCGGATCGAGCGTGTGGGTCCCCGGCCGGAGCCAGAAGGTGGTGTGCGGGGGGCTGTTCCTGGTCTTCGCCGCGAGGTCGCCGACCACCGCGGGGTCGACCGTCACCGCGCCGGGCGGCGCCTGCGCCGGACCGGCCCCGGGGTCGGCGCACACCCGGGCCACGGCCGCCGCCCCGGTCGGCCCGGCGGTCGGCTCCGGCGGGGCGTCGGAGCCGCTCGTGCAGCCGGCCGCCGTCAGCAGGGCGAGTGCCAGCAGCGCCGCGCACGCCCCCGGGTGCCGCCTCGTGATCCCCACCCTCCCCTCCCCCTAGCCCCGGAACCCGAGGAGGGTGGTGAACCGCCGGCTGCCGTCGGCGAAGCCGGTGCCGACCAGCGTGGTGGCGGGTTCCCGGCGTCCGAAGCCGGCGGAGTACCAGCCCAGCGGCGGGTCCGTCTCGCCGCGGTGCGCCCGCCAGGACAGCTGCCCGGGCAGGTCGAGCACGGCGGAGCGCTCCTCGCCGTCCCGGGTCCAGGTCAGCCGGGCCCGGTCACCCGTCAGGTCCGCGGTGACGGCCGGTCCGAGGTGGAACGCCAGGCGCACGGCCCGGCGCGGGCCGCGCAGCTCGTCGACCACCCGCAGCTCCCGGCTCGCCGCGTGCAGCTCGACCCGGCGGCGGTGCGCCGACGGCCGGTAGCCGTCGTGCTCGGCGCACCAGCGGGCCACCCCGGGGTCGGAGGTGTCCGCGACCAGGACGCGGGTGCTGGCGTGCCGGGTCCACAGGAAGGGGCCGCCGGAGAGGGACTGGTCGGTGCCGTCCGCCTCCAGGGTGTTGTGGCCGAGGGTCGAGCGGAAGTACCGCCGCCACTCGGGCTGCCCGTGGTAGCAGTACGTCCCCGGGTCGGCGAGCACGTCGACCCCGTCGTGCCGGACCTCCAGGGACAGCGCGTCCGCGTGGGCGTGCGCGGCGATGGACAGGAAGCCGTGCGGGCCGCCGTCGCAGCGGCACCAGATCCCGCCCGGGCCGCGCAGGATGGTCATCCCCGCGTCGGGGAAGTGGACCGGACGGCTCGCCGGGCGGGCCACGGCCGTGCTCCGCCCGTACGGCCGGATCAGCGCGGTCAGCAGCGGGGTGCGTGCATCGGCGCCGGCCGTCTCCGGCCACCAGGCGAGCCGGCCGAACACGGCGTCCCCGGTGGCGAGCAGCGAGGCCCAGCGGTCGGTGCCCGTGCCGTCCAGGACCAGCCCGTGCCCGTCGTCCGCGTCCCCCTGTCGGGGCGGTCGCAGCCGGTCGTCGACGACGGCCGCGAGGGCGTCGGTCATCCGCAGCAGCACCGGGCGGATCGTCGGGGGTACGGGCACGGCGGCGGCGTCCGCCTCGGCCAGCGCGGCCAGGCCGAGTTCCAGGACGAGTCCGTGGTACTCGGGGGCCAGCTCGCGGTTGAGCCCGGAGCGGAAGGTGTTGGCGCGCAGGTGCCGCTCCAGCGAGCGCAGTGCGCCGGAGCGCCAGCGCGCCGAGGAGGGGAACCACCCGAAGGCGCAGGCCGCGGCGAACTGCCCGGCGGCCTCGGCGATGACGTGGTTGTTCGCCGAGGACCCGCGGCTGGGGAAGGCGGCCAGCCAGCGCTGGTGGTGCCAGATCTGGTCCAGCGCCACCGGGTTGCCCTCGAACAGGGCGGCCGCGTCCGGCCAGCCGTCGAGCAGCCGGCGGATCCACACCCAGGACAGCAGACGGATGCCCAGCTCGATGCCGCTGACCCAGTGCACCCCGCGCAGCGGCGGATTGGCCGCCCACCAGGAGCGCAGGTGCCCGGCGACGCGCTCGGCGTAGCGTTCGTCGCCGGTGAGCGCGTAGGCGGCGGCGAGCACGGTCAGGTACTGGTGCCGGGAGGGCTCCCAGATCTGCTTGATGTCGCCGACCGCGTCCTCGTCCCGGTACGGCACGTCGAACGCGTACCCGGCGGGGGCCCGGCGCCCGGTCCGCGGGTCGCGCCACCAGTCCGGGGCGACCAGGTCGTCGCGCTCCACCCCGAAGAACTCGGCGTGTCCGTCCATCAGCCGGTCCGCCTCGGCGAGCAGCCGCTTGGCGGCCTCCGGCGGCACCGCGGCGAGCGCCCCGGCGGGCAGGACGGCGGTGAACCGGGCGCCGGGGGCGCCCGGGCCGTGCGGCGGAACGGACGACCGCCACCGCCGCCGGCGCACCGCGTCGCCGACCCGGCCGCCGATCTCCCGCGGCCCCATCCGGGACAGCCGCCGCAGGTACCAGCCCGCGCCCATGGTCACAGCGACCTCGCCAGGGCCACCGGCGCGCCGCCGGTCAGGGCGGCCTGCACGGCGAGGGTGGCCGCCGTGGTGGCGACCAGCGACTCCAGCGGCACCGGCATCGGGCCGCCGGTGCGCACGGCCTTGACGAACGAGGCCAGTTCGGCGGACTGGCCCTTGTCCCGGGCCTTGGGAAGCCGCGAGCTGACCCACCGCTTGCCGCCGGCCGTGCTCTCGAAATACACCGAGGCGCGGACGAAGTCGTCGAGCTTCAGCACCTTGCCGTCGGCGACCAGGTCCAGCGTCTCCTTGGGGAAGCCGGGCGCGCCGGCGGTGACGTAGCTGAGGGTGGCGGTGGAGCCGTCGGGGTAGCGCAGCACGATCTGGAGGTCCTCGTTGCCGGACGGGGCGACCGCGTACACCGAGACCGGGTCGGCCCCCAGCAGCCAGCTCGCGGTGTCGATGAAGTGCCCGCCCTCGCCGGCGAACCGCGAGCCCTCGGTGCCCTGTTGGAGGTACCAGCTGCCGTGCTGCAGCCGGCCCGCGTTGACCAGGTAGCGCAGGCTCGCCGGGCCGGTGCGGGCACCGAAGCGGGCCCTGGCCTCCCGCAGCAGCGGCGCGAACCGCCGGTTGAAGCCCACCTGCAGGCGGTCGTTGCCGGACTCCTCCACCGCCGCGAGCACCCCGGCCAGTTCGTCCTCGGTGAGGGCCAGCGGCTTCTCCACGAACACCGTCTTGCCGGCCAGCAGCGCCCGGCGGGTCAGTTCGGCGTGCGAGCTGTGCCGGGTGACCACGAACACCGCGTCGATCGTCCCGTCGCCGAGCACGGCGTCGAGGTCGGTGGTCGCGTGGGCGAAGCCGAACTTCCGCTGGGCGTTGGCCGCGGACAGCGCCGTCGTGGTGACGACGGCGGACAGGGCGACGCCCTCGCGCCGGGCCAGGTGCGGCAGCAGCATCGAGGTCGCGTAGTTGCCCGCGCCGACGAAGGCCAGCCGCACGGGCGACCCGGAGGGCCGGGCCGGGGCGGACGCCGGGGCGGCGCGGCGCACCGCGGGCACCGCCACCGCCGGGGCCCGCGCCGGCTCGTCCCCCGCCTCCCCCGGGTAGCGGAACAGCACCGCGACGGCCTTCAACTCGCCGTCCTCCAGCCGCCGGTACGTCTCGACGGCGTCCTCGAAGTCGGCGATGCGGGAGATCAGCGGTTCCACGTCGACCCGGCCGCGGGCGGCGAGGTCGAGGAAGCAGGCCAGGTTGCGGCGTTCGGTCCAGCGCACGTAGCCGATGGGGTAGTCCCGCCCGTCGAGCTCGTACTCCGGGTCGTAGCGGCCGGGGCCGTAGGAGCGGGAGAAGCGGACGTCGAGCTCCTTCTCGTAGTACGCGTTCCACGGCAGGTCCAGGCGGCACTTGCCGATGTCGACGACCCGGCCGCGGTCCCGGGCCAGGTGGGCGGCCAGCTCGACGGGCTGGTTGCTGCCGCCGCCGGCGGCCAGGTACACCTGGTCGACGCCGTGACCGCCGGTCAGCTCGGCGACGGCGTTCTCCACGGCCGCGGAGCCGGGATCGCCGCAGGCCACCGCGCCCAGCCGCTCGGCCAGTTCGCAGCGCACCGGATCGGGGTCGGCGCCGACGACCCGCACCCCGGCCGCGGTCAGGAGCTGCGCCACCAGCTGCCCGATCAGGCCCAGGCCGATGACCAGGGCCACCTCGCCCAGCTGCGGCTCGCCCTGGCGCACGCCCTGGAGGGCTATCGACCCGACGGTGCCGAAGGCCGCGTGCCGCGGCGCGAGGCCGTCCGGGACCGGGGTGTAGAGGTTCCGCGGCACCCAGTTCACCTCGGCGTGCAGCGCGTGCTCGTTGCCCGCGCAGGCCACCAGGTCGCCGACCTTGACGTCGTCGATCCCCGCGCCGACCTGCTCGACCACCCCGCACAGCGAGTAGCCGAGCGGCGTGTAGGAGTCCAGCTTGCCCATCACCTTGCGGTAGGTGGCGGGCAGTCCGTTGACGGCGACGCTCTGCATGACCTTGGCCACCTGGTCCGGCCGGGAGCGGGCCTTGCCCAGCATCGACATGCCTGCCTCGGACACCTTCATCAGCTCGGTCCCGGTGGAGATCAGCGAGAAGGCGCTGCGCACCAGCACCCCGCCCGGCTTGCACCCCGGCACCGGCACGTCGAGCACCGACAGTTCGCCGCTCCTGTAGTTCTGCACAACCTGTTTCACCGGAAGTCCCCTTGTTTCTGAGCCGTCGACTGAGCCCTGCTAGGTCGTGCTGTGGCCGGAGCCGGAGGTCGCGCCGCGGTACCAGTGCTCCAGCGTCAGCACGTGCCACAAGTGCTTGGAGAAGTCCCGCTGCCCGGCGGCGTCCTCGGCGGCCAGCCGCGCCAGCGCGTCGCGGCGCAGGAACCCGGACCGCACCAGCTCGCCGTCGTCGATCACCTCGCGCACCAGCGGTGCCAGGTCCCGGCTCATCCAGGCCCGCAGCGGGGCGCTGAACAGGCCCTTGGGCCGGTACACGATCTCCCGGGGCAGGACCGAGGCGGCCGCCTCCTTGAGCACGGCCTTGCCCTGCCGTCCGACGATCTTGCGGTCGCCGGGGACGGCGAACGCCGCCCTGACCACCTCGACGTCCACGTACGGCACCCGTACCTCGGTGGAGGCGGCCATGCTGGAGCGGTCGGTGTACGCGAGGTTCAGTCCCGGCAGGAACATCCGGGCGTCGCCCAGGCACATGCGGTTGACGAAGTCGTCCAGGTCGTTGTCCCGGTAGACGTCCGCGTGCTCGGTCAGCACGTCCTCGACCGCGCCGGCCAGGTCCGGATTCACCAGGGCGAGCAGTTCCTCGCGGTCGTACATGGTGTAGCTGCGCCGGAACGCGGTCTCCTCCGGCAGGTCGGCGAAGGAGAGGAACCGCTTGGCGAACCGCACCGAGCGCAGGCCCCGGTTGGCGGTGGCGACCGGCAGCCTGTCCACGGCCGCGGACAGGCCGCGGCGCAGCGGCCGGGGGACGCGCTGGTAGTGCAGCGCGAGCCGGTTGGCCAGGTGCTTGCGGTAGCCGGCGAACAGCTCGTCGGCGCCCATTCCCGAGAGCAGCACCTTGACCCCGGCCTCCCGGGCGGCCGAGCAGATCAGGAAGGTGTTGATCGCGGCCGGGTCGCCGATCGGCTCGTCCAGGTGGTACGTCATCCGCGGCAGCAGGTCGAGCACGTCCGGGGCTATCTCGATCTCGTGCAGGTCGACGCCGAACCGCTCGGCCACCCGCCGGGCGTGGCGCAGGTCGTCCGGCATCGCCTCGAACCTGGCGTCCTCGGCGCGGAAGCCGATGGTGTACGCGGAGATCCCGGGGTGGTCACGGGCGGCCAGCGCGGTCAGGTAGCTGGAGTCCAGTCCGCCGGAGAGGAAGGTCGCCACCGGGACGTCGGAGAGCAGGTGGCGCCGCGTCGACTCCTCGACGATCGCGGCGAGGTCCGGCAGTTCGCCGGCCCGGGCCCGCTCCCGGCCCTCGGCGGCCACCTCCCGCAGGTGCCAGTACCGGCCGCGCTCCACCCGGCCGTCGGGCCGGCAGCGCAGCCAGCTCCCCGGCGGCAGCTTCTCCGCCTCGCGGAACGCGCAGCGCGAGTCCGGCACCCAGTAGTAGAGCAGGGAGGCCACCAGCGCCGTGTGGTCGACCTCCAGGGAACCTCCGGTGGCGGCGGCCAGTGCCTTGAGCTCGGAGGCGAACACCAGTCCCTCTCCGCGCCGGACCAGGAAGAGCGGCTTGATGCCGAGCTGGTCCCGGGCGAGCACCAGCTCACCGGTGCGCTCGTCGAAGATCCCGAACGCGAACATCCCGCGCAGCCGGGGCAGACAGTCCGTGCCCCAGCGCCGCCAGGCCTCCAGCAGCACCTCGGTGTCGGAGGTGCCGCGGAAGCGCACCCCCGCGGCCGTCAGTTCGGCGCGCAGCTCGGGCGCGTTGTACAGCTCGCCGTTGTAGGTGAGGACCAGGCCGTCCGCGGCCATCGGCTGGGCGCCGGTCCCGGTCAGGTCGATGATGGCCAGCCGGCGGTGCCCGAGGTGCACCTCGCCGTCGCCGAGGGGGTGGCTGTACCGGCCCGAGCCGTCCGGACCCCGGTGCGCGAGGGTCTCGGTGAGCAGGTCGGTCACGGCCTTCCCGTCCGGCCATCGGTACGTGCCCGCGATGCCGCACATGTGCTACCTCGCCTCCTGGTCGCCGTCGGGGACCCGTGCGGTCCACATCGGTGGTCGTTCCGTGCGCCGCCGGCCGGTCCGGCTCAGCCGGGCCGGCGGCCCGTCCCGGCCGCGCAGCGCGGTGTGCGGGCCGTCCCACAGGGTGCCGTCGGTCCGGTCCCGCGGATCGGGGTCGATCAGCACCACGCCGAGCAGCGGGATGCCCTGGTCCGCGAGCCGGCGCGCCACGGTGTGCAGCCAGGCGGCGCTGCCGTGCCCGGCGCGCACCACCAGCACCGTCCGGGTGCCGAGGTGGCTCAGGTCGCTCCAGGCCGTGCCGGGCGCCACCGAGCCGACGCCGAGCCGGCGTTGTCCGGGCGGCAGGGCCGCGGCCGCCTCGCCGTCGACCACGGCCGGGTCCCCCGGTCTCGCTCGGCGCCTGGCGAGCTGCGGGCCGGGCAGGCCGTCGACCACGGCCACCGGCCCCTCCTCCGCCAGGGCGGCGGCGAGGTCCAGGGCGATCGCGCCGGCGCTGTGCGCGCAGCCCAGTTCGAGCAGCGACACCGAGTCCGCGCAGCCGCCCACAGTGCGGGCCAGGGTGGTGGTGACCCTCGCCCGTGCCTTCCGGGTCCGGCGCAGCGGGCGGAGGCCGGCCGACCGGCGGGGCACCCGGCGCAGCTCCGCGATGACGGAGGCTCCGAGGTTCGCCGCGATCTCCCGGCGCAGTACGGGCCGGTCCGCCACCACCGCGCCGACGGCGGCCACCGCGATGCCCAGGACGAGCCCGAGGACGAGCCCGATCCCGCCGTCGGTGGCGGCGGCCATGGGCAGGGACCGGCGCACCGGGCGCGGGGCGTCCACGATCTGCGTGCCGGCGACGAGCCGCGGCGTGCCGACCTGCGCCTCCGCCGCGCGCTGGCTGAAGTCGTTGATGCGGGAGGTGAGTTCGGTCCGGTTGGCGTAGAGCGAGTCCAGGTTCGCCGACGCGCTCGGCCCGGTCTGCTTGACGGCGTCGCCGATCGACCGGTTGACCTGGGCGAGTTCGTCCCGCATCCGGTCTCGCTGGTCGAGCAGGGCCTTGGCTTCCGCGTCCGCGGCCTCCCGGATCCGCTTCACGTGGTCCGCCACGAAGGCGTCGGCCAGCGCCTTCGCCCGGGCCACGGCTTCCGCGTCGCTGCGGCCCGTGACGGTGATCTGCAGCAGGTTGTTGGTCAAGCCCGTCCCCCCGTAGTCCTTCATGAAGTCCTCCGGCTTGTCCGGGGACCGGAGGGCCTTCAGCGCCTCGTCGGCGATCTCCGTGGTCTGCAGCAGGGCGACATCGGTGCGGATCAGCGTTCCCGGGTCGTTCGGCTGGTCCGCCTGGTGCGCGACCAGCACCTTGGTCACCGCGGCCGGCGGCGGCGGCCGCAGGACGGCCACGGCCGCGCCGAGCAGCAGCCCGACCAGCGCCAGGGCGCACCAGAGGCGGCGGCGCCGGCGCACGGCGACCACCAGGGCCTGGAGGTCCAGCAGTGGAGCGGCGGCCGGCGGCTCCGGCGTCGTACTCGTCGTCACCCCGAACCTCTCCCCGCGTCGTCGCCGACGGCGAGCGCCGGCTCGGCGAGCGTGAGGGCCGGCGCGGCGCCGTCCGGGTGACGGTCGCCGGAGCGCCCGGCACGGTCCCGGACCGGTCCGGCGACGACGACGCCGACGAGCTCCTGCTCGGCGTCCGCACACGCCTCGGCGATCCCGGCGAGCTGCTCCGCGGTCCAGTTGCCCGCACTGAGCACGACCAGGGCGCCGGACCCGTCCTCGCACCCCGGCACCAACGGCCGGTCCACCGGTACGTCCACCACCCGCAGCCGCGGATCGCTCCCCGCCTCGGTGGCGAGCTGCCCGGCCGCCCGGCGGGCCGTCTCATCGCCGTCCGGGACGAGCACCAACACCGTGCGGGAATCCGGCAGTCGGTCCCGCAGCCGGGCGCACACCCGCCGGTGGCGGAGCTGCCGGCTCGCCTCGTCGCCGGAGGCCTGCGGGGCCGGCAGGTCCCACCGGACGTCGAGGCCCAGCAGTCGGCGGACCAGGGCCCGCGGGCCACGGCCCGTCGGCCGGTGCGCGCCACGTTCGGCGGGGACGTCGACGGTGCCGAGCAGGGTCGAGCCCAGCGCCGCGGCGATCTCCGGTCCGGTGCGCAGCCGGCGGCTCATCCGGGCCGCGGCGAGATGGCCGACGACCGCCACCAGGAAGAACAACAGTGCCCCACCGGCGACGAGTTGGGTCCTGGTCGGCGGCGCCTCGCCGGACGGCCGGGGCGCCGGCCCCATGACGACCATGTTGGCCTTGTTGGCGGCGGGGTCGACCTGGTCCAGCTTCTTGATGGCGTCCTGGAGCGAGGTGCGCAGCTTCTCCAGTTCGGTACGGGTCTGCACGCTCTCCAGGGTCTTCCCCGGGTCGGCCGCGGCGGCCAGGTCGGTGATGCGCCGGCTGGCCTGGACCACCAGCTGCCGCAGCGCCTCGGGCTGCGCCGACTCGGGGGCGGTGCTGTCGCCCGCGATCCGCCCGGTGAACGTGACGAACTGCTGGGCCACCTGGTCGGAGAGCTGCTGGGCGCGCTCCGGGGTGTCGGCCGTGCCCGAGATCTTGATGATGTTCCCGTCCGCGGCCGTGGCGCTCACCTCGTCCCGCAGCGCGCTGCCGCTGACCCCGGCCCAGCCCAGCGTGGCGGCCGCGCGGTCGACCACCACCGAACTGGTCGCGATCTCCGCCTGGGTCAGCAGTTCCCGGTCCTGCCACACCCCGGGCAGCAGGACCGACGCCGACGCCGTGTAGCTCGGCGGGAACAGCAGCGAACTGCCGTAGCCGACGAGCGCACCCAGCACGGCGAGGACGGCCAGCAGCCGCCAGCGCCGGCGCAGGATCCGGCCGATCGTGACCAGGCGTATCGTGTCCTCGCTCAACGGCGCGGCCCAGGGCGGCAGGCGGCGGCGTAGGCGGCGAGCAGCGAGCGCTGGGAGTTGCGCCAGGCGAGCGGCCCGTTGATCCGCTCCTGGCCGAGCTTGCCCATCCAGGCTCGCCGCTCCGGATCGTCCATCAGCTCCGCGATGAGCCGGGCGAACTCGCCCTCGTCGTTGGCGGGAGCGTAGACGGCGGCGTCCCCGGCGGAGACCCGTGCCTCCCGGAGGTCGAAGGAGACGATGGGCCGGCCCATCACCATGTACTCCAGGACCTTGTTCATGGTCGACACGTCGTTGAGCGGGTTGCGCGGATCCGGGGACAGGCACACGTCCGCGGTGGACAGGTAGCGCACCAGGTCGGCGTCCGGAACGCGGCCGGTGAACTGCACCTGCTCGGAGAGCCCGAGCCGGCGGGACAGCTCCACCATCGCGTCGAAGGTGTCGCCGCCGCCGACGAACACCGCGTGCCAGTCACCGCGCCCGTGCTCGTCGCGCAGCTTCGCCAGGGCCCGCAGGGCGTAGTCCACGCCGTCCTGCGGCCCCATGACGCCGAGGTAGCACAGCAGATGGGGCTTTCCGCGCTTCAGCTCCGGCTCGGGCGGCACCGGCCGGAACCGCTCGGTGTCGGGCGCGCTGCGCACCACGAAGACGTCCTCGGGCCGCCGGCCGCCACGGCTGAGCGCGACGTCGCGGTAGCTCTCATTGGTGGCGAGCACGACGTCCGCGGCCCGGTAGGTCCAGCGTTCCAGCGCGCACACGGCGCGGAAGAGCAGGTCCTCGCCGCGGTCGAAGCGGGAGAGGTACAGCTCGGGCACCAGGTCGTGCTGGTCGAACACGAACCGCGCGCCGCGCCGCTTCAGCCACAGCGCGGGCAGGAACAGCAGGTCGGGCGGGTTGCAGGCGTGGACCACGTCGACCGGCCCGACCCTGCGGGCCAGCCGGGCGGTGTGCCACAGCGCCGATCCGTACTCCTGGAGGTAGCCGGCCGGGCCGCCGGTGGCCGCGCGCAGCGGGTATCGGTGGATCCGCACGCCGTCGATCACCGCCTCCGGCTCGGTGTCCCGCTTGCTCCCGCGCGGACAGATGACGTCGACCGTCCAGCCGGCGTCGCGCAGCGTCGTGCACTCCTGCCACACCCGCCGGTCGAAGGGCACGGACAGGTTCTCCACCAGGATCAGCGCGCGACGGGTCCGCCCGTCGCGGCCGACCGCGCCACCGGACGTCGCGTCACCGGACGTCGCGCCATCGGACGCCGCGCCATCGGACGTCCCGCCACTGAAGGATGCGTCACCAAGCAAGGCCCGAGTACCCCGGTTCGGCCCGGCGCGCGTCGGCGTCGGGGAGGTGGACGAGATCGACGATCACCGGGCCGTCGCCGTGCGGCAGGGCCGACAGCACGGCCGGGTCCCTGGTGCCGACCACACACACCTCGGCGTGGTCGAGCACCTCGCCGACGGACTGCGCGAGCAGCTGCGCGAGGTGCGGCAGCCGGGTCTCGATGTACTCGCGGTTGGCGCCGAGCAGCCGGGAGAGGTTGACGTTCGGGTCGTAGATCCGCAGATCGTAGCCCTTGCCGAAGAGCCGCTCGGCCAGTTCGACGAGCGGGCTCTCCCGGAGGTCGTCGGTGCCGGGCTTGAACGACAGGCCGAACAGGCCCACCCGGCGCCTGCCGGTGCGCTCGACCAGCTCCACCGCGCGCTGGAGGTGGTCGGAGTTGGAGGGCAGCACGTGGGACAGGATGGGCACCGAGACGTCGGCGCGCTGCGCCGCGTGGACCAGGCTGCGCAGGTCCTTGGGCAGGCAGGAGCCGCCGAAGGCGAAGCCGGGCCGCAGGTAGGCCGGGCTGATGTTCAGCTTGCGGTCGGCCAGGAAGACGTCCATCACCTGGTGCGAGTCGACCCCGAGCGCCCGGCAGACCGCGCCCAGCTCGTTCGCGAAGCCGATCTTGAGGCCGTGGAACGCGTTGTCCGCGTACTTGATCGCCTCAGCCGTCGGGACCGGCACCCGGAACACCTCGCCGGGCAGTCCCTCGTACAGGGCCGCGACCACGTCGCCGCTGGCCGGGTCGAGTTCGCCGATCACGGTCTTGGGCGGGTCGAAGAAGTCCCGCACGCTGGTGCCCTCGCGCAGGAACTCCGGGTTGACCGCGACCCCGAAGTCCGCGCCGGCGGCGCCGCCGGCGTGCTTCTCCAGGATCGGCACCAGCAGGTTCAGGCAGGTGCCCGGGAGCATGGTGCTGCGGAACACCACGGTGTGCCGCCCGCCCCGTCCACCACGCTCGGCCACCGCGACGCCTAGCTGCTCGGCGACCCGCTCCAGGTAGGTGGTGCACAGACTGCCGTTGGGCTCCGACGGCGTGCCCACGCAGACCAGCGACACCTCGCTGCCCGTCACCGCCTCCCGCACGTCGCCGGTGGCGCGGAGCGCTCCGGTCCGCACGACCTCGGCGATCAGCTCGCCGATCCGCTCCTCGACCACCGGCGCCCTGCCGTCGTTGACCAGGTCGACCTTCACCTGGTTGACGTCCACCCCGATGACCTCGTGGCCCAGGCTGGCCAGGCACGCGGCCGACACGCAGCCCACGTAGCCGAGCCCCAGGACGCTGATCCTCATGACCCGTTCCTCCCCTCGGGCAGGCCCTTCGGGCCGGCCATCCGCGCGCCGGCCGGACGGCGACGCCCCCCGGCCATCAGTAGGCCCCCTGTCCCTGGAGCACCGCACGCAGCGTCTTCCACAAGATCACCGCGTCCAGGGCGAGCGACCAGTCCTCCACGTACCGCAGGTCCAGCCGGACCGCCTCCTCCCAGGGCAGGTCACTGCGTCCGCTGATCTGCCACAGGCCGGTGAGGCCGGGCTTGACGAGCAGCCGGCGCCGGATGTCCGGGCCGTACGCGGCGGACTCCTCCGGCAGCGGGGGCCGCGGCCCGACGAGCGACATCGAGCCGGTGAGCACGTTGAGCAGTTGCGGCAGTTCGTCGAGCGAGTACCGGCGCAGCACTCCCCCGACCCGGGTCACCCGCGGGTCCCGGCGGAGCTTGAACAGCAGGCCGGCGCCCTCGTTGCGGTCGGCCAGTTCGGCCCGGGCCCGGTCCGCCCCGGCGACCATGGTGCGGAACTTGACCAGGGTGAACTGGCGGCCGTCCTTGCCGACCCGGTGCTGCCGGTAGAACACCCCGCCCCGGCTGTCCACCAGCACGAGCAGCCCGACGGCCACCATCAGCGGCGCGAGCAGCACCAGCAGCACCGCGGCGCCGAGCCGGTCGACGACCGCCTTGACCGCCCGCGGGCCCCCGGTGAAGGCGGGCATGCTGACCCTCAGCATCGGGATGCCGAGCACCGCGTCGACGTGCAGCCGCGGGCCGGCCACCTCCATCAGCACGGGGGCCACGACCATTTCGGCGTCGCCGCCCTCCAGGTTCCAGGCCAGCCGCTGCAGCCGGTCCGGCGACCAGTACGGGTCCGGGGTGATCGCGACGACCCGGTAGCCGTCGCGGCGGACGTGGTTGGCGACGTCCGCCAGCCGGCCGACGACCGGCACCCCGTCCAGCCGGTCACCGCCCGGGCCGAGGGCGTACGGCATGCACACCGCCTCCACCCGCCAGCCCAGGTGCGGGAACTTGCGCGTCCGGGTGATCAGGTCGCGCACGGTGGCCGGGCTCCCGGCGGCGAGAACCGGGCGCAGGCACCGTCCGCGGTTGCGCTGCTTGTGCAGCCACAGCCGCAGCAGGTACCGCTCGGTCATGGTGACGAGCGTGATCGCCGGGATCGCGGCGAAGATCCAGAGCTTGATGTTGTGCGAGGTGAGGGCGATCCCGCCGAGCGCCAGCACGACGGCCGCCGTGAACAGCGAGCGCCCGAGCCGGCGGAACTCCTCAGCACCCTCGCCGAGTACGGCCGGGGCCCACGCGCGCGTCGTCGCCAACGCGCCCAGCACCAGCAGTTCGGTGCCGAAGGCGAGGATTCCCCACTTCTCGTGCCAGTTGGCCGCGTCCCGGACCCCGAAGAAGCCACCGATCGCCGCCACCACGAAGGCGGTGGCCACGGTGTCGCTGATGATCACAGTACGGCGGTACTGCTGCTCCCAGTCGATCTCGGGCCGGCGGAGTTTCCCGTTCCTCGGGCGCCCCGGCGCCGGTGGAAACGGGCCGACTAATTCTCCCTCCCCCTGCTCAACAGCCCCGTCCAGGTCGCCAGTGGGTTCGACGTGCTCGCTCCACACGGTTCCTCCCCCCGGGAGGCCCGCGCCTCCCGCACCTGTTCGCTTCCTCCCCCCGGAAGGCTCCGCCTCCCGTGCCGCGCCGTTCCTGGCTCCGGGAGGCCCCACCTCCCGCGCATGGCAAATCCGGTCACTGCCGAGCTACTTGAAAGAACTCCGGACCCGCCCGGGGCCCCACTCCGGGCACCGGGAACCGATCACCGAACACCTGCCGCCGGGGACGCGACCACTCACCCGTCCGCAGCACCGGACCCGTAGTTCTTGACCTGTCGCGCCTCGCGCCCTAGCGGGCGAAGTGAAAATCAATCTAGAGCATCGGCGGCGCCGAAGAGGGGGATCTGTGAAACACGTGCACGAAGTTTGAAGCCCAGGCCACCGAATGATCACCACCGGGGGTGTCCTGGAGCCTTGGACGCGCGGGGTGACCTGCGGGGACGGGCGGGCCGGGGTCGCCCGGGCGCGCGCACGTCAGGTGAACGGGGGAAGTTCCGTTTCCTGGAAGGGAGTTAGCGAGATCAGCCGGCGACCCCGACGGTCACGGTGCCCGCCCCCTGGGCGAGCCCGGCCGCGCCCGCCGGTTCCCCCGGTCCTCACACCGGCGTGCCACCCGGGAGGGCGAGGCCCCGGGGCCCCGCCCTCCCTCGAACCTCCTTGCTCAGCCGCCCAGTTCGGCCCGCAGGCGGCGGGGCGAACCAGCTGCCCGGCCCCTCGGGGCCCGGTCGTTCCGCCTCCGGCGGGTCACGGGGGATCGGGTCACGGCGTCCACGTCTCCCCCTCGTTGAGCCAGATCCGCAGCATCCGCCGGGTGTTCGGGCCCGGTCCGTCCACGTAGGCCGAGCGCCCGTGCAGCACCCGGCTGTTGCGGATGACCAGCAGGTCCCCGGCGGCCATCGGCAGTCCGAAGGCCGTCTCGGGGCGGTACAGCACCTCGTCCAGCACGCCCAGTGCCTCCCACTGCCGGTCGGTCAGCTCCGGTCCGCCCCGGTCCGGCGAGGAACGGACGGTCCGGTTCTGGTAGTAGCAGCCGATCGTCCCGTCCCTCCTCGGGTACAGGATCGGGGTGACGACCCGCTGCGGGCCGGCCCGGCCGGTCCGGTCGAAGGTCCAGTCCTCGCAGAGGGTGGCCAGCGCGTCCGGCCGCTCCCTCTCGATCAGGTCGTGGACGTGCCGGGCGCTCGCCAGCTTGGTCAGTCCGCCGCCGCGGTGGGCGGGCCGGAGGCAGAGCAGGACGAGCAGGTCGCAGGTGTCGCAGTGGAAGCCGAGTTCGGTGTTGCCGTCGCCGTCCTGGTCCCACAGCACCGAGGTGAGGTCGCCGCGCCCGTTCTGCGGCACGATCCGGCCGTGGTCCCGGAGCAGGAAGGAGAGCAGCTCGGTGGTCTCCCGCTCCGGCCGAGCCGGGTCGACCAGGTTGGCGACGTGGGTGAGCCCGACCGAGTCGATGCTCTCCCGCATGAAGGACCGCAGCCGCTCGCGCACCGGCTCGCCCGCGCCCCAGCGTCCGGCGAGGGCGTCGGCCCGGAGCAGCCGCCGCTCCTCGTCGCCCAGCGGCAGCGACCACAGCTGCCGCCTGGCCTCCAACTCCAGGCCGTTCCAGCCGGTCTCGATCACCGTGTGCTCGTTCACAACCCCTCCTCCGACCGGGCCCCGGCCACGACGGCCTTGGACCGGAGCGCCAACGCCTCGTCGATCTGCGCGCCCGTGACGACCGGCGCGGGGACCATCCGGACCCCGTTGAGGTGGGTCCCGCAGATCCCGGCCGCCATCAGCCCGCGGCCCCGGTCGCCGCCGAGGCCCGGCGCACCGGCGGCGACCGCGCGCAGGCCGTCACTCCCTCCTCCCGTTCGACGGGACGCACCAGGGGACGCGGTCCGGGAACGGGGGCACACGGTTCCGTCCGGTCTTCGGAAATGGCGGCGGTGGAGCCCGTCGTCGCCACGGACAAGCTGAGTTCGGGTTCGCACTCGGGTCCGCGATCGCCACGAAGAGACACGCGTCAACCACGCAAAGTGATCTACCCCAGGAGTATGAACCGGCTTTCGCGTCCACGACAAGAGCAAAGCCAACCCGTGGACGCCTTCCCGCCACCGTGCGGTTCAGCTCCGGCCATCGGTCGATTCCCGGCCCACCGGAAACTCCGGCGCTCCCCCGCCCCGGTGATTCGCCGTCGGAACAGCCGATGCGGCAGAGTTGCGGCATGAGCGTCGACGCCCGGAGTCACCAGCACAGCCCCGGACCGGCCCGGCGGCGGCCGGTCCAACAGCGCAGCCAGGAGCGGTACGGCCGCATCCTGGACGCCTGCGCCGAGCTGCTGGACGAGGTCGGGGCGACCGCGCTCACCACCAAGGAGGTCGCCCAGCGGGCCCAGGTGCCGATCGGCACCCTGTACCAGTTCTTCGCCGGCAAGGAGGACCTGCTGGCCGCGCTCGCCACCCGCAACCTCGACCACTACCTCCAGCGCCTGGACGCCCGGCTGGCCGGGTCCGCCCCGCTCGGCCCGGCCGGCTTCACCGACCTCGCGGTGGAGGAGTTCGTCGCGATGAAGCGCGCGGTCCCCGGCTTCGGCCAGGTGGACTTCGGGCTCGCCGGTACGGCCGTGCCCTCCGGGGTGCGGGACGAGACGCACCTGCTGGACGCGGGCGTGGACAACAACACCGCCGTCGCCCTGCGGCTGCAGGCTCTCGGCGGCGAGCTGTTCGAGACGGGCGACCCGGCAGCCACCACGCTGGCCCTGCGGGTCGCCCTGGAGGCGGCCGACGCGGTGCTCAAGCTGGCCTTCCGGGGCGACCCGCAGGGCGATCCGGCGCTGATCACCGAGTGCAAGCGGCTTGTGCGCGGCTACCTGGCGCAACAACCGCCCGCCGGCTGAGCCTCGGCACCGGGCGCCCGGTGCGCCCCGCCCGCCCGAGCCGTTGCGTGCCCGGCGCCCCGGCAGCACAGTGGATAGCGGAACGGTCGTAGACGCGGCCACCGCGATCCGAGGAGCACGATCATGCACGCGATGGTAGGTGACCAGCTCCACATCCACAGCAGGTCGGTGGGCATGGTGGACCAGAAGGGCGAGATCGTCGAGGTGCGCGGCGTCAACGGCGAGCCGCCGTACGTCGTCCGGTTCGAGGACGGCCACGAGGGCCTGATCTACCCCGGCCCCGACTGCAACATCGAGACCCGCAGGGCGGAACACTGACCGACTCCCCCGCCACCCCGCACCCGACGACCGGGGCGAGGTGGTGAGGAGCGGTGACCGCACCCGCACCCCCGCTGCCCGGGCCGCTCGCCGGGCTGGCGCCACTGCTGGACCACTACGGGTACCTCGCGCTGGCGCTGCTCGTGCTGCTGGACAACTGCGGCATCCCGGTGCCCGGCCAGACCGTCCTGGTGCTCGCCTCGGTGTACGCCGGCAGCGGGCACCTGAACTTCGCCGCCGTCCTGCTGATCGCGACCGCCGCAGCGACCGCCGGCAACGCCCTCGGCTACCTGATCGGGCACAGCGGAGGGCGCGCCTTCGTCCACCGCTGGGGCCGCTACGTGCTGCTCACCCCGGCCCGGATGGAGCGCGCGGACGGCTTCTTCGCCCGGCACGGCGGCAAGGTGGTCCTCGTCGCCCGCTTCGTGGACGGGCTGCGCCAGTACAACGGCATCATCGCCGGGACGACCGGGATGCCCTGGCGCCGTTTCGCGGTGTTCAACCTGCTCGGCGCCGTGCTGTGGACGGCCGTCTGGGGCACCTTCGGGTACGTCGCCGGGGCCAACATCGGGACGGTGTACCGGACGGCGATCCGTTACCAGCTGTGGTTCGCGGTCGGGCTCGGGGTGCTGGTCGCCGCGCTGCTGCTGCGGCAGGCGCTGCGCTACCGGCGCCGGCGCCACGCGGGCACCGACTCCGGCGACGGGCCCGAGGGCTCCCCCGACGGTGGCTAGCGCAGCGGGAACACCTCGAACGGCACCGCGAAGCGCGTACCCAGCCGGGTGCCCGCACCCCGGCCGAAGCCCTCCAGGAACTCCCGGGCGTCCGCCATCGCCCCGCCCAGCCCGGCCAGGTACGCCTTGTGCTCCTCCAGCGAGGCGACGCCCAGGTCGAAGGTCTCGGTGGTGTCCACGGCGTGCCGGGACTCCGGTGAGGACGCCGCCCAGATCTGCCGGACGCCGTTCCAGGGCTCGTGGCCCTCGTCCAGCAGCTCGCGGAACACCCAGCGGTTCCCGGCGTCGCGCACACCGTCCAGGGCGGCCCGGCCGACGGCGATGTGGTCGGCCTGGTTGAGGAACACCCCGCCGTAGGTCTCCCGGAAGTTGCTGGTGATCACGATGTCCGGGCGGTGCCGGCGCACCACCCGGGCGATGTCGCGGCGCAGCGGCAGCCCGTACTCCACGACGCCGTCCCGGTAGCCGAGGAACTCGACGGTCTCCACCCCGACGACGCGGGCCGAGGCGATCTGCTCGGCCTCGCGCAGCGGCCCGCACTCCTCGGGGGCCATCGAGTCGATGCCGGCCTCGCCGCTGGTGACCATCACGTAGATCACCGTCTTGCCCTGGGCGGTCCAGCGGGCGACGGCCGCCGCGCCGCCGTACTCCATGTCGTCGGGGTGGGCGACGATCGCCACCGCGGTCTGCCAGTCCTCGTCGACGGGCTCGAAGGGCTCGGGGGCCTGCTCGGTCATGCTGCTCTCTTCCCTCTCACGCGCGGACGCACGGTCGTACCGCAGGCGACTCTAGAAGACCGCGATCCGCCACGCACCGTCAGACACCGTCGACAGCCGGGGGCTTGCCCCTGACGCGCGCGTCAGGGGTTAGCGTCCGGGCGTCCCGCGACGGCCCGGCCGGCGCACCCCTCCCCTCCCCGAGGAGCACCCTCATGGCCCTGCCCACCACCGCCCGCGTCGTCCGGCTGGCCACCCGGCCGGACGGGCTGCCCACGCCCGAGGGCTTCACCGTCGCCGAGGAGCCGCTGCCCCCGCCCGGGCCGGGCGAGGTGCTGGTCCGCAACCGGGCCTTCCTGGCCTTCCCCGGCCTGCGCACCCTGATCGGTGGCGGGGGCGGTCGCCAGGGTCCGGGCGATCCGCCAACTGCTGTCCTCGGGACTGACGGTGGACGACCTGGTCAGCCGGGCGCACCGGTTCGACCTCCTGGCCGAGGACCCGCCGCGCCGCTGCTGTGCCGCGGACTCCGGACCGGAGACCTTCGCCCCCGTGGTGTCCGCCCGGCTCGCCGCCCTCGACGCCGAGATCGCCCGGCTGACCGCCCTGCGGAACGAGCTCGCCCGGCTCGCCGCGACGGGGGACGCGGACGGGCCGGGCGAGGACTGAGGGCAGCCGCTGAGGGAGCGTCAGCCGGCCTCGGTGGCGAGCTGGGCCGCCGGTGCGGCCTGGGGGCGGGGCCAGCTGATGCGGGTGGCGCAGAGCGAGACCACGGCCGCGGACGCGGCCACGGCCGCCATGCCCCAGACCAGGCTGGTGCCGCCCGCGACGAAGCCGATCACGGCGGGGCCGGCCAACAGGCCGGTGGTGCCCATGGCGGCGACCAGGGAGAGGGCGTCGGAGCCCTCGCGGGCGGCGGCGACGTAGACGCACGGGGTGACGGCGGCGACGCCGAGGCCGACGCAGGCGAAGCCCAGCAGGGTCGGCACCACGCCGCCCGCCAGCAGGGCCAGGGCGAGGCCGAGCCCGGCCAGCAGGCTGCCGGTGCGGACGATCCGGCCGTCGCCGAAGCGGGTGCGCCAGCCATCGGCGAAGATCCGGGCGCAGACCATCGTCACCGAGACCACCGCGATGCCCATCGGGGCGAGTCCGGCACCGGCGTGCACCACGTCCCTGAGGTAGAGCGCCGACCAGTCGTTCATCGCGCCCTCGGTGACGGTGCCGAAGACCATCGCCAGGCCCATCCAGAGGGTGGCCGCGGCGGGCAGGGCGAAGCCGCGGCGCTCCTTCTTCCGCTCCTCCGGGGAGGCGGCCTCCGGCGGCGCGTCGGCCAGCAGGCCGGGCCGGGCGGCCGCCACCAGCCCGGTCAGCACCAGTGCGGCCAGCCCGAAGTGGACGGCGAGACTGCCGGTGAAGGCGTTGACGCCGGAGGCCAGCAGGGCGGCCAGCAGCGAGCCCGCGCTGAAGGTGGCGTGCAGCCTGGACATCGTGGCGCGCTCGAAGCGGGCCTCCAGCGCGGCGCCCTGGGCGTTCATCGCGACGTTCAGGCAGCCCACCGCGACGCCGTCGCAGAACAGCACCAGGAGAGTCACAGGGTAGTTGGGCACCACCGACAGCGCGAGCAGGACCACGCCCAGGGCGAGCGCGGACACCACCGAGAGCAGGCGCGAGCCGAGCCGCCGCATCAGCACCGCGACCAGGGGGAAGGACACCGCCGCGCCGATCCCGCAGGTCATCAGCAGCAGCCCGATCCGGGCCTCGCCCAGGTCGAGCCGGGCCTTGAGCGCGGGCACCCGGGACACCCAGGTCGCGTACTGGAACCCGAGGACGAAGAACAGGGCGCCGGTGGCCAGTTGGGAGCGGCGGAACTCGTCGCGTACGGGAGACATGTGCATCAGCCCACTTCGGCTCTGGAGGGGGACGGAACGGTGTCGGCCGAGGGGGACTCCAGGGCCTTGGCCATGTAGACCGCCTCGGTGCCGTAGCTCTCCGGCAGCCCGACATCGGGCCGGGCCCGGTAGCCGAGTCGCGCCCACAGCACGTGGGAGCCGCGCACGGCGACCAGTGAGAGGGTCCGGTAGCCGGCCTCCCGCCCGGTCTCCTCCAGGTGGAGCAGCAACCGGTCGGCGAGGCCGCGGCCGCGGGCCCGCTCGGCGATCACCAGGTCGTGGGCGTGCAGGTTGCTCCCGTCACTCCCGCCCGCGGCGCCGTCGGACTCGGCCCGGCTGAGGTCCGGGCAGCGGAACAGCGGGTACGGCAGGGCGAGCAGGTAGCCGCAGAAGCCCTCGGCGTCCTCCAGCACGAAGCAGGTCGACGGCGAGGCACGGTGCCGGGAGCGCAGGGCCTCCCCGCCCTCGGAGAGACCGCTGGGGGCGTAGGCACGCTCCTCGGCCGCGATGACGTCCGGCCAGTCGCCCTCGCGGAGCAGCCGGATCCGGGTGCCGCTCATGCGCCACCCCGCTCGTCGGCGCGTCCGCCGATGCAGGTGTGCGGCAGCGGCGCGAAGCCGTTGAACCCCCGGGTGGCGTAGGCGGTGGCGTACGCGCCGCAGGAGTGGATCCACACCGGGTCGCCGGAGGCGACCGCCAGCGGGACCCGTACCGGGCCGTCCTCCTGGGCGTAGGCGTCGTCGCTGTCGCAGGTCGGGCCGGCCACCACGGCGTTGACGGACTGGCCGCCGGGGTGGGTGGGGAACTCCAGCCGGAACTGCAACTGGTCCATCTCGTACAGGCCGTTGAACTTGCCGCAGCTCAGGTAGAGCCAGTCCTCCCGGGTGCCGTCGAGGCGGTGGCGGGAGGTGAGCCGGGCGACGTGGGCGCGGATCGCGCCGTGGTCGGCGACCAGGTGGCGGCCGGGTTCGACCAGGAACTCCAGCGGGGCGGCGTTGACGGCGCGCAGCCGCTCCATGCCCTCGCGCAGCACCGCGAACATCTTGTCCAGTGGTGGTTCGAGCGGGCGGCCGGCCCGGTCGAGGACGCCGAGGGCGGGCAGGCCGCCGCCGAGGTTGATCCGGTCCGGCACGATGCCCCGCCGGTTGAGCGCCTCCAGCACGGCGGCCAGCGCGTCGACGGCCGCGGCCCAGGCCTCGGCGGTCATCTGCTGGGAGCCGACGTGGACGGACAGGCCGGACGGCACCAGCCCGGCGGTGCGGGCGGCGCCGAGCACCCGCAGGGCGTCCTCGGGCGAGCAGCCGAACTTGTGGCTCAGGCCCCACAGGGCGCCCTCGCCGGTGGTCGCGATGCGGCAGAACACCCGGGAGCCGGGGGCGTGTTCGGCGATCGCGGCGACGTCCTCCAGGCTGTCGGTGGCGAAGTCGCGCACGCCCAGCCGGTAGGCCTCGGCGATGTTGCGGTCGGACTTGATGGTGTTGCCGTAGTGGATCAGCTCGGGGGCGACGCCGGTGCGCAGCGCCTGGGCGATCTCCTGCGGGCCGGCCGCGTCGAAGCCCGAGCCGAGCCCGGCGAGGTGGTCGAGCACCTCGTCGACCGGGCAGGCCTTCATCGCGAACCGGACGGCCACGCCGGGCAGTTCGGCGCGCAGGGCGGCGTACTGGCGGCCGATGCCGTCCAGGTCGTAGATGACGGTGTCCTCGGTGGCGGCGGCGAGCGCGGCGCGCAGGGCGGTGTGGTCGGGCGACTGGGGGCGGGGCCCGGCGTCGGCGTGCACGGCGGCCTGGGCGGTCGGGGCGCGGTGGACGGCCCTCCCGCGCTCGGCCCGTCTGCGTTCGTCGGCCCGTCGGCGTTCCTCGGCCCGGCGGCGTTCCTCGGCCCGTCGCCGCTCCTCGGCGGAGCAGCGGGGCTCGGCGGCGCGGCGCGGCTCGGCCGGGCGCGGTTCGGTGGGGCGCGGCTCGGTGGGGCGCGGCTCGGTGGAGCGACGCGGTTCGGTGGTCTGGCTCATCACGTGTGAACTCCCGGTGCGGCTACCACGGCAGCCGGTCGGCGGGGACGGCCTTGCTCGCCCGCACCAGCGGGCCCCATGCGTCGATCAGCAGGGCGAAGTCCTCGATGTCGGCCTGCGCCTCGTCGAGCAGACGCACCCTCGCGGCCGCCAGGTGGTCGGCGAACTCGGCGTACCTGCCTCCGAGTTTCCGGTAGCAGCGGTCGAGTTCGGCAAGCCGCCGGTGGTTCTCGGCGCGGTCCGTCGCAGCGCTGCGGCGGGCGTGGTCGGCGATCACCTCGGGGCGGACGTGGTGGTGCTCGTCGAGCAGGGCGTCGCCGGCCCGCTCCATCTCGGCGTAGACCGGGTGGAGGTAGAGCATGGAGAGCAGGAACTTGGCGTAGCGCTCCTGGTAGGCGGTGAATCCGGCGCCGGTGCGCCGTTCCGGGGTGTAGTAGTTGACGATGTGGCGGTTGTGGGTGACGCCGGGCAGTGTGGCGTCGTGCACCAGGTGGTGCAGGAAGTAGTCGCTGCCGATGGTGTCGGTGGCGGGCGGCAGCGGGACGCGCTCGTACACCTCGTGGTCGAGGGCGATGTTGCACATGTCGATGCGCCAGATGTCGGGGCGGCCGAGCACGGCGCGGTCGGCCGTGAAGGGCTCGGTGCCCGCGCCGACGAAGGACTCGGCGACGAGTTCCCGGCGCTCCTCCTCGGTGGCTCCGGTGGGTGCCCAGAGGGCGACCACGTCGTGGTAGACCGCCGGGTCGAGTTCGCGGATCTCGCCGAGGTCGACGGAGAGTTCGCCGATGAAGGAGGCACCGACCAGGGCGACCGGCTTGTCGGCGTGCGCCGGGTCGAGGGTGTGCTCGGTGACGGCCGCGGCCGCGTCGGCCGCCTTGAGCCCGATGGTGGCGAGTTCGTACTCGATCGGGAACACCGGCTCGCCGTCGTGCCACTGGTAGCGGCTGTCGGAGTCGCGGCGGTGCACCGAGGTGCAGCCGAGCGCGGCGGCCAGCAGGAAGGCCCGGTTGGTGCAGGCGCCGTAGGAGACGGCGTCGGGCAGCATCAGGTCGAGCAGCTTCTCCTGGGCGGGGAGGCCGGAGCGCTCGATCGCCGCGCGCAGGAAGGCGCGTTGGGCGTCCTCGTCCAGGTGGTGGACGACCACGCTCTCGACGGGCGGCAGCGCGGCGGCGGCAGCGGCGTGCCGGGCGCGCGCCGCCGGTTCGGCGGAGTCGAGCACCAGCAGGTGCACCCGGACGCCGAACCGCCGGGCGGCGTGGGCGGCTTCGGCGCCGACCGCGGTGACGGTGTCCGCGCACTCGCGGTTGGTGGGCAGGGCCAGGCAGACGGCGCGCACTACCGCTCCCCCGCGGGCTGTTCGAAGTCGCGCCCGGTCCAGGACCGCAGGCCGAGCAGCTTCTCGCCGAGTTCGGTCAGTTCGGCCCGCCCGTAGCGCAGCGCCTCGGGCCGCTCGGCGTCCCCGACCAGGGTGCGGTTCCAGTCCGGGGTGGCGAGGGTGCGCCAGGACTCGACCCGGGAGCGGCGCAGCGGCTCGGCCTCCTCCAGGGCGGGCATCATGGACAGGTACTGCACCGAGCGCACGCCGCCCTCGGATGTGTTGGGGGCGACGCCGTGGGCGAGCAGCCCGTTCCAGATCAGCAGGTCGCCGGCCTTCAGCTCGGGCCGGATCACCGGGAACTCGGCGCGGTCGACGGCCGGGCGGATCGGGTCGCGGTCGGCGGGCTGGGCGGCCTGCCACTCGTTGAAGCGGCGGAACAGCTCCGGGTCGCACTGGAAGCCGCCGTGGTCGGGGGCGGTGTCGTTGAGGGCGATGATGCCCTGGACGCGCTGCGGCAGCATGCCCCGGGTGGTGTCGACGTCCCAGTGCAGTTCGATGTCGAAGCCCTTGTCGGTGGGTTCGATGAGGGCGCGGTCGCGGTTGCGCACGTTCGGCGGGTTGAGGTTGAGCCGGTCGAGGGTGACCCACAGCTCCTCGCAGTCCCACACGTCGACGAAGGCGTCGTAGACGCGCTGCGCCTGGCGGCTGTCCCAGATGAGCTGGTGGTGGTAGGCCTCGACGAAGCCGTAGATGTGCAGGTGCCGGTCGAGTTCGTCGCGGTACTCGCGCTCGCGGTACCAGTCCTGTGGGCGGTCGGGCGACAGGCCCTGGAACTCCCAGGTGAAGTCGAGCAGTCGCCGCGCGGCCTCGGCCGGGATGGCCTGCTCCACCACGACGTAACCGTAGGTCTGCCAGTGGGCGAAGTCCTCCTCGGAGAGCACCCGCAGCGGGAGCTTCTTGCGCAGTTCCCGCAGGGCGGTCGGGGCGAGGTAGCTCTCCGTGTCGGCGCTGAAGTAGGGGCGCTCGGAGGCGGCCCGGTACAGATATTCCTCTGGGTGTTCGTCAGGGCTGGGCATGGGCGGTCACTCCGTGGTTCGTGGTCGATGCAGCGCGTCCTCGGGCGCCCGTCGCGGGCGCGGCGAGCCGACGGCCGGGCAGCGGCCGGAAGGGGAATTCGGCGCGCGACCGGACGGCCGTCCGCATGCGCTCCTTCTCGCCTCGGCCCCCGATCAGCGCAGTGCGCCACATCAGGGGGCCAACTCGCCCGGCCGGCAAGGGCACTCACCCCGCATCAGTCATTGCCGGACCGCGCTCCCCATACGTTGGACTAGACCAACTAATGGTGTCAACCCTTTCCTGCCGGTTGCCGATTGGGAAATCCGCGCAGTTCACAGCGCCTCCGGCGGTTCGCTTTATGTTTCGGAGACGGACATAAGGCCGGGTACGTTTCGGTAATCGACATAAGTGCGGGAACGATGAACCCCCACGGCCTCCCGGTCCGTTACACCGGTCCGGCGCCGACGGCCGGCACCGTCACACCGGGCCACCGCCGCCCGGCCGCCGTACGTTGGGACTGTGGCACGCACCCGGCTGGCAAGCCCCCGACTGACCCCGCCCGGCTGGCTGACCGAGAGCCTGCGGCCCCGGAAGGCGCCGATCCCCTGGGCCGCGGCGGCCCGCGCCTCGGTCGCGCTCGCCGCCCCGCTGGCCGTCGGCACCGCCACCGGCCGCACCGGCTACGGCGCGCTGGTGTCGATGGGCGCGCTGTCCGGCGTGATCGGGGACTCCGCCGACGCCTACCGGATGCGCGTGTTCAACATCGCCGTACCGCAGCTGTTCGGCGCCCTCGGGGTACTGGTCGGCACCCAGGTGTACGGCTCCGGCTGGACGGCCGTCCTCGTGCTGACACTCACCGCACTGGTCTCCGGGATGATCTCCTCGATCGGCGCGGTCGCCTCCGTCTCCGGCCTGCTCCTGCTGCTCAACGCCGTGGTCGGGGCCGGCCTGCCGCTGCCCTCTCCCTGGTGGCTGCCACCCGCCCTGCTGCTGCTCGGCGGTCTCCTGGTGCTCGCCCTGACCCTGCTCGCCTGGCCGCTGCGCGGCGGCGTCCCCGAGCGCGCCGTGGTCGCCGACACCTACCGCTCGGTCGCCGGGCTGCTGGAGGCCACGGGCTCCCCGGGCTACGAGGCCCGGCGCCGCGCGCTCACCCAGTCGCTCAACCACTCCTACGACCTGCTGCTCGCCCGCCGTGCCCGCCGGCACGGCCGCTCCGCCACCCTGGTGCGCCTGCTCGCCCAGCTCAACGCGCTGATCCCGGTGGTCGAGGGGGCGTCCGCGGCCCAGCTGCGCCCGCCCGGGTACGGTCCGCTGTCGCCGGCCTACCCGGCCGCCGTCCGCGAACTGGCCGAGGCCGTCGAGCAGGGCCGCACCGGCCCCGCCCCGCCGCCCGAGCTGCCCGAGCCGCGCGGACCCTCCACCCGGGCGCTGGCCGAGGCGATCGGGCACGCCTCCGCCGTCGTCCACGAGTCCGCGCCCGACCCGTACGCCGCCGACGACCGGCTCGGCCGGCCCGCCGGCCTGGAGGTCCGGACCCGCCGGGCGGCCCGGGCGCTGCTGCTGTCCGGCGCCTCCTGGCGGTACGGCCTGCGGCTGGCGCTGTGCATCGGGCTGGCCCAGGTGCTGGTGTCGGCGATCGCCGTCCCGCGCTCCTACTGGGTGGCGCTGACCGTCACCTTCGTCCTGAAACCGGACTTCGGCTCGGTGTTCTCCCGGGCGGTGCTGCGCGCGCTCGGCACCGCCGCCGGGCTGCTGATCGCCATGCCGGTGCTGGCCGAGGTGCCTCACGGCTGGTGGGACGTGCCCGTGATGGCGGTGCTCGCCACCCTCATCCCGGCGGCCTCCGTCAAGGGGTACGCCTTCCAGACCGCGGCCATCACCCCGGTCATCCTGATGCTCTCCGACCTGCTCAACCACCAGGGCTTCCACCTGGTGCTGCCCCGGCTCTACGACTCGCTGATCGGCTGCGCCATCGCGCTGCTGGCCGGCTACCTGCTGTGGCCGGAGTCGTGGCACACCCGGATCGGCGACCGGCTGGCCGACGCCGTCCAGGACACCGCCTCCTACGTGTCGCTGGCCTTCACCACCGGGCCGGGGTGGGACGAACCGGCCCGCGCCCGCTACCGGCGGCGGCTGTACCGGGACCTCTCGGCGGTGCGCAGCGAGTTCCAGCGGGCGCTCACCGAGCCGCCGCCGGTCGGCGCCCGGGCCGAGGCCTGGTGGCCGCTGGTGATCGCGGTGGAGCGGATCGTGGACACCACCACGGCGACCCGGGTGCGGATCGAGCACGGCGCCCCGGCGCCGACCGAGGCCGAGGTCCGCGCCGTCACCCGGGAGCTGACCGGGCTGGCCGAGGCGCTGCGGGCCGGCGCCCCGGCGCCCGGGGGCGACCCGGACGCGCTGCCGCCGGACTCCGCGCTGGCCCGGCTGCACCACGAGGTGCACGCGGCCCGGTCGGTGGCCTACCCGTGACGGCGGTGCCCGGGGTCAGTCCTGGATCCGGCGCCAGGGCCGGTCCGCCTCCAGGGCGAAGGCCAGCTCCAGCAGCACCCGCTCCTGCCCGTGCGCGGCCGACAGGTGCACCCCGATCGGCAGTCCGCTCGGCGCCGCCCCGGCGGGCAGCGAGATGCCCGGGCCGCCGGTCACGTTGTTGACCGGGGTGAAGGCGACGTAGCGCAGCAGCCGCTCGACCAGCTCGTCGAAGGCGACGTTCGGGCTGAGGTGCCCGATCGGCGGGGCGGTGTGGGCGAGCACCGGGGAGAGGATCGCGTCGTGCTCCCGGAAGATCCCCGCGTACACCGCCTCGGCCCGGCGCAGCCGCCGCAGCACGCCCGGCGTCCGCGGGAACTCGGCCCGGAAGCTGCGGCGCAGCCCGGTGGTCAGCCCGTCCAGCTTCCCGGCCCGGAAGCTCGGGTCGAGCACCAGCCGTCCGGTGACCGCGATCACCCAGGCGATGTAGCCCCAGTACGAGAGGAAGTCGCGGGAGAACTCCTCGCCGAACGGCAGGGTGGTGGGCACGACCCGGTGGCCCATCGCCTCCAGCCGGGCGGCGGTCTCCTCGACGGCCCGGCGGGTCGCCTCGTCGGTCTTGGCGGTCGGCGAGTCGACGACCAGTCCGATCCGCAGCCGGCGTTCCCCGGGGCCCTCGACCAGGCCGAGCGGGGGCAGCTCCGGGTTGCGGTGGTGGCGTTCGGCGGCGGCGAAGAAGGCGGCGGTGTCGCGCACCGAGCGGGTCACCACCCCGTCGGTGACCAGGTCGATCGGCAGCTTTCCGCCCTGGGCGTTGGTCACCAGCCGGCCGCGGGTGGGCTTGAGGCCGACCAGTCCGCAGCAGGCCGCCGGGATGCGGATCGACCCGCCGCCGTCGTTGGCGTGCGCGATCGGCACCACGCCGGCGGCCACCAGGGCGGCCGCGCCGCCCGAGGAGGCGCCGGGCGAGTGCGAGGTCTTCCACGGGTTGCGCACCGGCTGGGCGGTGGCGAACTCGGTGGAGGCGTTCAGGCCGAACTCGGGCAGCCTGGTCTTGCCGATCACCGCCAGGCCGGTGGACAGCAGCTGGTCGGTGAAGCGCGCGTTGCGGCGGGCCGGACGGGCGCGGAAGGCCTCGCTGCCCATGCCGGTGGGCAGGCCGCGCAGGTCGACGTTGTCCTTGAGGTAGGTCGGCACTCCCCAGAGCGGTCCGCCGACGCCCTCCCGGCTGACCCGGGGCCGGTCGTAGCAGGCGTGGGCGACGGGCAGCAGCGCGCCGTCCGTGCGAGCGGCACGGGCGACGGCGGCCGCGACCAGCTCCCGGGGGTTGACCTCGCCGGCCCGGACCCGGGCGGCCAGTGCCACCGCGTCGTGCGCGCCGAGGGCGTCGTCGGTGAACGCGTGGACCCGCTCGTCGGCCATCCCAACTCCCAACCGGTCGTAGCACGTCGCCGTACCGGCGGGTATACCGGCCGGTAATCGTACGGGGCTTCGCAGTGTAGGCGCGCGGCACCGCCCCGGGAAACCCCTGCGCCGGGCGGCACCGGGCGAGCCGTCAGCCGCCGTGGGGCGCACGGGCGTTCGGCACGCGCCCCCGCGTTCATCCCACCCGCCGGTCACACACCGTTTCGCCGCCGGGCGCCGGGAAAGATCCCGATCGCCCGATCAACCGGCCCATCCCAGAGGTGACGCCCGTGACCACCCAGTACCACCCGACCGCCCAGTACACCTCGGTCACCGCGCCCGGCGCGCTCCCCCTGCTCGGTCACGCCCCCGCCTTCATCCGCAGCCCGCTGGACTTCGTGGCCGGTCTCGCCGCCCACGGCGACCTGGTCCGGCTGCGGCTCGGCCCGCTCGACGCGTACGTCGCCTGCCACCCCGACCTGGTGCGCCGGCTGCTCACCGAGGACCGCACCTACGACAAGGGCGGCATCATCATCGAGAAGGCCCGCGAGGCCTTCGGCAACGGCCTCGCCACCTGCCCGGCCGCCGCCCACCGGCGCCAACGCCGCATGCTGCAGCCCGCGTTCCACCGCGACCGGCTGCCCGGCTACGCCACCATGATGGCCGAGGAGATCGCCGGCACCACCGCCCGCTGGCGCGACGGCGACGTGGTCGACGTGCCCGCCGCGATGTACCGCCTCAGCACGGCCGTCACCGCCCGCTGCCTGTTCGCCGCGCACGAGCGGGCCGGCACCCTGCCCGTCCACGACTCCATGGACGTGGTCACCCGCGGCGTCGCCCGCCGGATGATGCTGCCGCTGCCCGGCGCCGACCGGATCCCCACCCCCGGCAACCGCCGCTTCAAACGCGCCCGGCGGGACCTCCGCGAGATCACCCGGCTCCTGATCGCCGACTACCGCGCGGCCGGCACCGACCACCAGGACCTGCTCTCCGTGCTGCTCAGCGCCCGCGACGAGGACGGCCGGGGCCTGTCCGACGGCGAGATCCACGACCAGGTGGTCACCTTCCTGCTGGCCGGCATGGAGACCAGCGCCGCCACCCTCTCCTGGGCCTGGACCCTGCTCGCCGCCAACCCCGCCGTCCGCGAGCGCCTGCACACCGAACTCGACACCGTCCTCGACGGCCGCCCCGCCCGCCACGAGGACCTGGCCTCGCTGCCGCTCACCGCCAGGATCGTCAGCGAGACCCTCCGGCTCTACCCGCCCGCCTGGATCCTCAGCCGCACCGTCACCGCCGACACCGAACTCGGCGGCCACCGCCTCCCGGCCGGCGCCACCGTCCTCTACAGCCCCTACCTGCTGCACCGCCGCGCCGATCTCTTCCCCTGCCCCGACCGCTTCGACCCCGACCGCTGGCTCACCACCGCCCGCCCCGCCCCCGGTATCTACACCCCCTTCGGCCTGGGCGCCCGCCGCTGCATCGGCGACGCCTTCGGCACCACCGAGGCCGCCCTCGCCCTCGCCACCATCGCCGCCCGCTGGACCGTCACCCCCACCCGCGGCCGCCCCATCCGCCCCCGCCGCAGCTCCTCGCTGTCCCCCCGCTCCTTCACCGCGACGCTCAACCGCCGCATCCGCTGACGGACGCACCGACCCGGCGGCCGCCGGCGTTCGGTACTGTCCCGGGACGGGCGGTCGCATCCGGGCCGACCCGACCCTCCGCTCGACCGGGACACCATCAGCACATGAACCCTCGAAGCCCGTTGGGGCTCCTCACCGGGCTGCCGAACGCCCTCCGCACGTACCCGCGGCGCTCGCCGCTGACGCTCGTCTACGTCCTCCTGCTGCTGCTCGGACACGCCTGGGTCGAGTACGGGCTGTCCGGTCCGCAGGCCGACGACCTGCGCGGCTACATCAGCACCAACCTGGACAACCTGCACGACCACCCGGTCCGCGCCCTGGTCGGCAGCGCCCTGCTGTACGACGGCACCCTCACCGACATCGCCTCCACCGGCTTCGGCGGCACCCTGATCACCCTCGGCCTCGGCATCGTCGTCGGCCTCGCCTGGGCCGAACGCCGCTACGGCACGCCCCGCGCCGCCGCGGTCTTCCTGGCCGGGCACGTCGGCGCCACCCTGATCACCGCCCCCGTGATCCTGCTCGCCCTCGACCAGGGCTGGTACCCGGCCGACGTGCGGGAGGCCTCCGACTACGGCATCAGCTACGGTGCCCAGGCCGCCCTGGCCTTCGCCGTGCTCGCCCTGCCCCGCTGGGCCCGCCTGCCCTGGGCCGCCTTCGTCCTCGCCTGGCCCCTCGCCGGCGACCACGCCTGGCCCGGCCCCATCCCCGAGTTCACCACCGTCGGCCACCTCCTCGCCGCCGCCCTCGGCTTCACCCTCGCCGCCGCCACCGCCCACCGCCGCACCACCGCCCTCGCCCCCGCCGGCACCGGCGGGTGAGTCCCCCGCCGGGGCCGCCCGGAGGGTCAGTGCGGGGGGCGGCGGTCGGCGGCGAGGGTGGTCAGCAGGTGCTCGATCGCCGCCAGGCGCTCCCGCAACTCGTCGACATCGCCCTTGGTGGCGCTCTGTTCGGCCGCCTTGAGGGTGACCAGGAGCTGGCCGTCCGGCTCCAGGCGCGCCCGGGAGACGTCGCTGAGGTTGTCGCCGTTCTGCAGCCGCACGGCGTGCTCCAGCTCGGACGGGCGCAGCGCCAGCTCGCGCAGTGCTCCGGGCACCAGCTTGCCGTCGCGGACCACCGTGGTGGGCTCGCCCTCCAGGAGACGGGCGGCACGCGGGTCACGGGCCAGCCAGCGGGTGACGAGGGAGTTCACCACCACCAGGGTGACCGCGCCGACCACGCCTCCGACCAGGCTGTTGTCGTTGCCGATGATCGCGTTCTGCACCACGTTGGAGAGCAGGAACACCACCACCATGTCGAAGGTGTTCAGCCCCGCCAGCCCGCGCTTCCCGGCCAGCCGGAACAGCACCAGGATCAGCACGTAGACGGCGACCGTCCGGAGGACCTTCTCCACGATCGGAATCTGGACGACCACCAGGTCATGCCACACGGCCCCGCTCCTCCCACCACGACTTCCGGAACGGGGCCGACGCTACCTGCCGGGTCCGCCTACGAGCGCCGCTTCGGCTTGCCCCGCCGGGCCGCGGCCGGGCCACCACCCCGCCCCTTCTGCGGGGCCGCCTTCTGCCCGGCCGCCTTCTGGCCGCCCGCCTTCTGCTGCTGGGGCTTGCGCGGCGCCGCCGCCTTCTTCGGCCGGCCCTTCGGCTGCGCCTCGGCCGCCTGCCCGGCCCCGCGGCCGCGCGAGCTGTTGACCGTGCGCCCACGGACGATCCCGATGAACTCCTCCACCAGGTCCGTGGTCCGCTCCTGCGGCCAGGACAGCGCCACCTGCGACTGCGGCCCCTCCGCCACCGGCCGGTAGGTGAGGTCCCGCCGGTGGTGCAGCCGGGCCAGCGACTGCGGGACGAGCAGCACGCCGACGTTGGCCGCCACCAGCTCGACCGCGTCCGCCGTGGTGTCCGGGCGGGCGATCGCCGGGCGCCCGGGCAGGGTGTCGGCGGTGAAGCCGAGGGTGTCGTCCAGCGGGTGGAAGACCACCTCCTCGGCGAGGTCGTCGAGGGCGACCTCCTCGGCGGCGGCGAGCCAGTGGTCCTTGGGGAAGACCACGACGGTGGTCTCGGTGTACAGCGGGATCGCGCTGAGCACGTCCTTGTCGACCGGCAGCCGGACCAGTCCGGCGTCCACCCCGCCCTCGCGAACCGTCCGCTCGCCCTCGGTGGAGGGCACCGCGACCAGGTCGAGCGGGACGTCCGGGAGCCGCTCGACCCAGACCCGGGCCCATTTGCCGGGGGTCACGCCCGGGACGTACGCGAGCCGGAAGGACGGGTTCACCTGCATGTCTGTCACAGGGCAAGGCTACCGACCGTGACCGGAAGCGCCCGCGCACTCCCTTACCCTTGTCACCATGACATCGCTCAAGCAGAAGACCAGCCAGACCATGAAGCCGGCCACGGCGGCCAAGAAGCTGGGGATCTACCTCGCCGCGGCGCCGACCGACTTCCAGGAGGGCGTGGTCTCCCGCGAGGAGCTCAACGCGCTGCAGGCCTCGCCGCCGCAGTGGCTCCAGGAACTGCGCAAGAACGGCCCGCACCCGCGCCCGGTGGTCGCCGCGAAGCTCGGCATCTCCATCTCGGGCCTGGCCCGCGGCGGCGTGACCGAGGCGCTCACCACCGCCGAGATCGACGCGATCAAGGCCGAGAACCCGCTGTGGCTCCAGCACGAGCGCGCCAACCAGGTCGACGTCCGCAAGGAGGAGGCCCGGATCAAGGCGAAGCACGAGAAGGAGGCCGCCGAGAAGGCCGCCAAGGAGTCCCAGGGGCGCTGAGCCCTCCCCGGGAGTCCGGAGTCCGGAATCCTGAACGTCGAATTCCGTTTCGGCGGCGGCGCGTTCACGGCGAGCGGGCGGAACTCGTTTCCGTCCGCCGTGTATTGACCGCGCCGCCGCCGACTCCGAATAATCGCCCAATGACCGACCAGCCGGGCGACCGCCCGACCGTGCCCTCCGCCCAGGACGAACTCGCCGCCCTCGCCGAGGAGTTCTTCGCGGCCGAGAACGCCCACGACCCCTTCGAGGCCACCCTCAGCGGCACCGAGGGCCACGCCCACGAGGTGCCCGACCCGTCACGCGCGGCCGCGCTCCGCCACCGCGAGGTGCTCCGGGGCTTCGGCGTACGCCTGGCCGCGATCCCGCTGGACGGACTGGCCGGCGAGGACCGCCTCACCCACCGGGTGCTCGCCCGGCTGATCGAGAACAACAGCGGCCGGATCGCCCACGGGCTGGACGACTTCAGCGTCTCCGCGACCATCGTCGCCCCGCACAACACGGCCTTCGCCGCCTTCGCCATGACCGCCGTCGACCGGGAAGGCGCCGACGCCTACCTGGAGCGGCTGGCCGGACTGCCCGGCTACTTCGACGCCGTCCTGCAGCGCAGCCTGGACGCCGCCGCCGAGGGCCGGCTGCCGCTGCGCAGCGGGGTGGACGCCGCCGTGACCCAGTTGGACGGCTACCTGGCCGCCGACCCGACCGCCGACCAGCTGCTGCGCCCGCTCCAGGGCCGCCCGGAGTACGAGCGGGCCCGGGCGATCGTGCGCGAGGGCGTCCGGCCGGCGATGGCCCGCTACCGGGCGGGGCTGGCCCAGCGGCTGGCGCCGACCGCCCGTCCGGACTCCGAGGCCGGGGTCTGCCACGTGCCGGGCGGCACCGAGGGCTACGCCGATGCCGTGGCCCGCTTCACCAGGCCCGGGCTGGACCCGGAGGAGGTGCACCGGATCGGCCTGGAGACGGTGGCGGCACTGCGCGAGGAGTTCGCCGAACTGGGCGCCAAGGTGCTGGGCATCGCCTCCCCGGACGCCGTGCTGACCGCGCTGCGCGAGGACCCCGCGCTGCGCTTCGGCAGCGCGGCCGAGCTGATCACCCTGGTCGACGACGCGCTGGAGCGGGCCCGCCGGGCCTCGGCCGACTGGTTCCGCACGTACCCGATCGCCGACTGCGTGACCCGGGAGATCGACCCGATCGAGGCGGAGACGGCGCCACTGGCGTACTACCAGCCGCCGGGCCCGGGCGGCCGGCCGGGCACCCACTGGATCAACACGCTGCACCCGGAGACGCGGTTCACCTACGAGTACGAGGCGATCGCCTTCCACGAGAGCATCCCCGGCCACCACTTCCAGATCGCGGTCGCCCAGACCCTGCACCACCTGCCGCGGTTCCGGCAGCGGGCCACGGCCGCGCTGACCGCCCACGTCGAGGGCTGGGGCCTGTACACCGAGCGGCTGGCGGACGAGATGGGCCTGTACAGCTCGGAGCTGTCCCGCTTCGGCATGCTCTCGATGGACGCGCTGCGGGCGGTACGGCTGGTGGTGGACACCGGGATGCACCACTACGGCTGGTCCCGGGAGCGGGCGATGGCCTACCTGCGGGAGAACACCGCGACCCAGGAGTCCAACGTCCGCAACGAGATCGACCGCTACATCGCCTGGCCGGGCCAGGCCACCGCGTACATGATCGGCCGACGCGAACTCGTCCGGCACCGCGAGCGGGCGCAGGACGCGCTCGGCGCCCGCTTCGACGTCCGGGAGTTCCACCACGAGCTGATCGGGCACGGCAGCCTGCCGCTGGCGGTGCTGGACGACGTGGTCACGGAATGGATGGCGGCCGCCCGGTAGCGGCCGTGGCGCCGGTGTCGGTGCCGGTGGGGCGGGCCCCCCCCCGCCCCGCCGCGCGCGGCACCCGGCCGGCTTCAGCACCCGGTCGACAACCCTGCCCCCGGTAAGGTACCTGGGCGGGCCCCCCGCCGGCGGGGGCCGGGGGGGGGGGTGGGGGGGGGGGGGGGGGGGCCCCCCCCCCCCCCCGACGCGCTCGGAACCGGACGGTCTTCAGCACCGGGTCGACACCCGTGCCCGAGGTCAGGTACCGGGTGTGCCCGTCCTGACCGAGGAAGGCGTCGGTGACGGACGGCAGGCCGAAGTCGGTGGCCGCCTCCCCGGGGACGGCCGTGTTCGCGGCTGTGTCGTAGGCGCGCAGCGCCGCCTGCGGAGTCTTCCCGTCGGTGAGTGCGAGGCGTCCGGGGCGGCGCTTTGCCGAACCGTCGACTCCGGTGCGGCCGGGGCCGGCGGACGCGGCCGCGGGCCCGGCCGCCGGCAGCGCCCCCGCCGCCGCCGGCGCACCCAGTCAACGGATCTTGCCTGTCGAGCCCTTCATGGTTCCCCTCCCGGTGGTTCGTGCCCCGACTTCGCCGCGACGAGGTCACACCGCGGCCCGTTCGCGAACGCCGGAGATGGATCGTTCGAACCCGACCCGAACACGATTCCTTCACGGCTCGGACAGATCGGGAGCCGGCCGCGCCGGGGTGGCGGCGAACCTGTCGGGGCGTCAGGGTGCGGAAACGATTCCGCGCGCCCGTGACGGTCCTCCAGCGCCGGACGGGGCGTCACCCGTTCGGACCCGTCGACACGGTAGTGTCCGCTGACGCGGCCTCCGGCACCCCGCCGGCCGCCCGTACCACCGCAACGACCTGGAGGAACTCCGTGCCGGCTCCCGCCCGAGGCGCGCTCGCCATAGCCGCGGCCGTCCTGCTCGCCGCAGCCGCCGCAGGCTGCTCGTCCGGCGGCCACACCGCCAAGGACGGCTCGCACGCCAAGGACGGTGCCCACGGCACCGCCCCGGCGGCCGCGGGCGACGCCGCCCAGCCCGCCCCGGCCAAGATCGTGACCGGGCCCGGCCCGAAGAGCTCCTACGACGCCCAGCCGCAGCCCGCGGCGGGCAGCTGCCACTACCGCTACACGGCGGACAAGCAGCCACTGCCCGACCCCAACTGCACCCCGGGCGCGATCAGCCCGGCCGTCAACCAGGGCAACGTCAACGACACCATCTGCAAGCCGGGCGGCTACACCTCGACCATCCGCCCGCCGGCGAACGTCACCGGCAAGGAGAAGGCCGAGAACGCCAAGTCCTACGGCTACACCGGCCCGATGGGCGACGCCGAGTACGACCACCTGATCAGCCTGCAGCTCGGCGGCGATCCCAACGATCCGCGCAACCTGTGGATCCAGCCGCCCTCCCCCGGCCACGTCCCGGGCAAGGGCCCGAACAACCCCAAGGACTCGGTGGAGACCCACCTGCACACCGCGATCTGCAAGGGGCAGGTCACCCTGGCCGCCGCCCAGCAGGCGATCGCCACCGACTGGACGACGGCTGAGGTGAAGCTCGGCATCAGCAAGGGCGCCACCGCCGCGCCCACCGCGGAGGCGGACGCCGACGGGGACTGACGCCCCCCGACCGACCGCGGCGAATCGTCCCAGCTCGTGCCGCGCCCGTCGGGTACTGCTGCGTCCGGTCAGGCGCCGCCGCGTCCGGTCAGCCGTCCCCTCGTCCCAGCGATTCGACCAGCTCGGCGATGGTGTCGAACGGCCGGTACTCCGCGAACTCCGCGCCCAGCGCACGGGCCCGCTCGCGGAACCGGCCGTCGCCCAGCACCCGCTCGACCGCCCGGCCGACCGCCTCGGGGGCCGGGCGGCCGGTGCACAGGTCCAGCCCCACGCCGGCCCACTGCACCCGGGCCGCCACCTCCGGCTTGTCCTCGCTCGCCCCGGCCACCACCAGCGGCACCCCGTACCGCAGCGCGGCCTGCACCCCGCCGTACCCGCCGTTGCTCACCAGCACGTCGGTGTGCGGCAGCAGGCGGTCGAACGGGACGTACCCGGCGGCGCGGACGTTGTCCGGCAGGCTGCCGCCGAGCAGTTCGGCCAGCGCCCGCGGGCCGTCCGGACGGGCGGTCGCGGCCACCACCAACACGTCCCGCTCGGCCAGGGCGCCGACCGTCGGCGCCACCAGCTCGCCCAGGTCGTCATTGGCCAGCGTCCCCTGGGTCACCGCCACGACCGGACGCCCGCCGTCGGTGACCTCGTCCCACCACTCGGGCAGCGGCCGGTCCTCGTCGACGTTGCCGGGCAGCGCGCCGATCAGCCGGTACGAGGCGGGCGCGTCGCTGCGCGGGTACTCGAAACCCGGCACGGTCAGCTGCAGGAACACGTCCGGAACCGCCACCTGGGCCCGCCCCCGCGGCCCCTCCGGCAGCCGGACGCCCACCCCCGCGAACACCTTCTCCGCGTACCGCTGCAGCGGCTCACCGCGCCGGTCCGCTTCCTCCCGCAGCTCCCGCATCCGGGCCCGGCCCTCCTCGCCCGGCAGCGGCGGCACTCCGGGCCCGAACGGCGCGGTGTCCACACTCGGCAGCATCGACGGGCTGATCCCGACCCCGATCAGCGCCGGGCGCTCCGCCCGCGGGCGGCTCAGCGCCAGCGGCAGCGCGCCCTGGACGAAGGCGTCGGCGATCACCGCGTCGGCCGGGAAGTCCTCCAACAGCGCGAGCAGCGCCCGGTACTGGTACGGGATCGGGTCGAGGAAGACGTGCTGCACGTCGAAGGCGATCCGGGCCGGCCCGGGCGGCAGGTCCGCCCGCCCCGGGAAGGACGCGTCGAGGTCGCGGTCGTCCCAGTCGGCCTCGGCGGGCAGCGCGGCGAAGCGCACTCCCGCCCGTTCGGCGGCCGGCGCGAAGCGCGCACCGCCGAGGAAGACCACCTCGTGGCCGCGCGCGGCGAGGTCGGCGGAGATCGCCAGCAGCGGGCTGACGTGCCCGTGCGCGGGCAGGGCGGTGGTGATGATCCTGGACAGCGGAGACTCCTGTGTTCGGGCCCGGTGCGTTCTGCTTCTTGCCGGCACTCACCCTGGGCGTGGGCGGGGGACAACCGATGAACGGCTCATCTGCCCAAGACCGCACCGCCGTTCAGACCGATCACCTGCCCGGTGAGGTAGCCGGCCGCCGGGGAGGCGATGTAGGCCACCGCCTCGGCCACATCGGCGGGGGTGCCGGCCCGGCCGACCAGGGTGTCGGCGACCTTCCGGGCGTGGAACTCCTCGTTCCGGTCCGCCCCGAAGATCTCGGTGTCCACCACGTAGCCGGGCGCCAGCACGTTCACCGTGATCCCGTCCGGCCCCAACTGCCGGGCCAGGCCGAACGCCCAGCCGTGCAGGGCCGCCTTCGCCGCCGCGTACGAACCCGCCGAGTGCGGCCCCGCGCCACCACGCTGGGCGGCCGCCGAACTGATCATTACCAGTCGGCCGCCCGGACGGCGCAGCGCGCCCTGGAGCGCGGTGGTCAGCAGTACGGCGGTGAGCAGGTTGGTGTCCAGGTCCCGCCGCCAGGAGGCAGCCAGGGCGGCCAGACTGCCGTCCTCGGGCGGGGTGACGATGGCACCCGCGTTGTTCACCAGCACGTCCACCGGCCCGAGTTCACCGACCCGGGCCGCCACCTGCTCGACCGCCGCCGGGTCGGTCAGGTCCCCCGCCACCGGCACGACCGCCCCCGGCCCGGCGTCCCGCTCGATCTCCGCCCGGGCCTCCTCCAGCACCACGGCGCGGCGCCCGAGGACCGCCACCCGGTAACCGTCCCCGGCCAGCCGCGCCGCGATCGCCCGCCCGATCCCGGTGCCCCCGCCGGACACCACCGCGAGCCGCTCGCGCGTCACCGCTCGGCCCCGTCCTCGTAGTAGGAGCGCATCAGCTCGGTCGACCACGCGGGCTGGCGGACCTCGCCGCGCGGCCCGAACTCGGCCAGGTACGGCTTGATGTCCAGCACCGGCGTGCCCGCCACCGCGTCCAGCCCGGTGACGTGCAGGTCCAGCCCGTCCACCCGTACCAGTTCGCAGCGCGAGACCCCGATCCGGTTGGGGCGGTTCTTGCCGCGCTGGGCGAAGATGCCCACCAGCGGCCAGTCGGTGTTGCCGCGCGGGTGCCGGGCGCCGCTCTCGACCTTCTCCTCCGGGACGCGGTCGAAGTGGTACACCACCTCCAGGTGCGAGAAGCCGGCCAGCCCGTACAGCGCCTCCTCGGTGAACTGCCCGCCGTCCAACCGGATCACCGCCGCGACGCTCCCCCAGCCGTCGTCACGCACCTCCTCGCGTCCCCCGACCACCCGGGCCACCGGACGCACCGTCACTTCGCCCATGGAGCTTCCCCCTTCGAACTCGAACCGTTCGCTCGGTACGGTAGCGACCCGAACGCGCGGGCGATCAAGGGGGGGCGGGCCGGGTGACGGACACCACGGTCGAGTCCACGCCGTACCGGCGCCGACGGTGCGCGACCCCCGGTGCGCCGACCTCGCGCCCGCTGCTGCCGCTGGGACTGTTCCTCTGCCGCTGGGGCTGTTCCTCAGGGCGGCGGGCCGCCGAGCGCGCCACGGCCTGCTTCAGGACGCCAACTCCCGGGCGATCCGGCGCAGTTCGGCCACCGCAGGACCCGGCCGCCGAACCCCGGCAGCGGTACGTGCAGCGGCCCGGTCCAGCGCGGCGGGATGGCCGCCAGGCCGTAGCGGGCACCGGCCAGGCCGCCGGTGACGGCGGCCACGGTGTCGGTGTCCCCACCGAGGTCGACGGCGGCGCACAGCGCCTGCTCGAATCCGTCGGTGGTGCACAGGGCCCAGACCGCCGAGCCCAGGCAGGGCCGGACGGCGCCGTTGGCCTCGGTGGCGCGGTCGGGGTGCCAGTCGGGGGCGAGCACGGTGGCGTAGCGCTCGCGGTGGTCCGGGTGGACGGCGGCCGGCACGGCGGGGAGTTCGGCGAGCGGGTCGGTGCCGACGAGGGCCAGCCGGACCAGCTCGTGGAAGATCGCGGTCCCTCCCAGGCGGCCCGGTCCCCGTGGGTGAGCGCGGCGATCCGACGGGCGGCGTCCATGGTCGCCTGCCGTCCGGCGCGCGCGAAGGCGACGGCCGAGGTGGCGGCGCGCATCAGCGAGCCGTTGCCCGCGGCGCGCAGGGTGCCGCTGAAGTGGATGGCGGCGGCGAGATCCCAGGGGTCGCCGCTGGTGAGGACGGACTCGGTCTGGATCCCGATGTCCTTGGGCTCGGCGGCGGCCCAGCGGCGGAACCGGTCGAAGATGTCCGGGAGGTCCAACTCGCCGCGCTCGATGAGGGATTCGGCTACCAGGACGGCCTCTGGGTGTCATCGGTGGCCTCACCGGGCTCCCAGCCCCCACCGGCGACCAACTCGGCGCTCCCCGCGGGGAAGCGGGCGGAGAGGCCGCCGGCCGGGCCGAACTCGCAGGGGGCGCCGAGGGCGTCGCCCACGGCTGCTCCGAGTACGGCACCGGCCGCGCGGCCGTCCCGTTCGGTCGGGTCGGTCACCCCTGGCCCGGGGTGATGGGCAGGCCTCGCTTGTGCTCGGTGCGGCGGTAGTGGCCGACGACGGTGTCGAAGACCTGCTCGCTGACCTCGCGGCCCTCCAGGAAGTCGTCCAGGGCCTCGTACTCGACGCCGAGCGCGTCCTCGTCGGGCTTGCCGGGGGCCAGGTTCTCCAGGTCGGCCGTGGGAACCTTGCCGACCAGCTCGGCGGGAGCCCCCAAGTGGGCGGCCACCGAACGGACCTGACGCTTCGTCAGGCCGGAGAGCGGCATCACGTCGGCCGCGCCGTCGCCGAACTTGGTGAAGAAGCCGACGGCCGCCTCGGCCGCGTGGTCGGTACCGACGACCAGGCCGCCGACGGCGCCCGCGGCCGCGTACTGGACGACCATCCGCTGGCGGGCCTTGACGTTGCCGCGCACGAAGTCCTCGTGGGCGTGGTCACGGAAGGTGACGCCGGCCGTCAGCAGGGCGTCGAAGGCCGCGTCGGTGGCGGGCTTGATGTCGACGGTGAGCACCTCGTCGGCCCGGATGAAGTCGAGCGCGCGCTGGGCGTCCGCCTCGTCCGCCTGGACGCCGTACGGCAGCCGCATCGCCGTGAAGGACGCCTGGTACCCCTCGGAGCGCAGCCGCTCGACGGCGAGCTGGCAGAGCCGCCCGGTGGTGGTCGAGTCCACCCCGCCGCTGATGCCCAGCACCAGGGCGCGCGCGCCGGAGGCCCGCAACTGGTCGGCGAGGAAGGCCACCCGGCGCTCGGCCTCCTTCGCGGGGTCGGCGACGGGCACCACCCCGAGGGCCAGGGCGATCTCGCGCTGGACGTCCGCGGGCAGGGTCTCGGTCATGGTCGGCTCCTTCAAGTCGGTACCACGACATCATCCACCCGGGCCGCGGCCGGGCCGTCGGCGGCCCCGGGTCCGCCGGGCCCCGGGTCCGCCGGGTCCCGGTCCGCCGCCCCCGGGCCTCAGCCCGCCGCCCCCGGGTCCGGCTCCGCGCCCGGACCCGCGGCCCGACCCGCGTCCGGCTCCGCGGCCCGACCGGTGTCCGGCCCCGCGGCCCGACCTCCGTCGGGCTCCGTGCCCAGGACCCGGCCCGCCTCCGGCGCCGGGTGCCCGAGGATGTCGAGCACCACACGGCCGTCCACGGTCTCCTGGGCGACCAGCAGAGCCGCCAACTCGTCCAGGTGGTACCGGTGTTCGTGCAGCAGCCGCACGGCCCGGCGCTCGGCCCCGCGCAGCAGGGCGGCCACCGCCTCGTCCACCGCGCGCTGGGTCTGCTCGGAGTAGGGGCGGCGCAGCAGGTCGTCCGGGTGGTCGCCGAGGTACTGCGGGGAGCCGCTGGAGTAGCCGACCGGTCCGAGGTCCGGGGAGAGGCCGAACTCGCGGACCATCCGGGTGGCGACCGAGGTGGCGTTGGCGAGGTCGTTGGCGGCGCCGGTGGATCCCTCTCCGAAGACGACCAGTTCGGCGGCGCGTCCGCCGAGCTGGACGGTGAGCAGGTCGGTCAGATAGCTCTCGCTGTACAGGTGCCGTTCGGCCTCGGGGAGTTGCTCGGTGGCGCCGAGGGCGACCCCGGCCGGGAGGATGGTCACCTTGGCGACCGGGTCGGCGTGCTCGCACAGCGCGGCCATCAGGGCGTGCCCGGACTCGTGCACGGCGACGGCGTGCCGCTCCTCGGGCAGCAGCGCATTGGAGGACTCCCGGCGTCCGAGCAGCACCCGGTCCCGGGCCTCGTCGAGGTCGGCGGCGGTGATGGTGGCCCGTTCGGCGCGCACGGCGTTGATGGCGGCCTCGTTGACCAGGTTGGCGAGGTCGGCCCCGGAGAAGCCGGGGGTGCCGCGGGCGATCCGGTCCAGGTCGGTGTCGGGGGCGAGGGTCTTGCCGCGCGCGTGCACGGAGAGGATGGCCGCCCGTTCGGCCTGGTTGGGCAGCGGCACGGTGACCTGCCGGTCGAAGCGGCCGGGCCGCAGCAGTGCCGGGTCGAGGGCGTCCGGCCGGTTGGTGGCGGCGATGACGACGATGCCGGTGCTCTGGTCGAAGCCGTCCATCTCGGAGAGCAGCTGGTTGAGGGTCTGCTCGCGCTCGTCGTTGCCGCCGATCCGGGTGCCGCCGGCGCGACGGCCGCCGACGGCGTCGATCTCGTCGATGAAGATGATCGACGGCGCGCGCTTGCGGGCCTCCTCGAACAGGTCGCGGACCCGCGAGGCACCGACGCCGACGAACATCTCGACGAAGCCGGAGCCCGTCACGGAGAGGAACGGCACCGAGGCCTCCCCGGCGACGGCCCGGGCGAGCAGCGTCTTGCCGGTGCCCGGCGGGCCGACCATGATCACCCCGCGCGGCCCCTTGGCCCCGGCGGCGGCGTAGCGCTCGGGGCTGCGCAGGAAGTCGACCACCTCGCTGACCTCCTGTTTCACTCCCTCGTACCCGGCCACGTCGGCGAACCCGGTGGCGGGCCGCTCGGCCTCGATGATCTTCGCCCGGGAACGGCCGATCGCGCTCAGCCCGCCGCCGAGCGAGCGGGCGGCCATCCGGCCCGACCAGAGGAACAGCCCGCCGAAGATCAGCAGCGGCAGGAACAGCAGCAGCGTGGACCAGATCGAGCTGCCGCCGGCGCGGCGGCTGCCGGTGACGTTCACGTGCTGGTCGGACAGCGCACGGCTGAGCTGGGAGGTGTCCAGGGCGGTCGGGATCTGGCTGGTGAAGTGGGTGCCGTCCTTGAGCGTGCCGGAGACGCCGCCGGTGTCGGTGACGTCCACGGTCTGCACCTGGCCGGTGTCGATCCGGTTCAGGAAGTCGGTGTAGCTGTAGCGCGGGCCGGTCGGGGGTGATTTGGAGAACAGGACCAGGAGGAGCAGGGTCACCAGCACCGCGACGGGCAGCAGCCAGCGGCGCAGCGGGGACGGGGGCGGCTTGGGCGGAGTGCCACCAGGGCCGGGACCCCGGCCGGGGTCGGGCCCCCGGCCAGGGCCGGGGCGCGGCTCGCCCCAGGGGTCACGGCCGGGGCCGGAACCCGGCGGCGTCGCGGGGTGGCGGAGGGCGTGCAGCCGCGTTCGTACGGTCATCCGTGCTCACCGCCTCTCGGGCGCGCCGCTCGGGCCCTGCTCCGGACCTTCCTCTCCATGGTCGACCCCCCGGGGCCAGGACGGCAGGGCGAGCGGACACCAGCTGGGCGCGGGGGCCCGGTCCTCGCGCTCGGCTTCCGCCGCATCCTGGGGCTACCCGACCGGCGGGAGACCACCCGGAAGGCGGTACGGCCGAAGGGCTCCGCACGGGTGCGGACCACCGGTTGACCCGTTCACCCGGCCGCTCGCGCCCCACGTCATCGCGCCCGTCCGCGCCCGTGAGCAGTGCGCCCCCCGCCATCGGCACCAGCGGCGTGTCCGGCGCGTCCCCCTGGCCCGGCAGTCCGGGCGGCGACCACAGCGCCGCCCGCGGACCGCCGCTCACCGGTACGGCCCGCGCGGGGGCGGCGGTCCACAGCGGAGCGTCGCAGAGCAGGCAGAAGGCGAAGAGCCCGCCGACGAAGTCGCTCAGTTCGACCAGCAGGAGCCGGCCCCCCGGCCAGCCCGCCCCGACCGCCTGCCCCCGACGTGAGTGGCGGGCGGTGGCGGCGGACCGTCGACCCCGCGTCGCAGACCTGTCGCAGGGGGCGAGCCCGGCCGCCGACGCGCGCTGGGCACGCCGCACCCGATCCGCCTCAGGCTGGGCCTCGGCGTGCCCTCACCGCGGCCGTCGCCCTCGTCGGAGCCGCCCTGCCGACCACCTGGCCGGCCACCCGGCCGTCGCGGTGGCCGCCGGGATCCTGCCGGTCCCGCTCGCCTGGCCGCTCGTCGTGGCCCTCAATAACCTGCGCCGGACCGGAAGCTGAGCCTCCGTCGACCGCCTACGGCCCTGCCCGAGCCGTCTACTACAGTCCTCCCATGAGCGATGCGGACCGACTGCCGATACCGACGACCCCCCAGCCCCGAGTGGAACCCCGCGCCGGGGACGCCGACCGGGAGGCGGTGGCGGAGCGGCTGCGGATCGCGGCGGGCGAGGGCCGGATCGATCTCGGGGAGCTGGAGGAACGGCTCGACCGTGCCTACGCAGCCAGGACCTACGGCGAACTCGACGTCCTGGTGGCGGATCTGGGCGGCCGCCCGGACGCCGGGGCGGAGTCCGGCGACGTCCTTGTCCTCAAGCCCAAGCTTGGCAACATCCGGCAGAGCGGACGGTGGACGGTGCCGTCCCGGATCGTCGCCGAGTGCCGCATGATGCACATCGAGATCGACTTCACCGAGGCGGTCTGCCCGCACCGCGAGGTCACCGTCGAGGCGGCGTGCGGTGCGGGTCACATCCGCCTGCTGGTGCCGGCCGGGTGGGGCGTGCGGGTGGACGGGTCGAGCACCAACACCGGCCACATCGTCAACAAGGCTTCCGCGGCCGCCGAGCCCGGGGCCCCGACCGTGACCGTCGTCGGCCATCCCCGGTCGGGGCTGATCAAGATCAAGCAGCGCCGCCGCTGACCGGACGGGCCAAGGACACCGGGGGGCGGGCGTCAGCCGGGGCCCAGCGCGCCGGACGGGCGTCGGCAGCCCCGGCGTGCCGGACGGGCGTCACGAGAAGTCGAGCGACCCCGTCCGGGTCCGCTTGAGCTCGAAGAACTTCGGGTAACCGGCCAGCAGCCGCACGCCCTCGAAGACCCGCAGCGCGTCCTCGCCGCGCGGGATCGCGCTCAGCACCGGGCCGAAGAAGGCGACGCCGTCCACGTGGATGGTCGGGGTGCCGACCTCCTCGCCGACCGGGTCCATGCCCTCGTGGTGGCTCTTGCGCAGCGCGATGTCGTACGCCGTGCTGCTGGCCGCCTCGGCCAGTTCCTCGGGCAGTCCGGCCGCCACCAGTGCCTCGCGGATGACGGCGTCGTCGGCCTCCCGGTCCTGGTCGTGCAGGCGGGTGCCGAGCTCGGTGTACAGGTCGCGCAGCACGTGCTCGCCGTGCTGCTCGGCGGCGGCGATGCAGACCCGGACAGGGCCCCAGCCGGTGGTCATCAGGCGCTGGTAGCGCTCCGGCAGATCGGTGCGGCCCTCGTTGAGGACGGACAGGCTCATCACCCGGAAGTTCAGGTCCAGCTCGCGCTGCTTCTCGACCTCCAGGATCCACCGGGAGGTGATCCAGGCGAAGGGGCAGACGGGGTCGAAGTAGAAGTCGACCTTGGTGGTGTTCTCGTTCGCTCGCGTGTTCACGTCGATGATCATAGGGCGCGATTGGACCGCTCTCCAGGGCCAATTATTGCCATCGACCCTGGGCCACTTCTGGATTCGGGCGGCCTCGGCTGCACGTGGTCCCGTCTCGGCTGCAGGTGGTTCCGCCTCGGCTGCAAGTGGTCACGTCCCAGCTGCAGGTGGCCCGGGTCAGCTGCAGGTGGTCCCGTCGGCAGGCACCGTACCGTCCAGCAGGTAGGCGTCCACGGTCTTCTTCAGGCACGGGTTGCCGGTGTTGTATCCGCCGTGGCCCTCGCCGTTCAGGGTGACGGTGATGCCCACGCCCGCTCCCAGCTGCTGCGCCATCTCGTGGGCGCCCTCGACCGGGGTCGCCGGGTCCCCCGTGGTGCCGACCACCAGGATCGGGGCAGCGCCCGCGGCGGAGACGTCCGGGTGGTCGGTCCTGCCCGGGACGGGCCAGCCGGTGCAGCCGGTCAGACCCCAGGCGGTGAAGGCGCCGAACACCGGGGAGGCGTTGCGGAACTGCGGCAGCTGCTGCTCGACGTCCTGGTCGGAGTACCGTTGCCGGGCGTCCACGCAACTGATCGCCCGGTTGGCCGCGTTCAGGTTGTTGTAGTGCCCCTGCGGGTCACGGCCGAGCAGCGAGTCGGCCAGCTGGAGCAGGGTGTCACCGGTGCCCTGCTGCATCGCCTGGGTGAGACCGGAGGCCAGCGCGGGCCAGGTCTGCTGGCTGTACAGGCCGCTGGCGATGCCGGTGATGGCCAGGCTCTCGGTGAGCTTGCGGCCGCTGCTGGTGGGCAGCGGCGACTGCGAGAGCTTCTGCAGCAGGTCGGTGATCTTCGCCGTGCCCGCGGCGCCGCCGGAGCCGGTTGGGCAGGTGGGGTCCTGAGCGGCGCAGGCCTTCATGAAGTCTTCGAGGGCCAGTTGGAAGCCCTGGGCCTGGCCAAGTGCGCTCTGCTCCGGGTCCTTGGTCGGGTCGACCACCGAGTCCAGGACCATCCGGCCGACCTCCTGCGGGAACAGGTGCGCGTACACGCCGCCGAGCTCGGTGCCGTAGCTGATGCCGAAGTAGGAGAGCTTCCGGTCGCCGACCACCTGCCGCATCAGGTCGAGGTCCCGCGCGGCGCTCTCGGTGTCCACGTAGGGCAGCACCGGGCCGGAGTTGTGCTCGCAGGCGGAGGCGAACTGGGCGTTGCTGTCGTCCAGGGCCTTGACCCCGGCCGGGGTTTCCGGGGTGCTGTCGACGGCCGCGTTGGCGTCCATCGCCGGGTCGTCCAGGCACTTCACCCCGGCGCTGTTGCCGACCCCGCGCGGGTCGAAACTCACCAGGTCGTAGCGGGTGTTGAGGGAGGCGTAGGCCGGGGCCAGGGCGGGCAGGGTGGCCACGCCGGAGGCGCCGGGGCCGCCGAAGTTGAAGAACAGCGAGCCGATCCGGTGCTGTTCGTCCGTGGCCTTGCTGCGGATCAGCGCGAGGTCGATGGTCTTGCCGTCCGGCTTGGCGTAGTCCAGCGGGGCCTTGAGGGTGGCGCACTGCCAGTCGCCCGCGGGCGCGGTGCCCCCGCCCTGCGCGGTGCTCGGGGCCGGGCACGGACGCCAGTCCAGCGGCTGGCCGGCCAGGCCGGAGAGGCTCGCGCCGGGAGCCGCGGAGGTCGGCGCTGGGTCGGCCACGGAGCGGCCCTCGCCCTGGCAGCCGGACACGGGGGCGAGCAGCAGCGCGGTCAGGCCGAGAGCGCCGGCGCCGCGGACGACGGTGTGCATGGAGCGGTCCACCTCTCGTGTCTTCCGGACGCGCTTCCGGACTGGGTTCCCGCGCCCACCGGCGCGCGGCAGGACGGCGTGCGCCCCAGTGCGTCGGGACGGCGTGCGCCCCGGCGCTCGGCACCGTCGGCGCACCACAGACCCTAGGGGCCACGGGGCGGCGATGCCCGTCGGAATCCCCGGACGGGCGGATCGCGCCGATCGGACTGCCACCGGCCGACCGGGTGAGGGTTCAACCGGCTCACCGGGTGGCAGCCTTACCGCCGGCCGCCGGGCGCGGGCGCGCGCGGGGGCGGCTCCGAAGCGGATGTGAACACGGAGTACGGAGTACACGGAGGGCGGCACGTTGAGCACCGACACCGGACCGGACACCGGCACGGACACCGACAGCACTACCGACAGCACTAACGACACCGACGCCGACTTCGTCAGCGTGGACGTCTTCATCACCACCGGCCGACAGGAGGTGCTGCTGCAACTGCGCGACGACCGGCCGGACATCCGGTGGCCCGCCCACTGGGTCGTCCCCGGCGGACACCGCGAGCCGGGCGAGACGCCGTACCAGACCGCCGTCCGCGAGCTGCGCGAGGAGACCGGGCTCCACGTACCCGACCTGCGCCCCTTCCACCCGGTGCCGGCCGGGACCGACCGGCTCGGCCCCCGGCAGCGTGCCTTCCACGCCCAGGTCGACGTCGACCCGGCCGAGCTGGTCCTCGGCGAGGGCCAGGAACTGCGGCTCGTCCCGTTCGCCGAGGCGCAGCGGATGAAGATGCCGCCCGAACTCAAGGGCTACCTGCGCCAGCTGGAGGCCCGGCTGACCGCCGGCCGGACCCCGGACTGGGCCGTGGTCGACGACATCCACCGCCACCTCTCGGCCCATCGGGCGGGGCTCGGGCTGTCGCTGCTGCACCTCCAGGTGGTGAAGATCCAGGAGGAGGCCGGGGAGGTCGCCGAGGCCCTGCTCGGCGTGCTCGGCGCCAATCCCCGCAAGGGCGTCAGCCACACCATGGCGGACCTACAGGGCGAGCTGTGTGACGTGATCACCGCCGCCATGGTCGCGCTGCGCGAGACCACGGCCGACCCGGGCGCGGTCCTCGCCGAACACCTGGCGCGCTGGCGGCCGTCGCGACTGGACCGGGAGGAGTAGCCGCCGGCCCCGGCTCTTCCCTCGCGCCGGACCCGCCGCAGCGCCCCGGCCGATCGGCACCCTCTGTCGGGGGAATTCGGGGGCCGGAACCTCCCGATCGGCACATGTGAGGGCGGTGGGCAGCATACGAGGATGGCGGTCATCGGGGCCCTGCCGGTGGGCCCCGGGAAGGAGCCCCGCCATGACTGCCGTCCTCGGCTCGCCCTCGAACCCGCTCCAGCTCCAGCTCCAGCTCCTGACCCTGCCCTCGCCTTCGATCTCGTCCCTGCTGCCCTCAGCGCAGTTCCAGCCCGGGCCGGCCGCGCACCACGTAGGCCGGCAACCGCAGCTCGCCCAGCACCGCCCGGGGCAGCCGCAGCCCGAAGCGCTGCCCGACCGCACCGAGGGTCCGCCGACGGACGCCCGGGGGCAGCACGTCCCCGGCGGCGCAGCGGGTGACGCCGTCGGCCTCCAGGACGTTCGCGGCGACCAGTTCCGGCACGAGCAGGTCGGGCTCCTGCCCCCAACGCCAGCGCTCCTCCCCCAGACCGAAGCCGCACAGCACGGCGCCGTCCCGGGCGTAGTCAAGGAGGGCCGGAGGCTGCTCCGGCATCGGCCGGAAGTGGACGACCTCCACACCGCCGCGCGCTATCTCGGTGAGCAGTTCGCCGCCGGTCGAGTCCCCGTACTCGATCGCGAAGGACCACGCGTCCGCCACGCCGACCCGGATCACACCGTCGCCGTCGTCACCCGGGCGGTAGACCTCGATGTCCAGGCCCCAGATCTCCGTTCCGCTGATCGGGCCGGTGGCGGCATCAGGGTCGGCGCCCATCCGGCGGGCGAGTTCCTCGGGCGGGATCCCGCGCGCGAACACCACGCCGCCCACTTCCCCACCCGCGTCCGCCAGCCACTGGATGCCCTCACCGTCCTGATCCTCGGCCTCGCGCGAACTGTCACCGATGACGCCGATCATGACGCCCCTCCCCTCGCGCCGGCCCTGCGATGGCCAGGCGCAGCCGGTCCGCACCCTAACCGAGATCGCCGACACACATCGCGGAAGCCGACCGGTCGCCCTCCCCCGCCACCACCTCGCGCGCCGCTCCTCCCTCTCCCCGCCAACGTCGGCACAAAGTCTGAGAGTTGACTCTCACACATTATGAGAGAACACTCTCATAGCATGGAGCACGGGAATCGCCTGGGCGATATCGAGATCACCGACCCGAAGGCCATGCGAGCGCTGGCGCACCCGGTGCGGCTGGCCATCCTCGAACGGCTGCAACGGCACGGGCCGGCGACGGCTACCCAGCTGTCACCGGATGTCGGAGCCACCCCGTCCGTGACCAGCTGGCACTTGCGACACCTGGCGGGCTTCGGGCTGGTCCGCGATGCAGAGGCCGCGACGGACCGCCGGGAGCGACGGTGGGAAGCCGTGGCACGGGGCTTCCGCTTCGGGACGCCGGAGGACGAAGCGGGCCAGTCCGCCGCCCGGATGCTGTCCCGGGAGATGTTCGCCCGCTCCGCCGACCTGCCGCACCGATGGGTGACCGAGACCGAGCCCGAACTCGATCCGGTGTGGCGCCGGCCCGCCGGGCTGGCGAACACCCGCGTGGTGGTGTCCCCGGAGGAACTCGCGGCCATCGAGGACGCGATCGAAGGCATCCTCGCGCCCTACGTGACGCGCGACCCGGCGCAGCGGCCGAGCGGAAGCCGTGGCGTCCGGCTGCTGCGTTACGTCCTCCCGGAGGCCGGCGAGGAGCGGGCGGGTGGAGCGGCGTGAACTCCTTACGGGACACAGCCGCTCCGGTGTCGCTCTGGCGGAACGGCCCCTTCGTCCGCTTCTGGGCCGGGCAGTCGGTCTCCCAGGTCGGCGACCGGATCTCGGAACTGGCGCTACCCCTGATCGCCGTGGTGGCGTTGGACGCCTCGGCCGGCCAGGTCGCGTGGCTGACCGCGCTCGCGGGGATGCCGAGCCTCCTCGCCATCGTGCTCGGGGCCTGGGTGGAGCACCGGCCCCACAAGCGCCGACTGATGGTCACGGCCGATCTGGTCCGCGCGTGCGTCCTGCTCACCCTGCCCGCGGCCTGTCTGTGGGGCACGGTGACGCTCCTCCACCTTTACGCGGTCGCGCTGCTGACCGGCGCCGCGGCGGTGCTCTTCAACACTGCCTACCCACCTTTCTTCGCCCACCTCGTACCGCGCTCCTCCTACGTCGACGCCAACAGCAAGCTCAGCGCCAGCCGTTCCGTCTCCTTCGTCGCCGGCCCCGCCCTGGGCGGCGCCCTCGTCCAGGCTCTGACCGCACCGGTCGCCGTGATCGCCGATGCCCTGTCCTTCCTGGCCTCCGCCGCCCTGCTCGGGCCGAGCCGGGTCGACGAACCAGCTGTCCCCGCCGATGGGACGACGGAGCCCTCCCTACTCCGGCGAGCCAGGGAGGGGCTGGTCTTCGTCATCCGTCATCCGGTGCTGCGGGCGAGCCTCGGCTGCGCGACGACCCTCAACTTCTTCACCTTCATGTCCGGCTCCGGCCTGACCGTCCTGTTCGCCGAGCGGGAGCTCGGCCTGTCGGCCGGCACCATCGGGCTGGCCTTCGGCCTGGGATCCATCGGAGCCCTCGCAGGCGCGGTGATCGCCCCGGGGATCTCCCGACGCATCGGCGTGGGACGCAGCATCGCGGCGGGCGCCGTCCTGTTCCCGGCTCCCATCGCCATCGCCGCGGCCGCGAGCGGCCCCACCTGGGCCCGCGCGGGTGCCGTGGGGCTCACCGAGTTCCTCTCCGGAATCGGCGTGATGCTGTTCGACATCAACCTCAACTCCCTGCAAGCCGCCGTCATACCGGACGGCATGCGAAGCCGCGTTGCCGGCGCCTACAGCACGGTGAACTACGGCATCCGCCCCCTCGGCGCCCTCACCGGCGGCCTGCTCGCCACCCTCCTGGGCCTCAGACCCACCCTGCTCACAGCCGCCCTGGGAGGAACCCTCTCCCTTCTCTGGCTCCTCCCCTCCCCCATCCCCCGCATCCGCTCCCTCACCCCCACCCCGCCACCCCATAGCCCCGACACCGCTCGCCACATCAGCACGGCATCCGCAACCGCCACGACAGGCCCCACCAGCGCCGCTTCCGCCAACCGATCGGCAAGCCGATGACACCCACCACGGGACGCACCGCGCACAGGAAGTCGAGCCCGCCGACTTCCACGCACAGCACAACCACCCCCACAACCACGCCCCTTCACACCAGCCACCCCCGCCCCACCGAGTCCAGCGCCTTGATCTCGACCTGGTGCGGGGTGAGCGCCGGCGGCCGACCGGAGCGCTCACGGTCACTCAGGCCGACCAGGACCCGGTCCGCGAACCGGCCGCGCCGGCACCGGACCGTGTCCACATGCGGGCCGGTCTCCCGGCCGATGTGCGCATTGGAGCGACCCCGTACGGCATGCAGCACCACCTGCGCGCGCATTCGCAGCCGGTACCCGGTCTTGTGGCCGTAGGCCATCTGCTTCAATCGCTCACGCTCGGCGGCGCGCAGGACCACCGGGCGGGCGGTGGCAACGGGCAAGGCGGGCACACCGATCGGAAGAAGTGGATCACGACGGGACGTAGCCTGCCATCCCGAACCTGTCCTGTCGGGCGGGACGGGCGCCATGCCCGCGCCTTCGGAACACACCCGGCTCTCGCCGGAGGGGCGCCTCGGCGAGCACACCCGCACCGCCTGGCCACAGCTAACCCGGCCGTACGTCCGCCATCACAGCACCTTCGCCCATGTAGCGGGTGAGCGCCGGCAGCGGCCGATACGAGGACTCCCTGCTGCCACGGGCACCCCAGAAGCACCCTCGACAGCGCCTGTAGCCTGGCGGATGTCACCGACGGCTGTACAGACGAGACGGGCTTTCTGCGTTGACGAGCACGGACACCGAAACGGACGCACGGATACGGGTGCGCAAGGGCAAGTGGCCGCTGCGGGGTTCGGCCGAGCCCCGGCCGGTGGCGGAGTGGGACGCACGGGTCCTGGGCGCCGACGAGTTCGGAACCTGGCTGTTCTGCGCAGAGGGTGAGGTCCACCACAAGGCCAATGGCGAGTCACTGACGGTTCCCAGCGATGGCGTGCAACTGCTTCCCAACTCCGGCTGGTGGGCCGCATGGTGGTGGCGCAAAGAGCAATGGATCAGCGTGGACGTCTGCACGCCGCCCGTCCTCGGCGAATCGGGCTGGAGCTATGTCGACCTCGAACTGGACCTGGCACGACTGGCGGACGGCACGGTCTTGCTGGTCGACGAGGACGAGTTCGAGCAGGCCGTGGTCGAGTGCCTGATGCCCGTGGACGTGGTCGGCGCGGCCCGAGCTGCGGCAGCGTCCCTGCAGACCATGCTGGCCGACGCGACGGAGCCCGTCGTAGCCGCCGGCTGGCGGTGGCTCGACCAGGCCTGACGGCTGGTCCGCCAGCAGCGACACCTACGAGAGCGCCGTCCTGCCCACCGGCTCACTCACCGGCACCCCGAAGACGCCCTCGGATGCGCTTGCGGACTCCACCTCACCAGGTCCAACAACTGACCGAGCAACACAACACCGGATCCGAAGGCAACCCCCGAAGGACTTCCGGAGCCGACCATTAAGCCCCTTCACACCAGCCACCCCCGACCCCACCGAGCACCCCGACACCACACCCCACCGGACAACACCACGGGCCCACCCGACCGGCAACCCCGTCACACCCACCGGCCGGACGCACCGCACGTAGGAAGTCGAGCCCGCCGACGTCCTACGCACAGGACAACGCCCCCCAGAACCAAGCCCCTTCACGCCAGCTACCCGCATGGTCTGGGACAACCTCTCCGCCCACTTGATGCCGCCGATGAAGGAGTTCATCGCCGCCAATGAGGACTGGCTTACCGTCTTCCAACTTCCGTCGTACGCACCGGATCTCAATCCGCAGGAAGGCATATGGTCGCTGGTCAAGCGAGGCATCGGCAACCTCGCCGTCGCCAACATCGACCACCTGGCCAAGACCGTCAAGCGACGTCTCAAGAAGATCCAGTACCGCCCGCACCTGATCGACGGCTGCCTCGCTCAGGCCGGTCTGATCATGGACGGCTGACCACGATCAGACCCGACACCACCCATTCAATTTCAGTAGTCACCTCCATTCAGGGCTCTGCGACACTGACCATCGCCGGCTAGAAGTCTGTTGAAGATCTTGCTGGTGGAGGGGCTGTCCCGGTTGAGGAGAGTCCCTCCTTGGTTATGTGGTTGCGTGGGCGATGGTCCAGGTGTGAGCTTGTCGTTTTACCTCTGGTGAGCAGCTTCTGCGGCGTTCGGATTCTCGTCTGGATGGCTGCTGTTCAGGAGCCGCCGGCAGCCATACGCGCGACTACACGCCTACGGGACGGGGTGGAGGATGGTGCCCTCGACCTCGATGATCTTCAGCGGGTCGTCAGCCCCGCCGCAATGTTGATAGGGGACGTCGAGGGGGATCTGGGTGAGGTTGGTTGCCAGGCCGGCGGTGTCGGCTGTGGATCCGACGGCGTTTACCAGGTGGGAAGCGGTGACGCAGGTGTTGTCGAACGCGGGACTGGCGATGACACCGATACCGCCGGCCTGCGCCGGAGCCGCCGTCAGAAGGCCAGAGCTGGAAATAGCTGCACCAAGGACCAGAGCACTGCGGAGCAAAGTCATATCTGGCGAACGACCAGCAAGAGCCTGCGGTTACTGAATTTTTCAGAAGCCGTTGTCCCTCCGATAGTGATGGGTGTGCTTCCGCTGATCGGCATAGTGCCGGCGCCTCGCTGGCACAGGCGGGGTGTCGTGTCGCATCTTCGGTGGAGGTGTCGGAAGCCGTCGATGATGGGGCTTTTGGAGGAGCGTGAGCGTGCTGCCCGGCAGCGGGTGGAGGACCTGCAGGCCCAGCTGCAGGAGGCGGAAGCCGTGAGGAAGCGGTTCGTGCTCGCCCGGATGGTGTCCCGCTGTGTGGTGTAGGCGATCACGGGTGAGGTGTGCGCGGGCTCGCTCCCGGGGCGCACACCCGTGAGGGCTCCGGGCTCCCTGAGCATGGGTCAGCCACCGTGCGACTCTGCGATGTGAACGGCCAGTGCAACGAAGGAGGCGCCCGCTGGCCGGGGCGGCCAGTGAACGGCTCACCGGGTCACAGGGGCAGTGCCCGGATTGGTGGTTCCCGCTTGGAGGGAAGGGCTCCCTCTCGCCTCGCTGGCGCCGGACTACCAGCGGCGGGTGTGTCCAGGCCAACGGCTCTGTCCCGTAATCGGCTCTGTCCCGTAATCGGTGGTGACGAAGTGTAACGGCGGTCGTTGGCATGGTGTGCGTGATGTCAACGAGCTTGTGAGCGTGGTGTTTTCTGGACTGTCGGCGCTTGTCATCGAGGAGGTGACGGACGAGGGCGAGGTGATCCGGGTGTCGGCGCGGACGCGGGACGATCCGGTGCCGTGCCCGGTGTGCGGGCGGACGACGGGGCGAGTGCACGGCTTCCATGGCCGGGTGGTCGCGGATGTCCCCGTGGACGGGAGACGGGTCGTCGTCTCGGTGCGGGTCCGACGTCTGGTATGCCAGGTGCTCGGCTGCCCGAGGCAGACGTTCCGCGAGCAGGTTCCCGGCGTGGTGGAGCGCTATCAGCGCCGCACCCGACGCCTGGCCGACCAGCTCGGTGCGGTGGTCAAGGAGTTAGCGGGCCGGGCGGGCGCCCGCCTCTCCCGCGCCCTGACCTGCGCGATCTCCCGTTCGAGCCCTGCGCCTGCTCATGCGCCAGGTACTGCCGCCGCTGCGGGTGCCGCGCGTGGTCGGCATCGACGACTTCGCCCTCAAGCGCCGGCACCGCTACGCGACCGTGATCATCGACGTCGAGACCGGCGAGCGGATCGACGTCCTTCCCGGCCGCACCACCCCGGTCTTGGCGGCGTGGCTGCGCGAGCACCCCGGGTCGAGTACGTCTGTCGGGACGGCTCCGGCTGCTACGGCGAGGCCATCCGCCAGGCCCTGCCCGAAGCGGTGCAGGTCAGCGACAGGTGGCACCTCTGGTCCAACCTGTGCGACAGGGTCCTGGCCGAGGTCCGCTCCCACGCCGCCTGCTGGGCCGCCGCCGTGAACCCCGTCCGGCCCGGGGGCGTGCGCGAGCAGACCACCCGCGAGCGCTGGAAGCGAGTGCACGACCTGCTCGACCAGGGCGTCGGCCTGCTCGAATGCGCCCGCCGCCTCGATGTCGCACTGAACACCGTCAAGCGGTACTCCCGCATGAAGGAGCCCACCGGCGACCGCCGCGCACCCCGCTACAAGCCCACGCTCGCAGCCGAAGCGCCAGTCAGGCGAAGAGTCAGACCCTCGGGCGGTGCCATGGCTAATCCTCACTGTCAGGCGCTGTCGCGGGCCGCCGCCGTCGCGCGCCGCATCAGTGGGGCGTAGACAGCGGCGGAGACCACGGTGCCCACTGGCAGGGCCAGGTCGACGCCCGTCAGAGCGGCTACGGGGCCGGTGTAGAGGGTGTCGACGCAGAGCGCGGAGGTGGCCACGCCTGCGGCCAGGGCGAGGGTGCCGGCCGGGTTGATGCCGGCGCGGTACCAGAAGGGGCTGTCCGGGGTTTCGTCGGTGAGGGCCCGGCCGTCGTAGTGGTTGCGGCGCAGCAGGATGTCGGTGGCGTAGATGGCGGTGCTGGGGCCGAGGAGGACGACGGTCAGCTGGAGCACGTTGCTGACGGTGTCGAGGAAGTTGGAGACCAGCAGGGCGTAGAGCGTCAGCGCGACCGCGACCGCCCCGTCCACGAGCACGCTGAGCGTACGGCGGATGCGGATGCCGACGGCCTGGAGGGCGAGGCCGGCGCTGTAGGCGGTGAGGGCGTTGACGGCGATGGTGCCGACGACCAGGGAGAGCAGGAAGACCGGGTTGAACCAGCCGGGCAGGATCTTCTGGAGCGCGGCCTGCGGATCGGTCATGTCGACGGCACTGGCCCCGAGCACTCCGAGCCCGCCGACCACGACGCTGGGCAGGAACCCGCCGAGGGCGGTCCAGCCGAGGACGGCGCGCGGGGAGGTGGTGACCGGCAGGTAGCGGGAGAAGTCGGCGCTGGTGGTGTACGAGAGCGGGCCGGAGGCGATCAGGGTGACGCCGGCCAGGACGGCCGCCCACAGTCCGCCGCCGGTGAGCGGTTGGGGCTGGCTCCAGCCGTAGTCGGCGTGCCGGAGGATCTCGTAGCCGACGACGGCGAAGGCGGCGGCGAGGGCCAGGGTGATCGGCAGGTAGAGCCGCACGATCACGGCGTGCCCGTAGACGCTGATGGTGAGGGTGACCACCACGATCGCGATCACGATGGCGATCTTGATCGGAGTGTTCGGGGTGACCCCGACCTGTTCGACGAGGGAGAAGGCCGCCACGGCCGCCGCCGCGAGGTTCAGCGCGAAGTAGCAGACGGAGATCATCCACCCGGTGACGGCGTTGTTCGCCCGGTTGCCCCGGATGCCGTACATCGTGCGGGTGATCACCTCGCTGGGGGCTCCGGCCGCCGGTCCGGACACGGCGAGCAGCCCGGTGCTCAGCCAGAACAGGTTGCCGACCACGACCACCGCGAACGCCTGCCAGAGGCTGAGGCCGGTCAGGACGAGGGCGCCGCCGACCACCAGGTTGAGGTAGTTGACGTTGGCCGCCGCCCAGACCGAGAAGAGTTCCCGGGCGCGGCCGCGGCGTTCGGTCTCGGGGATGTGGTCGATGCCGTGGACCTCGACCCGCCCGCTCCGCTCCGGCTGTGACGCGGAAGGCGGGGAGGGCATGGAAAGCGCGGACAACGGGGCCTGCTGGGCCGGTGATCCGGCGGGGGAGTCGGACTGGGGATGGTCCGGGAGTGTGGACGCCATTGGGGGCCCTCCGTGGGGGTGTCGTGCCCACCTGCTTGCTTATTGGTCGCACACTCAATAGCATCCGGCACATGACGTCAAGCGTTCAGCGCAAACGGATCCGGAAGTCCCCCGACGACCGCCGGGCGGAGATCGTCGAGGCCGCGGCCACCGTCGCCCTCACCGAGGGCCTGGAGTGCATCACCCTGCGCCGGATCGCCGAGCAGCTGGACGTCAGACCGGGCCTGATCAGCCACTACTTCCCGGCCGTGGAGGACCTGGTCGCCGAGGCCTTCGGCAGCGCCGCCACCGCCGAACTGGAGACCCTGCTGCCCGCCGACCCGCCGGACGGGTCCCCGCTGAACCACCTCGCCCGCTTCTTCGCCCGCGCCACCGGCCCGGCCTACGACGACATGAGCCGGCTCTGGCTCAACGCCCGCCACCTCAGCCGCTACCGCCCCGTCCTGCGCGAGCGCGTCCTCGGCCAGGAGTCGCTGTGGCGGGGCCGCCTCACCGCCGTCGTCGGGGCGGGCGTCGAGCAGGGCGAGTTCCGCACCGAGGACGCCCAGCTGACGGCCGTCCGCATCCTGGTGGTGATCGACGGCCTCGCCTCCCACGCCAACACCGGCCTGGGCAACCACCCGGCGTCCGTCACCCGGCTCGCCGCCGCCACCGCCGAACGCGAACTCGGCCTGCCGGACGGCACCCTCGCCCCGATCTCCTGACCCGCCTCCCCGGCCCCTTCGCCGGCCCGTCCCCGGCCCCTTCCCGGCCTCTCCCCCACCCGCTCGCCCGTCCCCCCGCCCCCACCACCTCCCCCACCCCCGCACCACCGCTGGAGCCGAAGTGCGCACCCCCCTCGTCCTCCTCTCCGCCCGTCTGCTCGACCCCGCCTCCGGCGGCTTCCTCCCGCAGACCGCGCTCGCCGTGGTCGACGGCCGGATCGCCGCCCTCGGCGACGACCGGACGATCCACGAACTCGCCGACGCCGCGACGACGGTGATCGACCTCAAGGGCGCCGTGGTCACCCCGGGCCTGGTCGACGGCCATCTGCACCCGGTCACCGGCGCCGAACTCACCCACGGTCTGGACCTCTCCGGCTGCACCGACCTGCCCTCCGTCCGCGCCGCCCTCGCCGCCGAGGTCACGGCCCTCGCCCCGGGCGCCTGGCTGCACGCCTGGGGCCTGGACCCGAACGTCTTCGGCGACCGCCCGGTCGAGGCCGCCGCCCTCGCCCCCGTGCTGGACGGCGTCCCGGCGCTGCTCCAGATGTTCGACGCCCACTCCATGCTCGCCAGCCCGCGCGCCCTGGAACTGGCCGGCGTCGACGGACCGCGCACCTTCACCCAGGCCGCCGAGGTGGTCTGCGACGCCGGGGGCCGCCCGACCGGCCTGCTGCTGGAGGACGCCGCCTGCGAACTGGTGGAACGCGTCGCCCCGCAGCCCACCCGCACGGAGCGCCGCGAACGCCTGGCCGCCGCCCTGCGCGCGATGGCCGCGAGCGGCCTCACCGGCGGCCACGCGATGGACGCGGGCGGCGACAGCCTCGACCTCTACGCCGCGCTCGACCAGGCCGGCGAACTGCCGCTGCGGCTGCGCGTCGCCCCCTGGTGCCAGCCCGGCGTGGACCGGGACGGGCTGCGCGAGCTGGTCGAACTCCAGCGCTGGCGTGGGGAGTTGTGGCGGGTGGACGGCGTCAAGCTGTTCATGGACGGCACGATCGACAACGGCACCGCCTGGCTGGAACGCCCGGACTGCCACGGCGAGTCCACCCACGCCTTCTGGCCCGACCCGGCGCACTACACCCAGGTGATCGGGGACCTGCACCGGGCCGGAGTTCCCACCGCCACCCACGCGATCGGCGACGCGGCCGTCCGCCACGCCCTGGACTCCGTCGCCAGGGCCACCGCGGACGGAACCACAGCGAACGGGACCACCGCGGACGGGACCACCGTCAACGGGACGACACCCCCCGTCCGCCACCGGATCGAGCACATCGAGACCGTCCCGGACGACGTGGTGCGCCGCTTCGCCGAGCTCGGCGTGATCGCCTCCATGCAACCCACCCACTGCTGCGACTTCACCCGCGCCGACCACACCGACAACTGGTCCCGCCGCCTGGGCGAGGAGCGCGCCGACCGCGCCTGGCGCTGCCGCGACCTCTGGGACGCCGGCGCCACCGTCGTCCTCGGTTCCGACTGGCCGATCGCCCCCTACCCGCCGCTGGGCGTCATGGCGGGTGCCCGCCACCGCCGCCCCACCCGCGACCTCGCCCAGCCCCCGCACAACCCCGGCCAGGCACTCACCGCCCTGGAGGCACTGCGCGCGATGACCGTCAACGCGGCCTTCGCGGCGGGCGAGGAGCACGTCACGGGCCGGATCGCCGTCGGCCACCGGGCCGACCTGACCGTCCTCGCGACCGACCCGCTGTCCACCCCCGCCACCGAACTCGCCGGGGTCCCGGTCCTGCTCACCGTCCTGGACGGCCGCCCCACCCACCGCGCCGACCGGCTCTCCTGACCCGAGCCGCCCGAAGCCCCCAACCCCCGTAGCCCCGTGACTCCGTAGCCCCCAACCCCTGGCCCCAACCCCCGTAGCCCCGTAGCACCCGGAACACCCGGACAACGCGCCCGCTACCAGCATTCCGCCCAGCCGTCCAGGTGTCCCCAGGGGAACCGTCCCGGTGCCCCCAGGGGCCCGGGGCGAGTGGGGTAGCCCCCCGGGAAACCTGGCGGCCCGCCCCAGCGCGCCCGACCCCCTCCTCGGCAGAGGATTCTCTCACCGGCCCACTCAGCCGGACGAGTTGAACCGACGAGCCGAGGAGCGCCCATCATGACCGTGACCCAGGAATCCACCCGGCGACGGACCCTGCTGCTCGCCACCGCCGGCAACGCGACCGCCGCGACCGCCGCCCTACTGCCCCCGGGCACCACGGCAACGGCCGCCACCACCACCGCAACCACCGCCACCGGAAGCGCCGCCACCGGCCCGCAGGCCACAAGCAGCCCCCGGACGGTCCCACCAACCTTCACCGTGACCGAGGAACTGGACCGGATCGCCCTCCCCCTGCGGTCCACCGAGCCCGACGCCCCGACCGGCGGCCTGCGGGCACTCGGCGCCATGATCGGCGACGCCCGGGTGGTCGGCCTCGGCGAGGCCACCCACGGGTCGCACGAGTTCTTCGCCATGAAGCACCGGGTGTTCCGCTACCTGGTCGAGGAGAAGGGCTTCACCACCTTCGCCCTGGAGGCCAGTTGGTCGGCCGGCCTGCTGATCGACGCATACGTCCAGGGCGTGGGCGACGGCGACGCCCGTCGGCTGGTCCGCCGCACCCTGGCCGGATCGCCGTGGCATCGAAGGGAGTTCGCCGACCTCATCGACTGGATGCGCGCCCACAACCGCAGCCACCCGCAGCGCCCGGTCCACTTCGTGGGAACCGGCCTCGGCGTCCCCGGGATCGGTGAGCAGCCCTTCGCCGAGGTCACCGACTACGTGCGGGAGGCCGCGCCCGCCTCGCTGTCGAGCGTCGAGCAACTGTACGCCGGACTGCGGCCGTTCGACGACGCCATCGGCTACCTGGCCCGGGTCCCGGTGGCCGAGCGGCAGCGCAACGCGGACCTGGCCCAGCAGGCGCTGGACCTGGTGGCCGCCGCCGGGAACGACGGCGACGCGGAGTACGAGTGGGCCGTCCAGCACGCGCGGAACATCGCCCGGACCTTCGCCTTCGCCACCCTGCGGACCGACGACGCCCCCTCCGTCACCGCCGCGCAGCTGCTCCGCGACCGGGCGATGGCCGAGAACACCCTGTGGTGGCAGCGCCGTCTCGGCGGCAAGGTCCTGGTCTCGGCGCACAACGGCCACGTCGGCTACCGGTCCGGCGACCCGGCGCCGTACCCCACCACGCAGGGCGCCCACCTGCGCGACGCGCTCGGCGCCGCCGGCTACGTCTCGATCGGCTTCACCTTCGGCGGCGGCTCCTTCCTCACCGAGACCGACCCGTTCGCCGACAACTGGCGGAGCACCACCGTGCCCCCGGCCACCCTCGGCATGAACGAGTACCTCCTGGACCGGGTCCGCCCCCGGGACTACTACCTCGACCTGCGCCAGGCCCCGCCCGCGGCCCGCAGCTGGCTGGACACCGCCCACCCGACGTACGACGCCGGGACCACCTTCAGCCGCGACCCGCTGCCCACCCTCGCCCTGGGCACCGCCTACGACGTGCTCATCCACCTCCACCGGGTCCGCGCGGCCGAGAAGCTCTGACGGGCACCCTCCCGGTCCACCGCCGAGAACCACCCGTCCCCCTTCACGCCCGGCTCCCCTCACCCCCGCCTTCAGCCCCGAGCGCGCCACCGCGGGCCGGCGCCCATCCGGCGCCTCGCCCGCCGCCCGACCTCCGCCGCACCGCCGCACCGCACCGCCGCACCGCACCGCCGCACCGCCGCACCGCCGCACCGCACCGCCGCACCGCGGCGCCGCCGCACGCCGAGCCCAGGTGCCCCCCGGCGCACCGCAGTTCGAAGCGAAGCCCAGCCACCCCTCCCACCGACCGCGGTCAACGAGCACCGGGCCAGGGCACGTCGGTCTCCACCGCGGCGGTGTAGTCGACCCCCGGCACCGAGAACCCGTACAGCCGCCGGACCTCGGCGCGGAACCAGTCGAGGTCGGCGAGACCGGCCACGGTGTCGGTCGTGGCCGCCTCCCAGCACTCGGCGACGGCCGCCTGGACGTGGTCGGCGAGTTCCCAGGTGTCCAGCCGGATCCGGCCCTCGTCGTCCAGCACCAACGGGGCGGCACCGGTGAGCTGGTCCCACAGGGAGGCGAGCTGACGCACCGGCGGGACCATGTCCTCGCCCAGGACGCCGCGCAGCAGGCCGGTGTACAGGGCGATCCCGGGGACGGCGGTGGAGGACTGGGTGACGGCCGCGCCGTTGACGGAGGTCACGGCCCGCCCGCCCACCGCCCTGCCGAGCCGCTCGTCCAGCGTCCGGGCGGTGGCCTCCAGGTGGACCTTGGCCGCGCCGATGGTGCCCTGCCGGTAGATCGCCGCGGTCAGCGGCGATCCGATGTACGACAGCGCGGCCGTGGCGAAGCCCTCGCCGAGCAGACCCCGACCCGCCAGGTGGTCGATCCAGCGCTCCCAGTCCGTGCCACCCATCACGGCCACGGTCTGCTCGACGTCGTCGCCCTCGGCCGGCCCGGTCTCCACCTCCCGCACCTCGGGAACGCCCTGGTCGTCGAAGACCAGCGTCCTGGTGCGGTTCGCCCGGCCGATCGGCTTGAGGACGGAGGCGTACGTGGTGCCGGTGTCCGGGTCGGTGCGCCGGGGCGCGGCCACCGAGTAGACCAGGTGGTCCAGTCGGCCGCCGAACCGCTGCTCGATGAGCTCGGCGACCTGCTCCTTCATCGCGTCCGAGAACGCGTCGCCGTTGAGGAGGACCAGGTCACGACCGGCGGTGCGGGCGAGCTCGGCGGTGGCAGCGCTGCGGTACCAGCCGGCCGTGGCGGTGCGCCGCCCGGAAGGCGCCTTCTCGTAGCAGACCGCGATGCCGCGGATGCCGGCCCGCTTGAGGCCGGCCACGGTGGCCGCCAGCCCGTACCCGGCCGAGGAGCCGATGATCAGCGCCACCGGCCCGTTCCCCTCCGGGAGTTCGGCGGGTCCGGGGCACGCCTGCCACATGTCCGCGACCAGCCGCTCGCAGCCCGCCGGGTGGGAGTCGAGGAAGAGGAAACCGCGGTGACGGGGGGTGAGAACGCGCTCGCTCACGATGGCAGTCCTTGGATCCGGGCCGAGGCCGCGGCCACCGACCGGGCCGCGACGCCTGAAAGTCTGTGCCAGGACGGCCCCGGCCCGTGGCCCCCGCCAGGAACAACGATCAAGGGCCGATCTTGGCGCCTTCCGCCACTTCCACTGCGGCGGGGAGGAGGCTACGCCCGGCGGCGCCCGCACCCTGCGCGCCGCGCTCCCACCAGCGGACCTCGCTCAGCGCCGCCGAGCAGCACCTCCTCGGCGAATGGCTCGACCGCCTCACCACCGGCGGTCCCTGAGCCCGAACGCACCGTCGGGGAGCGGTTCAGCCGCCCAGGCCCGGCAGGCTGCGGAGTTCACCGATGCGCAGCAGCCGGGCGGAGCCGAGGAACAGCAGGGCCATCGCGAGGCCGCCGGCGGCGAGGGAGACGGCCGGCGTCCAGACGGCCGGAGCCCAGGTGCCCGGGGCCGGCAGGTGGGCGCAGCCGCGGGCCACGACCCAGCCGGTGGCGGCGGCCGCGGTGGCGGCCGCGGTCAGCTTGGCGTAGCAGCGGCAGATGCGTCGCCCGTCGAGCAGGCCCCCGGTGCGGCGCCTGAGCCGCAGGGCGGTGAGCAGCAGGCCGACGGCGTAGGAGAGGGCGTAGGCGGCGGCCATGCCGGTGACCGCCCAGCGGGGGGACAGCAGCAGGTGGCAGGCCACGGCCAGGGCGATGTCGACGGCACTGATCCACAGCGCCATGCGGAACGGCGTGCGGGTGTCCTCGAAGGCGTAGAAGCCGCGCAGCAGGAGGTACTGGGCGGAGAACGGGACCAGCCCGAGGCCGAAGGCCTGCAGCATGTGACCGAGCGGAGCGGTGGCGGGGGCGTGGACGGCCCCGTGGGCGAACAGCAGTTGGGCGATCTGCGGGCCGAAGGCGGCGAAGAAGAAGGCCGCCGGGACGATGACGACGCCGCTGACCCGCAGCGCCCGGGAGAGGTCGGCGCGCAGCGCGTCGGGGCGGTGCTCGGCCACGGCCCGGCTCATCCGCGGCAGGAGCGCGGTGACCAGGGAGACCGTGACGATCGACTGGGGGAGCATCCAGATCTGCTGGGCGTAGCTGTAGGCGGTGTAGCCGACGCCGTCCTTGGGCAGGGCGGCGTCCGCGGCGGAGGCGAGGCGGGTGACCACGGTGTTGGCGACCAGGTTGGCCAGGACGAACAGCAGGGTCCAGCGCGCCGCGCCCACGCTCCTTCGCAGGCCGGCGCCCCGCCAGTCGAAGCGAGGTCGCAGGCGGAAGCCGGCGGCGTGGGCGTACGGGACCAGGGCGAGCGCCTGCAGGGCCAGGGCGACGGTGGTTCCGATGCCGAGCAGCCTGACCTGGGCGTCGGTGATGTCCGCGACCGTCTCCGGGACGGTGACCAGGCCGAGGTAGAGGCCGAACATCGTGATCAGCACCAGGTTGTTCAGGACCGGGATCCACATCATCGCCCCGAAGCGGTTACGGGCGTTGAGTATCTGTCCGAAGATGCTGAACACGCCGTAGAAGAAGATCTGCGGGAGCAGGAAGCGGGCGAAGACCACGGTCAGCTCGAACGCCTCGTGGGTGGCGGGTGTGTCGCTCTGGTAGATGCCGATGATCGCGGGGGCGGCCCAGGTCGCCACCGCGCTGCCGATGCCCAGGACGCACAGCACCAGCGTGACCAGGCGCTGTTCGAACCGGACCCCGCCGTCCGGATCCTCCGCCCGGGCCCGGACCAGCTGGGGGACCAGGACGGAGTTCAGCGCGCCGCCGATCAGCAGGAAGTACAGGCTGGTGGGCACGGTGTTGGCCTGGTTGTAGGTGGTGGCCAGCAGCCCGGTGCCCAGTGCCACGCCCTGCAGCACCTGGCGGATCAGTCCGGTGGCCCGCGAGACCACCGTCCCGGCGGCCATCAGCGCGGACGACCGCAGCACGCCGCCGCCGGCGGCCCGCGTGGGGGCCGCGTGCCTCCTGCGCCGCACGGGCGATCGCTCCGACGTGCCGGACGAAATCTCCTCGATCATGGCGTCAATCTACGGCCCAACGCTCATCGGCACAGCGAGAGTTCGGATCCGACGGACGCCGCGGTACGGCCCGGAAGCAGCACTGGATGCTCGGGTTGCGGCCGCCGCCCCCGCCGCCGGTGGCCTTCTGCTCCGGCGCGGAACTTCCACGAACCATCAGGGACAGCCGATCACGCCGATCACGCCGGTCGCGCCCTCCGGCGTACGGCCGGTCGGGGCAGCGCCCGCCCGTGTGCTACGGCCCTGCCGGATGACGCACCTATCGTGGGCAGGTGACCGATCATCGGACCGCCCGGCCCGCACTCGCCCGAACGGGCTACCTGCTCGCCGCCTTCGCCTTCGCCGTCTGCATGGCCGGCACCACCCTGCCCACCCCGCTGTACGGGCTGTACCGGGAGCGGATCGGCTTCTCCGAACTGACCGTGACGGTCGTGTTCGCCGTCTACGCCTTCGCCGTCATCGGCGTCCTGCTGCTGTTCGGCAACATCTCCGACACGGTCGGGCGCCGTCCCGTCCTGCTCTGCGGGCTGGTCTGCGCGGCCTGCAGCGCCGTGGTCTTCCTGGCCGCGGACAGCGTGCTGCTGCTCTGCCTCGGCCGGCTGCTGTCGGGACTGTCGGCGGGCCTGTTCACCGGCACCGCGACCGCGTACGTCCTGGAGCTGGCCCCGCCCGCGCGCCGCGGGCGGGCGAACTTCGTCGCGACCGCCGCCAACATGGGCGGCCTCGGCTGCGGGCCGCTGCTGTCCGGCGTGCTCGCCGAGTACGCGCCGCACCCCCTGGTGCTGCCCTTCGCCGCGCACCTGGCGCTGCTCGCCGTGTCCTTCGGGCTGCTCCTGCTGCTGCCGGAGACGGTCACCGACGCCCGCCCGCTGCACACCGCCCGCCCCAACCTGCCCGAACTGCCGCCGGAGGTGCGCCAGGTGTTCCTGCCGGCCGGGATCGCCGCCTTCGCCGGGTTCTCCCTGCTGGGCCTGTTCACCTCGGTCAGCCCGGCCTTCCTCGCCGAGGGCCTGGACGTCCACAACCTCGCGGTCGTCGGCCTCGTCGTGTTCGCGGCCTTCTTCGCCTCCACCATCGGCCAGCTGCTCGTCCCCCGGCTGGGCAGCGCCCGGGCGATCCCGCTGGGCTGCCTGGTGCTGATCGCCGGACTGGCGCTGCTGGCGGGCTCACTCGCCTGGGCCGTCCTGGCGCTCCTGGTGCTCGCCGCACTGGTGGGCGGCGCCGGGCAGGGCATGGGGCTGCGCGGCGCGGTCGGCGAGGTCGCCGACGCGAGCCCGGCCGAGCATCGCGGCGGCGCCCTCTCGGCGCTCTTCGTGGTCGCCTACTTCGGCATCTCGGTCCCCGTCATCGGCGTCGGCCTGCTCACCGGTCCGCTCGGCCTGGCCCACGCCGGCCTGGTCTTCGCCGCCTGCATGGCCCTGCTCGCCGCCGCCTCCGGCGCCTATCTGCTGCGCCAGGCGAGCACCGAGTCCTGAACCCGCGGCGTGCGGGCCCCCGGTCACCCTCCCCCAACCGGCCGGGCGGCCGACGCCCGCGCGGCGCCCCCGGCGCGGATCCGCTGGCGCAGGAAGAGGGCGGCCCGGTCCAGCGCCTCGTCCGCCTCGTCGAGGACGCCCGCGAACGCCTGGAACACGTGCGGCACATCGGCGGTGACGTCCAGGATGACGTCCACGCCCGCGGCCCTCGCCCGCGCCGCCAGGCGAACGGAGTCGTCCAGCAGCATCTCGTTGGCGCCGACCTGGAGCAGCACGGGCGGGAAGCCCGTGAGGTCGGCGTGGAGGGCGGGGCTGAGCAGCGGCTGGCGGGGGTCGGCTCCGCCGAGGTACATGGCCCCGGTGTGTTCGAGGGCCGCGCGGGTGAAGATCGGGTCGGCGTCCTCCTTGGTCGTCATGCTCTCGCCGGTCCTGGTCGCATCGAGGCCCGGCGAGAAGGCCAGGACGGCGGCTGGCAGCGGCAGGCCCGCGTCCCGGGCGGCGAGGCACGTGGTGACGGCGAGGCCGCCGCCGGCCGAGTCCCCCGCGAAGACGACGGCGGAGGGGTCCTCACCGCGGTCGAGCAGGTCGCGGTAGGCGCTCAGGGTGTCCTCGACCGCGGCCGGGAAGGGGTGTTCGGGGGCGAGCCGGTAGTCCACCGAGTAGGCCCCGAGGCCGGTCCTGGCCACCAGGTTCCCGGTCAGCGAGAGGGCGGTCCGCGGCGAGCCGAAGACCCAGCCGCCGCCGTGGAAGTACAGGATCGTCCCCACGCCTGGGCCGTCCTGTACCCCCACGTCCGGGCCGTCCTGCGCCCCCGCGTCCGGGCCGGGCCTCGGCTCGACGCGCAGGGCGGGGCGGCCGCCGAGGGTCGTGTCGACGGTCCGGATACGCCCGTGGGGCACGATCATCCGGGCCATCAGCTCCCGGAATCCCGCCCGGATCTCCTCGACCGTCCTCGGTCCTTCCGGTTCCGCCCGGCGCAGCATTCCGTCGATCCGGATGCGCTGTTCCCTGCTCATGGGCACACTCCTGCCACAAGTAGCTTCCCGTACACTATATGCCATGGAAGATACATTGAACGGGGGCCGCTCCGCAGCCGGGCTCCCCGACCTCTTCGCCGACCTGGTCAGGTGCGAGACCCGGCTGTACAACGCCCTCAACGACCGCCTGCGCGAACGGCACGGGATCGTCACCTCGCAGTACGAGTTCCTCGACTACCTGCGCCGCCACCCCGGCTGCCGGGTCGCGGACATCGCCGCCGAGTTCGCCATCGGCGTCGGGGCGACCAGCAAGGGCGTCGACCGCCTGGAGAAGCTGGGATGGGCCACCCGCCGGCCGAACCCCGCGGACCGCCGGTCCTCACTGCTGGCGCTGACGGCCGACGGCACCCGGCTCGTCGAGGAGGCGCAGCGGACCTTCACCGACACCCTGGCCGAACTCCTCACGGGATCCCTCGACGCCGCCGCGCTCTCGGCGACCGCCCGGGCCTTCGCGACCCTGCGCGCCGCCCTCGAACGCGACCGGATCGGCACACCCACCGGGTGAGCCGCACCCCGCCCCCCACGCCGCTCTCGCCCCCTTGACCTCAAGTCGACTTCACCTTCTAGGGTCGGTCGCACCGAAGTGATCGACGAGAAGGGGGGATCGGCCGTGGAGTACTCGCACAGTGACGACGAACTGGTCAAGCAGCCGATCGGGTACTGGAGTTGGGCCGCGTACAAGGCCGTCGTCGGCCGGACCCGGGGCGCGCTGGCCGAGCTCGGCACCACCCAGCCGCAGTGGTGGGTGCTCGCCCAGCTCGCCCGCGCCGAGGAGCCGAGGACCCGCGACGACGTCTGCGCCGTCCTGCGCGGCTACCTCGACACCGGGCAGGACACCATGGAGACCGAGATCGACGCGACCGTCGAGCGCGGCTGGGTCACCGAGTCCGCCGGAGGCCGGCTCGAACTGACCGCGGAGGGCCGGGCGTTCTTCGACAAGGTGGCGGCCGTCCAGGGCGAGCTGTGGGCCGAGCGTCACGCGGGGATCTCGGACGAGGAGTACCTGACCACGCTGAAGGTCCTGCAGCGGTTCGTCCACAACACCGGAGGCGCGGCCTGGCACCACTGAACACCCGCCGTCCACCGCCCCGCCCCCGACGCCGTCCGACCGGCGCGGGCAGGGGCGGCAAGGCACCGGGACGGGACAGGGCGGAGGCCGTCGTGGCGGTCGGTGAGGTGGCTCAGCCGGATGAGTTCACGTGGTGCCCCTCGGGCGCCGGGACGGGGGTCCGCCCAGGGCTTCTTCCACGGGTTCGTCCGGGGGCCCTGTCCAGGGGGCTGTCCAACTGGCAAAACGTCCCAGCTTTCACTTCAACAGTCTGTTTATCATCTGCGGGTCCTCGCCACCCCATCCGGAGCCGCCCGCGCATGCCCGCCCCGCTGTCCCCTCCGCCAGTGCACCCGAGCCCGCCCGTGCCCGCGCCTCCGCCGCCGCCACGGACCACCACTCCCCGGCCGCATCCGCTGCACGTGCTGCGGACCGCCGCCTTCGCCATCGGCGCGCTGCTCCTGCTGGTCGGGGTCGGCGTGCTGCTCCACCAGCCGCTGCTGATCCCGCCGCTGGCGGGCCAGTGCGGCGCTGGTGCACGGCGCCCCGGGGCTGCCGATCTCTCAGCCGCGCAACCTGGTGGGTGGGCAACTGCTGGCGGCGCTGGTCGGCTTCGCCACCCTGGCCGTCACCGGCAGCACCGCCTGGGGCGCGGCCATCGCCGCCGGGCTGGCGCTCGGCGCGATGATGCTCACCCATCTCTCGCACTCCCCAGCCGCGGCCACCGCCGTCATCGTGGTCCTGCAGGCGCCGCACCCGGTGCCCTTCCTGCCGATGCTGGTGCTGGCCACCGTGCTGCTGGTCGCCATCGGCCTGCTGCCGGGCCGGATCGGCGCCCACCCGGTCCGCTACCCACTCTCCTGGTGAGAAACGGACGGCGTCTGACGGGCAGCCCTCCCGATCGGCCCGCCCCGGCCCGGCCCGGCAGCGGGAACGGGACGGGAACGAAACGGGAACGGGAAGGGGAGAGGCAAGGGGAACAGGAAGGGGAACAGGAAGGGGGCCGTAACGACTTCTACGACCAGCCCGGCACCGGCGGCAACGGCCAGCCCGGCAGCAGCGGCAGCGGCCCGTCCGCGCGCAGCCCCGCCGCCGGGCCGCGTCCGGCGAACCAGGCGAGCAGTTCGTGCCCCGGGCCGCTCACCACCGGGCCCGCTCCGCCGACCGCCCAGTCCCGGCCGAGGTCCTCCGCCGCGACCCGGGCCAGCGGAACCCCGCGCGCAGCCAGCGCCGCGACCGTCTCCGCCAGGGCCGTCCGTACGAATTCCTCCGGCCAACTCGCCGAAGTGCGGCCGGTGTCCAGGTCGACGTGGTGCACCTCCAGCTCCCGCCAGGCCCGCCACAGCAGGTACCAGGCCGGGTGCCGCCAGCCCGCCAGCGCGGGGACCAGCACCGTCCTGCGCCCGACGGGCAGCTCCGCCGCGTCCCGCAGCAGCCCGTCCAGGCTGTCCCGCAGGTCCGCGGCCAGCACGCGAGCGTCACGCCCCGCACCCTCGACCAACTGCCGTTCCAGCTCGGCGGCGTCCGCCCGCGGCCCGGGGGCGGTGCCGGTCCGGGCCAGGGCGAGCATCCACCGGTAGGCGTCGGCGCTGCGGGCGAGGTGGGTCAGCACGTGCCCTCGGCTCCAGCCGGGGAGCAGGGACGGCTCGCGGGCCTGCCGGTCGGTCAGCGTTTCCGCGTCCGCGCCGAGGAGCGCCGCTGACGCCCGTACCTGCCGGAACAGCCCGTCGAACTCCATGACGCCTAACTCGATTGCTCGGCGAGCGACTTGACGCCATCGAGGGTGGCGGTCATCCCGGTCCGCAGCTCCCCCAGCCGGAAGGCGACGATCTTCTCCTCGGCCTCCGGCCGGGCCTCGATGGCCAGTGTCACGCCGCTGCGGCCCGGGCCGATGGCCACCGAGTGGCGCAGCCGGGTGCCGCCGCCCTCGGGGATCAGGTCGAAGCGCCAACGGGCCAGTGCTCCGCCCACCTCCGACACCGGGTCGCCGAACCGGCCGTCCGCGTCCATGACGGCCCAGGCGAAGACGCGGTGCTCGGCCAGTTCCACCACCTCGGAGACCGTCCGCCAGTCGCGCAGGTCCGGCCGGCTGTTGAACCCTTCGAAGCGCGCCCCGAGCACGGGGCCGTCCGCGCCGCCCGTGCCGTCCACACCGCCGTGCGCGCCGTCCAGCCAGGCGACCCGCTGGAGCTCCGGACTGAGCCGGGCGGGCAACTCGATGTCCGTCACCAGCGCCCAGACGCGCTCCACCGGCGCCTCGACGAGCACCTCGGACTGCGTACCCGGACCATCGGCGTACCGCATACCGCTCCCCCTCCACTGCCTGACGTACACGTCCGTACGGGTCGACACCCGCCGCGCCCCCGCCTGAACGTCCGGAACGCGCGAAGACAGCGGGCGGGTTGCCGCCCTTCTCGCGGGCCCTGCCACCGATGATCGATCCTGGCGAACATCCAAGTCAATCCACCGATTTGCTGGGAAACCTCCAAGCCCTGCCTTGGGTCGGGGCCGCCGGGGTGGGCCCGGACCCGGCGTACCCTGGGCGCTCGTGACCCTCGACGACCTCCGCATCTTCGCCGCCGTCTGCCGGGCCGGCTCGCTCAGCGCCGTCGCCCGCGAGCTGGCCTGCAGCCAGTCCGCCGTCAGCCAGCACGTGAAGCGGCTGGAACGCGAGCTGGGAGTCACCCTGATCGAGCGCCACCCGCGCGGTGTGGTTCCCACCACCGCCGGACGCCATCTGCAGACCGCCGTGGCCAACGGCCTGGGCGGCATCGACCACGCCCTGCGCACCATCGCCGAACTCGCCCGCGGCGAGGGCGGATCGGTGCGGATCACCACCGGCGCCACCAGCATCCGGCACTTCATGTCCGCGGCCGTGGTGGACTTCCGCGAGCGCTACCCGCAGGTCAACCTGGAGTTCCAGACCGGCGTGTCCAGCCGCAACTGTCTGGAGGCGCTCACCGCCGGCCAGGTCGACCTGGCCTGGATCACCCTCGGCACGCCGGTCCGCGGCATCGAACAACGACCGGTCGCCGACCTGCCCTGGGTCCTCGCCGTGGCGGCCGGCGACCCGCTCGCCGCCCGGTCCCGCATCGAACCCGCCGACCTGCAGGACGCCCGGCTCATCGGGCTGCCGCAGAACTCGGTGTCCCGCTCCCAACTCGACGACTGGCTGGGCAAGTCGGGCATCCGACCGGTCTTCGACACCAGCGTCACGGACTGGGACACCGCGATCCTGCTGGCCGAACTCGGCCTCGGCCACGCCGTGGTACCCGCGCTCCCCGAGTGGCAGGGACCCGGACACCCCCGCCTGCGGCTGGTCCCGCTGCCCGACCTGCCCGGCCTCACCGTCGGCTGGGCCGCCCGCGAATGGGACACCCTGGGCCCGCTCGCCCGCGCCTTCGCGGACACCGTCGCCACCCACTGCGCGAGGCCACTCCCGGCCGGCCCAGCGCCCGTTCCCGCGCCCACTGCCTGAGCGGGGTCACCCCGCCCCACTCCGGCGACGCCACCGCCCCCGGCGCCCCGGGGCCAGCGGCACGACCGCCGGCAGGCGTCCAACAGACTCGGCGCCCGCCTCACCGACGGCCTCACCGCACCGGCCGGTTCGTCCGACCGATTCGTGCGGTCCACTCCTGCGGTCAGCTCGTGTGGAAGGAGTGGCTGCGCCCGATCTCCGTGAAGCCCCGGCGCGCGTACCACTCGCGCGGCCAGCCGTCCGCCTCCGCCAGGAGGAAGAGCTGCGGGATCCCGGCGGCCGCCGCCAGCGCCAGACCGCTGCCGAGCAGGGTGTCCCCGTGGCCCGCGCCGCGGTGCGCGGCCGCGGTGACCAGGTCCTCCACCTGGGCCAGCCCGGCAGCCGGTTCGAGGTAGAGGTCCACCCAGGCCGCGACCTCGCCGTCCGCCGTCCGGGCGGTCAGGAAGTGCACCTCTTCGGCGCCGCGCAGCCGGGTCGGCCGGCGGTCGGTGAGCTGCCGGATCAGCTCCTCGCCCTCGTACCACTCCGCCTCCTGCCGCAGCACGGCCTCCCGCATGTCGGCGAACTGCGTCGGCAGCGCGGCCGGTTCGGGCAGTTCACAGCCCGCCGTCTCCCGGGCCAGGACAACGACGGTGCCCCGCTCGTACCCGGCCCCGGCCAGCACCGGCGCGGCCCGTTCGCCCCACTGCTCGTCCAGCACGGTGATCGCGTACTGCGTGCGCTGCCCGAGCCAGCGGGCGGCCAGCCCGGGCAGCGCCGCCGGGTCGGTGCCGGGCCCGGTGACGATCAGCTGGTTGTGCTCGTGGGAGAGGACGTAGTCCGCGTTCCGGACCGCGAAGACCCCGGGGAACTCGGGCAGTTCGACGATCTCGGCCGCATGGCGGCGGGCGAAGGAGGCACGGAAGGCGTTCACGCGCTCAAGCAGATCGGACATCCCGCCATGATCGCCCGGCTCCCGGCTCCGGCCAAGCGAATTCCGAGCTTCGAGCGGAGGCCAACGAGCCTGGCCCGGGTACGGTCGAGGAACCGCTGGGTCCCCTGCCCCGCGCCGCACGGGAAGTCGACCCGGCGGACTTGCCGATCCCCCCGCGGCGGTCAGTCAGTGGCTGCCTCTGCGGGCTCCCACGTCATCCCCCCCCCGGGATCGGCTCGCGCATGGGGGCCAGCAGGTGGCTGTGCCGGTCAACCTGCTGGGCGGTCGATCGGTAAGTGTGTGGCGTGTTGCCGAGGATGTCGGGGCAGAAGGCCGAGGGCCGGGCGGGGCGCCGGGGCAGGGTGCCGAGGCGGGGTTCTACTGGGACGCGCGGGCGAAGCGGGTGGACCACTCGGCGATGAGGGTGCGGAGTTCGGGTGGGTGGATGACCTGGAACTCGGCGGCCAGGGAGCCGAGGGCCATCGCGGGCCAGTCGAGGGAGTCGGCGGTCATCCGGAGGCGGCAGTGGGTGGGGTCGACTTCCTCGACGTCGCCCCAGCGGCCGACGTGGGCGCGGACGCGGTCGGCCGGGGCTTCGACCAGCGCCTCGACGCGGTTGGACCGGGGCGTGGCGTTGAGGCCCGCGCGGACGTACTCGGCGGCGTCGGCGGCCGGGAGGGTGCGCGGGGCGAAGCGGGTGCCGGTGCCCTCGGCGGTGGTGAGGCGGTCGAGGCGGAAGGTGCGCCAGTCGCCGCGGTCGAGGTCGTACGCGACCAGGTACCAGCGCCGGTCGAGGCAGACCAGCCGGTGCGGTTCGACGTGCCGGTCGGTGCGGGCCGAGGTGGCGGCGGTGTAGGAGAAGCGGAGCCGTTCGCTGTCGCGGCAGGCGAGGGCGACGGCCGTGAGGGCGTCCGGGTCGACGCCGGAGCCGGCGGAGCCTCCCCAGTTGACGGGGACGGTGACCGCGCGCAGCGCCTCGACCCGGCGGCGCAGCCGGGCGGGCATCACCTGCACCACCTTGGCCAGGACCCGGACGGAGGCCTCGGCGACGCCCTCGACCGGGCTCTCGGCGGCCGCCTGCAGCCCCACCGCGAGGGCGACCGCCTCCTCGTCGTCGATGACCAGCGGCGGCAGGGCCGCGCCCGCCGCCAGTTGGTAGCCGCCGTCGACCCCGCGCTGGGCTTCGACGGGGTAGCCGAGTTCGCGCAGCCGGTCGATGTCGCGGCGCAGGGTGCGCACGGAGACGCCGAGCCGGTCGGCGAGTTCGTCGCCGGGCCAGTAGCGGTGGGTCTGGAGCAGGGAGAGCAGTCGCAGCGTTCGGGTGCTGGTGTTCGCCATGCCTCGATTCTGTCCTGAATTCAGGACAGGAACTGGCCGCAATGGCCCGTAGCGTTGTTCTTGTCCGAGGGAGCAGGAACCGAACGGAAGGCCCGAGCCATGACCACGAGCACGACCACCACTGCCAACACCCCCGCCACCCCCGCCCCCGTCACCGGCGAGCGCGCCGACCTCCTGGTGGCGCTGGGGAAGCAGCGGCACTTCCTGCGGTTCACCACCCGCGACCTCACCGACGAGCAGGCGGGCCTGCGGACCACCGCGAGCGAGCTGTGCCTCGGCGGCCTCGTCAAGCACGTGACGGCGGTCGAGCGGCTGTGGGCGGACTTCATCGTGGAGGGCGCGTCCGCGATGCCCGACTTCTCCACCTGGACCGAGGCCGACTTCGCCCGCCGGGCCGACGAGTTCCGGATGCTGCCCGGCGAGACGCTGGCCGGTGTCCTCGCCGAGTACGCCGAGGTCGCCCGCCGCACCGACGAGCTGGTGGTCACGCTGCCCGACCTGAACGCGACCCAGGCGCTGCCGAAGGCCCCCTGGTTCGAGCCCGAGGCCGAGTGGTCGGCCCGCCGGGTGCTGCTGCACGTCGTCGCCGAGACCGCCCAGCACGCGGGCCACGCCGACATCATCCGCGAGGCCCTGGACGGTGCGAAGAGCATGGGCTGAGCCGAGCAGGGGCTGCCTGCCGCACCTGGCCGGGCAGCCCCCGCCACCGTCCGGATTCAGATCTCGCCGACGAGGGTGAACCCGGCGCCGTCCACCGCGCTGCGCACCGCCGCCGCCTCCAGCGGCCCGGCGGAGGCCACGGTGACCCGGCCGGTCGGCGCGTCCGCGACGACCTCGGTGACGCCGGGGATGGCGGCCAGCCCGGCACTGACGGTCCGCTCGCAGTGACCGCAGCTCATGCCGTCGACGGTGAGGACGGTGGTGATGGACATGGCGGTGCCTCCAATGGCGTGTCAGGGACGATCGGCCGTCAGGGACGATCGGCCTGTCAGGGGTGACCGGCGAGCCGGGGTGACCGGCGGCCGATCCGGACCACCACCACAGCGGAATCCCGCCGCCGCGCCCAGGGACACGCCGCCGGGATGGCACCATCGAGTGGTTCCGGGAACCGGCCGGGCCCCGCGCCCGACGGGGGCCGGCCGTGGGTCCCGTCGGCCCGGGCGGGTCCGAGGACGAGTACCGCACCCCACCGCGCTCGCCACCGCCTGAACCACCCCCGCCCACCTGGCCGTTCCTCCTGACGAACCCTTTCGCCACACCGCAGGAGCTGTTCTGCCCCCATGAAGCGCTGGAAGCCCTGGCACGGTGCCCTCGCCCTGGCCCTGGTCGCGACGGTGACCGCCGGACTGCTCCGGTGGCAGCCCTGGCACGAAGAACCCGCGCCGCTGGCCTTCACCACCGCCCCCGGCGGCTCCGCCCGCTTCGGCACCGGAGAGCACCTGTACCGCTACAAGGTGCGGGTGGAGGACGGCATCCAGGAGAGCCCCGAGCAGTTCGCGGCCGAGGTGGACGCGATCCTCGGCGACACCCGGCGCGGCTGGGCGGCCGGGAACACCGCGTCCTTCCAGCGGATGCCCGCCGACCCGGTGGACTTCACGGTCTACCTGGCGACCCCCACGTCCACCGACCGGATCTGCGGCCAGTACGGACTGGACACCGGCGGCTGGGTCAACTGCGGTGTCCAGCACCAGGTGGTGATCAACCTCAAGCGCTGGACGGAGCTGTCCGAGTTCTACCAGGGCCGCCCCGAGCTGTACCACGCGCTCGCGGTCAACCACGAGGTCGGCCACATCCTGGGCAACGGCCACGTCGACTGCCCGGGCCCGGGCGCCCCGGCGCCGGTGATGATGCAGCAGATCAAGGGCCTGCACGGCTGCGTCCCCAACGGCTGGCCCTACTCCGACACCGGAACGCTGCTCACCGGCCCGCCCGTCCAGGCGCCGAGCAACGCGCCGTAGGCCGGGGCCGGCGCCCGCCGGGCGCCGGCACTCCCCCGAGCACGGATAATCACTGGTCGGACCGGGTGTCGCCGTACGACGGCCCCCGGTCCCGATGGTGTCCGTACCCGTCCGTCCGTGCGTGGAGTGAAGAGCCTTGAACGATGTGGAGAACCTGGACTTCCCCGTCCTGCTGGAGGCCGCCGAGGCGGCCGCCCGGGCGACCACGGGCCGGGGCCACGTCGCCGACTACATCCCGGCCCTCGCCGAGGCCGACCCGGAGTCCTTCGGCATGGCCGTGGCCACCGTCGACGGCGAGCTGTACGGCGTCGGGGACTGGGAGCAGCCGTTCTCCGTCCAGAGCGTCTCCAAGCTGTTCTCGCTCGCCCTCGCCCTGGCCTACAGCAACGACGGCGGCGAGGCGCTCTGGCGGGGCGTGGGCCGCGAGCCCTCCGGCAACCCGTTCAACTCGCTGGTGCAGCTGGAGACCGAGCACGGCATCCCGCGCAACCCCTTCATCAACGCGGGCGCCCTGGTGGTCACCGACCGCCTCCAGTCGCTGACCGGCGACGCCTCCGGCGCGGTACGGGAGTTCCTGCGCCGCGAGTCCGGCAACCCGCTGCTGGGCACCGACCCGGTGGTGGCCGCCTCCGAGGCGGCGCACGGCCACCGCAACGCCGCGCTCGCCCACTTCATCGCCAGCCACGGCAACCTGCAGAACCCGGTCGAGACCGTGCTGGAGCACTACTACGCCCACTGCGCCATCGCCGCCAGCTGCCGCGACCTCGTGCTGGCCGGCGCCTTCCTCGCCCGTTACGGCGTCCGCACCGACGGCACCCGTCTGATGACCCGCAGCGAGGCCAAGCGGATCAACGCCGTCCTGCTCACCTGCGGCACCTACGACGCGGCCGGCGAGTTCGCCTTCCGGGTCGGCCTGCCGGGCAAGAGCGGCGTGGGCGGCGGCATCCTGGCGATACTCCCCGGCCGGGCCGCGGTCTGCGCCTGGGGCCCCCGCCTCGACCAGGCCGGCAACTCCGTCGCCGCGGTGACCGCCCTGGACACCCTCACCACCCTCTCGGGCTGCTCGGTGTTCTGACGGCCGAGCGGTCCCGGTCGCGAACGTCGTCGCGAACGTCGTCGCGACCGGGACCGACTTCCCCACCCGGAGCGGGACTTATTCGACCGTCACGCTCTTCGCCAGGTTCCGCGGCCTGTCCACGTCCCGGCCGAGGGCGACCGCCGCGTGGTAGGCGAGCAGCTGGAGCGGGATGTTGAGGAGCAGCGGGTCCAGCTCGGGCTCGCTCTTGGGCACCAGGATGCAGTGGTCGACGAACTTGTCCTCCGGGCGCCGGTGGGCGACGGCGATGACCCGGCCGGAGCGGGCCTTGATCTCGCCGAGGGTGGTGAGGTTCTTGTCGAGCAGCTCGTCGTCCGGAACCAGGGCCACCGTGGGCAGTTCGGGGCTGATCAGGGCCAGCGGGCCGTGCTTGAGCTCGCTCGCCGGGTAGGCCTCGGCGTGGACGTAGGAGATCTCCTTGAGCTTCTGCGCGCCCTCGCGGGCCACCGGGTAGCCGCGGACCCGGCCGATGAACATCATGCCGGTGGAGCCGGCGTACTCGGCGGCCAGCTCCGCGATCGCCTCGCTCCGGTCGAGCACCTCGCGGATCTGGCCGGGCAGCGCCTGGAGGGCGACGACGATCCGGCGGCCGTCGGCGGGCGAGAGGTCGTGGATGCGGCCGAAGTGCAGGGCGAGCAGGGCGAAGGCGACCACGGTGGAGGTGAACGCCTTGGTGGAGGCGACGGAGACCTCGGGCCCCGCGTGCAGGTAGATGCCGCCGTCGCACTCGCGGGCGATCGCGCTGCCCACGGTGTTGACGACGCCGAGCACCCGGCCGCCCTTGCGCTTGATCTCCTGGACGGCGGCGAGCGTGTCGTAGGTCTCGCCGGACTGGCTGACCGCGACGTACAGGGTGTCGGCCTCGATCACCGGGTTGCGGTAGCGGAACTCCGAGGCGGGCTCGCTGTGCGCGGGGATCCGGGCCAGCTCCTCGATCAGCTGGGCGCCCATCTCGCCCGCGTAGTAGGCGGATCCGCAGCCGAGGATCTTCACCCGCCGGATCTCGCGCAGCTCCCGGGCGTCCAGGTTGAGGCCGCCGAGGTGGGCGGTGCTGAAGCGCTCGTCGAGCCGGCCGCTGAGGGTGCGCTCGACCGAACCGGGCTGCTCGTGGATCTCCTTGAGCAGGTAGTGCTCGTAGCCGCCGGTGTCGAAGGAGTCGATCTCCCAGTCGACGGTGGACGGCTGGCGGTGGGTGGTGCGGGCGTCGGCGGTGAAGGTGCGGAAGCCGTCGGCCCGGACGGTGGCGAGCTCGCCGTCCTCCAGGTGCACGACCTGGCGGGTGTAGCGGACCAGGGCGGAGACGTCCGAGGCGGCGAACATCTCCTTCTCGCCGATGCCGAGGACGATCGGGCTGCCGTTGCGGGCGACCACGATCCGGTCCGGCTGCTCGGCGTCCAGCACGGCGATCCCGTAGGTGCCGACGACCAGGCCGAGCGCGGCGCGGACGGCGTCCTCCAGTTCGACGCCCTCCGCGGCGTGGGCGGCGATCAGGTGCGAGAGCACCTCGGTGTCGGTCTCGGAGCGGAACACGGCGCCGTCGGCGGACAGCTTGGCGCGCAGCTCGTCGGCGTTCTCGATGATGCCGTTGTGGACGACGGCGATCCGCTCGGCGTTGTCCAGGTGCGGATGGGCGTTGGCGTCGCTGGGGACGCCGTGGGTGGCCCAGCGGGTGTGGCCGATGCCGGTGCCGCCCTTGAAGCGGGCCGGTACGGCGGCGGCGAGGTCGGCGACGCGGCCCTTGATCTTGCGGAGCTTGAGCCCGCCGGTGCGCCCGGCGACGGCGACGCCGGCCGAGTCGTAGCCGCGGTACTCCAGCCGGGCAAGTCCCTCCAGCAGGAAGGGGGTCGCGTCCTTGGGGCCGATGTAGGCCACGATTCCGCACATGCGTGGACTCCTCCAGAAATAGGGACTGGGAACGCGCCGGGCCCGACCGCGGCCCGGGCTCAGCCGGCCGGCCGGGCTCAGCCGTAGACGATCCGGCGCAGCTGACGGGCCGAGAGTTCCGGCGCCGCGACGCGGCGGGCGGGCAGTTCCTCGGCGAGCCGGGCGAAGATCCGTTCGTTGGTGAGGCCTCGTGCCTGGAGCTCGCCGTGGCGGCGACGGACGTACTCCTCGGTGGTCTCGGAGAAGTACGCCAGCACCTCAGCCACGACCCGCGCCGCTTCCCGGGGCCCGAGCGGGCTGGTCCGGGCGAGGTGGGCGAGGAGGTCTTCGTGAGGGTGGGATGAGCTCGGCACGAAGGAAGACTCTAGGTCGCGCCGCTCACCGAAGCCAAAGATCCTGCCCGATATCGGGCAGACTTCGCGACTTTCGGCCCGGACAACCCCCAGGACCCCTTCCCGCCACCTCCCCGACAGGCTCTTGATGCCGCGCCGACTCCGCCCTTAGCGTGATCTCCGGCACACCTCGCCGAAGACCGGAGGGCTTGCTGATGTGCGGGATCACCGGATGGGTCGCCTACGACCGCGACCTGACCGCCGAACGGAACGTCCTCGACACGATGACGGCCACCCAGGTCTGCCGCGGCCCCGACGCCGGGGGCGTCCACCTGGAGCCGCACGCCGCGCTCGGCCACCGCCGCCTCGCGGTGATCGACATCGAGGGCGGCCTCCAGCCGATGGCCGTCGAGCACGACGGCCGCCCGCTGGCCGTGCTCAGCTACAGCGGCGAGGTCTACAACCACCGCGAGCTGCGCGCCGAACTGGAGGCGGCCGGGCACCGCTTCCGCACCCGCAGCGACACCGAGGTCGTGCTGCACGCCTACCTGGAGTGGGGCGAGGGCCTGGCCGAGCGGCTGAACGGCATGTTCGCCTTCGCGGTCTGGGACGCCCGGCGCGAGGAACTGCTGCTGGTACGCGACCGGATGGGTGTCAAGCCGCTGTACTACCGCCCCACCCCCGACGGCGTGGTGTTCGGCTCCGAGATGAAGGCGGTCCTGGCCCACCCCTCGGTCCGCGCCGTGGTCGACCTGGACGGGCTGCGCGAACTGCTCGCCCACACCCGCATCCCCGGCCTCACCCCGTACCGGGACGTCCTGGAGGTCCGGCCCGGGCACGTGGTGCGGGTGCGCCGCGGCGGCCTCTCGGTGCGCCGCTACTGGGCCCTGGAGGCGCGCGAGCACGCCGACAGCCTGGAGTCGACGATCGCCACCGTCCGGGCGCTGCTGGACGACATCGTCCACCGCCAGCTGGACGCGGACGTGCCGCTCTGCTCGCTGCTCTCCGGCGGCCTGGACTCCAGCGCCGTCACCGCCCTCGCCGCCAGGACGCTGGCCGCCGCCGGCGCCGGCCCGGTGCGCTCCTTCGCGGTGGACTTCGCCGGGCAGCCGCAGGACTTCCCCGCCGACCCGGTCCGGCAGTCCCAGGACGGCCCCTTCGCCCGGCTGCTCGCCGACCACGTCGGCGCCGACCACAGCGTGATCGAGCTGGACGCCGCCGAGCTCGCCGACCCGGCCCTGCGCGCCGCGACGGTGCGCGCCCGCGACCTGCCCAACGGCGTCGGCGACATGGACGTCTCGCTGCTGCTGCTCTTCCGGGACGTGCGCCGCCACTCCACCGTCGCGCTGTCCGGCGAGTCCGCGGACGAACTCTTCGGCGGCTACCGCTGGTTCCACGACCCCGGGACCGTCGCCACCGACGACTTCCCCTGGGCCGCCAGCGTCGCCGCCATCGCCGGCACCGGCTCCGCCCCGCGCGAACGGCTGCTGGACGCCGACCTGCTGCGCAAGCTCGACCTGGAGGGCTACCGCCGGGCCCGGTACCGGGAGGCGCTCGCCGAAGTCCCGCACCTGGACACCGCCGACCCGCTGGAGCGGCGGATGCGCGAGATCTCGTACCTCAACCTGACCCGCTTCGTCTGCATCCTGCTCGACCGCAAGGACCGGATGAGCATGGCCAACGGCCTGGAGGTGCGGGTGCCGTTCTGCGACCACCGGCTGGTCCAGTACGTCTTCAACACGCCGTGGGCGATGAAGTCCTTCGACGGCCGGGAGAAGAGCCTGCTGCGCGCCGCCGTCCGCGACGTGCTGCCGGCCGAGGTCGCCGACCGGGCGAAGAGCCCGTACCCGGTGTCGATGGACCCGCTCTACCCGGCGCAGCTGCGCTCCGAACTCGCCCGGCTCGCCGCCGAGCGCAAGTCCCCGGCCCTCGACCTGCTCGACCGCCGGCGCCTCACCGACGCGCTGGCCCCGGACACCGACCCCCAGGCCGTGCGACTGGCCGTCGACCTCGCGCTGGACCTCGACGCCTGGCTCACCGAGTACCCGGTGGCCCTGGAGCTCTGACGCCCCGATCCGGACGGCGCGGGCGGCCCACCCGAACGGGCCCTTGCGCCGTCCGGGTGAACGGTCGGAGCCGGCGCCCCCGGCCGGCGGTCGGTCGTTCCGGCACCACCGCTGACGCACGATCACCCGGAACCGGCCCGGCGCGTCGGGGCGTACGGACGATGCGGTAGCGTCGCCGACACCTCCCGATTGGCGGGCGAAAACGCGGAATCCCGCCCCCCGTGCCGTCAGGATGGGAGCGAACCGTTCAACCTCGATCCTCCGGGGGATCCCGTCATGCAGCCGCGATTCTTCGCGATTCTCACCGCCCTGCTCCTGGGCGTCCTCGGCCTGGGCTCGGTGGCCGTCACCGACTGGTCGCCCGCGGCGGCCGACACGGCCCCGGCCTCCTCGACCGCGCCGGGAGGCGGTGCGGGCGCCCGGCCGGCGGCGGTCGGCGGGGCGGGCGCCACCCCGACCGGGGACCCGGCGGTGTGGACCCGCTCGACGCTGCGCAACAAGATGATGGCCGAGATGGACGCCACCGACCCCGGCGTCGCCCTCGCCGACCTCGACCGGATCACCAAGGAGAAGCCGTACACCGTGCGCTTCTGCCACCCGATCGCGCACGAGCTCGGCCACGCGGCGGTCAAGCGCTACCACGAGGACTTCCAGAAGGTCATCTCCTTCCCGCACGAGACCTGCGCGGCCGGCTACCTGCACGGCGCGGTCGAGGAGATGCTCAACGCCTCCACCCAGCCCGAGGTGGACCTGCTCAAGCTGTGCGCCCCCAAGAACACCGGCCCCTGCATCCACGGTGTCGGCCACGGCACGATGTTCGTCGCCAAGCAGGACGTCGCCAAGGCCCGCGACCTGTGCAACAAGTTCACCACCGAGCAGAACCGGATCCGCTGCTCCGAGGGCCTGTTCATGCAGCTCTTCGGCCCGGACGAGGAGGACGAGCAGGCCAAGGCCAACCTGCCCGCCGACAAGCTCGCCCAGGACCCGCTGTACCCGTGCAAGGACCAGCCGTCGCTGTTCCAGTCCGCCTGCTACTTCTACGCCCCGACCTTCTACCTGTCCTCGCACGACTACCCGAACCACCCCGAGGTCTACGCCGAAGCCCTCAAGTGGTGCCTCAACGGCAAGTCCAACGGCGGGGCCGTGGACTGCAGCCGGGGCGTCGGCTCGCGCACCATGAAGTACAACCTGGACCGCGAGGACTGGGCCGCCCAGCAGTGCGCCACCGCCGCCGACGGCTGGCAGCGCAAGGCCTGCGCGGAGGGCCTGGTCAGCTACTACACGGTCAACTACACCGACGGCGGGGCGGCCGGGCGGCTCTGCACGAAGATCACCAACAAGGAGATGCAGGGGTACTGCCGTTCGGCGGGCGGTCTGTCCGGCTCGCTGGACTGACCGCCGGACCGGTCGGCGAACCGGTCGTCCCCGTCCCAGCTCCTGGGCCCGCGCCGCACGGCGCGGGCCCGTTTGCGTAGGATCACCCGACCATCGCCCGACCAGGGTCGCGCCGAGGAAGCCGCGCCCGGCCCGGTCCCACCCACGGCCTCCCCGGAGCACGCCATGACCACCGAGGACTTCCGCAGCGCCGCCCACGCCACCGCCGACCTGGTCTCCGACTACCTCGCCGAGCTGCCCGCCCGCCCGGTCTGGCAGCCGATGGGCGACGAAGCCCGGCAGGCCCTGCTCGACGCCCCGCTTCCCGCCGAGGGGCGCCCGCTCGGCGAACTGCTGGCCGCCGTCGAGCGGGACGTCCTCCCCCACCCCATGGGCAACGGCCACCCGCGCTTCTTCGGCTGGGTCAACTCCGCCCCGGCCCCCGCCGGGGTGCTCGCCGCCCTCGCCGCCGCCGCGATGAACCCCAGCTCGGCCGGCGGCGACCACGCCGACGTCCACCTGGAACGCGCCGTCGTCCGCTGGATCGCCGAACTGGTCGGCTTCCCGCACCCGGCCGGCGGCGGGCTGCTCACCTCCGGCACCTCGATGGCGACCATCGTCTGCCTCGCCGCGGCCCGCAACCGCGCCGCCCGCCGGGCCGGGCACGACGTCCGCGCGGACGGCGTGGCCGGGCTGCCGCCGCTGGTCGGCTACGCCACCGGCGAGACCCACTCCTGCGTCCGCAAGGCCGCCGAGCTCCTCGGCCTCGGCAGCAGGCACCTGCGCACCGTCGCCACCGGCCCCGACGGACGGCTCGACCCCGCCGAGCTGCGGGCGGCCGTCGAGCGCGACCGCGCGGCCGGACTGCTGCCCTTCCTGGTCGTCGCCTCGGCCGGCACCGTCGGCACCGGCGCGGTGGACGAGTTCGACCCGATCGCCGACCTCTGCGAGGAGCAGGGCCTGTGGCTGCACGTGGACGGGGCGTACGGCGCCTTCGGCCGCCTCGACCCCGCGATCGCCCACCGCTACGCCGGGCTGGAGCGCGCCGACTCGCTCGCCCTGGACCCGCACAAGTGGCTCGGCGTCCCGGTCGACTGCGGCTGCGCACTGGTCCGCGACACCGGCGAACTGCGCGGCACCTTCAGCCTCGTCCCGTCCTACCTGCGCGACGAGGCGGCCGGGGCGCTCGGCTGGTTCTCCGAGTACGGCACCGAGCAGACCCGCCCGTTCCGCGCCCTCAAGGTGTGGGCCACCATCGCCCACCGCGGCCGCACCGGCCTCGCCCGGGACATCGCCCGCTGCACCGCCCTCGCCCGACGGCTCGGTGAACTCGTCGAGGCCGACGAGGAGTTGGAGCTGCTGACGGAGGTGCAGACCTCCATCGTCGCGTTCCGCCACCGGGCCCCCGGACTGGACGGGGCCGGGCTGGACACCCTCAACCGCGCGCTGCCGGTCGCCGTCCAGCAGCGCGGCCGGGTCTTCGTCACCGGCGCCCGGTTCGACGGGCGGGAGATGCTCCGCGCCTGCCTGCTCAACGCCACGACCACCGAGGAGGACCTCCACCTCCTGCTCGCCGAGGTGAAGGCCGCCGCCCGCACGCTGCTGCCGTAACACACCGTGCTGGACCTTAACCACCAGGTCACGGCCGCTTCGCGATCAGGAAACACCGCTCGGGCACGGTGGAGGCCATGGAGCACTCGAAGCCTTCCCTCCACCGCGCCCGCCGCTGGCGCCGCGACACCGTCGAGCTCGCCGCCGCCTTCCTCTCCGTCACCGCGGCCGACCTGATCGCGAAGGTCGTCCTCCACGGCTCCGACGGCCCGGTCGTCCTCGCCGGCTCCGCCGTCGCGCTGCTCGCCGCCGCCCTGCTGCACGCCTGGTGGTCCCCGCACGCCCCTCCCCCGACCGTTCTGTGGCGGGTGCGCACCACGGCGCTCGCCCACACCGCCACCACCCTCGCCGAGCACCGGATCACGCTGCTCTCGTTCCACCCCCACCCGGCCGCCGACGAACTCTTCCTCCGCACGCCGCACACCCTCACCCCGACCGCCCTGACCGCCCTCCTCACCAGCAGCGGCCACAGCCTCCAGGACGCCCCGACCCGGATCGCCTGACCCGGACGGGGCCCAGCCCCCGTCCTTCGGACGGCTACTCGTTCTCCATGGTCATGACAGCTACGCACGAACAAACGTTCAACAGACCGCCGGATGGTACGTCAGCACGCACATTCGTCGTTCGGGTCCGGCAGCGGCCGGGGGCCGGACACGACGGACCGGCGGCAGGCGTCTGAGCAGGCACCCGCCGCCGGTCCGGTCCGCTCAGCCCTGGGTCGCGGGCTGGATCACGCACACCGCGTTGCCCAGCATGCTGCCGAAGCCCCCGAGCAGGGCGCTGGTCACGGCTCTGCAGGCGGCCGCCTCCTGGGGGGTCTTGGGGCCGTTGTTGCCGGTGTTGCTGGTGCTGTTGACGCTGGTGTTGGCGGCGGCCGACTGGGCGAGCGCCATCGGCGCGGCCAGCAGCAGGGCACAACAGGCAGCGGCGAGTGCGGAGTTCTTCACGGACATCGGGAGCCCCTTCGGAGTCGGGATGGGTTCGGCGGAGAAGCCGAGCCATCCCTATCCGAAGGAACTTCCGCCGTCACGGATCCTGGGCCATCCGTGAGCGTGTCCGGTCAAGACCCGCTCGGGCCACCCTCCGGGCCACCGCCCGGAGGGCGGCGGCGAGTTCGAGCACCCCGTGCTCCTTCAGCACCCCGTAGTGGTCCCCGGCCAGTTCCACCACGGTGGGCGGGGCGGCCGAGTAGCCGGCGCTGCCCTCGATGAACGAGTCGTCGTCGCCCGAGGCCTTGAAGACGGTCACCGGCGCCGCCGGCCGCCGCTCGGCCGGCTCGCGGAAGCTGTACTCGAACTCGTAGGTCCCGCCCACGATCCGGGCGATCCGGCGGATCACCTCCTCGCCCAGCGCGGGCAGCATCCGGTGCACGCAGGCCACGAAGGTGTCCTCGTCGACCGTCTCGGCCGGGCAGCGTTCCGGCTCGGGCCCGCTGATCGCGCCCGAGAACACCGAGAACAGGATGGTCACGTACCCGGCGTCGGCGTACGAGGCCTCGCGGCCGTGCCGCCGCCCGCCGGCCCGGCGGACCTCCGGGCTGCCCGGGCAGATCAGCAGGACCTCCGCGACCTCCCGGCCGGCCCGCCGCTGAGATTCGTGGACGTACGGTCCCCGGCGGGCCTGCTCACCAGGAGCGCCGGGCACGGACTCCACCGTCGGCCGCCCGCTGTCCCGGCCGCATGAGGCACCGGTCTGGACCTGTGGCGGGGTCGTCCCGGTGGGGGCGGCCGCGCACCCGCGGGCATTCGTGCGTTCACGATCACGTAACCGGCCGGAAGCGAGGTCTCGGTAGCGTCGGCCCCATGACGGCATCCCGCACTCACCTCGAACGGCTCTGGCACCGGCCCTTCCGCAGGTCCCACCGCAGGTGCGCGGCGCCCGAGTCCCAGGGCGCCCGGCTGCCCGGGCCCGCCGGCGGCCCGTACCGGCCGGCCCGCCCGCACCCGGCACCGGCCGCACGGGCCGGGGAGGCGGCGTCCCGGCTGTCCCTGCCGGACGGGACCGGGCTGGTGCTGCGCCCGGCCGGCCCGGCCGACAAGGCGGCGGCCCTGGCGATGCACCGCCGCTGCTCCCCCGCCGCGCTGCGGCTGCGCTACCACGGGCCGGTCCGGGACGCCGGCCGCTACCTGGACCACCTGCTGGACCCGCGGCACGGCCGCAGCCTGGTCGTGGCCGCCCCGGACGGGCAGGTCCTCGCGCTCGGGCACCTGATGTGGGACGACGGGGAGGCGGAGCTGGCCGTCCTGGTCGAGGACGCCTGGCAGCGGCGCGGGCTGGGCCTGGCCCTGCTGCGGCGGCTGACCGCGACGGCCCGGGCGACCGGGATCGGCACGGTGTACGCGGTGACCCAGGCCGCCAACGCCGGGCTGATCGCCGCGATGCGCCGACTGGCGGCGCCGCTGGACTTCCGCGCCGAGGACGGCACCCTGGTGATCACCGCCACCCTGGCCGCCGGAGCCGCGGCCGCCCCCGCACCCCTCCGGGGCCACTGATCATTTCTTCACCACATCCTTACCGGATGCCCCCGGGAACCCGGGACCGGCGGCGGAGCGTCCCCGGGGGAACGAAGGTCCCTCCGTACACCGCCGTTCTTGACGGGCCGTCAGCGGCCCCCGCGACCGCGTCGCAGCAGGCGGCGCGGGGTCCGGATCGTCCGGTCGGGCGACGGAGTCGGTAGGCTGACCCCGTCCCCGCCGCCCGACGGCCCGTTATCCGGCCACCGGGCGGTGCCGCAGCAAGGAGGAACCACTGAGCATGGCAGGCACCGAATCGGAGCCCACAGGCGCACGCGACGCCTCGCTGCCGGCCCGCGCCAAGATCGCGGTCACGGCCGGCAAGGTCGCCGCCGCCGTGTCCCGTAAGGCCGGTCGCGGAAGCGGCTCGGTGATCGGCGGCAAGGTCGCCCTCAGGCTCGACCCCGACCTGCTCGCCACCCTCGCCGACCACCTCGACGTCGTCCTGGTCAGCGCGACCAACGGCAAGACCACCACCACCCGCCTGATCGCCGAGGCGCTGCGCGCCGCCGGCCCGGTGGTCTCCAACGCCCTGGGCGCCAACATGCCGGCCGGCATCACCTCCGCGCTGGCCGGTGGCACGGACGCCCGCTTCGGCGTGATCGAGGTCGACGAGAAGTACCTGGCGACGGTCGCCCGCGACACCCACCCCAAGGCGATCGCCCTGCTCAACCTCTCCCGCGACCAGCTCGACCGCGCCGCCGAGACCCGCATGATGGCGGAGAAGTGGCGCGAGGGCCTCCAGGACACCGAGGCCGTGGTCATCGCCAACGCCGATGACCCGCTGGTGACCTGGGCCGCCTCCTCCTGCAAGAAGGTGGTCTGGGTGGCCGCCGGACAGGCCTGGAAGGAGGACGCCTGGTCCTGCCCCGCGTGCGGCGGTGTGATGCAGCGCCCGGGCGACGACTGGTTCTGCCAGGAGTGCGGCTTCCGGCGCCCCAACCCGCACTGGGCGCTCCAGGGCACCCACGTGATCGACCCGCAGCGCGGCGCCTGGCCGATCCAGCTGCAGCTGCCCGGCCGGGCCAACCTGGCCAACGCCACCAGCTCGGCCGCCGTCGCCGCCGTGTTCGGCGTCTCCCCGCAGGTGGCGCTGGAGCGGATGCGCTCGGTGACCGCCGTGGCCGGCCGCTACGACGTGGTCCAGTACCAGGGCCGGGACATCCGGCTGCTGCTCGCCAAGAACCCGGCCGGCTGGCTGGAGACGTTCTCGCTGATCGACGGCCCGCCGGCCCCGGTCCTGCTCTCGGTCAACGCCCTCGACGCCGACGGCACCGACACCTCCTGGCTGTGGGACGTCGACTACGAGCGCCTCGCCGGGCACCCGGTCTTCGTGATGGGCCAGCGCAAGCTGGACCTGGCCGTCCGCCTGGAGGTCGCCGGACTGCAGTTCCACGTGGTGGACACCCTGGAGCAGGCCGTCCGGATGGCACCGCCCGGCCGGATCGAGGCCATCGCCAACTACACCGCCTTCCAGCAGCTGCGGAAGGTCGTGGCCGGCTGATGCCGCGCCCGCACACCAGTCTTTTCGTGACGGAAGGCCTTCGAGGATGAGTGAGAGCAGCCTGCGCGTGGTCTGGGTCTACCCCGACCTGCTCAGCACCTACGGCGACCGGGGCAACGCCCTGGTCGTGGAGCGCCGGGCCCGCCAGCGCCACCTCAACGTGACCCGGATCGACGTCCGGTCCGACCAGGCGATCCCCACCAGCGGGGACATCTACCTGATCGGCGGCGGCGAGGACCGTCCGCAGCGGCTGGCCGCCGAGCGGCTGCGCGCCGACAGCGGCCTGGTGCGGGCCGCCGAGAACGGCGCGATCATCTTCGGCGTCTGCGCCGGTTTCCAGATCATGGGCCACGAGTTCGTCAACGACCTGGGCGAGCGCGAGCAGGGCCTCGGCCTGCTGGACGTCTGGACCACCCGCGGCGAGGGCGCCCGCTGCGTCGGCGACGTGCTGGCCGACATCGACCCGCGCCTCGGGCTGCCGCAGCTGACCGGCTTCGAGAACCACCAGGGCGTCACCCACCTCGGACAGGGCGTCCAGCCGTTCGCGACCGTCACCGTCGGCCGGGGCAACGGCACCGGTGACGGCACCGAAGGCGCCTGGCGGGACACCGTCTTCGGCACCTACATGCACGGCCCGGTGCTGGCCCGCAATCCCGCCATCGCCGACATGCTGATCCGGCTGGCACTGGACGTCAACGCCCTGCCGCCGGCCGACACCACCTGGTACGACGCGCTGCGCGCCGAGCGCATCGCCGCCACCACGCGCCCCGCGTAGGACCGGGCGCCAGGACGCGGTAGTAAGCGGTAAGTACCGCGGTAGTACCCAACGACGCACCCCACGTCGTACGACCGGACGCCCGCCCGGGTGCCCGCGATGCGGTCACCCGGTCCGCGGGCGGCCCCGGACGTACGACAATGGGGCTGCCGGCTGCACACCCTCCTCGGCAGCAGGCCGCAATTCCGCGCGGGGGCGCCGACGGCGCCGCCCCCGCGTCGGCTCCTGCCCGGCCGGACCAGGGGCCGTATGCTCGACTTCACGGCCGTTTCGGACCTTCTGTCCGGATCGGCCGGTCCTTCACCCCGCGGCTACCTCCCCGCCATCCCGGTGTGGGAACGCCTCGTTACGGTGTCGGCTCGTCGTCCCAGCCTGTGGTCCGGCCGTTCCTCGGTTCTGCTCGGGAGTTGCAAAGCTAATGCGTATCGGAGTGCTGACCAGTGGCGGTGACTGCCCCGGCCTGAACGCGGTGATCCGTTCCGTGGTGCACCGGGGGGTGGTCGACCACGGCGACGAGATCATCGGGTTCGAGGACGGTTGGCGCGGTTTCCTGGAAGGGCACCACCGCCCCCTGACCCTGGACTCGGTGAGCGGCATCCTCGCCCAGGGCGGCACCATCCTCGGTTCCTCCCGGGTGCAGCCGAGCCACCTGCGCGACGGCGTCGAGCGGGCCAAGAAGTACTGCTCGGACCTCGGCCTGGACGCGGTGATCCCGATCGGCGGCGAGGGCACCCTGAAGGCCGCCAAGCTGATGAGCGACGCGGGCCTGCCGATCGTCGGTGTGCCGAAGACCATCGACAACGACATCGCCGCCACCGACGTGACCTTCGGCTTCGACACCGCCGTGTCCGTCGCCACCGAGGCCCTGGACCGGCTGAAGACCACCGCCGAGTCCCACCAGCGGGTCATGGTCGTCGAGGTCATGGGCCGGCACACCGGCTGGATCGCGCTGAACGCGGGCATGGCGGCCGGCGCCCACGCCATCGTCGTCCCCGAGCGCCCGTTCCACATCGAGCAGCTCACCGCCGTCGTCCGCGAGCGCTTCGACCGGCAGAAGAAGTTCGCCATCGTGGTCTGCGCCGAGGGCGCCAAGCCCGAGCCCGGCACCATGCACTGGGAGGAGGGCACCAAGGACATCTACGGCCACGAGCGCTTCACCGGCATCGCCACCCAGCTCTCCCGCGAGCTGGAGCACCGCCTCGGCAAGGAGGCCCGCCCGGTGATCCTCGGCCACACCCAGCGCGGCGGCACCCCGACGGCCTACGACCGGGTGCTCGCCACCCGCTTCGGCTGGCACGCCGTCGAGGCCGTCCACAAGGGCGCCTTCGGACACATCACCGCGCTGCAGGGCACCGACATCAACCTGGTGCCGCTGGCCGAGGCGGTCGCCGAGCTGAAGACCGTCCCGCAGGAGCGCTACCAGGAGGCCGAGACGGTCCTCTGACCGCCGGCCGTCCGTACGTGCGGGAGCCCCCGGTCGCCCGGCCGGGGGCTCCCGCACGTACGGCGGGCGGTCCCGCCGCCCTCCGGTTAGCGTGGGCCGGGGCGCGTGCCACCCGCCCCGGGAGCCCACCCACCGGAGGGACGACGGCCCATGGAAATCCTGGCGTACGGAGTGCAGGCCGACGAACGGCCGCTGCTGGAACGGGCCTTCGCGGGCCGGCACGGGCTGCGCTGCCTGGACGTGTTCCTCAACCGCGACACCGCCCCGCTCGCCGCCGGGGCCCCGGCCGTCAGCAGCAGCGTCAACGCCGTGCTGGACGCCGAGACGCTCACCCTGCTGGCCTCCGGCGGCACCAAGCTGATCGCCCAGCGCTCCACCGGCTTCAACAACATCGACCTGGAGGCCGCCGCCGACCTCGGCCTCACCGTCGCCCGGGTCTCCCACTACAGCCCGTACGCCGTCGCCGAGCACGCCTGGGCCCTCGCCCTGGCCGTCAACCGCCGCCTCACCCGTGCCGCCAACCGCACCCGCGAGTTCGACTTCCGCCTGGACGGGCTGCTCGGCCGGGACGTCCACGGGATGACCGTCGGGGTGATCGGCACCGGCAAGATCGGCGAGTGCTTCACCCGGATCGCGGCCGGCTTCGGCACCGAACTGCTCGGCTGGGACATCGCCGAGAACCCGGCCTGCCGCCAACTCGGCATGCACTACACCGAGTTGCCCGAACTCCTCTCCCGCGCCGACCTGATCAGCCTGCACGTGCCCCTGGTGCCGGCCACCCACCACCTCATCGACACCGCCGCCCTCGCCCGGATGAAGGACGACGCCATCCTCATCAACTCCAGCCGCGGCGGCCTGATCGACAGCGCCGCCCTGGTCGAGACCCTGCGCGCCGGACGCCTCTCCGGCGTCGGCCTCGACGTCTACGAGGAGGAGACCGGCGTCTTCTTCACCGACCGCTCCGTCCACGGCATCACCGACGACACCCTCGCCCGCCTGGTCACCTTCCCCCAGGTCCTGGTCACCAGCCACCAGGCCTACTTCACCCGCACCGCCGTCGGCCAGATCATCGACGCCACCGCCCGCAACATCGACGACTTCGCCGCGGGCCGCACCAACGAGAACACCCTGGTGCCGAAGGCCTGAGCGGATCCGGGGCCCCGTCCGACCGGGCCGAGCACGACCCACCGGCCGGCCACGCCCGGCCTACGGGGTCTGCTACCGTCCGCGCATGGTCAAGATCGTGCCGTTCACCGGCAGTGAGAAGGAAAGCCTGCACACGGCCCTGGACCGGCACCGCGACGTGGTGCTGTGGAAGGTCCAGGGCTTGGACGACGAGCAGCTGCGCCGCCCCATGACGCCCTCGGGAACGAACCTGCTGGGCCTGGTCAAGCACCTCGGCGGCGCCGAACTCGGCTGGTTCCGCGAGACCTTCGGCCTGGAGACCGGCCCGCTGCCGTTCGACATCGACGCCGACGAGAGCTCCGACATGCGGATCGAGCCGCACGAGTCGACGGCGGACGTGCTGGCCTTCTACGCCCGCGCCCGGGCCGCCGCCGACGAGGCGATCGACCAACTGGAGCTGGACTCCCTGGGCACCTCCTGGTCGGGCCGGACGGTCTCGCTGCGCTGGGTGCTCATCCACATGGCCACCGAGACCGCCCGGCACGCCGGGCACATGGACATCCTGCGCGAGCTCACCGACGGCGCGACCGGGGACCACGACCGCAGCTAGGACCTCATTCGGTCGGCGCGAGCTCGCCCGCCAGTTGGCGCAGCTCGTGCCCGAAATCGGGGTTGGCGAGCGCCGCGGCGAACTGGGCCCGCAGATAGGCGGCGGGATTGCCGGTGTCGTACCAGGTGCCGGCGATGACCTGCCCGTAGACGGCGCGGCGGGCCGCGTAGACGTTGATGGCGTCGGTCAGGTAGACCTCGTCCTCCGGCTTCTCGTGCCAGCGGCGGGTGAGTTCGCGCAGCTCGTCGACGATGCCCGGAGTGATGACGTACCCGCCGATGGCGGCGTACGAGGACGGGGCGTCGGCCGGCTTGGGCTTCTCCACCAGGCCGGTGATCCGCAGCGATCCGCCCCCGAGGTCCTCCTTCACCACCGGCACGCCGTAGCGGTAGGAGTCCTCGGGGGCCATCGGCATCAGCGCCAGCACCGGCGCGTTGGTCTGCTCGTGCGCCCTGATCAGCTGCTGCGCGCGGGGCACCTCGGCCACGAACACGTCGTCCGGCCACAGCACCAGGCAGGGCTCGTCCCCGAAGTGCCGGGCGGCGTTGAGCACCGGGGTGCCGTTGCCGTACGGGCCGTGCTGGTAGAGGTAGCTGATGTGCCCCCTGCGGGACAGCTCGCCGACCTCCTCGACGGCGTCCGCGAACGCCGCCTTGCCGTCCCGGCGCAGCTGGTCGACCAGCACCGGGTTGGGGCGGAAGTGCTCCTGGATCAGTCCCTTGTCGCCGTTGACGACGATGGTGATGTCGGTGATGCCGCTCTCGATCAGCTCGCGCACGGTGTGCTCGATCACCGGTTTGTCGCCGACCGGAAGCATCTCCTTCGGGGTGGCCTTGGTCAGCGGCAGCAGGCGGGAGCCGAGTCCGGCGGCGGGGATGACGGCTCGGCGGATCGTCCTGGGGGCCATGTGATGCTCTCTCACTCGACGGTGCTCGCCGCGGTTGAGCGGCGGCGCAACCGACGCTACCAAGGATGACGGGTTGATCACCCACCGTGAGCTCACGCCGTGTAGCCCCCGTCCACCGCGAGGGCGGTGCCGGTGACGTAGCGGCCGCCGGGGCCGGCCAGGAAGGCGACGGCGGCGGCGATGTCCTCGGCCTCACCGAAACGGTCCAGCGCCGTGAGCGAGCGCTGGAAGGCGGCGGAGTCGCCGTCGGCCGGGTTCATGTCGGTGTCGATCGGGCCCGGGTCGACGACGGTGGCGGTGATCCCGCGCGGGCCGAGCTCCCGGGCCAGGCCCTTGGTCAGCCCGATCAACGCGGTCTTGGCCGTCGCCTGGAGGACGAAGTTCGAGCCGGGGACCCGGCCGTTGAAGCAGGAGCCGATGCTGATGATCCGCCCGCCCTCGCCCATGTGCCGGGCGGCGGCCCGGGCGGCCAGGAACACCGAGCGGACGTCGACGGCGAGCACCCGGTCGAGTTCCTCGACCGACACCTCGTCGAGCGGGCCGTAGGTCAGGAAGCCCGCGTTGTTCACCAGGACGTCGATCCCGCCCAGTCGCCGGACCGTCTCCTCCACCGCGCGCGTCGCGGCCTCCGGCTCGACCAGGTCGGCGTGGATCGCCACCGCCCGGCCGCCCGCCGCCTCGATCTCCTTGACGACCGTCAGCGCCTGCTCCTCCGCCCGGACGTAGGTGAGCGCCACCGCCGCCCCCTCGGCCGCCAGCCGCCTGGCCACCGCCGCTCCGATCCCCCGGCTGCCGCCGGTCACCAGGGCCACCTTGCCGGTCAGCTCGCTGCTCATCGTTCTTCCCCCTTCGGTGGATGTCGCGTTCGTCGCCCCCCGAAGGTAGGACCTGACACAGGTGGCAGGTTCAAGCCCTTCCGTAGACGGACCCCTCCTTCTCCCGCTCCTCCTCCGCCTCGTTCCCGGCCGGCGCCGTGCCCTTCGCCGGGCGCATCGCCACTGTCAGCACGGCCAACGCGGCGAACAGCGCGGCCGCGATCAGCCCGTTGACGTGCAGCGCTGCCGTGAACGCCGAATGCGCCCGGTGCAGCAGTTCGGCGCCCGGCCCGGCCGGCAGCCGGCGGGCCGCCTCGACCGCGCCCGCCAGCGAGTCGGAGCCGCCGCCGGCGCGGGCGCGGTAGACCGCCGACGCGACGGTGCCCAGCAGGGCGAAGCCGAGCGAGCCGCCGAAGTAGTTGCCGGTCTCCGACATCGACGCCGCCGAGCCCGCCCGTTCCGGCGGCACCGAGCCGAGCACCAGCCAGGTGCCCAGGGCGAACAGGGGGCCGGTACCCAGCGCCAGCACCGCGATGCCGGTCATCACCAGCGGCAGCGAGCCCGCGTCCTGGTCCACGGCGGCCAGCAGCAGGGCGCCCAGCGCGGACAGCGCCAGCCCGCCCGCGATCGCGGTGGTCCGCTCGACCCGGCCGGCCAGCCGCGGCGCGGCCATGGTGCCGACCGCCACCGCCAGGCCCATCGGGGCGAACAGCACGGCCGAGGCGAACGGCGAGCGGCCCAGCACACTTTGCAGGTACTGGGTCACCAGCAGGCCGGTGCCGGCCATCGCGACCCCGGCCAGCACCAACGAGACCAGCACCGCCGTGAACGGACGGCTGCGCAGCAGGCGCAGATCCAACAGCGGCCGCTCCGAACGCAGTTGCCGCCGGACGAAGACGTACCCGACGCCGGTGCCCGCCAGCAGGGCCGCCACCGGGACCAGCGGCGCATCCCCGACCGGCAGCTGCTTGATGCCGTACAGCATCAGCAGCACCGCCACCAGCGACAGCCCGACCCCGGCCGGGTCCAGCCGCCCGGCCGTCCCGCCACGGAACTCCGGCAGCACGGCCGGCCCGGCCGCCAGCAGCAGCGCCATGGCCGGAACAGCGGCCAGGAACACCGAGCCCCACCAGAAGTGCTGGAGCAGGAACCCGGCCAGCACCGGGCCCAGCGCCCCGCCCGCGAACTGGCAGGTCGCCCAGACCGCGACGGCCCGTCCGCGTTCGCGCTCGTCCCGGAACATGTTGGTGATCAGCGCGAGCGTGGACGGCGCCAGCGTCGCCCCGGCCACGCCCAGCAGGGCCCGTACGACGATCAGCATCAGCGGGTCGACCGCGAAGGCGGCGACCACCGACAGCGCGCCGAAGGCCGCCGCGCCGCAGAACAGCAGGCGCCGACGGCCGATCCGGTCGCCCAGCGTGCCCATGGTGATGACCAGCCCGGCCACCATCAGGCCGTAGCCATCGCTGATCCACAGCTGCTGGACGCCGGAGGCGCCCAGGTCGGCGCTCAGCCTCGGCAGGGCGAGCAGCAGCGCCGTCATGTCCATCGCGACCAGCAGGGTCGGCAGCATCAGTAGGGCCAGCCCCAGCCGTGCCCGGTTCACTCTCATCTCGGCGACTCCTCCGCCTCGGAAACCATCCGCCGGGCGGTCGGAGCGGTCGCCGACTTCTTGACACCGGCCTCTCGACACCCGTTTCTCGACACCCGTTTCTCGACAGCGGTTTCTCGACAGCGGTGAACGGTGCGAGGGGAGCGGAGTCGTGGGAGATTTCTCCGGCAGGGATGTCAAGACGGCGGCACCGGCTCCGACCGTACGGTCGAGGGGCCCGACCGGGGCCCGACCACGACGAGGAGTACGCCATGAAGTTCCTGATCAGCCTGCACATCAACCCGGCCGTGCTGGACGCGCTGACCGACGAGGAGAAGGCGGCGATCGGCGCCGGGCACGGGAAGTTCATCGAGGCACTGAAGTCCTCCGGCGAACTGATCGTCACCCAGGCTCTGGTCGACCCCTCCCAGGCCGCCGTGGTCACGGTGCGCGACGGCCAGCCGGCGGTCACCGACGGCCCGTTCCTGGAGGCCAAGGAGTTCCTGGGCGGCTTCTACCTGGTCGACTGCGAGGACAGGGAGCGGGCGATCGAGCTCGCCGCGCAGATCCCGGACGCCGCGATCGAGGGGCTGGGCGTCGAGGTGCGCCAGGTGATGTTCTCCGACGGACACTTGGAGGCATGACAGCACCGGACTTCGAGGACCTGCTGCGTGATCTCACGCCGCAGGTCCTCGGCACCTTGGTACGACGGTACGGCCGCTTCGAGGGCTGCGAGGACGCCGTGCAGGAGGCCGTCCTGGCCGCCAGCGTGCAGTGGCCCGAGGAGGGCGTGCCGGGCAACCCGCGCGGCTGGCTGGTCACGGTCGCCTCCCGGCGGCTGGTCGACCAGATCCGCAGCGACCACGCCCGCCGCGAGCGCGAGAGCGCGACCACGGCCGCCGAGGTGGTGCCCGAGGACGTCCCGGACACCGACGACACCCTGCTGCTGCTCTTCCTCTGCTGCCACCCCTCGCTCACCGCCGCCTCCCAGACCGCGCTCACCCTGCGCGCGGTCGGCGGGCTGACCACCGCCGAGATCGCCCGGGCGTTCCTGGTGCCGGAGGCCACCATGGCGGCCCGGATCAGCCGGGCCAAGCAGCGGATCCGGGCGGCCGGCAGCTCCTTCACCCCGCCCGAGGGCGCCGAACGGGAGGAACGGCTGCGGGTCGTCCTGCACGTGCTCTACCTGATCTTCAACGAGGGCTACACGGCCTCCTCGGGCAGCGAACTGCACCGCGCCGACCTCGCCCAGGAAGCGATCCGGCTGGCCCGGATGGTGCACGCCCAGCTGCCCGAGGACGGCGAGGTGACCGGCTTGCTCGCCCTGATGCTGCTCACCCACGCCCGGCGGGCGGCCCGGACGACGGCGGCGGGCGACCTGGTGCCGCTGGGCGAGCAGGACCGCAGCGTCTGGGACCGCGACCTGCTCGACGAGGGCACCGCGCTGGCCAAGGCCGCCCTGGCCGGCCCCGAGCTGGGTCCGTACCAGCTCCAGGCCGCCATCGCCGCCACCCACGCGGACGCCGCCACCGCCGAGGAGACCGACTGGGCGCAGGTGCACGCCCTGTACCTGATCCTGGAGCGGATCGCCCCCAATCCGATGGTCACCCTCAACCGCGCCGTCGCCCTCGCCGAGCGGGACGGTCCGGAGGCCGGGCTCGCCCTGCTCGTCACCCTGGACGGGGACCAGCGGATGGCCGGGCACCACCGGCTGCTCTCCGTCCGGGCGCACCTGCTGGAGCGGGCCGGTGACCGGACGGGCGCGTACGACCACTACCGCCGCGCGGCGAAGGCCACGGCGAGCCTGGCGGAACAGCGGTTCCTGGAGGCGCGCGCACGCCGACTCCAGGTGGAGCTACGGACGCAGTAGTTACGGCGCGGCGACTACGGGCTCCTGGGCACGACGGCTGCGCTGACTACAGGCGCAGTAACTACAGGTGCAGTGACTACATGTGCAGTGACTACAGCCGTAGTAACTACACCTGTAGCAACTACCCCCGCAGTCGACGCCGGCTTTCAGCCCACCCCCAGCGCCGTCCGGTACCACGGCGCCGCCCCCGCCAGGCGGGCCAGCGGCCCCGGGCCGGGCGCGCAGGCGGCCAGCCGCCAGACCTCGTCGCTGCGGTACCAGTGGTCGCGGGCGATCATCGCCAACTGGCGCTCGGAGACCTGCCCCGGCGTCGCCGCGAGCAGTCGGCGGCACTCCTCCCAGGACAGCGCCGGGCCGTCCAGGGCGGGCAGCAGGCCGAGCCCGGCCAGCGTGTCGAGCAGGTCACCGCTGCGGACCGGATCCGGGTGGGCCGCGTGCTGGACGCCCGCCACCGGGGCCGGCGCGTCCAACGCGAGCGCGGTGATCAGCCGGGCGAGGTCCGTGCGGTCCACCAGGGAGATCCGGACGTCGCCGCCGGCCCAGCGGCCCGGTACCCGCCGGGCCAGCTCGGCCAGGCCGGGCACCACCCAGCGGTCACCCGTACCGGTGACCAGCGCGGGGCGCAGCACCACGGCACCCGCCGCCAGGGCGTGGCCCTCACCGAGCAGCCTGGTGCGGCTGGCCTCGGACAGCGGCGCGGCGGCCACCTCGTCGACGCCGATGCCCGCATGCGGGCCCTCGCCGTACACCGCAGTCGTCGACAGGTGGACGATCCGGCCGATCCCGGCCCGGCCGGCCGCCGCCATCACTGCCGCCGCGCCCCGGTCGTTGACCGCCGCGCACTCCTCGGCGCCCCCGCCGACCAGCGCGGCCAGGTGGAGCAGCACCCCGGCGCCCGCGCACAGCTCGTCCAGCGCCGCCCGGTCGGCGAGGTCGCCGCGCACCCAGGCGGTGTGCCCGTCCGGGACCGGCTCCCCGCGCACCAGCGCCCGCACCGGGACGCCGCGCGCCGCGAGGGCCGCCCGTACGGCCGAGCCGATGAAGCCGGTCGCCCCGGTGAGTGCGACCGTGGTCCGGGCCCCGGGCCGCTGCGTCGCCGCCATGGCTGATTCCTCCTTGCCGACCGGCCGGTCAGTCTAGCCACGTCGACGCGCACCCGGGTGCCGCCCGCGGGGCCCGTACGGAGGGGGCGGCGGTACGGCCGAGGTAAGGCCCACCTAGGCTGTATGCCAAGCAAAACGGGCGAACCGGACCCCCAGCGGGGACCACGAGGACGGAAAGCGGGACCCGCCGATGGGCGACGGAATGTCAGGAATGCACCACCACGGCGGGATGACCCGACTAGGTCCGTTCAGCCTCTCCCACGTGTGGACCTGGTCCCCGGACTGGGTGTTCCTGCTCGGCGGCCTGTTCGCGCTGGCGCTGTACCTGGTCGGCGTGGTCCGGCTGTACCGGCGCGGCGACCGCTGGCCGATCGGCCGGGTCATCGGCTGGGTCGCGGGCGTCGCCAGCATGCTGCTGGTCACCTGCAGCGGGCTGAACGACTACGGCATGGTGCTCTTCAGCGCGCACATGATCCAGCACATGGTGCTGTCCATGCTGACGCCGATCCTGCTGCTGCTCGGCGCCCCGATCACCCTCGCCCTGCGCGCGCTGCGCCCGACGGGCAAGGGGCGGCCGCGCGGGCCGCGCGAACTGCTGGTGGCGCTGCTGCACAGCCGGTACGTCCGGGTGGTCTCGCACCCGGCGTTCACCATCCCGTTGTTCATCGCGAGCCTGTACGGGGTCTACTTCACCCCGGTGTTCGACGTGCTGATGCAGTACCGCCTCGGGCACATCTTCATGATGGCCCACTTCCTCATGACCGGTCTGGCCTTCTTCTGGCCGATCATGGGCGTGGACCCGGGCCCGCACCGCCCCGGCCACGTGATGCGGATCATCGAGCTGTTCATGGGGATGCCGTTCCACGCCTTCTTCGGCGTGGCGGTGATGATGGCCAGCCACCCGCTGGTCTCCACCTTCACCGTCCAGGGCGCGCCACCCGGGACGGACCTGCTGGAGGACCAGAAGCTGGCCGGCGGCATCACCTGGGCGTTCGGCGAGATCCCGACCGCGCTCGTGCTGATCGCGCTGGTCTACCAGTGGATGGGCTCCGAGCAGCGGCAGGCCCGCCGCCGCGACCGCGCCGAGGACCGCAGCGGTGACGCCGAACTGGAGGCGTACAACGCCTACCTGGCCTCGCTCCACAAGGGCGGCGGCCGACGCCCGGCGGCCCCCGCCCCGGCGGCCCCCGCCACCCCGGCCGCGCCCGTGGCCCCGGCGGCCGACGCCGGCTGAGCCCCGCCGCCCGGAGCGCCCGGAAAGCCCCGAACACCCCGCCCGACGGAGCCCACGTCCTCGCCGAGGACGTGGGCTCCGTCGTACCGCCCTCCCCCATGCCTCGGAACGGTGCCTCCACCGGCCGCGTTCGACGGGTATGCGCGCCCTGCTCACACCCGCCGCCCTGCTCGGCGGGTACGTCCTGCTCTGGCTGCTCGGCTTCCTCGTCTGCGCGCTGCACCAACGCCTACGGCGGGTGCCGGTCGGCACCGACTACCTGGTGGTCCTGGGCGCCGCGCTGGACGGCTGCGTCCCCGCGCCGACCCTGGCGGCCCGGCTGGACGCCGCGCTGGACCGCCTCGCCGCGGAGGAGGCCGCCGGGCACGCCCCGCTGCTGCTGGTGACCGGCGGCAAGGGCCCGCACGAGGAGTGCACCGAGGCCGGCGCGATGGCCCGCTACCTGGTCGCCCGGGGCGTCCCGGCCGAGCGGATCCGGCGCGAGGAGCGGGCCGTGAACACCGCCGAGAACCTGCGCTTCAGCGCCGCCCTGATGGCCGCCGAGCGCCCCGGCTACCGCTGCACCGTCGTCACCAGCGGCTTCCACACCGTCCGCTCAGCCCTGGCCGCCCGCCGGGCCGGCGCCCACGGCCGGGTGCTCGGCGCGGACGGGCCGCTCGCGCACGGCCCGTACCAGCTGCTGCGCGAGGCGGTCGGCACGGCGCTCGCGCTGCTGCTGCTGACCGGCACCGGGGTGGTGCTGGGGCTGGCCTGAACGGACCATTGGATCATGCCGCCCGGTCCGTCAGCATGGGGACGGGAACCGAGCGCGCAGGGGGCGGGCATGGCAGAACCGGAGAACGGCTGGAGCCCGCTCCAGCGGGTCGGCGGCGCGATCAGCGTACTGGCCTTCGCCACGGCGGTGGTGGTGGCGGCCCTGGCCGCCCGGGACTGGACGGTGGACGACCCGGCCTGGCTGGGCGCACGCCTCTGGGTGGTCGGTCCGGCGCTGCTGGTGGGTTCGCTCGGCCTGGTCCCGGCGGTGGGCTGGGCCGAGGCGGCCACCGGCCTCGTGCTGTTCCTGTTCTTCGCCGTCCCCGCCGTCCTCGACACCGCCCTGATCACCAAGCTCGTCCAGGACGTCCGGCAGTGGGTGCGCACCGACCGGTCGGTGACGGTCACCCTCAACGGCTGCCACCACTCGGACACCCGGACGGACATGGTCGACAACTACCCGGTCACCAGCGAGGTCTACGCCTGCACCTACTCCTGGACGACCGGCGGGCGGAGCTGGGAACAGGTCCGCACGACCGGCGAGAACCACCACGACGGCTACCGGACACGGATGTGGACGGACCCCTCGACCGGGGAGCTCGCCGACCACGACGCCTTCGACATCGCCCTCAAGGTCGTCCTGACCGGCATCGTCGCCGTGCCGGCCCTGGTCTTCGGCCCCGGCGTGGTCCTCGCGATGCACGAGTCCCGGCTGCTCCGCCGGCCCGCCCGCCCGGTCCGCGACGCGGCCTGACGAGCGGGAAGGCCCCCGGGCCCGCCGCAGCGGACCCGGGGGCCTCCCGGTGCTTCGACCCGACCGGCGTCAGGCCAGGTTGGCGATCGCCTCGTTGAAGGTCTTCGACGGGCGCATCACGGCCGCGGCCTTGGCCGGGTCCGGCTGGTAGTAACCACCGAGGTCGACGGCCGAACCCTGGACGGCGATCAGCTCGTCCACGATGGCCTTCTCCTGCTCGGTCAGCGCCTTGGCCAGGCCGTCGAAGGCCCGGGCCAGCTCGGCGTCGGCCGTCTGCTTGGCCAGCTCCTGGGCCCAGTACATGGCCAGGTAGAAGTGGCTGCCGCGGTTGTCGATGCCACCGAGGCGGCGGCTCGGCGACTTGTCCTCGTTGAGGAAGGTGCCGGTGGCGCGGTCCAGGGTGTCGGCCAGCACCTGGGCGCGGGCGTTGCCGGTGCTGGTGGCGAGCTGCTCGAAGCTGGCGGCCAGCGCGAAGAACTCGCCCAGGCTGTCCCAGCGCAGGTAGTTCTCCTTGACCAGCTGCTGGACGTGCTTCGGGGCGGAGCCGCCGGCGCCGGTCTCGAACAGGCCGCCGCCCGCCATCAGCGGGACGACCGACAGCATCTTGGCGCTGGTGCCCAGCTCCAGGATCGGGAACAGGTCGGTCAGGTAGTCACGCAGCACGTTGCCGGTCACCGAGATGGTGTTCTCGCCGCGGCGGATGCGCTCCAGCGAGAACTTGGTGGCCTCGACCGGGGACATGATCTCGATCTGCAGGCCGGTCGTGTCGTGCTCCGGCAGGTAGGTCTTGACCTTCTCGATCAGCACCGCGTCGTGGGCGCGGTTCTCGTCCAGCCAGAACACCGCCGGGTCGCCGGTGGCGCGGGCGCGGGTGACGGCCAGCTTGACCCAGTCCTGGATCGGCAGGTCCTTGGTCTGGCAGGCGCGGAAGATGTCGCCCGGCTGCACGGCCTGCTCCAGGAGCACGTTGCCCTCGGTGTCGACCAGGCGGACGGTGCCGGCGGCCTCGATCTCGAAGGTCTTGTCGTGGGAGCCGTACTCCTCGGCCTTCTGGGCCATCAGGCCGACGTTCGGGACCGAGCCGATGGTGGCCGGGTCCAGGGCGCCGTTGGCGCGGCAGTCGTCGATGACGGCCTGGTACACGCCGGAGTAGCTGTGGTCCGGCAGGACGGCGAGGGTGTCGGCCTCCTGGCCGTCCGGGCCCCACATGTGGCCGGAGGTGCGGATCATGGCCGGCATCGAGGCGTCGACGATGACGTCGCTCGGCACGTGCAGGTTGGTGATGCCCTTGTCGGAGTCGACCATGGCCAGGGCCGGGCCCTCGGCCAGCTCGGCGTCGAAGGAGGCCTTGATCTCGGCGCCGTTCGGCAGCTTGTCGAGACCGGCCAGGATGCCGCCGAGGCCGTTGTTCGGGTTCAGGCCGGCAGCGGCCAGCGCCTCGCCGTACGCGGCGAAGGTCTTCGGGAAGAAGGCGCGCACCACGTGGCCGAAGATGATCGGGTCGGAGACCTTCATCATGGTGGCCTTGAGGTGCACCGAGAACAGCACGCCCTCGGCCTTGGCACGGGCGACCTGGGCGGCCAGGAACTCGTTCAGGGCGGCGGCGCGCATGACCGAGGCGTCGACGACCTCGCCGGCCAGCACCGGGACCTTCTCGCGCAGCACGGTGGTGGTGCCGTCCTGGCCGGCCAGCTCGATGCGCAGGGCGCCGTCGGCCTCGATCACCACGGACTTCTCGGTGCTGGCGAAGTCGTCCTCGCCCATGGTGGCGACGTTGGTCTTGGACTCGGAGGTCCAGGCACCCATGCGGTGCGGGTGGGTCTTGGCGTAGTTCTTGACCGACAGGGGGGCGCGGCGGTCCGAGTTGCCCTCGCGCAGGACCGGGTTGACGGCGCTGCCCTTGACCTTGTCGTAGCGGGCGCGGACGTCCTTGTCCTCGTCGGTCTGCGGGTCGTCCGGGTAGTCCGGCAGGGCGTAGCCCTGGCTCTGCAGCTCGGCGATGGCGGCCTTCAGCTGCGGCACGGAGGCCGAGATGTTCGGCAGCTTGATGATGTTGGCGCTCGGGGTCTTGGCGAGCTCGCCCAGCTCGGCCAGGGCGTCGCCGATCCGCTGGTCCTCGGTCAGACGCTCCGGGAAGCTGGCGATGATCCGCCCGGCCAGGGAGATGTCACGGGTCTCCACCCGCACACCCGCCGTCGAGGCGTAGGCCTGGACCACCGGCAGGAACGAGTAGGTCGCCAGGGCCGGAGCCTCGTCGGTGTGCGTATAGATGATGGTCGAGTCAGTCATCGGTACTCCGCTTCACGTCTCCAACGTCTTGACGTCAAGATATCTCGTCCCGGGCCCCTCGCTCCACCTACCCCCGCCCCGGAGCGTGCGCCGGTCGGATCCGGCGGCGCCGGGAGGGCCGACTCCACCGTCGTCCGCGAGCGCCCCGGGGGCAAGCGGAGGGCTCCTGGACCGTCCCGGTCAGGCGACGGACGGCCGGTGTTCCGGAAACCGTCGGGCGATGTTCGGCTGCCCGGGACACAGGCGTAGTCCAATCGAATGAGTCGGGTGTCAGGAGTGCGTCAATGCACCACTCCATTCGGTCAACGCTGCGTCAGGACCGGCGACGCGCGGCCCGACCCGACCTAGCGTCGGGGCAGAGCAGTTCCGGCAGCCACCACCACCCCAACCGGGAGCATCCGCATGGCCCGCGTCGTCTGGCACGTTCCGGTCACCACCAACGCCACCGGAAGCACCACCACCCTCCGCCTCTTCCGCACCCGCGACGGCCGCCGCTGCGCGGTGGGGTTCAGCAGCCCCGAGGCCCTCGCGGCGCTCCTCGGGCCGGAGCAGGCCTACACCGAACTCGGCGAGCCCGCCCTGCGCACCCTCACCGGCCCGCTCGGCGTCGACACCCTGGTCCTCGACCCCCGCCTGGTCGCACCGCCCGTCCCCGCCTCCGCCACGGCACCCGCCGCCGCACCCGCCCCGGCCCCGGCCACCCAGCTCCAGCACCGGTGACCGCCCCCCTCCACCTCGTCCCGGGCGGCTTCACCCCCGCCCCGGGACGCCCCGAGCGGGCCCGGGCCCTGCACGCCATCGCCCGGATCAGCCACGGACCGGTCCCGCTCGACTTCGACCGCCTCGCGGCGGAGTTCCCCGCCGTACAGAGCGGCCTCGCCCTCGCCGGCGACGCCGACCTGGAACTCCGCCTCGTCTGCACCGGCCCGGAGGAACTCCGGGCCGTCGCCGCCGCCCTGCACCGCGCGGGCGCCGCGAAGGTCCGCATCGACCTGGTCCTGCGCGCCCTGACCCCGGCCCCGGTAACCCTGCGACCGGTGCCGTAGCCCGCCGCCCGGCCGCCCCCGGCCCTCACCGGAGAGGCTGTCCCCGGTGGTCCGGGCCCGCCCCGCACCCGTGCGCGGCGGGCCCGGACCACACCGTCGGCGCGACCGGAGGCCGGCGCCCGCCGTGCCTCACTCGAAACCGGGGCGCGGGTCCGGGTTGACCGCTTGGCCGTCGATCTCCGCGCCCCAGGCGTCCTCGCCGCTCGCGTCCACGCAGTAGCCGCTGCCCTCCACGTGGCCGCCCGCGGCCCGACAGGTGTCGGCGGTGACGTCGCGCCGACCGCTCGCCGCCGCATACGCGGCCGGCGCTGCGGCGCCCACGGCGAGGAGGACGGCGATCGCGGTCGTGACGGCCACCCGGGCCGCGCGTGAGGTTTTCATGCCGCCACGACAGCACGGCAGCCGACGCCCGGCGACCACAGCTCGCCCGCCCGGGTGCACACCTCGCCGGCCCGGCGAGGGACGACCGCGAAGGCCCCGAGCCGCCCGAGGCCGGAACCCCGGGTGCCCACCGGCCCGGGGCCGACGCCCAGCGCAGGCCCGGCGCCGCGAGGCCGCGAGGCGGAAGGTACGACAACCGCAGGCACGACAGCCGCAGGCACGAGAGCCGCAGGCACCGCCACCGTGGGGCGTGCCTGCGGCTCCGCAGCCCGTCAGGGCCGGGTCAGTGCCGCGATCGCCGCCAGCAGCAGTGCGGAGCCTGCCGCCAGTCCCAGGGTGAAGGGCTCACCGAGGAAGAGGACGCCGATCACCGCCGCGGTGGCCGGCTCCAGCAGGACCAGTACCGACGCGGTGGTGCCCGGCACGCTCGTCAGGCCGCTGAAGTACCAGCGGTAGGCGAGCAGCGTCGGCACGGTTCCGAGGAAGATCAGGGCGCCGCCGGTCAGCGCCGGCCGGCCGAGGGTCGGCAGCAGGCCCTGGAGCGCCGCGAACGGCAGCAGGCAGAGCAGTCCGGTGGTGAAGGCGCCCGTGCTCGCGCGGGCCGAGCCGCCGCCGCGGGCCCACAGGGTGAGTCCGCTCTGGCCGGCGCCCGCGAGCACCGCCAGGGCGGCGCCCAGTGCCGGGCGCGGTCCGGCGGCGGGTGCGGCGACGAGCAGGGTGAGCCCGCCGAGGGCGAGCAGGACGGCGGCCGCCGACCGCCGGGTGAGGCGTTCGCCGAGCAGCAGGTGGGCGCCGAGGCTGGTGAGCACCGGTCCGGCCCCGATGGTGATCAGGGTGCCCAGCCCGAGGCCCGCGTAGTGCACGGAGCCGAAGTAGGCGCACTGGCTGACGGCCAGCCCGAGGCCGGTCAGCACGGTGGATCCGGGCTTCCCGGAAGGGCGTTCCGAGGGCAGCAGCGCCAGGCAGAGGGCCGCGACGCCGAAGCGCCAGCAGGAGACGGCCACCGGGCCGAGTCCGCTGGTGCGCATCAGCAGTGCGGCCACGGCTCCGCCCACCCCCCAGGCGACGGCGGCGGCGGAAATGGACAACAGGCCGTGCCGGAACGGCACGGCGGCGTGCGAGGTCATGCGTCGTACTCCACGATGGTTCGCCGGTTCTGGTCCGCTGGGTACGCGGGCAGCAACCATCGCCCCGGGCACCGAGGGGCTCTCCCGCTCGGCCGGGTCCAGGTGTTGCGCCGCCCGCTAGCGGGCCGGCGGGGGGAGGATCACAAAACGCACGGGTCCAGGCTACGCCCGCCCGTCGGCGATCTTCTCGGGCCCCTTCCGCCGCACTACGGTCGGTCCGGACGACCGATCCGTACCCCGCGCGCGAAGGAGCCGACGATGGAGCAGCTGACGTACGACGAGGTGGAGGCCGCCGGGCGGCGGATCGCCGGGCGGGTGCGGCCGGTCGCGGTGGCGCCGGGGGACGACGGCGGCAGGACGTGGCTGGCGCTGGAGTTCCTGCAGCACACCGGCAGCTTCAAGGCGCGTGGTGCGCAGAACTTCCTGCTCGCCCACGCCGAGGCGGGCACCCTGCCACCGGCCGGGGTGACCATCGCCTCGGGCGGCAACGCCGGGCTCGCGTGTGCCTGGGCCGCGCGTGAACTGGGCGTCCGGGCCACGGTGTTCCTGCCGGAGACGGCTTCGCCGGTGAAGCTGGACCGGCTGCGCTCGTACGGGGCGCAGGTGCGGCTGGTGGGCCGGGAGTACGCGGACGCGCTGGCGGCCTGCGAGGAATTCGCTTCCGGCAGTGGGGCGTTGGCCTCGCACGCGTACGACCACCCGCTGATCGCGGCGGGTGCGGGGACGGTCCTGGACGAGATCCGCGCCAGGGTGCCCGGCCTGGACACGGTGGTGGTGTCGGTGGGCGGCGGCGGGCTGTTCGCCGGGGTGGCGGTGGCGGCCCGCGAGCACGGGGTGCGGGTGGTCGCGGTGGAGCCGGCCGGGAGCCGGGCGCTGAACGCGGCGCTGGCGGCCGGTCGCCCGGTGGACGTCCCGGTGGCCTCGGTGGCCCAGGACGCGCTGGGCGCCCGCCGGGCCACCGCGCTCGCCGTGCACGCGGCCGGGGCGTCGGCCGGCTACGAGGGGGTGCGCTCGGTCCTGGTGGAGGACGGGGACATCGTGGCGGCCCGCCGCCGGCTCTGGGAGGACCGCCGGATCGCCGTGGAGTACGCGGCTTCCACCGCGCTGGCCGCCCTGGACCGGGTGGAGGGCGAGCGCATCGCCGTGCTGCTCTGCGGCGCCAACACCGACCCCTCCGACCTGGTGGTTTGACACTCCGTCAGGGGAGCCCCGGGCGCCCGGCGGAATGACTATGCAGTGGCCGTCATTCTCATAAACGCCCGGGGTGGTCAAGGATGCATGATCGAATCGCGAAGCTCAATTCCCGCTCAGATGGCGGACCTACTGACCAGTCACGTAACAGACAACTGAACAGAATGCCTCCTACCTGCACGGATATCAGGTAAAGAAAGTAAACATTCAGTAATGAAATCTGTGCAGAGGTCTCTGAATAGCCCTACTGTGTGGCAACTCTCCGCGCTCCGACCACCCCCCGGAGCCCCCACACACAGAGAGATCGCCCATGGCTTCCCTCAACCAGATCTCGCCGCCCGACCAGGGCTCCGGCACCGCCGGGACCGCGCACCGGTCGCTCAAGCGCCACGTCGGACTCGTCGGCCTCATGTGGGCCTCGGTCGGCTCGATCATCGGCTCCGGCTGGCTCTTCGGCGCCAAGAGCGCCGTCACCGCCGCCGGACCGGCAGCCGTCATCTCCTGGGGCATCGGCGCCGTAGGGATCGTGCTGCTCGCGCTCGTGCACGCCGAGCTCGGCGGGCTCTTCCCGGTCTCGGGCGGCACGGCTCGCTATCCGCACTACGCCTTCGGCGGCCTGGCCGGCATGTCCTTCGGCTGGTTCTCCTGGCTCCAGGCGGCCACCGTGGCACCGATCGAGGTCGAGGCCATGATCGGCTACGCCAAGGACGCGCCCTGGGCCAGCGGGCTGCAGAACGCCAACGGCACCCTCACCACCAGCGGGTTCATCGTCGCGACCGCGCTGATGGCGGTATTCGTCGCGGTCAACTTCCTCGGTGTGAAGGTCCTCGCCCGGACCAACAGCATCGCCACCTGGCTGAAGATCTTCGTTCCTCTGCTCACGATCTTCATGCTGGCGATCACCAGCTTCCACGGCTCCAACTTCACCTCCCACGGCTTCGCCCCGTTCGGCGCCAAGGGCGTGCTCGCCGCGATCAGCACCAGCGGCATCATCTTCGCCCTGCTGGGCTTCGAGCAGGCCATCCAGATCGCCGGTGAGAGCCGCAACCCCAAGCGCGACATCCCCCGCGCCGTGCTCGGCTCGGTCGCCATCGGCACCCTGATCTACACCCTGCTGCAGGTCGTCTTCATCGGCGCGCTGCCGGTCACCGCCTTCGCCAACGGCTGGGCGAACCTGGACTTCCCCGGCATCGACGGCCCCTTCGCCGGTCTGGCCACCCTGGTCGGCCTCGGCTGGCTGTACTACGTGCTGAAGGCCGACGCGGTGATCTCCCCCGCCGGCACCGGCCTGATCTACACCACCTCCACCTCGCGCATCTCCTACGGCCTGAGCCGCAACGGCTACGCGCCGCAGAAGTTCGAGCAGCTGGACAAGAACGGCGTGCCCTGGTTCGGCCTGATCCTGTCCTTCGTGACCGGCGTAATCTGCTTCCTGCCCTTCCCGAGCTGGCAGCAGCTGGTCGGCTTCATCACCTCCGCCAGCGTGCTGATGTACGCCGGCGCCCCGCTGGCCTTCGGCGCCCTGCGCCGCCGGCTGCCCGACCGTGAGCGCTCCTACCGCCTGCCGCTGGGCAACGTGATCTCCCCGGCCTCGTTCGTGGTCGCCAGCCTGATCATCTACTGGGCCGGCTGGCAGACCCTGTCCCGCCTGGGCCTGGCCATCGTGCTCGGCTACGCCCTGCTCGGCGGCTACGCCGCGTACGCGATCAAGAAGGGCCTGCCGAACGCGCCGCGGCTCAACTGGAAGGCCGCCCAGTGGCTGCCGGTCTACCTGGTGGGCCTCGGCCTGATCTCCTGGCAGGGCGGCTTCGGCGACGGCGCCGGCCGGATCCCGATGTGGTACGACATGGGGCTCGTGGCGGCGTTCTCGCTGGGCATCTACTACTGGGCGATCCGGGTCGCCCTGCCCGCCGAGGACATCGAGCGCGAGGTCGCCGACGTCGAGGTGGTGGACGCCGGCGGGCACTGACCACCCGATCACCTGGTCACGCCATCACGTGATCACCTGATCACCGACACCTGACGGGACGGGCCCGCCGGTCGCTGAGTCGACCGGCGGGCCCGTCCGCGTGCGCCCCTACAGGTCCAGCACCGCCCGGAGCGCGGCCTCCACCTCGGCCTCCGGGTCGGCGGCCGGCCCGGGCGAACGCCAGGCGACGAAGCCGTCCGGGCGCACCAGCAGCGCGCCGCCGGGCTCCAGTCCGTGCAGCGCGGCGAAGTCCGTGCCGGGCTCCGGCGCCAGGTCGTCCTCGGCGCCGTCGCCGATCCGGTAGGCGTCCAGCGGGACGGCCAGCCGGTCGGCCGCCCGCCGGGCGCCCTGCTGCCAGGCCGTGCCCTCGGGGCCGGTGAGCAGCACCATCGCCTGCTCGTAGAGGTCCAGCGTGGACAGCCGTACGCCCGCGCGCAGCAGCCACTGGTGCGGGGCGCGGCTGCCCGGCTCGCCGTTCGACTCGAAGGTCTCCGGGACGACGGCGCCCGCCGGGTCGGTGCCGAGCACCGCGCCGCGCGGGTAGCGGTAGCCGAGCGCCACGGCCAGCACCCCGGCCTGGCGGCCGACGCCCGGGACCACCGCGTAGCCGGGGTGGCTGTGCTCGGCGGAGCGGGCCGAGGCGCGCTCGCTGGTGACCTCGGCGACCGGGCGGCGCTCCTGCCCGTACGTCTCCAGCAGGCCGGGCCCGGCCCAGCCGCACAGCACGGCGGCCAGCTTCCAGGCCAGGTTGTGGGCGTCCTGGATGCCGGTGTTCGAGCCGAAGGCGCCGGTCGGGGACATCTCGTGGGCGGAGTCCCCGGCGAGGAAGACCCGGCCGACGCCGTACCGTTCGGCGACCCGTTCGGCCGCGTGCCAGGGCGCCCGGCCGGTCACCTCGACGTCCAGTTCGGGCAGGCCGACGGCGGTGCGGATGTGCCGCTCGCAGCGCTCGTCGGTGAAGGCCTCCAGCGGCTCGCCGTGCTCGGGGTGCCAGGGCGCGTGGAAGACCCACTCGGTCTGGTTGTCCACCGGCAGCAGCGCTCCGTCCGCCTCCGGGTTGGTCAGGTAGCAGGCGATGAAGTGCCGGTCGCCGACCACCTCGGCCAGCCGCTTGGCGCGGAAGGTGATGCTGACGTTGTGGAACAGCTCGCCCTTGCCGGTCTGGCCGATGCCGAGCCGGACCCGGGCCGGGCTGCGCGGGCCGTCCGCGGCGACCAGGTACTCCGAGCGCACCACCCGCTCCTCGCCGGTCTCCCTGCTGCGCAGCACGGAGGTGACGCCGTCGGCGTCCTGCTCGAAGGAGACCAGCTCGGTGCTGAAGCGCACGTCGCCGCCGAGCTCGCGGGCCGCGCGCAGCAGCACCGGCTCCAGGTCGTTCTGGCTGCACAGGCACCAGCCGCTGGGACTGAACCGGGCGAGTCGGCCGCCCGGGTCGATCTCCCGGAACAGCCACTCCTGCTCCTCGCCGGTCAGCGAGGGTGCCTGGAGGATGCCGTGGTTCGGGGCGAGTACCGAGGCCGCCTCGCGGATCGCCGGCTCGATCCCGGCGACCCGGTACAGCTCCATCGTGCGGACGTTGTTGCCTCGTCCGCGCGGGTGATGCGAGGTGTCCGCGTGCTTCTCGACGAGCAGGTGCCTGACACCCAGTCGGCCGAGGAACAGCGAGGCCGACAGCCCGACCAGGGAGCCGCCCACGATCAGGACCGGCACCCGGTCGTCAACCTTCGGATTCATCAATTGCTCCACCCTGTAAGGGGATTCCGCGGCCCGGAAGCTGGACTCGGCGCCGCCCTCGACGGGCCCGCTCAGCCCGGGGCCCCGCTCTTCCATCCCCCACCCGAGGGGGGCTGTGCCGCCTCTTCGCCCGGATGGCCCGCAAATCTCGCGCCGCGCCCGGTGGGCCGCTCACGATCGACCTCAGGCCTGGCGCCCAGGGGCCTGTCTTCGAACTCCCGTCGTCCGCCCGAAGCCCCGCAGACGGGGGTTCGAAGACAGGCCCCGAGCCCGGGCCGACCGCCACCGCACCCCCTCCCCCAGGCCGGGAGCACCCGCCGGACGCGGCCGTCAAGGGCCCGCCGCGAGCGGCCGAGAGCAGAAAGTGGATCATGACAACTCTGTCCGAACCGCAGCCGAAGCAGCACGAAGAGTCCGACACCCGGCTGAGGGTGGTGCTGATGCTGGAGATCCAGGACGGCGCCCAGCAGCGTTTCCTCGATGTCTACGAGCAGCTGCGCCACCAGGTGGCCGCGGTGCCCGGCCACGTCAGCGACCAGCTGTGCCAGTCCATCAACGACCCCCGCCAGTGGCTGATCACCAGCGAGTGGGAGGACCAGGAGACCTTCCTGGAGTGGGTGGACAGCCCCGCCCACCGCGAGATGGTCAAGCCGATGCACGGCTGCGTCAGCGACAACTTCCGCTCGCTGCGCTACGCCGTCCTGCGCCAGACCTCCGCGGCCGGCTCCACCGGCACCCGGGCGCCGATCGAGGTGCCGCCGGGCATGCCGCGCAGCGAGCCCGCCGGACACGTCGGCCCGCCCAGGGCCGAGCCCGGCCCGGACGGCGTGGTGCGCCACGCGCTGACCTTCACGGTGAAGCCCGGCAGCGAGGCCGAGGTCGCCCGCATCCTCTCGGCGTACACCTCCCCCAAGGCCGAGGTCGACGAGCACACCCGGCTGCACCGCACCTCCCTGTTCATGCACGGCAACCGGGTGGTGCGGGCCGTCGAGGTGATCGGCAACCTGGGCGACGCGCTGCGCCACGTGGCGATGCAGCCCGAGGTGCGGGCGGTCGAGGAGGAGCTCAACCCGTACCTGGAGGAGGCCCGGCAGTTGGGCGACCCGCAGTCCGCCCGCGCCTTCTTCGCCAAGGCGGCGCTGCCCGCCCGGCACCAGGCGATCGCCAGCTCCCCCGCCTCGGGCCGGCTGCACCGGCACGCCGTGCTCTACCCGGTGCGCCCGGGCCGCGGGCAGGCCGTCGCCGAGCTGCTCTTCGACCACGACAACCTCGCCACCGCCGACCCGACCGGCCCGGTCGCGGCGGCCACCGTCTTCCAGCGTGACGACATCGTGGTGCGCCTGGTCGACCTGCGGGTGCCGGCCGAGGCCGACCCGGCCGCCGCGCTCGGGGTGGCGGGTGACCAGGAGGCGGCCGAGCTGGCCGGGATGCTGCAGCTCGGCCCGAACGGTGACCTGCGCACCGTCGCCGGTCTGAGCGCCTTCCTCGCCGCCCGGGCCATGAGCCCGGTCACCGACCGCAGCTCGCTGAGCGACTGACGCCCAGCCGACCCCACCGGAGGAACACCATCATGACCACGCCGTACCCGAGGATCATCAACGTCGACGAGGCCCCGGAGAACCGCCGCCACGGCGCCGAGCTGCGCACCATGCTCACCCCTCCCAGCTGCGGGGCGACCAGCGGCTTCATGGGCCTGGCCATCATCAAGCCCGGGGAGCAGATCAACGAGCACTACCACCCGTACTCCGAGGAGTTCGTGTTCGTCGTCTCCGGCGACCTGGAGGTGGACCTGGACGGGAAGGCGCACCCGCTCAAGCCGGACCAGGGCCTGATGATCCCGATCAACATGCGCCACCGCTTCCGCAACGTCGGCAAGACCGAGGCCCGGATGGTCTTCCACTGCGGCCCGCTCGCCCCGCGTCCCGACCTCGGTCACGTCAGCACCGAGGAGTCGGCCACCTCCGGCCCGCCGGAACACGCCAAGGTGGGCTCGTGACACGGCGCGTCGCCGTCACGGGGATCGGTGTGGTCGCGCCCGGAGGGATCGGGATCCCGGCCTTCTGGGACCTCCTGACGGCCGGCCGCACCGCCACCCGGGGCATCACGCTCTTCGACCCGACCGAGTTCCGCTCCCGGATCGCGGCCGAGTGCGACTTCGACCCGCAGGCCCACGGACTCGGCCCCGAGGAGGTCCAACGGGCGGATCGCTACGTGCAGTTCGCGATGGTCGCGGCCGCCGAGGCGGTCGCCGACGCCGGGCTGGACCTGGCCGCCGAGAACCCGTGGCGGATCGCCGTCTCGCTCGGCACCGCCGTCGGCGGCACCACCCGGCTGGAGCACGACTACGCCCTGGTCAGCGCCAGCGGCGCGCGCTGGGACGTCGACCACCGCCAGGCCGAGCCGCAGCTGCACCGGGCCTTCGCGCCCAGCACGCTGGCCTCCGCGGTGGCCGAGCGGGTCGGCGCGCACGGTCCGGTGCAGACCGTCTCCACCGGCTGCACCTCCGGCCTGGACGCGATCGGCTACGGCTTCCAGGCGGTCGAGGAGGGGCGCGCCGACATCTGCGTCGCCGGCGCCTCCGACTCCCCGATCTCGCCGATCACCGTCGCCTGCTTCGACGCCATCAAGGCCACCAGCGAGCGCAACGACGACCCGGAGCACGCCTCCCGCCCCTTCGACGCCCACCGGGACGGCTTCGTCCTCGGCGAGGGCGGCGCCGTCCTGGTGCTGGAGGAGCTGGAGCACGCCCGCCGTCGCGGCGCCCGGATCTACGGCGAGGTCGGCGGCTTCGCCACCTTCGGCAACGCGTACCACATGACCGGCCTCACCAAGGAGGGGCTGGAGATGTCCCGGGCGATCGACCACGCGCTCGACCACGCCCGGGTCAACCGCACCGACGTCGACTACGTCAACGCGCACGGCTCGGGCACCAAGCAGAACGACCGGCACGAGACCGCCGCGGTCAAGCGCTCGCTGGGCGACCACGCCTTCGAGACGCCGATGAGCTCGATCAAGTCGATGGTCGGGCACTCGCTCGGCGCGATCGGCGCGATCGAGGTGGTCGCCTGCACCCTGGCGCTGGCCCACGGCGTGGTGCCGCCCACCGCCAACTACGAGACGCCGGACCCGGAGTGCGATCTCGACTACGTGCCGCGCACCGCGCGTGAGCTGCCGCTGAGCCACATCCTCTCGGTCGGCAGCGGATTCGGCGGATTCCAGTCCGCCGTCGTGCTCAACAGAACGGGGTGAATGCCATGACGTCACGTCAGCAGGGCCGCCGGGCGGTGGTCACCGGCCTCGGCGTGGTGGCGCCGAACGGCGTCGGTGCCGACGCCTTCTGGAAGGCCACCAGGCAGGGCGTGAGCGTCCTCGACCGGATATCCCGCGAGGGCTGCACCGACATGCCGCTCAGAGTCGCGGGCGAGGTGCGGGATTTCGATCCGCAGTCGGTGATCGACAGCCGCTTCCTCGTACAGACCGACCGTTTCACCCACTACGCGATGGCGGCCGCCGACCTGGCGGTGGCGGACGCCGGGTTCCGGCCCGACCCCGAACAGCCCTACGCGGTCGGCGTGGTGACCGCGGCCGGCTCCGGCGGCGGCGAGTTCGGCCAGCGCGAGCTCCAGCAACTCTGGGGCCAGGGGCCGCGGTTCGTCGGACCGTACCAGTCCATCGCCTGGTTCTACGCGGCCAGCACCGGCCAGATCTCGATCCGCGGCGGCTACAAGGGCCCGTGCGGGGTGGTCGCCAGCGACGAGGCCGGCGGCCTGGACGCCGTCGCCCACGCCGCCCGCTCGGTCGAGCGCGGCACCGACGCCGTGGTGGTCGGCGCCGCCGAGGCCCCGCTGGCGCCGTACTCCATGGTCTGCCAGCTCGGCTACCCCGAGCTGAGCCTGGCCGACCGGCCGGAGGCGGCCTACCTGCCGTTCACCGCGCAGGCCTGCGGCTTCGCCCCCGCCGAGGGCGGCGCCATGCTGCTGCTGGAGGACGAGCAGGCGGCCCTGCGGCGCGGCGCCAACGTCCGGGCGTACCTGGCCGGGCACGGCGCCACCTTCACCGGCGCCTCCCGCTGGGAGGAGTCCCGGGAGGGGCTGGCCGCCGCGATCCGGACGGCGCTGGACGAGGCCCGGATCGCGGCGGAGGAGGTCGACGTGGTCTTCGCCGATGCCCTCGGCGTTCCCGCCGCCGACCGGGCCGAGGCCCTGGCACTGGCCGACGCGCTCGGCCCGGCCGCCGAGCGCGTCCCGGTCACCGCTCCCAAGTCCGGTACCGGCAGGGCCTATTGCGGCGCCCCGATGCTGGACGTCACCGCCGCCGTACTGGCCATGGAGGACGGCGTGCTGCCGCCCACCCCCAACGTCACCGAGGTCTGCCACGACCTCGCCCTGGTGACCGGCCGCGCCCGCCCGGCCGAACTGCGCACCGCGCTGGTGCTCAGCCGCGGGCTGATGGGCTCCAACTCCGCGCTGGTGCTCCGGCGCGCGGAGCCGTCCTGAATCCCCCCTTATCCCCGATCCGCTGCACCCTGGAAGGGAAACCCGTGAGCAACACCCTCAGTTATCCCGAGCTGGCCGCCCTGCTCCAGGCCCGGGCCGGCGTCACCGTCGCCCCCGAGGACCTGGAGAAGCCGGGCGCCCAGTTCGACGAGTTCGGCGTCGACTCGCTCGGGCTGCTCGGCGTCGTCGGCGAGTTGGAGAACCGCCACAGCCTCAAGGTCACCTCCGGCGCCGAGTCCGCCAAGACCCCGGCCGAGTTCATGGAGCTGGTCAACAGCTCCCTTTCCGCGAAGGCAGGCGCCTGAGATGCCCGGACACACGGACAACGAGATCATCATCAACGCTCCGCTCGACCTGGTCTGGGAGATGACCAACGACCTGGAGAACTGGCCGGAGCTGTTCAGCGAGTACGCCTCGGTCGAGGTGCTGGAGCGCAACGGCGACCGGGTGCGGTTCCGGCTCACCATGCACCCGGACGAGAACGGCAAGGTCTGGAGCTGGGTCTCCGAGCGCACCACCGACCGCTCCTCGCTCGCCGTCACGGCCCGCCGGGTCGAGCCCGGCCCGTTCGAGTTCATGGAGATCCGCTGGGAGTACGCGGAGGTCCCGGCCGGCACCAGGATGCGCTGGATCCAGGACTTCGCGATGAAGCCCACCGCCCCGGTGAACGACGACGGCATGACCGACCACATCAACAGGAACTCCCGGATCCAGATGCAGCTGATCCGCGAGAAGGTCGAGAAGCGGGCGGCCGAGCAGTGACCGACACCCACCGCGCCCTGATCGTCGCCCGGATGAAGCCCGGGGCCGCCCCGGACATCGCCGAGGTGTTCGCCGACTCCGACCGGGGCGAACTGCCGCACCTGATCGGCGTCACCGGCCGCAGCCTGTTCCAGTTCGGCGACATCTACCTGCACCTGATCGAGGCCGACCGCCCGCCGGGCCCGGCCGTGGCCAAGGTCCTCGGCCACCCGGAGTTCCGGAGCGTCAGCGACCGCCTGACCGCATTCGTCCAGGCCTACGACCCGGCCACCTGGCGCGAGCCGAAGGACGCGATGGCACGAGAGTTCTACCGCTGGGACCGCTGAACCCGGTCCCGTCTGGGCCCGCCCCCGGCCGTGCGCCGGGGGCGGGCCCATGTGCGTGCCCGGGGGCGGCCGGGGCGCGCGGCCGGGGGCGGCCGGGGCGCGCGGCCGGGGGCGGCCCCATGTGCGTGCCCAGGGGCGGCCGGGACGCGCGGCCGGGTACACGGTCGGGTGCGCGCGACCGGGTGGACGGCCGGGTGGACAGTCGGGTGCGCGCGACCGGGTGGACGGTCGGATGGACAGTCGGGTGCGCGCGACCGGGTGGACGGCCGGGTGCGCGCGGTCGGATGCGCGCGACCGGGTGGACGGTCGGATCACCGGGCCGCGGCCCGGATGCACGGCCGGATAGCCCGGTGCGCACCCGTACCACTCAGCACCGCCGCAGGTTCACCCGGATCACCGGGGCAGTCGGGTGAACACAGCCAAGGCACCACCCGAAGGGCTCACTTTCCGTGCCCGAGTGGCCACTCTCCGGTGGCACGCAGCCCCGGCGTGGTTGACGGTGGATCAGACGCCACTTCCCGCGAATCCCCATGACCGGCACCCCGCCGGCGGTCGCGGTCCGCGCGTCGAAAGGATCATCCTCATGCGTTCTGCACGCACGCTGCTCGCCGGAGCGGCTGTCGCCGCCCTCCTCACCGTCGGCACCCCCATGGCCTTCGCCGACGGCTCCTCCTCGGACCAGGCCAAGAACCTCACCTGGCAGGAGAAGCAGTCCGACAGGGGCAACGACAGCCGGGGCAACGAAGGCCGCGGCGACGAAGGCCGGGGCAACGAGGGCCACGGCAACGAGGGTCACGGCAACGAAGGCCGCGGCAACGAGGGCCGCGGCGACGAAGGCCGGGGCAACGAGGGCCGCGGCAACGAAGGCCGCGGCAACGAAGGCCGGGGCAACGAGGGCCGCGGCAACGAGGGCCGCGGCAACGAGGGTCGCGGCAACGAGGGCCGGGGCAACGAGGGCCGGGGTGACGAGCGCAGCCCGCACGGTGGCGTGCACACCGGCGGTGGCGGCATGGCGCTGACCGGCGGTGGCCTCACCTCCGGTGCCGTGCTGCTGATCGGCGGCCTCGGGGCCGGCGCGTACGCGCTGCGCCGCGGGCGTCGCGCGTCCGGTTCCGCCGCGGTCTGACGCCTGATACCGCCGCCTCTGGGCGCCTCCCCCAACCGGGGTGGGGCGCACGGGGGCGGCGGGCCGTTGCGGAGCAGTTACCTGACGAAGACTTCGAGGAGGACAGGAATGACCGGCGGTCCCGGCTCCGGAATGACCCGGCTGCTGCGCGGCGGGATTGCCGCGGCGGCGGTCGGCCTGCTGCTGATCTACGACTCGGTGGACACCGAGCTGGGCGGTGGCCCGTTCGTGGGCCAGGCCGCTCCCCCGGCGGCCGTCGCGCCCACCACCCCGGGCCCGTCGGCCACCGCCGCCGGGCAGGCGACGCCCGCCGGCGCCCCGGGCGCACCCGCGCTCACGCGTTCCAAGCCGACCCGGCTGCGGATCCCGCAGATCGCCGTGGACGCGCCGTTCACCGAGCTCACCCTCGACGCGGCCGGCCAGCTCAACGCCCCGCCGCCGGACGACAAGAACCTGGTCGGCTGGTACCGGGACGGCGTCACCCCGGGCGAGCTCGGCAGCGCGGTCGTGGCCGGGCACGTGGACACCACCAAGGGCCCGGCGGTGTTCCTGTTTCTGAGACTGCTGACCCCGGGCAACAAGGTCGAGGTGAGCCGCGCCGACGGCACCGTCGCGGTGTTCGCCGTCGACTCGGTGGAGACCTTCGCCAAGGACGCCTTCCCCGACAAGAAGGTGTACGGCAAGACCCCGGACGCCCAGCTGCGGCTGATCACCTGCGGCGGGACGTACGACAAGAAGAAGAAGGACTACCTGGACAACGTGGTGGTCTTCGCGCACCTGGAGTCCTCGCACAAGGCCTGAGGCCGGCACGTCGGACGGCCGCTGCTCCCCGGTGGGTCGGGGAGCAGCGGCCGTCGTCGTGCGCCCTCGCGGGCGGCGCCGGGTCAGACCCGGACGGTGGCCTCGAAGGCGTGCAGGTAGGAGTTGACCGGGCGGACGGCGACGACGTCGAGGCCGGCCTCCTCCATCAGCTGGACCATGCTCTCCTCGGAGTGCTTGGCGCCGCCGACGTTGAGCATCAGCATCAGGTCCATGGCGGTGGTGAAGCGCATCGACGGGCTGTTGTCGACCAGGTTCTCCACCACCACGACCCGGGCTCCGGGACGGGCCACGGCGACCACGTTGGCGAGGGTGCGGCGGGTGCTGTCGTCGTCCCACTCCAGGATGTTCTTGATGATGTAGAGGTCGGCGCGGACCGGGATGGCCTGGCGGCAGTCGCCCGGGACGAGGCGGGCGCGGGCCGAGAAGGCGCCGCCGTCCTGGAGCCGGGGGTCGGCGCCGGCGACGACCTTGGGGAGGTCGAGCAGGGTGCCGTGCAGGGCCGGGTGCTTCTCCAGCAGGCTGGCCAGCACGTGGCCCTGGCCGCCGCCGATGTCGGCCACCGAGTCGATGCCGGTGAGGTCCAGGTACTCGGCGAAGTCCTGGGCGGACTGCCGGCTGGAGGTGGTCATCGCCTTGTCGAAGACCTTCGCCGAGTCGCCCGCGTCGCTGTGCAGGTAGTCGAAGAACTCCTTGCCGAACAGCTCGGGGAAGACGTTGCGCCCGGAGCGCACCGCCTCGTCCAGCTTCGGCCAGGCCTCCCAGGTCCACGGCTCGGTGCACCAGAGGGCGATGTGCCGCAGGGAGTTGGGGGCGTCCTCGCGCAGCAGTCGGGACATCTCGGTGTGCTCGAACCGGTCGTCGCCGGTCTCGGCGAAGAGCCCGTAGCAGGTGAGCGCGCGCAGCAGGCGGCGCAGCTGGCGGGGTTCGATGTCGAGCCGGGCGGCGAGTTCGGTGACGTCGGCCGGGGTGTCGTCGAGGACGTCGGCGACCCCGAGCCGGGCGGCCGCGCGGACGGCGGCGGCGCAGGCGGCGCCGAAGACGAGCTCGCGCAGCCGCATCGCGGCCTGGGGGGTGGTGTGGACGGGGGCGGTGGTCATGGATGGTCCTTCCCGATCGGGGGCGTCAGCAACGGCCGGACGGCTCGGAGACCGCGCAGGTGTTGCGGGCGAAGGTGTTGGCGGTGCCGGTGTCGCGGTCGGCGAGGTCGGCCGGACCGTTGCCGCTCAGCTTGTTGTCGGTGACGGTCGCCCGGGTGTTGGGGATGCCGACGACGCTCTTGAACAGGACGATGCCGCCGGAGAAGTCCGTCGTGCCGGCGTTGTCGCGGACCTCGTTGTCGGTGACCCGGGTGTCCTCGGTGCCGGTGAGCACGATGCCGGCGCCCTGGATGGCGCCGAGGCGCGGGTTGGCCGGGCAGAACTTGTTGTTGCCGACGACCCGGTTCTTCCGGACGTCGAGGTCGCCGGCGCGGGGCACGCCCTCGTCGCCGACCACGAAGACGCCGGCGCAGTTGCCGCTGATCTCGTTGCCCTGGACGGTCAGCGCGCGCAGCCGGCGCACGGTGACGCCGACCCGGTTCCCGGAGAGCTCGTTGCCTTCGACGACGGTGCCCCCGGTGTCCGGCGCGCCGCCCTCGCGGTAGGCGTAGTTGGCGAGGAAGACGCCGGACTGGCCGTTGTCGGTCGCGCGGTTGCCGAGGATGGCGGCCTTGGTGGACATCTCCTGGCTGATGCCCTGCTGGCCGTTGTCGTGGACGTAGGTGGAGCGGACGCTCAGGCCGGTGGTGCCGCTGGCGTCGATGCCGTTCTTGGCGAAGCCGGTGACGGCGAGGGCCTCGATGGTGACGTCGGACATCGGGGCCGCCTCGGTGCCGACCACGCAGACGCCGTGGCCGGCGGTGGCGCAGGCGTTCTCGGTGCCGGTCCCGGGGGTGATCACGCTGGCCGGTCCGGCGCCGCGCAGGGTGAGGCCGGGGGTGGTGATGCGGACACTGCCGCGGTAGGTACCGGGGAGCAGTTCGACGGTGTCGCCAGGCTGGGCGGCGTCGACGGCCTGCTGGATCGAGTCGCCCGGCCGGACGAGGTGCATGGTGCCGCCGGCGGCGTGGGCCGCGGGTGCGACGGCCAGGGTGGCGAGGGCGGTGGTCAGGGCGGTGGCGGCGGCGGTGGCCGCGGCGAGGTGGTGGACCCGACACATGGACATGAGTGGTGACCTGTCTTTCGGCGTGCGCGACGGGGCGGGTTTGCGGTTCGGCGGGTGGGACGGGTGAAGCGGTGGGACGGGCGGGTGATGTGGGGGGACGGCGGGACGGGTGGGACGGTCTTCGGGATGTTCGGGGATTCGGTCCGACCCGCTGTGCGCGGGTGGTGACGGACGGTGAGTGCGACCGAGTCGACGGTACGGGCGCTCCGCAGGGGCCGCCACCAGGGCTGGGCTGCCGGGCTGACGGGGCGTCGGCCGCCGGTGGGACGGCCCGGCGTGGCGTGCCCGTCCGCCGGGACGACGGGCCCGCGCGCCGCCGCCGACCCGGCCCGTGGCATCCTCGGGGGCATGAGCACCGCGCCCGCCCCGTCCGCCGCCGCCCGACGCAACCCGATCGGGGCCCACGTCCCGGTCGCCGGCCGCGGCCTGGCCGGGACGGGTCTGGCGTACGCGGCGAAGGTCGGCGCCGAGACGGTGCAGGTGTTCGTGGCCAACCCCCGCGGCTGGGCCACTCCGGCCGGCAGTCCGGCGCAGGACGAGGCGTTCCGCTCGGCCTGTGCCGAGCTGGGCATCCCGGCCTGGGTGCACGCGCCGTACCTGATCAACTTCGGCTCGGACAACCCGGCCACCCGGGAGCGCTCGGCCGAGTCGCTGCGGCACTCGCTGCACCGCGGCCACGCGATCGGCGCGCTCGGCGTGGTGCTGCACACCGGCTCGGCCGTCGGCACGGCCCCCGGCGGCGGCTCGCGGCGGGCCGAGGCGATGGCGCAGGTGCGCGCCGACGTCCGGCCGCTGCTGGACGAGCTGGACGCGCTCGGCGACGACGCGCCCTGGCTGCTGCTGGAGCCGACCGCCGGCCAGGGCAGCTCGCTCTGCTCGCGGCTGGAACAGCTGGCCGAGTACGTGGAGGCGCTGGACCGGCACCCCAAGGTGGGCGTCTGCCTGGACACCTGCCACGCCTTCGCCGCCGGGCACGACCTGGCCGTGCCCGGCGGGGTGACGGCCGCGCTGGACGCGCTGGCCTCGGCGGCCGGTCCGGGCCGGCTGCGGCTGATCCACGCCAACGACTCGGAGGACGTGGTCGGCGCCCGCAAGGACCGGCACGCCAACATCGGTGCCGGGATGATCGGCGCGGAGCCGTTCCGCGAGCTGTTCGAGCACCCGGAGACGGCCGGGGTGCCGCTGCTCGTGGAGACCCCGGACCGCAAGCACGGCGGGGACGGCACCGGGCACGCGATGGACATCGCGGTGCTGCGGGAGCTGCGCGAGCGGGCGGCCGTTCCGGCCTGAGAGGGCTCCCGGCACCGCAGCGGCGGCCTCGGGGGCGGCGGGCAGCGCCGAGCCCGGGGGCCGACGGGCGGCCTCCGGGCTCGGGGTGCGGGTGGGAATCAGCAGCCGCAGTCGCTCTCGCTCTCGTTGTGCTCGTGGAAGTTGAACCAGTTGGCGTGCGGGCCGAACAGGCCGACTCCCGCGGAGCCGGACTCCAGGCTCTGGCCGGACTCCTGCGACTGCATCGGCGTGTGGCCCCCCGCCATCGCCGAGGTCGGGACCGCCACGACGGCACCGGCCACGGCAACGATCACGGCGAGCTTGCGGATGTTCCCACGAAGCGACATCTGATGTCCTTTTGGTTCGTCTCTGTGGTCCTCAACCCGGGCCCCCGGACGGCCAGTTCGAGCCGAATCGACGGGCCGGGCGGCGCCCCACCGGGGAGGCGCCGCGCCAAGGCTGGCACACGAACACGCAACCGGAGCGCGCGCCGCAACCGCGCTGGGGCATCCGGGTGACACATCTCCCCCGGCCGGACGAACGGTCGGGACGAACCCGGTCGTACGCCAGCATTTCCGGGTCGAACGGCCGCTCGGAGTGCGCCGGACGAGTGCCCGTCCGACGGGTGTGCGACCGCAAGTCTTGCGGCGATCGGCCGCTCCGGATGAACAAATCCCGTCGATTTGGTGCAAGGTACCGCCCGGTCCGAGCATGAACGGTCGCTCCACCGAGCACGAGCAGGACCACGAAAGGCGCACCACCCTCATGCAGACCAGCCCCGCCGCGACCCGGCAGGCGACCCGGCAGGCGGCCCGACCCAGCGGCCCGGCCGGCGCGGACCCGGTCATCCCCGACCCCGCTCCCGCTCCCGCGAAGGGCCGCCGCTTCGGGCTGCCGACCGCCACCGCCCTGGTGATGGGCAACATCATCGGCGGCGGCATCTTCATGATCCCGGCCGCCGTGGCGCCGTTCGGGACGGTCAGCCTGCTCGCCTTCGCCGTCCTCACCGTGGGCGCGATCGCGCTGGCGCTGGTCTTCGGGCAGCTGGCCCGCCGTACCCCGCGCACCGGCGGGCCGTACGTCTACGCCCGCGAGGCCTTCGGGGACTTCGCCGGGTTCCTCTCGGCCTGGTCGTACTGGATCACCACCTGGGTCAGCAACGCCGCGCTCGCCGTGGCCGCCGTCGGCTACCTGGACGTACTGGTGCCGCTGCACCACAGCGTCCCGCTGGAGATCACCGCCGCGCTGGCCTTCCAGTGGCTGCCCGCGCTGGCCAACCTGGCCGGCACCCGCTTCGTCGGCGCGGTCCAACTCGTTTCCACGGTGCTGAAGTTCATCCCGCTGCTGCTGGTCTCGGTGGGCGGACTGTGCTTCTTCGACCCGAAGAACACCGGGCCCTTCGACGGCAGCGGCCAGGGCTGGATGGGCGGGATGACCGCCTCCGCGGCGATCCTGTTGTTCAGCTACCTGGGCGTGGAGTCGGCCGCGATGAGCGCCGGGCAGGTCCGCGACCCCGAGCGCAACGTCGGACGGGCCAGCGTGCTCGGCACCAGCGGCGCCGCGGTGGTCTACCTGCTCGGCACCCTCGCGGTGTTCGGCACCGTCGCGCACCAGCGACTGGTCGACTCCAGCGCGCCGTTCTCGGACGCGATGAACGCGATGTTCGGCGGCACCTGGGGCGGCACGGTGATCGCCGTCGCCGCGCTCATCTCGATGACCGGCGCGCTCAACGGCTGGACCCTGCTGGCCGCCCAGGCGCCGTACGCGGCCGCCCGGGACGGGCTGTTCCCGGCCGCCTTCGGCAAGGAGAGGCGCGGCGTGCCGACCTTCGGCGTGATCGTCAGCGTGGCCCTGGCCTCGGTGCTGACCGTCGCCAACTTCGCCAGCGGCGCCAAGGGCGCGTTCGACATGCTGGTGCTGGTCACCACCTTCACCGCCGTCGTGCCCTACCTGCTGTCCACCGCCGCCCAGTTGTACTGGCTGGTCCGCGGCGCCACCGAGAAGGTCGACGGCCCGCACCTGGTGCGCGACGCCGTCCTCGGCCTCGGCGCCTTCGCCTTCTCGCTGTGGCTCCTCGCCGGCGCGGGCTACGCGGCCGTCTACCAGGGCGTGCTGTTCCTGTTCGCCGGCATCCTGGTCTACGTCTGGATGGCCGGCCGCCGCCGGACCCGGCCGGAGGGCGACGCCCGCTGAGCGCCTGCGGACGTGGGGCCCGGGGCCGCGGGGGACGGCCCCCCCCCCCACCCGACTATGGCGGGGTCCCTGGCCGCGCAACACCCGGGCCAGGTGCCG